>JAIYAP010000010.1 GCA_027488935.1 Saprospiraceae bacterium | reverse complement strand
TTCATCATTCATCATTCATCATTCATCATTCATCATTCATCATTCATCATTCATCATTCATCATTCATCATTCATCATTCATCATTCATCACTCATCACTCATCACTCATCACTCATCACTCATCACTCATCACTCATCACTAATCACCCGCGGCCCCTTATTCTCCAAATCCAACCCAACCGGCTCCAGGCTTTCGTCTATTTGCGATTGCATCGATTTGTACATCGTTTCGCTTTTAATGCTGGTATATTCCCATTTTAACTCTTTAATTTCCTTTTGCAAGACTTGTATTTTGCGTACCCCTTTTTCAGCAAAATGGGCATTGGCGATGTAAATAATGGCCAGAAAGCCCAAAAACATCAGGTAAGCAAAGTTGCCGAACACAAAATCGGTGGTGCGTTGGCTGACGTTTAGTGCGTTGAGCAGTTTGTTGGCCATGGCTATTTTTCCGATTTTTGGGCTACCCGCAGTTTAGCGCTGCGGGCGCGCGGATTCGCTTTTGTTTCTTCGGCGCTGGCTTCCTGGGCTTTTTTGAGCACCAATTCGAAGGGCCGGGTAATGTTGCCGTAAAAGTCTTTATCTAGCACGCCCTCCACATTGCCGGTTTTCATAAAGTTTTTCACCAGGCGGTCTTCAATGGAGTGGTAGGTGAGTACCACCAGGCGGCCGCCGGGGGCCAACATTTCGAGGGAGTCGGTCAAGAAGTCTTTCAGCGCGCCTACTTCGTCGTTTACTTCCATGCGCAGGGCCTGAAATACCTGGGAGAGGTAGCGCATGCGGTCGCCGATGAATATTTTGCCGCATATTTCTACCAGATCGCCGGTGGTGGCGAAAGGTTGTGCATTGCGGCGTTCTACACAGGCGAGTGCGAGGGTGCGCGCGTTGCGTACTTCCCCATAGATGCTCAACAACTGTTGCAAAGCCTCGGCCGAATAGGTGTTGAGCACATCGGAGGCGCGGGGGCCGTCGAGGGTGTTCATGCGCATATCCAATTCAGCATCAAAACGATAACTAAAGCCGCGTTCGGCGGTATCGAGTTGATAACTACTTACGCCCAGATCGGCCAAAATACCGTCCATCGAACTGACGCGCTGTCCTTCCGAGCGCAATTGCCGCTTCAGGTGCCGAAAATTGGACGGAATAAAATGAAAAGCCGGATTTTGGGAAAACACGGCCTGTTCCGTGTTCTTTTGCGCATCCGGGTCCTGGTCGAAAGCGTATAAATGGCCGTCTTCATCCAGGTTTTCTAAAATCAAGCGCGCATGACCGCCTCCGCCAAAGGTTGCATCGGCATAGCTGCCGTCTGGACGAATCCGGAGCATGTCGATAGAAGCCTGAAGCAATACGGGTGCGTGGTACATAAGATCCTGCTGTTTATGGGCAATTCGGGGCGGTTGGTTTTTGGTGTTCGGTAAAAGTTTTTTATTCAGAAAATGCTGTGTGTCAGAATATTAGATGCCGGAAGATCCAAAGATATCTTCGAGGCTAGGGCCTTCGGTACCGCCAGCGCCCTCTTCTCCGCCGCCCATCACCTGATTGGCGAGGTCGGCAAAAGCATTGGAATCAATGGCAGCGAGGGACTGATACTGTTCGGGCGACCATATTTCTATGCGGTCGTCCATCGCAACCAGGATCGCATCATCCTGAATGCTGGCATAGTCCATCAAAGGTTTTTGTAGCAGAATTCGGTCGGCCGAATCGGTAGTAACCGGATATGCGCCCAAATAAAAAGAGCGGATAAACATCCGGTTGCGATCGTTGAAACGATTGAGTCGGCTCAATTTGACCGTAATGGCATCCCACACAGACTTGGGATAGAGGGTAAGACATTTTTCAAAACCTCGGTTAACAACAAACTCATAACCGCTCTGCTCGTCCGTACCATCCGCTGTGGGAGCGGAAAGTTGACGCAGTAGCGCGGTTGGAAGGCGCAAACGACCCTTGTTGTCAAGAGCCACTGGAAATTCGCCAATGAGTTGCAAAGTGTGGGACTTTAGTTAATTTCTGCTACGTGAAATCAGACCGGTACGTGGGTTTGGCCCTTCATTCACTGGCACAAATGTATTCCTTTTTACCACATTTTACCACTATTTTACATTTTTTATGAAAAAAGTGTTTTAATTTTATTTCTATAATGTTTAAAATGTTGATTATTAGTAGTTAATTTCGTGGTAAAAAGTGTCAATTTTTTAACCATGCCCAATCTTTTTTAATAATTCTGTGCGTTTAGGTTACCTTCCTAGCAACTTCAGTGTATCAAAATTCTTAAAATGATCTAAAAATGAGTGGTGTTTTACTGTGGATATGCAGCCTGTGGTAAAAAGTGGAAAAGTAGATATGGAAAACTGACTTTGGTGGTAAAAAGTGGAAAGTCGATCGGGTTTAAGTAGATATTCAAAACTTTAACATAATTATTCGCTACATAAACATGTTATTTTCTATATTGGAATAATTCTTGCTATGAATTTCATTAAACGATAAATGGGTGTTTTTTGCCATTTTTATCGGTATAAAAATCGCTTCAAGCAGACTATTGTGTCTGCGAATTTATCCAAATCCAGATTTATGAAAAATATTATTTGGCTAATCTTTTTGCTGTTTGCACTATCCTTACAAGCCCAAAAGTCCTGGGAAATTGGTCTCGGACTCGGTGCTGCATATTACATGGGTGAATTAGACCCATTTCCGAATGCAATTGGCCTTATTCGTCCTGCCGGAACCGGCATGATTCGCTACCACCTGAATAACTACCTTGCCTTGCGTGCAGATGGCACCGCCGGAATTTTAGCCGGTAATGAAGGCAGTTACCCAAATGTTCTTAATGCCCAACGCGGCCTTTCTTTCAACACACCCTTTCTCGATGGGTCGGGCCGGGTGGAGATTTACCCATTTGGACGCAACGTGGTTTTTCGCAGCAAAGGTGGAACGGTTCAACAATTTGATCGAACCCGCAAGATGGTGGTGCGCAACGGGGATACGACTGTTTTGCAGCCGAAAGCGCGGATGATTAGTCCATATATTATGTTTGGCGGCGGTCTTACTTATGCTTATGCGGTGGTAGATTACAATTTGAACGATGGGGGCAACCCAAATTTTAGTTTAAATGACATCAACACAGATCGGGCAAACCGAGACTTTTGGAGTTTACATGTGCCGGTGGGTGCAGGTTTACGCATTCGTTTGACCGAAAAATGGTCACTCGGACTAGAAGGCGCCTTTCGAATTAATTTTTCGGATTACCTCGATGGTTTGAAGGCTGTTTCTAAGTCAAAAGCCAATGATTGGTATGTAGCTGGGCAAATTACCGTAAGCCGAAGTTTTGGCAAAACCGATACCGATGGCGATGGCGTAGCCGACCAGCAGGATAAATGTCCCAACACACCGGGCAGCAAGCAAGCACTGGGATGCCCGGATGCCGATTTGGATGGTACAGTAGATGCCAAAGATAAATGCCCGGATGTGGCTGGGCCGCGCGCATCAATGGGGTGTCCGGATACAGACCAGGATGGAATCGCTGATGCAGCCGATAAATGCCCGAATTTGCCTGGGATTGAGGTATTTGAGGGCTGCCCGGATACGGATGCGGATGGTATTCAGGATCAGGACGATGCTTGTCCAAATGATGCAGGACCAGCGCTACTGAAGGGTTGCCCTGGCTTGGATCGCGACCTGGATGGTGTGGACGACAAAGTAGATGCCTGCCCGGATATGCCTGGCATTGCACTTTACCAGGGTTGTCCCGATAGTGATGGGGACGGACTCGCCGACAACAACGACAATTGTCCGGGAATTAAAGGGGATGCCAAACTCAAAGGTTGCCCAGACGGCGATGGCGATGGGGTGGCCGATCGCGATGATTTATGTCCTACCATGGCTGGTTCGCTCAGCAACAGTGGCTGTCCGGGTGCCGTTTCGATGTATAAAGCGGGTGTGCCGTTCAAAGCCCTTTATTTCAATTCCCAAAAACAAGATTGGTTTGAAACATCTTACGCCACTTTGCAAGAAGTTTTAGATGTTTTAAAGGAAAACCCAAGCTTCAAAATCAAAATTGAAGGCCATACCGACAATAGCGGCGAATTGCCCGCCAATCAGTTGCTTTCGGAACAACGCGCCAAAAAGTGCTTCGATTACCTCGTTTCAAAGGGCATTGACCCAACGCGTATGAGTGTGAGTGGTTTTGGCGCAAGCCGCCCCGCTTTAATGTCGAACCCAGAATCAGCCCAAGCAAGACAACTCAGCAGAAGGGTTGAAATTCACTTTTTTAAATAAGATGTTTGTGGTGGCTGTTTTTGGGCATTTATTGCAAAAATAGCCACCACAAAGGTGTCTTATCGATAAAGGGTCACATTCCCTTGGTAATTCGCAAGTACTCCATCTACCAATTCCACTTCAAGGGCCCAAATATATACCCCCGGATTGGCTAGCTTGCCTTTTATGCTACCATCCCAGGATGCCCCAACATCGTTCGGGACGCCATCCTGTATTTCATGCACCAGCGATCCCCAGCGGTCATACACCTGAAAACGGCGAATGCGATAAATTGCAGGGCCAAATCCGGGACTGAACATGCTGTTGCGCACATCCGCACCATCGGGCGCAAAAATGGTGGGCACATAGACCTGAATGATGCGTGCCACCGTGATGTACATCGAGTCGCTGGCCGTGCAGCCATGTTCATCGGTGATCGTCAGCGCATATTCAATATCGCGCAAGGGACGCGAAAATGGATCTGGGCAATTCGAACAACCCAAATAAGCAGTATTGTTCCAAGTATATAAGGTGGGCGTTAATCCCGAAGCCAGCTGATTTATTTGAATAGAATCACCCAAAGCCACCGTTACATCGGCAGGCAGTTGCAGGGTAAGTTGGGGTGGTTCGGTCACCGTTAGCGCCAAAGTATCGACACAACCGTAAATATCTTGGGCAAAAACGGCATAATCGCCTGCAATTAGCCCTTTATTTACTAATTGTTGACTGTATTGCAAGCCATCCAGACCAAATACCAGACTGGTATCATTGGTGCTGATTTGAATTTCGCCACTTGCTTGCCCAAAACATTGCACCGGCACCGTAATCGCCTCAAATTCAATGGGCGGATAGGCGTTGAGTACAGTGTTTGCCGTTTCTGTGCATTCATTGGCATCGGTAACGGTCACGGCATAAGCGCCTGCGGGAAGTTGATCGAGCGTTGGCTGGTTGGGAGCGGGTAGGTTCCAATTATAATCAAAAGGTGGCGCTGTACCGAGCACATTTAAGGTAAGCGAACCGGTGGCTTCCGCAAAACAAGTGGGCAAGGCCTCCAGATTCAGTGTAATTGGGTCTAACACCGTCAATTGTACCGTATGGGTAGAGTCGCAGCCGTTTTTTGCGGTAAAGGTTTTTCTGAAAATACCGCTTTCGATATATTGTTGTCCAAACACCACCGAACTGGCCCCAGAGCAAATCACACGACTTTCGGCGGTAGAAAAGGTGTCTTTGGGCAAAATATTGACCTGTACGGTGGAGTCACAACCCGTTATTGCCGATAAAAAGAAGATTTTCTGGTCACCCGGCGCCAATACGAACCCATTGTAAGGCAGGGTTTTACCCAAACAAACCGCCGTGTCTACCGGGATGTTAAAGGTGCCTGCCAGGGTGCCATTTACACGCACATGCACAATCGAATCACAGCCATAAACCGTTTGAAAGTAAAAACTGCGGCTATCATCGGGTGGAATTGTTTGGCCATTCCATTGTACGGTACGCCCATAACAAACGGTCGTATCTACCTGGTAATTGAAGGTATCGCGCACCGTAACCAAAACGGTATCGCGGTTCACACAGCCATTGTTGAAACCTGCTTCCAGGATTACAATGCCCGTTTTAGGCGGAAATGCAGCTATATTCGGGCAATCATCGCAATCTACCACATTGTTAGGGAGCCATTTGTAAAAATCAAAACCGCTCTCGGAAAGGGCTACCTGGTCGCCGGCACACATCACCTGGTCGGCACCAATGGATACCACGGTGCTGCTGTCAATGCGAATATCAATCGTATCGGTTTGGGTAATGCCGCACACATCGGTTGCAACGACATTATATATGCCTGGTTTTGAAGCAGGAAATTGATCAAGGGCGGTATTGTCTTGCCAATTCCACGAAACCAGGTCATTGCCACTGGCCTTAAGCAGAAGGGTCGTCCGATCACAAATGGCGGTATCTACTCCAAGGTTGAGCGTTGCCGGGTTGTAGTAAAACCGCAGCCCCACAATATTATCGGTAAAAATGCACTCGCCAATGGTGGTCACCGGAAAATCCTGCGCCAGGTTGAACGGTGTTGCTTTGGAATGATTATCATTTAAAACAAAAAACACCGAATCGCTGGAAATCCGTGGAAAGCGAACCGTAAAGCCAAAGCAACTATCTGCTGCAATCAACTTGCCAATTGGCAAAGCACTTATCCAAACCGCTGGGGTGGTCTGCGGATTGCCCACATAAAGCGAAATAGGCGTATTGGCAGGCAATAAATTATCGCCGGTATTGCACAACTGAAGACTTACCTCCAGCGAATCCCCCACACATTGCTGCTGGGTAATGGTAATGCGGCCGTCAGGCGAGGGGAAAGTTGGGTTAAAGTATTGATTCATAAAGGTATTGAGTACCAATGAATCATTTACAATCCCGGGATTTTGTTGGATGCGGGGTACACTTAAATCGTCGTTGATGTTGGTATTAAAGTAACCATGCTGGTTCCAAACCTTGCGCGAGGCAATACCCGGGCTGCCAATGGCCTCGTAAGCAACCACGGTACCTTCCATTAAGGACCCATTGGTGCCGCACTCAATCACAATTTCAGTTTGTCCGTCGTTGTCGACATCCAACACCAAGGGACTTTCGATGTGGGTGAGGGAGGTGCACACATCCTGCCAGGCTATTTGGCCAGTAGCCCCATTGAGTACCCGCAATTTGTCCTGATCCCGGTAAATGATCTCGGCAGATCCGTCTCCACAAAAGTCAAACACACTGGAGCAAGTGATCGAGGACGCGTCATTAATTTGCAAGGTCCACATAATGGTGAAATCATTGCGCAGCGCATATAAGTACGGGTAACTCACAAAACTGAATTCGAGTTGTCCGTCGCCATTCAAATCGGCAATATTTACCCGTGAAGCACCTTCCTGCCAATTGTTGAGCAGTTGAAACTCTCGGAGTACCGTGGATGTTTCTATTTCCCAGGCATATAAGGTGTTCAAGCCATTTTTACGGCTTTGCACCACGGCGTCTAAATCGCCATCCCGATCAATATCGGCCACACTGGTAAATCCATCAAGGTATAAAGCAGGTGCACTTACGATGGGTAATACGGCACCGGTGACTAAATTTACCGACAAAACCTGGTTGCCTGCCACAATTTCAAGCCCTGCACAATCCGGGCAAAAACCATCGGGTAAGGCATCCATCGCCACCGTAGAATTGAAGGAAAAACCGCCTGCAACCCTTGTTGGGTGTTCGCCCGCCGATACATTTTGGCCCCCTTCTGCTAATAAAGCACCCGTTTGGCCATTGTAGACCTGGTTGCCAATGTTAATTTCGGCCCAGCCATCATGATCAAAATCGGCAATATTAGGTACCGAAAATACATACCGTCCGGCATAGCCTACCTGAATCGCACTGACATACTTGATCGTACCGTCGTGTTCAAAGCAGTACAAACGCCGATCATTCGCCACAATCACAATTTCTCCAAACCCATCATGGTCTAAATCAGCGATGGCAGGTGCTGTTCCGCCTGCAAAAATGGAAGGTGCTACGATGTGGACCTTAGTTTTGCCTGTAGCCCCATTAATGATGTATAAATCGGCTGCTTCTGTTTTGTAGGTGACAATTTCCGGAATGCCGTCGTTGTCCATATCCCCTGCCACTACGGTAGAGTAGGTGCCTGTTTGGGCTTCCCCGACCCACTGAATGCCCAGAGAAAGTTGTCCACAAGGCGGGATATAAAAGCAATCGGCATTGCATGTAGTATAGTAAAAATCATCGCATTGTCCCGTACAAGTGCAATCCTGATCGTAACAATCAATCAGGCCGTCGCCATCGTCGTCGAGACCATTGTCGCATATTTCGGCGCTTTGGGCTTGCAAATGCGTGGGCGCCAAAACGGTGAATCCGTAAAAAAATAGAAAGGCAAGAAATGGAAGGATGTGGCGGTTTTGGGAAAAGGAAAGGCGTTTTTTTGCCGTCATGTGGAGTGATTTGTTTTGGAACGGCCCTCAGAACGCTTAAATGCCAGGATTCTTTTGCCGTATGGAATGATTAACGAATCATTTGTATCTATGAGACCACGACGGAAAGGATTATAGCGACCCAAAACAATGGTCGGGATTAAAAAGGCACTAACGAACCACAAATATATCGCAGTTTTTTTAAATAAATCTTGTTGCTTGAAAAATCAATCCAACCTTTTAATCATACCATTAACCAGGGCATCAATCAATTGAAATACCAACAGGGGCTTATGCGGCCGCCAAATAATGTCATTATAGTCTTCGCCAAAATGCATGTATCGTTGCAAGCGATAATCGACCATTTCTTCCTCCACGTGCTTGCGTATGTTGATCAGTACAATCCAGCCCGATTCTTCCAGTACTTCTTCCGACCATTCTTCGTAATAATCTTCCTCCGCGCCATGAAAATTGAGCACATTTTCGCAGAAAAACACAAATTTGGTGATACCCTCTTTCAACATCGGATCAATCATCCGGCGTTTTAAAAACATAATATCGTTGTGCAGGGTGTCATTCCACTCTCCCAGGAGTTCGATCAATGCAAAACCGTCGATGTAATCCACAAATAGGGCTTTGCCATACAAGGTGGTCGAACCAAATTCGTCCCATTGCGGGTGCAAAAAATAGTTGTAGAGTTTGTGCGTGAAATAAAATTCGCTGTACTTGCGTCCGAAAAAAGGGGATCTTACGTCTTCTGAGGCAATATAGGCATCACGCCAATTGAAAAACGGTTCGATACTATGCATGTTTTATATCAATTTTTTGTGCCAATGCTCCCCTGCAAAGGTAGCGTAGTCTGCCCATTCATGTAGCGTCTTGATGGAGAAACAATCATTTTTGAAAATTGTGTTGACCGGTCCTGAATCATCCGGAAAAACGACGTTGGCCGCGCAACTCGCTGCAGCTCTGAACACATTATGGGTCAAAGAGTTTGCACGATTTTTTCTGGATGGCTTGGGTCGGCCTTACGTACATTCGGATTTACCGACTATTTTACGCGGACAACTGGCCTGGGAAGCCTGGTACCGTCACAAATGTGCCCATACGCTCATTTGTGATACCGATTGGACGGTTTTATATATTTGGGAACAATATCGTTTTGCCCCGCAACAAGCACTGATCCAAATCCCGGAAAATGCTGCCGACCAGGTGTTTTATGGCTTGTGCGCACCCGATTTTCCTTGGCAACCCGATCCTTTGCGGGAGCATCCGAAGGAACGCGCGGTGCTTTTCGAACAATACGAACAATTATTACGCGCCCAAAACCTGCCCTATACGGTATTATCGGGCAGTCCTGAAAAAAGGTTTGCCCATATATTGCAAATAATTCAACGTATTACGGTACCTTAGCTGATTACGGAATAAAATTGGTGGACGGTAAATAGGTCCTGGTTCGCTACCAGACCACACAGATACCAAATTTGTTGCAACTCATTGGGGTGTCTTTTTTGCAAGCAATCCGCGTTTCTGATGGCCACAGAAATCAGGAGCAGCGCACAAAAAGGCTGAGATTATACCCATCGAACCTGCCCGGGTAATGCCGGGAAGGGAAGTGAGCGGGTAGTGGAAGCACTACGCCTATGTTACACCCATGTAGGCGCTTGTTTCACACAATCATCTTTTTTAAATGCATTATTTCTTGTTTGAGTGTATTTTAAATCACTCTGTTTGTCGTCGCTTGATGTTGGCGGCCGTCTTTTTTTCCATTCCAAGTCTTTTTTTCGCCCAAGATTTTAAGGTTGATACCGCCCGTTTGAAAACGGTGGTTATCCAAGCCACCCGTGTCAACGGCCGCAATCCGGTACCCCATACCAACCTGTTGGCTGCCGACATTGCTAAAACGTATCAAGCCCAGGATGTACCCTATTTGCTTACCAAAGTGCCGGGTTTGGTCGAAAACTCCGATGCAGGTACGGGCATCGGGTACACGGGTATGCGCATCCGTGGGAGCGATCCTACCCGCATCAATGTAACGATCAATGGTATTCCGCTCAATGATGCCGAAAGCCAGGCGGTTTATTGGGTCAATTTGTCCGATTTAGCGGCATCTGCTTCCGAAATTCAGGTGCAACGCGGTGTGGGTACCAGTACCAATGGCGCTGGCGCGTTCGGCGCTTCGGTCAACATTGATTTATCCCGCATTCAAGCGGATCCATTTGCAACCTTTACCCAAACCTTCGGATCGTTCAATACACGTAAATCTTCAATGTATGTGGGCACTGGCCTGTTAAAAGGTAAATTTTCGTTGCAGGGGCGTATTTCTACCATTCAATCAGATGGCTATATCGATCGAGCAAGGGCTAATTTGAACGCCGGGCATTTAAGTGCCAACTGGATTGGTACCAAACAATCCTTGCAAGCCAACCTGCTGTTCGGAAAAGAGGAAACCTATCAGGCCTGGAATGGGGTACCTGCCCAATATGTGGATGATCCGGTACTTCGGCGATATAATACGGCAGGAACCGAACGCCGGGGCGCGCCCTATGCGGACGAGATAGATCATTATTCCCAACGGCATTACCTTTTGCATTACAAACGAATGTTGGGCGCCCAATTGGCCCTGCAACTGAATGCCCATTATACCCGGGGGTTAGGTTATTATGAGCAATATAAAGCAGCGCAGTCTTTTACAAATTATGGTATCGAAGATATTACGATTGGAGACAGTCTTGTTACCCAAACAGATCTGATCCGCCGTCTTTGGCTCGATAACCATTTTTATGGCAGCACCTTTGCCCTGCGCTGGAACCCAACCAATGCCGCAAAAAAGGGTTTGACTTTATCCGAAATGCTGCTCGGTGGTGGGGTACACCGCTATGAAGGACGGCATTATGGCGATATTGTGTGGGCGCAATGGAGTCCGGTACCCAAAGATTGGGTTTATTACGACAATCGGGCTGACAAACTCGACGCCAATATTTACCTAAAAACAGAAGCGGAAATAGGTAAAGGCTGGACTGCCATAGTAGACGTGCAATACCGCTTTGTACAATATCAGTTTCTGGGGTACGATAATTTATTACGCAATGTAAATCAATCCGTTGATTTGCATTTTTTCAACCCTAAAGTGGGCATCAGCAAAGCCTTGGGCAGCCATTTGAACGCATATTGTTTTGCCGGAATCGGTAATCGCGAGCCAAATCGCGACGATTTTACCCAATCTACCCCCTCCAGTCGTCCACGCCCGGAACGGCTTTACGACCTTGAAACCGGTTTGAAAGGCAAAGGGCAGTACTGGAACGTTGCGGCCAATTTTTATTGGATGCATTACCGCGATCAATTGGTGCTCGACGGCCGCATTAACAATGTAGGTGCCTATATACGCACTAATATTGCGCAAAGTGATCGGATTGGTCTCGAATTGGAAGGCAGTATTCAAGCCGGCGACGTGGTGTCTTTTAATGCCCAAGCCGCGTTTAGCAAAAATACCGTGCGTGCTTTTACCGCTTATGTAGATGATTGGGATAGCGGCATCCAAATACCGCAAAGTTTTCGCAATACTCCCCTGTCTTTTTCCCCTGGTCTGGTTGCCAGTGCAGAGGCTGTGGTGCAAGTTTTGCCCGCGAAAGCGCCGATTTCACTTGCTGTTGCCTTATCGGGTAAACATGTCGGCAAGCAATACCTCGACAATACCGGCAATGAAAATACAATTTTGAAGGAATACTTCTTCAGCAACCTGCGTTTCAACGTTGAATTCAATCGGTATTTCAAACAACCGCTGCGGCTTATTTTTACGGTGCAAAACTTGTTCAACACCCAGTATAGCGCCAATGGATGGACGTATCGATATACTTCTGCTGCTTATGATGCTCGGGGGGATAACCCATATACGCGCTTGGAGGGGAACAATACCTACCATCAAAGTGGGTTTTTCCCACAAGCCGGGCGTAACTGGATGGCTACTTTGCAGTGGACTATTGGTAATTAAGTATTTAAATATAATATAAAACATGAGTCATCCCGAATTTTGGTGAAAACTAAAATTTGGGATGACTCATTTCTTTTATCGGGAAAACTATTTCTTGTGCGGAATCAACAAGCGGGTTCCAGCGATCAAGGGATCATTGGGCTTCAAGTTATTCAATTGCGCCAATTCTACAGCATTAACGCGATAGTGATAGCCGATAGAGTTCACGGTATCTCCAACTTTTACAACGTGTTCGGTAAAGTAGGTGTCCTGGTCGCCATCGTTATTGCCACTATCCGGACGGTCATTTTGCCGTGGGCTCGAAATATTGGCAGATTCTGCTTTTGGGCCAGGGGTGTTGGTGTTGTACCCTTGCGGTTTGTAGTATTGGTCATCGGGCGATTTCGACGTGAAATTAGGCTTATTCGCTTGCGGCGTATAGTATTCGTCGGTGGTTGTAGTCGATTTTACCGGTTTCTGTGGCGTTTCGTAGTAGCTGGTCGATGCCGGTAAAGTGCAAGTGCATTCCGGAATAATCAATTCCTGGCCTGGCCAAAGGGTAATATCGCCTTCCAGGGGCATTTTATTGGCGCGGCGGATGCATTCCTCAATACAACCGTGTTCTTTGGCGATTTTGTACAAATAGTCACCCGATTTTACGCGGTGAATAGTTGGTTCCGTGGCAGCAACTGCCGGGGCAACCTTAGTAATTTTAGTGGAAGGGCCGTAATATTCTGGTGATTTCGTGTTGTATTGTGTGGCCAATGGGGGTGTTTGAGTACCCTGTTCGTCCCAAAGTTCCGATTGATTTTGCACTTTTTTAGCGCCTACACTTCCAGTATTAAAGGTGGCCGCCGGAACAGCGGGTGATTTGGCCATGGTACTCGCTTTTGGCGGTTTCGTTAGCCAGATTTTTTGGCAAATTTCAATCAAATTCGGGTTTTTGATCTTGTTCCAGGTAATCAGGTCTTGTTCATTTTTACCATAAGTACGCGCAATCGCTTTCAGGTTGTCGCCGGGCTGTACAATATGGTATCCTTTACCAGGTTGTTCCGGGCATTTGCTAAAATCGAAATCTTCGCGGCTATTGTTTACCTGTTGATTTACCTTATTTTGAAGGGCAACATCTTCTTTATTCTGCTCTTTATAAGGCGTTGGACTCTTTGTAATGGGTTTGGTTGCCGGTGGTGTATTGCCATAATCAACCCGGGGTGTATAAGGTGAAATGGTGCTGCCCGTAGTTTTCGAACTGACGCCTGCGCATCCGGACGCCAAATAGTCGTCCAAAGGAATACCATCTACGTTCAGAAGGCGCATATGGTTATTTTCGGCATCACTGGCGCTTTTGCCGCTGCGTTCGCTGATGATGCCGAGGCCTGGCATAAATTCAAAGTCGGAGCGTTCTGTGTTGATACGGGAAGGTTCGCGGCGGAAAGCATATTCGATGCGGCAATCGCGGAATTTCATTCCGGTGAAGTACACATACGATTGTGATTTGCCGGTGGCCAGGTTGGTTTCGTTGATGAGTCGGGTTGTATCTAGCGCAAAAGCGTAATTCGGGGCTGTAACCATGTAAAACGCTCCATTGCGCACCACATAAGTAGCCGAAATGATAGGCATTAATAAAAAGTCGCCATCCGTGCGTGGGTGTACGATATATACGTTGCGGGTATGGTTGTTCACCATATTGAGCAATTCGGCGTTGTTGCGCAGGTCGCGGTAAGTAACGGCGCCTTTAGGTTGGGTAGGGGACGTAATTCCTTCATTGGCAGCGGTTAACATAAATGCCTCTGTTGGGCTTGGTTTCACGGTATAACTGTTTATAACAGTACCTTGATAGGTATATTTATATTCCAGTTGGTCCATGAAACTCGTATTAAACATGATGTAATACGGAGCCTGCGCAAACAGAGATACCAGATTAAATGAAGCAAGGATGAGAACAAAAGAACGTTTCATAACAAAATGTTTAGTTAGGATAGACAGCATTTTGGAGGCCTATTTTTTGTAAATTGGTAGTTTGCAAAGTTTTAGGCATGCATTGTTCATGCAAGTATAGGCCTAAATCTTTAAAAATTAGATGGTTTATTGTGAGTAATTTTGATTGTGGTGCAAATTTCAGTCAATAACAGTTTATTTTTAAATTTTATTGCAGATTTTGACGCAATTTGTATTGATTTTTCTGAGCCCAAACTAGGCAGCAGACAATTCTGGCAATAAAATTAAGGAATCATGGTTTAAAATAGATGGTAAGCGCACACAGTGCCTTACTTTTGTCCTATGACAAAACCATTAATTTTAGTAACAAACGACGACGGAATCGTTGCTCCTGGTATTCGTGCTTTAGTGGAGGTGGCGGCAGAACTGGGCGAAATTGTAATTGTAGCCCCTGATGCTCCTCAAAGTGGCAAAGGTCATGCCATAACGATACATGACCCCTTGCGACTCAACAAAGTACAGGTATTTCCAGGCATTGAAGCCTATGAATGTTCGGGTACACCAGTCGATTGCGTTAAACTTGCAAAGCACGTTGTGCTGAAGGGCCGCACCATTGATTTGTGTGTTTCTGGCATCAACCACGGCAGCAATGCATCCATCAATATCATCTATTCTGGTACGCTTTCGGCTGCTATGGAAGCGTCCTTAGAAGACATTCCAAGTATTGGTTTTTCCTTGCTCGATTTTAGTTTTGAAGCGGATTTTGAACCGGCAAAAGTGTGGATCAAGAAGATTATGCAGTATGCGCTCAATAATCCATTTCCACATGGTAACTTATTGAATGTCAACATCCCCAAGATACCGTTGGATCAGATTAAAGGTTTCCGAATGTCCCGACAAGCAGAGGCGCGCTGGATCGAAAATTTTGTGGAAGGACGCGACCCAAGTGGTCAACCGTACTATTGGTTATCGGGCGAATTTATCAATCAGGATCATGCGGAAGATACCGATGTATGGGCGTTGGAAAACGGGTATATTTCGGTGGTGCCTTCAATGCACGATTTGACCAATTACAAGGCGCTGGAAGCAATGCGCGACATTGATCATTTGTAAATTTGTTTTTTAGAAAAAAAATTATGCTCAACCGAAATTTATTGTTGACTGGCATAGTCGTTGGCATCTTGTTGCCGCTCACCACCTTTGTATTGTTGTACCAGGTGTTTAACTTGTTGGAGGTAAAAGGCGCGGCAAGTTCGAGCGGTTTGTCGCCCAATTTCCGTATCCGCACCCTGGCGATTCTGGCCATCGCAGTTAATTTGATTCCCCTGAATATTTACCGGCGCAAACGTTGGGAGTTGGCCATACGGGGTGTTGTGATCGCTACCTCGGTGCTCGCCATTTCCTGGGTACTTTATTTTGGACCGGTTTTAATTTAATAGGCTGTTTTGTCATATTTTTTGCAATTGTTGTTAAAGCTGGAACCTTAACATTTACAGGATTGCCTTGTAAAGTTCCTGCCGCTACCTTTATGCCTGCTTAATACATTGTCAAATATTTATAAATAAAATTGTATCGTATGCAAGCATTCCCAAAGATGCAGATCCTGTTTTTTTGTTTGTTTGTACAAGTACTTGCTGCTCAAAAATGCCCTTATAATTTGAAATTTGGTAAAATTTCGAAGGCGGAGATCAGTATGGAAAATTATGCATCGGATCGTACAGCCACTGCCCTGGTGTTGTTTGATAAGGGCAATGTAGAACACCAATTCGACTATAAACTCGGATCATTTGTGCAAGATTTCAAAAAACACGTGCGGATTAAGATTTTTAATAAATCAGCATATGATCTTGCAGACGTTCAAATTGTACACCTGAAATCAGACCCGGTTACAGATATTGTAGCAAGCGCTTTCAATCTTGAAAATGGCGAAATGATCGAAACTAAACTGGGGAAAGTTGATATCATTGAAGAGCGTATCTCGGATGTTTGGAGCCTTACCCGCTTTACAATTCCAGGTGTAAAGGAAGGTTGTATTATTGAATATCAATACCTTAAGACGTTACGTAATTTCACCAGTTTGCCTTCCTGGACTTTCCAACGGATGGAAATTCCGACCGTTTGGAGTGAATATGAAGTAGATGCTCCAAAATTTATTGAGTTTAGTAAAACGGCTACAGGAGCCATTCCTTTTAGTTTGACCACTGAAAAGAAATACAGTGGCACCGCCAGCGGTATCGTATATGAAATGACCGTAATGCATTTTATCCAGGAAAACATACCTGCTTTACGACCGGAACCGTATATGTACGCACCCGAAGATTATTTATCACAAATAAACTTTGAGATAAAGGCAATTTATTCAATTTATATTGAAGACCGGGGGGCAACGAGGTTTGTTGCCAACGGAAAGATTCTGCGGATCAATCAAACCTGGGAACAATTTGGCCAAAACATGCTGCAATATGCTTACAAGCAGTTATCCATTGTGCCAGAAGATACCCTCAATTTTGTGGACAGTGTATTGATGGGTAAAAATACGCACCTAGATAAACTAACCACCCTGTATGAATTTATCGGCACAAACTTTACGCATATCTCGTCCGACTATATCTGGCTTACCGATAAGTTTTCTGAAATAATTAAGTCAAAAAAGGGGTCTGCTGCTGAATTAAACCTGCTGCTAATCAAACTTTTAAGGAAAAATGGCGTAACGGCTTGGCCACTCATGATTAGCACACGTACGCATGGAAGAATTCACCCCCAGCGGATTACCCATGAAGCGCTAAATCGGGTAATCTCAGCGGTTGTGCTGGAAGATTCATCCGTTATATTGGTGGATATTGCAGCATTTCCAAATCCAGTTGGTTTGTTAGCAGAAGAGGATCTAAATAAACAAGGTTTGTTGCTGGAATCACCCGAGGAAATAAATTGGGTAACAGTTGAAAACAAGATTAATTCCCGCAGTTTTATTCAGGCACAATTGGATATTTTGCCTTCTGGTGACGCAGCGGGTATGATTACTACTACTGAAAGTGGATATGGCGCGGCTAAAATTCGCAAATACCTGCGCGAAAATAGCGACAAAAAACTCTTGAGCAATATTTTCCCGGAATGGTCGGCCGAAGGAAGCCTGCATGCCTTGGAAATTGAGCAGGGAGCAGCGTGGAATGAACCTAATTTGACGCTGCGTTTTAAACTCGAAACACCCGCTTTCGTCACCGTTTCTGGTAATAAAACCTACCTGACACCTACCCTTGGCCTGGGGCTGCACGAAAATCCATTCAAAATACCAGAACGCAATTTTGATATTGATCTGGGTATTCCACACGATGAAATTTATAATATTTCCTGGCGCATTCCCCCTGGATACAAAGTGGAAGCATTGCCTAAATCGACAAAAATGAACTTGCTCGACAATGCGATTTCCTTCGAGTATATGGTAGAATCCGGGCCAGAACAGGTGAAAATCAGCATCCGCAGCAAAATGCGCAAACCTTACATTCTAAAGGAAGAATACGTGCATTTGCGCAAGTTTTATTCGGATATGGTAGCGAAGATGGAAGAACAAATCGTATTGTCAAAATCCTAGTTTTCTCTAATAAATCATTCTACACCATGCATTTTCTTCGTATTTTTTCTGTTTTCTGCGTGCTCATGAGCACGCAGTACAGTTTTGCCCAAAAAAAAGAACTAAAAACCAAATTTGGTAAAATCTCGGACGCAGAGATGGCCATGAAATCTTATCCACTCGACCCTGCCGCGCCCGCCGTCGTGTTATTTGAAAAAGGAGAAATACAACATCGCTTCGACAATGCAAAGGCACAATTTATAGAGGAATATGATGTTCATGTGCGGATTAAAATTTTTAATAAATCGGCTTACGGATTGGCAGATGTGCGCATTTTTCACTTCAAATCGGATAAAATATCTGGACTTCAGGCCGCTGCATACAACCTGGAAAATGATAAATTAACGGAAACGAAACTCGAAAAAGGCAATATTTTTGAAGAAAAACTAACTAAAAACCGCAATTTGACGAAGTTTACCATTCCCGGTGTAAAGGAAGGGAGTGTTATTGAGTATAAATATTCTATTACATACGATGGTGGTTATTTACCCGATTGGACTTTCCAACGCTTGAGCGTGCCCACCATTTGGAGCGAGTTTATCGCCGAAATTCCTGCCTACGTTGAATATAGCAAAAGCGCTACCGGTGCTGTTCCGTTTACACTGTCGGAAGAAGAAAACAATATTCGTTCAACGCAAGTCACATGGACCGAACGTTCAGAAGGACGTGTGACCACAACCACCTCAAACAGCGAAAAAGTACTTTATAATTGTAAAAACCTGCACTATATTCAAGAAAATATTCCCGCTTTAAAGCCGGAGCCTTATATGGCTGCACCGCAAGATTATCTTTCGCAGATCAATTTTGACGTTAAAGCAGTTTATAACAGCCGAGTAGTTCCCGAAGCCGATGGTTACCATATTGTCAATGCCGGATTTAAGAATTATAACAACAGCTGGTCGGGTTTTGGTAAAGAAATGCTCGAAGATGTGTATGACGATGTGCTGAAAGATAACCGAAATACAACGGATTTGGCGAAAACAGCCGTAAATGGTAAGACAACCGAAATGGAAAGGATAAGCGCCATTTATGAATACCTGGGCCTCAATTTTTCAAAAAATGCATACGATTATATTTGGCTAACCAGTACCACGGGCGATTTGGTAAAGTTTAAAAAAGGCAGCGCTACGGAATTAAACTTACTGTATATCAATCTTTTAAATAAAAATGGCTTGCGTGCCTATCCACTTATGATCAGCACGCGATCAAATGGCCGGGTGCTTCCATTCCGGGTTTCTCCCGATGAACTCAATCGGGTGATTACCGCCATTGAAATGGAAGATAAATCCATGTTGTTGGTCGATGCCGCAGCATATCCCAATCCCGTCGGTTTGCTGGATGCGGAAGATATCAACTATGAGGGCCTGTTGCTTAAATCCGCCGAATCAATCGATTGGATACCGATTCAAAATAAAATCAGCACCCGCAGTTTTATCATCGCCGATGTACAAGTTAAAAGCGAGGGGGGCATCAATAGCACGATTAATGCTACTGAAAGTGGGTATGGCGCCGCTAAAATCCGCCAATTCATCCGTACAAATGGCCAGAAAGACGTCATGGGTACTACTTTTAAGGACTGGGCGGCACAAGGCACCCTTACCGACATACAAATTGAGCAAGCTGAAGCTTGGAATGAGCCAAATTTAAAAATGGGTTTTAAACTGGAAAGCCCAGAGTTCGCGACCATTTCAGGGAATAAAATTTACCTCAACCCGACCCTCGGATTAGGCGTGCATGAAAATCCGTTTAAAAATCCGGAAAGGGCTTTTAACATCGACCTGGGTATCCCGCACGACGAAACGTACAGCATCAGCTGGCATATTCCGGCGGGCTATAAAGTGGAAGCGCTCCCTAAATCCACCAAATTGGCCTTGCTTGAAAATGCGATTTCCTTCGAATACCTGGTTGAATCCGGGCCAGAATTGGTAAAAATCAGCATCCGCAGCAAAATGCGCAAGCCTTATATTGTGAAGGATGAATACACGCCTTTGCGCCAGTTTTATTCGGATATCGTGGCAAAAATGGAAGAACAGGTCGTCCTCACAAAACTATAATCGCTCATGGTATTTCGTTTATTTACTTGCGTGCTGCTTTGGGGCGGAGCCATCCGTGGTTTTGCACAACCCATGTATCCAGCTGCGACGATTCCCGCTGCATTAAAGGAAAATGCACACGTGGTAGTTCGTAACTACCAATGCACTTTTGAAGTGCTCAACCAGGGTGAAGCGCTCGAAACGGAGCATAAAGTGTTAACCTTGCTCGATGCCAGTGCCCAAAAACAGGCCGAAATTGTATTTAATTACGATAAATTTACCAATATCGAGGAGATTGAAGCCACGGTGTACGATGCGGCTGGCAGTGTCGTGCGCAAACTCAAGAAAAAGGATATTGAGGATGTCAAGCCGCCCGAATATTTTGTAAATGATACCCGGTATAAACGGTTACATCTCTCCGGCGGTGCTTACCCGTATACCATTGAATATAAAGTAGTGCTACATCATACCGGGCTTTTGTTTTACCCTATATTCGACCCACAATCTGCCCCGGGTGCTGCCATTGAGCATGCTGTTTATGAGGTGAAAATGCCAGCCGGGCTTACTGCGCGGTTTAAGGAACTTAACCTGCCTGAAAACGCAAAAACAGGCGAAAATACCTGGGAATTGAACAACCTGACTGCCATCCAAGCAGCAGCTTATGCTCCCGTTAGCCATTTTTCCCGACCGATGGTCATGTCTGCGCCGACCGATTTTACCATGGGCGGTATTGCTGGTGATATGCGCAGTTGGGAATCGCTGGGTACTTTTTTTTACACCCTCAATGCCGAACGCAATGCACTTGCTCCCGAAGCGGTGGGTAAATTGCAACAATTGGTGGCCGATTGCCCCGATCAAGGGTGTAAAGTAAAGCGGGTGTATGATTATTTACAGTCCAACACCCGGTACTTTTATGTCGGCATGGGCATTGGCGGCTGGCAACCCGCTTCGGCTGTTATGGTCGATCAATACAAATATGGCGATTGCAAAGGGCTCAGCAATTACACCCAGGCGATGCTACAAGCCTTAGGTATTCCGTCGTATTATGCCTTGATTCGGGCGGGTGAAGATGAACAGGTGCAATTTCCGGACTTTCCCAATCCGTGGTTCAACCATGCTTGCTTGTGTGTGCCGGATGGAAAAGATACCCTGTGGCTGGAATGCACAAGCCAAAGGGTAAGTTGTGGCTTTTTGGGCGATTTTACTGACAATCGCCCGGCCCTGCTCATTACCCCGGAAGGCGGCAAAATGGTGCATACCACGGCCTACGATTACACTCAAAATACGGCTTCCCGCAAAGCAAAATTAAACCTCCTGGCCGATGGTAGTGGCCAATGGGAATCCGAGGAAACTTATCGCGGTATCCTGCAGGAGACACCCGCTTACCTGGCAACGCTGCATGATGACGAAAAGAAAAAAAACTTGTATAACATGCTCAATTTCAAAGATTTTGAAATTGAAAAAATGGCCTACCAAACGAATAGAGCACGTATTCCGGAGGTAAAAGAAACGCTCACTTTACGGCTGCCACGCATCGCTTCCATCAGTGGAAAGCGGTATTTTTTACCAGCCTGTGTTCCCGCTGATAACCTATTGATTCCCAGTGAAAATACCGATATCCGTACCCAGGATGTACAGGCAGATGCACGTGGATACACGAAAGAAAGTGTAACTGAAATCATGTTGCCGGAAGGTTATCGCTTAGAATCCGGGTTCGAACCTGTACATCTCAACACCTCTTTTGGGCAATTTGATATGGACATTACGGCAATTACGGGCCGAATTGTGGTCAGCCACAAACTCGTCCTCAACAACCAAATTCATCCTAAAACAGCCTATCCTGCTTTACTTACATTTTTAAAGGCCGTTGTAAAAGCAGAAAAAACAAAACTGGTGCTGGTAAAACCAGATTAAAGCCCATAAAAAAGGCCCGAAGGGGAAATCCCTCCAGGCCTAAACATCTTTATCTCATACAACAGCCTTAAACAGCCATCAACAACGCTTTATCTTCTTCTTTTACAAAATCCATCACCCCTGAGTTGGCGCAAGATTCCATCCAGTGGAATTGATCTTCCTCCAAACCCATGCGCAGGCGATTCAAGTAACTTTTCAACATGGTTCCTACCGGACGGTGTTTTTCATCTACCGGAGGCAACTCTAATTTGCGGTCGCGCCAGGTAATATCGCTTACGTGGCTCACAACGGCCGCCGTACCAGCGCCAAAACATTCTTGCAAAGCGCCACGCCAATAAGCATCTGCAATTTCAGCAATGCTCAAAAGGCGGTCTTCCACCGTGTAACCCCATTCTTTCAACAAAGTCATGAAGCTATCGCGGGTAACGCCGCGCAAAATGGTACCAGTAGTAGTAGGGGTAATTACCCGGTTATCCATCACAAAAAACAGATTCATCGTACCTACTTCCTGTACATATTTCTTTTCAACCGAATCCATCCACATCACCTGGTCGTAGCCTGCTTTTTTTGCACGTTGCGCTGGCAACAAGGATGCACCATAGTTACCGGCACATTTTGCCTCACCAACACCACCTTGGGCGGCACGGGTGAATACTTCCTCCACCCACAATTTTACAGGTTTTGGGTAGTATGGGCCAACTGGACCCGTAAAGATGATAAAACGGTAGTTTTCAGAAGCATGCACCCCGAAATACTCATCGGTTGCAAACATCATCGGGCGGATGTACAAAGCATGGTCTTCGAGGTCAGGAATCCAGGCACGGTCGAGATCTACCAGCATTTTCAAACCTTGCATAAACAAGTCTTCTGGCAAATTCGGCATACACATACGTTCTGCAGAAACATTCAAACGGCGTGCATGCATATCGGCACGAAACAAAACCGGCTCACCATTGCGTTTGCTGGCTTTCATCCCTTCGAAAATACTCTGACCATAATGTAAAGCCAGGTTCGCAGGAGAAATTTCCATTTTGGCAAATGGTTCGATCCGCGGATTCACCCATTGACCACCTTCGTAATCGACGATGAACATGTGGTCAGAAATAACTTTGCCAAAGGGAATGTTGGCAAAATCAACGGTTGGCAGCTTTGAATTGCTCGTAAGCGAAACCGTGATAGGATATTTTACAGCCATGTGTGTAGTAGTTGACTATTATAAAGAACTTGGTTGGACGCATCAAAGGTAAAATGTTTTAGGCAAATTTTGCAAATATTATTTTAATGTTTGCAAAAAATACCCCCTTTGGGCAAAATATTAATCTTAATTCATTGGTAATTGATGGGTTTTATTTGTTTTTAAGGGTTTTCGTATCTAATCCGGCTGTAAGGCGTTTTTGGGTATTTTATCAGTTTCATTAGCCCTTAGCGCGTCGTGGTTTCAGAATTGATTAATTTTGCTGTTTCATTTTTCTCGTTCACCGAATCCACTTTAGCGCACCATGTATTCTCCCGAAGATTTGCTTTTTCTCGCCCCTGATCGTGACCTGATGGCGTTTTCGACGGGCGCTTATGCACGAAAAATATGGTTGGTGGTATTGGAAGAGCCGTTGTTTCCGGGTAATAAAGATTTTTTGGTTAAAATTTTGGCTGCTGCACAGGTAAATCCCGAAAAAGATACCCTTTGGACCAGTGTTCCCATCGATACTGCGATTGGCCTAACCTCGGTGCTTAAATTGAAACAACCAGACCAAATTTTGGTTTTTGGATTAACACCACAAATGATTGGTTTGCAGGTGGATATGCCACTTTATCGACCAACTGAATTTTATGGTGCCACCTGGCTTTTTTCGGAAGCACTTTCTGTTTTGGAGCCGGATAAAAGCCGAAAAGGGCTACTTTGGAAAGCCTTGCAGCAATTGTTCCTGTAAGATGAATCTGCTTCGACCCGCTTGAAAATGTGCGCACAGCTTACCTTTGCCGCGCAATTTATATTTCACACGCAATATTTGACGAATGAAGGCTTACGTTTTTCCCGGTCAGGGATCTCAATTTGAAGGCATGGGCAAGGAATTGTATGAAAGCAATGCCCAGGCCAAAGAACTTTTTGAACAAGCCAACGAAAGTTTGGGTTGGCGCATTACGGATGTCATGTTCCTTGGATCGAAAGAGGAGCTGACCCAAACCAAAGTGACCCAACCGGCCGTATTTTTAGAAAGCATTATTCGCGCAAAAATTGCGGGTGCTGATTTCCAACCAGCGGCAGTAGCAGGGCACTCTTTAGGTGAATTTACGGCCTTAGCAGCAGCGGGTGCGCTGTCTTTTGAAGCGGCACTTTTATTAGTTAGCCAGCGTGCATTTGCCATGCAAAAAGCCTGCGAATTGGCCGAAAGTACCATGGCGGCCGTGTTAGGCATGGAAGATTCGGAGGTAGAACGCATTTGCGCAGGGATTACCGAAGAAATAGTGGTGCCTGCCAATTACAATACGCCTGGACAATTGGTGATTTCAGGTTCAAAAAAAGGTATTGAATTGGCTGTACCGCTCCTGGAAGCCGCTGGCGCAAAACGCGTAGTGGTGCTTGCAGTAGGAGGGGCATTCCATTCGCCCTTTATGAAGCCTGCACAAGACGAACTTTCGGAAGCGATCCAGGCTGCACATATTGCAACCCCAATTTGTCCGGTATATCAAAATGTTCATGCACAAGCGGTTACCGATCCCGAATTGATTCGCGCCAACCTGGTTGCACAGTTAACCGCTCCAGTTCGGTGGGCACAAACCATTGAAAATATGGCTGCGGCTGGCATTACCGAATTTGTTGAAGTTGGCGGATCCGGCGCAGTATTGCGTGGAATGATTCGTAAAATAAACAGAGAAATCCTCACATCCGCTTTGTAATACCATTATGGCCTACGCATTTCACGAATTTGTTGCAAAATTTCCAATTATACCCATGCCCGCTACCCTGGGCGAAGAAACCCATCATGTGTTTAGCCTGGAAAACGAACAGTTTCCGCTGGATATGATCGAGCAGTTTATCCTGCCTACTGAAGAAGCAACGCTTGAAAATGAAGAACTTGTAGAGTATATACCCTGTTTCGCGATTGACCAAACCGAGCAATTTATAGCGCTGGTATGGTGGAAAGCCGATTTGCTGGCGTACGAATACGTACTTGCCACCTATACCGACAAAGGACAGCTCATCAGCCGAAAAGTAATCGCGTTCACCAAAGTAATCGACGGCAAAATCAACCGGGCCGTTGCAACCATAGATGAAGACTGGGTGATTTTTATTGGGGAAGGCCTAGCAAATGCCAGCCACAACAAGGAAGTATTTGATCCAACCAGTTCGCGTACCTACGAATACGAAATCATGGCCAATGGGGAAATTGTTTAAGCATCTACATGTTAAAATTTTTAACCAAATATGGCATTAAATTTGTCAAACACCTTACAATTATACTTGTTGCGCCTTTAACCGATTTCAGGCCACCCAATTTATTTTAATCAATGTTCATTTTGCCCTATGGCGTTTAAATCCATGCGCTTCCAAACGCGGCATCCGCTCGGGATCCTGCTTTTAGTTTTGCTCTTTTGGGCAGGATTGGATCATTATGCCTCGGCGCAATGTAGCCTTGTTTGTAAACCTGCCCTCCAAATATCGCTCAATCAAAATGGAACAGGCCTGGTTACCGCCCAAATGATTGCTCCTTCTGCAAGCAATTCGTGCCCGGGTGCCCTTTCGGTCGAATTAAATGACAATTACGGTAATCCATTGCCCAATCCGCTTGAATGCACACAAATAGGCCAATCGATTACCGCTACCCTGACACACAACCAATCCGGGAACAGTTGCAACAGCACGATTACGCTCCAGGATTTATTGCCACCCACCGCCACCTGTCCGGATATATGGATCTGGTGCGGTCAGGATATTGACCCGGTTTTGATTGGAAGTGCAAATGCCACGGATAATTGTACCTCGACGGCGAGTTTGAGCCTCAATTGGATGGATACGGAAACCGATTTGAGCTGTGGTACCCTTCAAAATGGGGTTGCGGTAAAAAAACGCATTGATCGCGTTTGGACCGTTACCGATGAGGCAGGCAACAGCAGCATTTGTAACCAAAAAATATGGGCGCGGCAAATCGCTTTGAACGCCATCAGCTTTCCTGCAAATCGTGATAATATTTCACTTCCAGCCCTGGATTGTAGTGAAAACCCGGAAGATTTGAATCTTACCGGACAACCTAGCCTGGATGGCGTTGCGTTGGGGGCATTTGGCGGTTGCGAAATCGGGATAACCTATGCCGATCAACCCCTTGCGATTTGTCCACCTGCGGGTTTTGCGTTGTTGCGCACCTGGACTGCAGTCGACTTTTGTACGGGTTCAGTTTCAAATCGCTTGCAAATCATCAAAGTTTTAGACAGTACAGCACCTAATTTGGTGCTTCCTGCCGATATTACCGTGGGTACCGCCGGTTTTGCCTGTACTGGAGTAGTAAATTTACCCCTCGCAAGTACTTCCGATAATTGCTCCACCGTGACCGTATCGCCTGTTTGGGCTTTTGGAAGCGGGTATGGCCCTTTTAATGCCGTGCCTTTGGGTACACATTTGGTTACCTACACGGCCACCGATGCTTGTGCCAATAGCAGCACAGGCACTTTGCGCGTTACCGTAGTTGATAATACGCCTCCGCAGGCAATCTGCAAATCATCCTTGCAAATATCGCTTTCTTCCAATGGTGTCGCTTATGCAACCCCTGCCGTGTTGGATGGCGGTAGTAACGACAATTGTGGCCCGGTAACCATGTTGGTGAGCCGCGATGGGATCAGTTTTGCCAATGCCCAAGCATTAAACTGCGCCGATCAAATTGTTCCTGTAGTCCTTACCCTCAAAGTTACGGATGCCGCTGGAAATACGAATTTGTGTGAAACAGCACTGACTGTACGGGATTTCCTTAAACCCGATCTCCAATGTCCGCCCAACCTTACCCTTAATTGCCAACAGGATTACACCAATTTAAACCTAACCGGGCAAGCCACGGCCTCCGATAATTGTGGGTTGGATACCCTGTTTTTTACCAATCAACTTAATTTGGGGGCTTGTAACATTGGTAACCTCGCACGGGTGTGGCGCGCGCTCGATGATGCGGGTAATGTGCGCACCTGTACCCAACAAATTACCATCGCGCCACTTAGTACGGTCACCGTTCAATTTCCCAATAATAAGGTGTTGCAGGCGTGTGCAGGACCGCAGGATTTGTTGCCTGCCAATACCGGAAGTCCTAATATTGGCGGCCAATTTTGTTCTCCTTTATCCATTACCTACATCGATCAGGTATTTTCGGCCCCGGCGCCTTATTGCAAACGTATATTACGGGCCTGGAAAGTCATCGATGGTTGTATTTATACGGGCAATATCGGGTCTCCGGGTATTTGGGAAAACACACAAACAATTGATATCGTAGATCAACAAGCCCCTGCCCTGAGCTTACCGGCATCCATTGTTGCCACCACGGGTTCTGGCGTTTGTCAGGCCTATATTGATGTGCCCGCTGCTACAGCGCTTGATTGCAGTACGGTGGTTACCATCATCCACAACAGTCCATATGCAGCAGCCCAAGGCGCCAATGCGGCTGGATTGTATCCGGTTGGGCTCCACCAGGTTGTTTTTACCGCAACCGACGATTGTGGAAACTCGGCGCAAAAAACATTAAGTATTGAAGTACGGGATCAGACCAAGCCCAATGCTTTGTGTAAAACAAATGTTACTTTGCCCTTGTCTGGTGGCGGAACGGCGGTTTTGACGCCCAACGATATAGATGCCGGTAGCAATGATGCTTGTACAACAGCAGGTAGTTTGAGCAAATTTGTTGCACCCTCCAGTTTTAGTTGCGCCCAATTGGGACCAAACCAGGTAATTCTAACCGTAGGCGATTTATCGGGCAATGTAGCCACTTGCACGACTTCTGTAAAAATCACGGATCCCAGTCAGTATTGTGGCACAGGCATGGGCGACACCTATATAATAGGCGGTGGAATCATGACCGAGCTTGGGGATACCGTACGCAGTCTTCCAGTTCAGGTCATCTCAACGGGCTTGAGTGTTTGGTCGGATTGTGACACGACGGGGCATTTCCTGGTCGAAGATATGGCGGCCGACTCGCAATACCGTATCCGGCCTTATAACAATGCCAATTGGTTCAATGGCTTGTCGACCTTCGATTTAGTACTGATCTCAAAACATATCCTGGGCGTTTTACCCTTGACCTCCCCTTATAAGATGATTGCGGCCGATGCTAATAAATCGGGCTCGGTGACGACGTTCGATATCGTGCAGTTCCGGAAATTGATTTTGGGTATTTACGACACGGTGCCGGGTATTACGTCCTGGCGATTTATTCCGGCTGATTATACTTTTGAAAACCCAAACAATCCGTTCTCCGCAGGGTTTCCGGAAGAAATTGTAATTCCGAGTTTACAGGCCGACCAGGTAAGCAATGATTTTATTGGCTTAAAAGTAGGCGACATGAACAACAGCACCGATCCTTCAACGGCGCGTGCACCACAGGATACTGTTTGGATGTATACAAAGGAACAGGTTTGGAGTTCGGGCAATATTCAAACGCTTACGCTACAGTTGCCCGATTTAGCCCTGGTGGATGGTTTTCAATTCGAGTTGGAATTAGATACTGCGCTGGTGCAATTGGATGGGGTGTTTCCGTCGGGCGTACTTCAGCCAGAGCATGTAGCCTTGCATCCTGGCGGGCACGTGCGTGTAAGTTATAATACGCTCACGCCGATGGGAATAGGGGAGGCTGCTTTGTCCATGCAGATTCGGGCAAGAAAACCAACCAGTACCCATGATTTTTTAAAAATACAAACAGATCGGTTTGCAGCAGAATGGTATGACCCAGCGGGTACGGCAAGTTTGATGCTTCAAACAGGCACTAAGCAAGCGGGCAACAATCCGTTGCGGTTGCTGGGGGCCATTCCGAATCCTTATTCAACGCACACCGTCATTCAGATGGAAGTGCCGCATCCGCAAAACTTGCAATTGTTTTTGTACGATGCTATGGGGCGGCTGTGTTTACAGGAGACCAGGGACTTTTTATCGGGAACGCAGGAATGGCCGATAAAAACAACAAGCCCACCATCGGCGGGCTTGTTGTGGTACCAAATTGTAAGTGAATCAGGTGATACCTTGGTAGGAAAAATACTGTATCAACCGGAGCGTTGATTTACTGTTGGCCTTTTGCGAGTGCCTGAATTTGTAGGAGCGCGGCTTCGCAATTTGCGCGGTATTGTGGGATCGACTGAAGAATATCTTTTACTTCTGCTTCAGAAATGATTTGATTGTCACTTACCGTTGATTTATCTGCCAGGTTTGTTGAGGTGCTAGGTGTGTTCACTTTTACGAAAGTTTCCAGGCTGGTCAACATGATCCGTTGTTTTTCTTCGATGCCATCCAGTTCACCCCGTACTGATTCAATGATTGCTTTATTGGCCTTTTGCACGCTTGCAGGCAGTTTGCTAATTTCCTGATTGACTTTATCAATTTCAGACAGGTTCGATTTGGCATCCGAAACAGATTGATTAAGTGCTCCCAGGTCAATTTGTGGGGTAGGGGCACCTGTTTTTGCACTTGGGGTTGGGGTTTCCGGGGTGGACGCAGGCTTGGGGTCGTTTTGGCAGGCAAATACGAACAGCATGCAGGCGATCAGTAAGAGTGAAGTATTTTTCATGGAAAGAAAGTATTTGAAAGTGAAAATAAGGAAAATGCGGGGCAAAGATAGAAAAGGTGTTTCAAAACAGGTAGAAACTTTAAGCGCATACGGGCTTGATTACCAATACTTAATTTTGTTCCATTTCAAAAAATGAGGAAAATATTGTTAATTTTCTTGCTAAGCAGTACGAATCAATTACCTTAGCTTCTCATAGCAGTCAGTAAAATCATGCTGCATTGTGAAATTTCTGTTTTGGTCGAAATATATAATTTTTTTACCAAGATATAGTTTTTTTGCAATTTATGGCATGTTTTTTGCGATTTATTTTCCGGTAAATTGTTTGATTGGCACAAGCAATGAACCGATTGTACTTTTTTAATCACATGAAAAGTTGATGTATTCAAATTTGTACGCCTTTAGTACTGTAAAAAGCACTCACTGCAAGTAGATCAATCTACTTGCAGTGAGTGCTTTTTGCATTTGAGTCCAAGTCAACAGAACACATTCAAAGAATTTTATTCATTCATCGTAACCTTTTCACAATTACAATTCATTAACATGAAAAAAATGTTCGCTAAATTGGGAATGCCCTCTTTGCTGACTTTGGCTTTCTTGTTGTTCGGAATGTTTTTTGGTTCAAACCTGCAAGCGCAAGCGCTTACAGCAGTTTCACCAAACACTAGCAACATCAAGATTTTGGCAAACTGGAAAACATCTACAGAGTCTTTGCAAGCTTTAGAAGCTGAAATCGCCTCTTTGGATGCCATTCTTTCTTCTACAGGTGGCACACCTGCTTTGAAGATGAAGTACACCATCTATGCAGAGACTAAAACTCTGTTGGAAGGTGGTCTTGCCGTGCCAGTGGCTGCAACCACTGCATTTTACCACTATGCACCTGCTCCTGGAACGGACGGCGCAGTTGGTTCTGCTTTAAATCAGTCTGAGTGGAATTTGATTTACAGCAATTTGATTAGCTTGTTGAGTGTTTAATTTAAACACTTGTAAACACCAATGAACCAGATCATTTTCAATTTTTTTAACATTTACAAATAACATAATCTTATGATCAGTAAGATACTTTCAACAATTTCGTTGTCTGTTTTGTGTGTTGTGATGACAGTTGCTGTGGCTTCAGCCCAGACTTTCAACGGCAGCACAGTGAACACTGCGGGCAACACATCTATTCCCTCTACGGGAACGGGCGGTTGTGGTGTAGAACCACAAACTGCCGCTACAGGCGGTACTCGATTTAACAATACAGTAGCGGGCGTTCCTGCTAACTACATTGTAGAATCTGTATTGCTCAACTTTACACACACTTTTGACGGTGACCTGGATATCTATCTTTTGGCACCAAACGGTCAAGTACTCGAGCTTTCTACCGACAATGGTGGTGCTGGTGACAACTTTACCAATACTGTATTCACAGATGCAGCAACAACAAATATCACTGCTGGAGCTGCTCCGTTTACAGGCCAATTCAAACCAGAAGGTTCAACGCTTGCAAGCACTTGTGGTATTACTGTTACTCCAAACGTTACAACCCTTTTGGGCTACACTGCTGGTCAGAACGGTACCTGGCAATTGCTTATTTTGGATGACGCTGGTGGCGACGTTGGTACTATGTTGAACTGGTCTATCACGTTCTCACCTCCTTGCGGCTTTGTACCTGCTTCTTTAGCTACAATCGTGCTGAACGGTACAAACCCTGCAATTTGCGGTGTTGCTAACCAAGCATTCACGGCGCCTGCGGTAATCGCTTCTTGCGCTCCTGGTACTTTGGTTACCGTGCAAGTTAACGGTGTATTGTTCGGTACAGTAGCGCCAGGTGCAACGTTCAACGTTTCTTTGTCTCTTGGTAACAGTGTAATTCGTTACAGCCTGCCAAATGGTGCATTCTTAATTCAGAATGTTACTGTTAATGACTTGGTAGCGCCTACCGTTACTTGCCCAGGTAACGTAACCATCAACCTGGATCCAGGTCTTTGTGATGCGGTTTATAACTACAGTGTATCTGCTTCTGATAACTGTGCTGTTAACGGACCAATCACTACCTTGAATACGATTACTACGAGTGGTAATGGTAATGCGGTAGGTGGTATGGTATTTTTTGATTTGGTAAATACCTCTAGCACGCCTTTGGTGATTTCTGCTTTCCGTGTAAATATCACGGCTGCTACTTTGGTTGATGTTTATCGTAAAGCGGGTACATCCGTTGGTTTCACTGCCAATGCTGGTGCCTGGACCCTTGCTGGTCAGGCAAATGCGACAACTGGTCCATTCGCTGGTGCTTTCCCTGGCAATGGTACTTTGACCAATGCTCCTTTGACTACAGGTACCATCACCTTGGCTCCGAACTCTACTACCGGTTTTGGTTTGCGCACACTTACAGCTTCCTCAAACTATACAAACGGTAACGGTGCTAACCAGACTTACACCAACGGTCCATTGACCTTGAATGCAGGTACTGCTTCAAACGGTTTATTCATTGCTGGTTTCACACCACGCGTATTCAATGGTTCTGTAGTATTCCAGGCGTTGATTCCACAGCCAACCGCAGTTCAAACTGCTGGTTTGCCTTCTGGTGCAACGTTCCCACGCGGTACTACCACCAACTGCTTCCGTGCAACGGATGTATTTAACAATACTGCTACATGCTGCTTCACTGTAACTGTTTTGGAATTCCCGAACCCAGTTACACAATTGGTATGTAATGATTTGGTTTACTTCTCTTTGGACGAAAACTGTTCAGGTGTAGTAGGCGCTGATGATATTTTGGAAGGTGGTCCTTATGGCTGCTACGACGACTACATCGTTGAATTGGACAAAACTGCTCCATTTGGCAATGGCCCATGGGTTCCTGCTATTGCAGGTCCTGGCGACGTTGGTAAAACTTACCAGGTTCGTGTAACCGACCCAACTACAAATAACAAATGCTGGGGTAACATCAAATTCGAAGACAAATTGCCACCAGTATTGGTTTGTCGCGATCAGATCATCCCATGTAACGGTTCTCCTGTAAATGAGCCAGCACCAGCAATCGTTGGCGCTCAAGTTCAGATCCAGAAGCCAAACAACCCAATCGGTGAGGCAGGTGCTGCTATCCCTGATATTCAGACTTACAACTTTGACTATAGCTACATCCCAACTGGTACACCAGTATTGGACGTAAACTGTATCATCAAATTGACTGGCCACACTTGGTTGCCAGACCTTGACATCGTTGTAATTGCACCAGACGGTTCTACTGCTGATGTATTTACGTTGACAGGTTGCGCGGGTGCTGAATTCCCAATCGACCTGAAATTCGACGATGAAGGTGCAGGTAACTTGACGCTTTGCGCACAATTGAACGTTGCAGGTGCTCCAGTTCAGTGTGTAATTGCACCGGGTGTATCTGGCCCAACTGTATTGGGTACTGCATTCGACGGTAAAAATGCAAGCGGTATCTGGCGCGTACGCATCTCCGACAACGTTGCCGGTGATGACGGTGTAGTAGAAATCGTAGGATTGGAAGTTACTGTAAATGCACCAGCACAACCAGTTGTTGACGCTTGTGGTCCATTCACATTGACCTTCATCGATTCAGAAGTACCTGGTACTTGTGCAACTGGTTTCTCTAAAGTAGTAACCCGTAAATGGACAGCAGTTGACGCATCAGGCAACTCTTCTACTTGCGCACAGAAAATTAGCTACAAATTGCCAACATTGGATGATTTGGTTCCACCAACAGACTATGATGACGTAGACGCACCAGCGTTCTCTTGCACAGACAATGCTTACCCAACTCCACAATGGATTGAAGGTCAAGGCTTGCAAGGCTTCCCATATGTATTTGGCGAACCTGTAGGTTGCACCATCAACTGGGAATACGAAGATTTGGTAATTGAAGTATG
>JAIYAP010000025.1 GCA_027488935.1 Saprospiraceae bacterium | reverse complement strand
TGTAGCAACGCCCAATGGTATTTTTTCCGCACGACCTCGCTAGAGGTCGAATATCTTACCCAAATGTTTCCGCTTTGCTGGGTGTTCGGTAAAATGGATAAAAAATCCCGAATTTTGGGGGAACCCAAAATTCGGGATGACGCATGTTACTGGTTTTGCGCTCGAATTCAAACAATTTTTACTGCACCGGCGTCTCAATATTCGCGATGGCTACCCATTGTTGGTTGTAGTTGCCAAAGGGGAAAATCGCATGTTGTTTGGCAGTGCTCCCGCCGCAATCGCAGTTGCCACCCGTGGGTGAAGCGGGGTATTTGGAGTTTCTGCCGTGCATCATGGTGTATTTAATCACATTTCCGGCATCATCTTTTACAACAGATACTACGGTGGCAATGTGCATGATCACGCCTTTAGGGACACCGCTTGGTGGGCCAGCCAAAAGATCAATGGTCATGTTAGAATACTGCTTGTCGGTGTTGGCAAAAAACATCACGCTTCCGGGCCGAATCCGGTTGGCATCGGCTTTTCCGTCTTCCACGATGTGCAGGTTGTGGTGCTCGTAATACCAGCGGGCGATGCCACGGGAGGAGCGGTGCTCTTTGGCATTGGGAAAGATGTATTTCGATTTGTTGGCTAATACAGGAATGTGGGCCCGAAGACTGTCAATGATGCGGAGGAAGATTCCGGAACAATCCTGTAACTGAGGCCCACCTACGATATAAGGCAGTTTTTCGGCTGTAATAGACTCTGTTATGTAAATTAATTGCGTGCCGATTCTATTTTCGCTCAGGACGCGGTCGGGTATATCGTGATCCTCGGTTGGGGTTACAGGCGTGGTCGTGGGCGTGGTCGTGGGTGTAGTCGTGGTCGCGGGTGTCGGCGTTGTCGTGGTCGTGGGTGTTTCTTTGGGTGCCGCTGCGGTGGTATCCGTCGAGGTCGGATTTGAAGCCACTGGGGCAGATACAGTAGGTGGTGTTGTGGTTTTTTCTATTTTGGGATCGGACTTACATCCAAAAGAAAAAAGGGCGAGTACTACGAGTACTCCGAAAAAAGATAATCTTGATGCTTGCATAAGTTGGAAAACGTTTTGGAATGTTTCAGAAGCGTCGGCACCATATTAAATAAACAATAATGACGCAAATATATATTACTCGAATGCAATGTTTTACGTTGTGGGTATAATATTTTCTGTAAATTTTCTATTTTAAGTTTTATTCAGTCAAGTATGTTTGAGCGGTAATTACAGGTATTTTTGAACTTTTGAAATCCTTAAAATTTCTGGTAATGATCATATCTGCATCATTTTCTATTGCCGAATAGTATTGCAAACCGTCTTCAAAATCTGAAAAGCTTTTATCGTTTAGGGAAAGTTCAATTATTTTATCGTTCAATTCAACTACCGTTACCAGAACTTTGAATTTAGTAAGAATGTCCCTGGCCACCATTGAACTGTTTATCTTTGATAAGATATAGTTTGTATTTGCAAAAGTTAAAGAAGATACAAGCAAGATTACCTTTTTCCTGTCACCCAATGAAAATAATTTGGCTGCTTCCTCGTAAAAAGGTTCTCGTTTTACAAGCAAATCAAGTACGATGTTCGTATCAATAAACAGTTTTTTCATTTGTATTTTTCAATAAGGTAGTTGGTATATTCATCCCGAACGTCAAAATCGGATGGTAATTCAACCACGCCACTTAGGCTTTTGACCAATGGGGTGATTTCTACATTTTTAGTTTTATGATTAACTACCGATCTGAGATAGGCTTCGACCAATTTGGATAAACTGATTTTGTTTTTCTCAGCATACAATTTAGCATACGCTATGACACTTTCATCCAAACTAAGGGTTAATTTCTTATCCATGATGTTTTTTACGTGCAAAAATAATTGGTCTTTACGTAAGAAGCAATGGTTTGCGTGATTTCATTTTTAAATATCCGAATATTCCACAGGATACATAAAAAAACTAGTGTTTTTGGATACATTGTTCTGGTATTGCGGATCCGCTTTCAGTTTTTTCCAAACTTCTGAATCCCCAAATGCTTTCCAGTGTGCATCCCTTGCCGCTTTGTTTTCAAAAGTGGTCATGTACATCAGGTTGGGCATGTGACTGCCTGCAATCACTTCTCCATAAAACACAGCATTAAAATCAAGGCTTGAGAATAATTTCACTTCGCCCCCTTCATTGAACATTTTCACCTTGTTTTGATATATTTTTTCGGTATGCCCTTCATAACTGCGCAATTCGTAAATCCGTTCGCTTTTAGGTCCATTTAATTTGGGAAGCGCAAGTTGCGGGGCATCTGAAAATGCCTCTAAAACGATCGTTTCAATGCGCGTGTAAGGTGGATTTTTGTATTCCGCATCGATATAATCTTTACCCGCGCTTAAATAAGCGGCATCCTGATTGAGTTTTTTAGGAATGTCTAATAATTGGTTCAAGTCTTTGAGGGGTGTCAATACATACACCAACTTTCCAAACGATACCGTATCTGCCGCAACAGGTTTGAACACGCCGATTGTTTTTATGCCCATCCGGTGCATGCCAGGAATATAGGTATCCTTTAGGTAAGCGTCCAGGCGTGTTTCTTGGTCTTTGCTATTGATATGATACATTTTAATTTGGTAAAATGCGCGCTTGGGAGGGTTTAAAAAAGTGGTAAACCCGATTAATACAAAAAGTAAAGACTTGAAAAACATGTTTTTATGTTTTAAGATTTGATAGACAGCTTTATAAGCCTTGTATTCAATAAGCCACAAGATAGTTCGTTCTGTTGTACTACACGCAAGAACTATTTTTATTGCTGATAACATGATATTTTGGGTATGTTTGCATGAAATTTAACCTTCCAATGGTTTGAATAACACGAAGTTAATTGTCCTGTTCCTGCTGTTATGCAACGCTCCATTGCACAGTCAGGTTAAGTTGAATTATCAACAACTCACCACTGCAGATGGTCTATCGCAGGGTTTGATATTCGAGATCATTCAAAGTCGGGACGGTTTTATCTGGATCGGCACCAAGGATGGGCTGAACCGCTATGACGGCGCTCGCTTCAAGGTGTTTTCACCCGACCCCTTTGATCCCTTTTCTATTGCCGAAGGGTACGTAAATGCGCTGTACGAAGACAGTCGCGGCTGGATATGGATTCATTTCCTGAATGGTACAGACGTGCTTGACCCGCAAAGTGGACGCTTTTTCCATCTAATGAAAGATGGGAAACCGGTTGCCTCGCCTTTATTTGAAGATCGTACCGACGGTACGATTTGGTGCATGCCAGACGGCGATCGACTCCTGAAATTCGACATTAAAAAAGATATGTTGGAAAAGGCATTTCAAGCAGGTGACGCCAATATTGAACCGCCTTGTAAAACGTTTCCTTTGCCTGCTTTCAAAGACGAGTTCGGCAAACCAATACAGGCTATCTCCCTTCTTTTTACCAAAAATTATAAACCCCTGGTTGCAACGACTCGTGGTTTGTGGCGGCTGAATCAGGATAGCGAAAAAATGGATTTGATGGGGTATGCTACATTATCGATAAACCGCTTAATCCAGGATACAGATGGCAAAATCTGGATGGATGTTTTTGATAATAATCCTGCTAATAGAAATGGCTCGCAAATCATTATATGGGACGAGCAGGCGGGGATGCAACAAGGGCAAATTATGCCAGGAGCTTATTATGCGTGGTGGCCCTTTGACGGGGTACTGTGGTTCATTCAGGATAATACCTTAAAAAGGTTCCAGCCACAAAGGTACATGAATAAAGAGCCTGCTGATATTCAATGGCCTTTTGAAACCTTTTTCCCGCAGTATGAACAAGGCCACATTACTAACTTATTCTTAGATCGGAGCGGCATGGTTTGGGTAGGCACCGATGGCTTTGGCATAGTCAAGATCAACCCTCAAAATCCCACTTTCCGAAGTTATCTTCCCAATACCTCCCAACGCAAGATATTCGAAACCCCGGAGGGAAAATTCCTCACTGCAGCCGAACCTGGAAAGATATACCAATCCGTCTTTTTTGACCAAAACACGCCTGATCAATCCCTATCCTCGCTTCATCATAGATATACACCACCCTTAACCGTTCTTTATGATCAGAACGGCAATTGCTGGTCGTACGCCGCTGACTCATTGCTGTACCGAAGGGATGCCCGTACCAAAGCGCTTCAGAGATTTCCGCTGAAAGGGCGTGGCCTGTGCCTCGATGCAAAAAACAAGCTGCTTAGTGTCAGTGAGGCGGGTTTGCACATGCTCGATCCAGCCACAGGGCAAACCCGGTTATTTGCCTTCAAAACACCCCTGCTACAGCGTTCTGAATTTTCTCATTTCATTTGGAAAGACGCCGAAGCGGCAGTTTGGATATTTGGGTTTGAAGGATTGGTTAAAGCAATCCCTTCCGATGCCGGCTATCAATTTGAATACTTCGTCAATAATCCGAAAGACCGCACTTCCTTATCCTCTAATACGGTACTCAGTGCCGCCGACGATCCCCTCGAACCCAATCGTTACCTCTGGCTGGGTACTAATGCAGGGCTAAATCGCTTAGACAAAAAAACAGGACAATTCAAACAATACAGTATCGCGCAGGGGCTTCCCGACAATGTGGTATATGGCGTTTTGGCAGAAAATACACCAAAAGACAGCGCCAAGCCCGGATTTATCTGGCTGAGTACCAACAAAGGGTTGTGCCGCTTCGATGTGCGCGCCGAAACGACCAAGCGCTTTACGGTTGCCGATGGCTTGCAGGACAATGAATTCAACAGTTCGAGCTATCTGAAAACCCGCAATGGCACCCTGATTTTCGGGGGGATAAAAGGCCTGACCGTATTTCATCCGGATAGTCTGCGTTTTAATCCATTTGTTCCTCAAACCCATATCGTTGGCTTGCATGTCAATAATCAACTCTATGATATAAGCGGACAATCGTCCATCACGCTCACACACGATCAAAACCTGCTCACCTTTGATTTTGCATCGCTTGAATTTACCAATCCGGCACAGAACCTGTACCGCTATCAACTCGTGGGCGTGGATAAAGACTGGGTGCCCTTGGGGAATAAAAACAACATCCAGTTTGCCAATCTTGCTCCCGGCACCTATACGTTCAAGGTGCTGGGCAGCAACAACGCCGGTATCTGGAGTGCGCAGCCCGCCGAACTGCGTTTTACCATCCGACCACCGTGGTGGACTTCCTGGTGGGCCTGGCTCCTGTATCTTGGAATATTGGCAGCAGGGGCCTGGCAGTATTATCTGTACTTGCTCAATCGGCGCTTGTCCGAGCAGGAAAAACTACGGCTGAAAGAACTCGACGACTTCAAAACCCGATTTTTTACCAATATCACCCACGAATTCAGAACGCCGCTCACGGTCATGCTGGGGATGAGTGAACAGTTGGCAAAAGACGAAACCGATGATCCCAGACGCAATAAACTCGGCTTGATCAAACGCAGTGGGGAAAATCTCCTTCGACTCATCAATCAGATCCTTGACCTTGCTAAGTTGGAGTCGAATACCTTGAAAATGAATTATATTCAAGGTGATGTGCTGACGTTCATACAATATGTTACCGAAAGTTTGCACTCGCTGGCCAACGCGCAAAATCTGATGCTCCGCGTCGAAAGTGACCAATCGAAAATTGTAATCGACTACGATCCCGAGCGTTTTTTGCAAATCATCCACAATCTATTGTCGAATGCAATCAAATTTACCCCATCGGGCGGCAAAGTGGTTATTCGGGCTTCCATAGACTTAGCAGGTTTTGGAAACCTGCCAAGTCTAAACATCTCGGTGGCCGATTCGGGTGCGGGAATCCCTCCCGAGGAACTGCCGCATTTGTTCGAACGATTTTTTCAGGCAGGAAATCAGGAACACGCCAAGGCGGGTGGGACAGGCATTGGACTCTCGCTGACCCGCGAATTGGTCAAAGCGATGGGTGGTGAGATCTCGGTGGAAAGCACCCCGGGCGTGGGCAGTACTTTTTTGGTGCGCTTGCCGATCACCAATAACAGTGCATTAGCGCCTTCAGGGCCCAACTTCAAGTTGGAAGCCTGGAAGCCCTCCCCTGTAAAACCGCCAATAACCCGCCATGCGGAGCCAATGCAAAGTCACCCCCTCACCGCGCCCACCGTCCTTTTGGTGGAAGACAACCCGGATGTCGTGGAATACCTGAGTGCCTGCCTTCAAGAACATTATTACCTCGATTTTGCCTACAATGGACAGGCTGGCATAGACATAGCGCTTGAAAACGTGCCCGATCTCATCGTAAGCGACGTGATGATGCCGTATAAAGATGGCTTTGAAGTGTTGGAAAACTTGAAAAACGACGAACGCACGAGCCATATTCCAATTGTTTTGCTTACCGCAAAGGCCGATATACAGAGTAGGCTGACCGGACTGCGCAAAGGTGCCGATGCCTATTTATCCAAGCCTTTTAATCAGGAAGAATTGCTGGTAACATTAGAGAACCTGCTCGAATCACGGCGGAAATTACAGGCTAAGTACCAGCAAAATGTGCTTTCAACCAAAGTGCCCTCTGTTGAGGAACCCGACCCGGAAGACAGCTTCCTGCAAAAAGTTCGGGCTGTTGTGGAAAAAAATCTTTCCGACGCTGATTTTGAAATGCCGCAACTCGAACGCGCCCTGGCCATGAGTCGCAGCCAGATTTTCCGTAAAATCAAGGCACTTACGGGCAAATCACCCAGCCTGTTTATTCGTTCCATTCGCCTGCATCATGGCAAACAAATGCTGCTGAGCACTACGCGCACGGTTTCAGAAATTGCGTACGAGGTGGGCTTTTCTTCCCTCAATTACTTCTCCGATGCATTTTTTGAAGAATTTGGAGAGCGACCTTTGAAGGCGCGAGGCGGAGGAGAATAATATGTGCAAGACCTTTCAAGTTTTTAAAACTTGAAAGGTCTTACGACAATGCCCCATTTCCCTGATGCAACATCTAATCTAGTCATAATAAGGTAGTTATATTCCAGTCGCCTCCTCCAGTGCATCATAATCAGTAAAGAAAATTTCCTATAAGCAACCTCAACGGTAGCGTTTGAACGATGATTGGTAGCGCGCTGCGCTGGCCTGCCTACACCTTTGTACCAGTTCCTGAAGGAGCCGATGATTACATAAAAAACAAACTTTTCAAACATGAGAAATCTATTTTTCTTCGCGGCGCTGTTGTGTGCTGCAGTCAACATTGCCGCCGCACAAACCGTAGCGCACCCCAACGCCCAGCGCGATGTAGACAATTTCAAAGCGGCCCGCACGGCCTGGAATTCCGGCGATTGGGCTACTTACCTGACTTTTTTTACCGCTGATGCCATGGCGTATGGCGTGGGACCCCAAGATTCTATGAAAGTTGTCGATTTGGTGGCAAGTCAGAAGGCCAGCCGCGATAAGTATACCAGTGTTAAGGTGGGCAACGGTGCCATTCTGCCGCTAAACGTAGCGGAAGGGGGACTAAAAGGCGACTGGATTTTGGAGTGGAACCAGCATACCGCTGTGCGCAAAGACGGCGGCAAGGAGTCCTTCCGATATCACATTAGTTGCCAGATGGTAGATGGAAAATGTCGGCGCATTACCTATTACTACAACGATGTGCCGATAATGCGGCAACAAGGCTGGGAGTTTACGCCGCCGAAAAAGTAACTCCCTTTATCACAAATGAACTTTAAACAATTGCAGTTCCAGAAGAAGTTGCAATCATCACATTCAAAATCAAATTTTTTCAAACATGAGAAATCTATTTTTTATCGCGGCGCTGTTGTTTGTCGCAATCAACATTGCCTCTGCACAAACAGCACCTGCCCCATACGGAGAGGTAAATTTTATTGATGTAAAACCCAACATGAATGAGAGTTACTTGATAGATGTAAAGACATCAAAGATACTCCAGAATGCTCGAAAGGCAAACAAAACAATTATCTCTTGGCAGCTATACCGCAGGACATATCCAAGAGGTAGCAACATGGAGTATGATTATGTTGGATTTACCGTCTATCCAAGTGGCAAAGAAATGAAAGCGGAAGGAACATGGGACTCTGGGGTCAAAGAACTAAGTGCGAAGGAAATCGAAGGGTTTTTGACTTCATTGAATAACAATCGTTCTATCGTAGCCACAGATCTTTACCACTACAAAATGGGTACTACGCCTTCAATTTCTCTGCCAGGCGAATATGTACAACTCAATCTTGTCAAAATAAAACCAGGTATGTATGATGCTTATGTCAAAAATCTAGAAACTTGGAAGCTGGTCATGGAAGAGTGTATCAAAGCGGGTAAACTGAAAGGATTTAATGTATGGGATCGTACCTACCAAACAAATGTGATGGGAGACAATGACTTTACGGTGACTTTTAGTTTTGCGACATTTGATCAAGCACTATCATGGGCAAGTGGCAAAATAAACGGGGCAGATGAATTCAAAAAACTATTTCCAAAAGAAGACTACAATGCTTTCACTTCTAAGTTGCGCGAATTGAGAGAAATCACCAACCAAGAGCTTTGGGAGTTGGTGGAAGTGACGGATTAATAATATCATTACAATTGATGATTGTCAAGTTTTGCCTTGGTGTGAAACTGGGCAGTCATCAATTTGATAGGAAATTGAAGACACGGCATTGCCAAAAACCGAATAGAGATAATAGTATTTTCTCTGTTTTTCATCAAAATAAATGAAGCAAGAAAATCTAAATCAGCTCATCAATACCAAGTCCATCATTATAGGGATGGTGTTGCTCACACCCATTAAGTCAATCAAATCTCAAAACCGAGAGACGACCTTTGTGATAAATACCACTCAAAAACAAACTTTTCAAACATGAGAAATCTATTTCTTATCGCGGTGCTGTTGTGTGCCGCGATCAACATTGCCTCTGCACAAACAGCAGTAGGAAGGCAAGCCAACGCTGTACCAACCAAACCCATCTGTCTTGTTCAAAAAGGATATGAAAACGACCAGTTATTCTACACCACGCGCTTTAACGCAGCAGGACATATTCAGGAGAGCAAGGAATACAAAAACGGTCAACTTAAAACGCACCGGATCATAGTGCGTGCGGATGCTGAAGGAAGAATACTTGAAGCACGTTTGGTAGACAGCATCGAAAAAAAGGTATTCGTCAACAAATTTAGTCGCGATGCCGCAGGATATGTGCAAACCGGGGAGCGGTTTGACATGAATGGTGCCACACCGGTATTGGTAGAACGCAGCGTTTATGAAAACAATCCGGCGTCTCCATGTGTCATCACCAAAATAACCAGATACGACGGCAGCGGAAACCTGACGCAAGTAACCAATGTTGAGTATTTGGATGCCAACGGCAGTAGCAAATCGGTGACTACCGATAAAGACGGTGTGGTCACAAGAACGGAAATATGGAAGCGCGATGACAAAAATTCAGGTCAGCAATTCGTTGATGCGTTCCCCTACCAGTGGATTCACAATCGAATTGAATATACCATAACCAAGGCTGATGGCACGGTGGATGCCGACTCAAATAAAGCCGAAAACACTATTTACAATGCAAACGGGTACCCGACGAGCGTAACTTTGCGATACGCCGACGGGCGTGTATCGAATTTTAGGTGGGAGTACGTTTGCCAGTAGTGCAATGGTGAAAAAGGGGAGTGTCCTTTAGGGGATACTTCCCTTTTCTATGGTGTTTTTGAAAAATACTGCCTGTGCAACGTTTAGGCAGCATGGGCAGTAGTGCTTAGTTAGCACCATTATTATTTATCCGATGCCGCGAGCGATTGCGCTAAGTTATTGATCCTGTCGCATATAAAGCAGGTTCGACGACCAATTTTCCTCTTACGTCCATTCTGACCCTTCAAATTTTCGCCCGCCAGTTCACTGTTCGTCAAAGCTTGGTGGATACCATGATCATATCCATTATGCTAACGGTCTTCAGCTTGGCGATGTGGCGGATTTTCAGCACAAATGTTCATTAGAATTCCTAATGTTGAACTTTGCACAAATGTTTCATAGAAGCACATCTTCCGCCATATTGCCAAACCGATGTTAGCGGTTCGTTGTTTTTCAATTTGCTCTTCTCAACTCGTAAAAAGATAGTTTAGGTAATTTTCAAAACATTAATTAGATTAAATAATATGTAAAATGCCAATTAATCTTTATAAAAAGCCCACCGTCTTTTAGTAACAAGATCTTCTAAAACTATCCTTGATTTTGTGCGTCTTACAATTAAATATTTAATATTTTTATCACCATAGAATACTGTCAACTCCTTTCCTTTGATATCAAAATGATAACTTCCAATTTCTGGATTTGGTAATCCAGAAATTGATGAAACTGTACATAATTTGACTTCAGATAATTCTGAATTAAAAACTAACATTTCTACACCATAGAGGTAGGTATTTGGAACAAAATCTAAACCCACAGATTTTGCAGGTTTCCACTTTCTATTTTTTAAAGTATTAGAGTATTTTAATTTGTATTTTCCTGACAAAATCAATGAATTGTTTTTTTGAATATTATTTTTCTCAGAAGTTGAAATTGTATCCTTAAGTATTTCTTGACCAATTCCCTTTTTGGGGAAATTAAACAAGAAAAAAATAACTAACAGAAGTAATCTAAAAGTGTATTGGTACATATTATTTTTCCTTTTGTTATTTTTTACTGAAATTCCGTTTTTTAAAGTAGGTTCGGGTCTCCACTTTTTTTATTTTTTTGTTACTAAGTTGGTGTTGCATTGGTTAATTAAACCTTCATCAGCTTCAAATAATGAACATGTAAATCATTGATTTTTAATGCGGAAAAGTAAATACCCGCTGGCAGGTTGGGGTCGGGTGTCCAGGTTGCACTGTATTTCTGTGCTTGCTGAAATGATTCATCTAAGGTGGCGACCATCACACCTTCCAAGTCAAATATCTGAATTGTAACGGAGGATGCATTATAAATTCCATAGTTGAACTCAACACTATTCGTGAACGGATTGGGTGAAGCAGAATAGATAATTCCTTTATTGAGATTGATGTCCTGAACACCGGTTATTCCGTCTCCATTAAGAACGATATCCCAAGTGCCTTCGTATTTCCCGTCCGAATTCAAGGTTATGGGAATGATGCGCGAAGTAGCGTCAAAGTTCCCGGAGGTGACTGAAGCTGCTGCATCGCCAGGGATATCTGTATCACCTTCAAAATAGAGCTGGGTAATAAGCGTTGGGAATCCCGGAGGAGTTATTTTAAAATGTATGTGTCTCGGACGATAGCTTGCACCATTGAGGTATTTACCTGGAAGAATCGTCTCGAAAACATAATAGCCCTGTGCATTTGAATAGGTTTTTCCTCTCAGATTAAAACCTGTGTTGTCGTATGTCCCGGCATTGTTGGCGTGCCATATATCAATAAGGGTATTCGGAATCACTTGCGTGCAATCTAGCGTTTTTACTACTCCTGTGATGATGAGTCTTATGCCTGTCTCATTTAGATCGGCAAGTTGATTGATCGCAATTTCCGGGGCATTAGCTGTATAAAATGGTCCTTGTCCGTATAGGTCAAGGGTAGTTTCATTGCAAACGACTGAACTCTTATTCTGTCCTAAAACATTAGCCATCCCTTTCAAGGGCATAAGACTGGTAGAAAGTGCGACAAGGGTGGTGTTTCGCAAAAAATATCTTCGCGAATTGGTTTCAAGTTCTTTTTCCATGATAAATAAGTTTTTAGTTAATCATTATTAGGAAATTAATCGGCTTTCCTGTTTTGCCTTTTTTGTTGAGACAAAGGTACCCCTGTTGATTTGATCAGATGTTAGGAAAAACCGACAATTACTTATGAATTTCAGCCAACTGTTTTGTCAACTCTATTGGAGCCAGGCCAGTTTTAGACTTTATAAAGCTTGAAAATGAAGCAGGAGAATCAAAACCAAGTTGATAAGCTATTTCTTTATGCGTTCTTTCTTCAAACAACAATAAACGTTTAGCCTCAAGTAAAATTCTGTTGTGAATGACTTGCAGCGGACTCAACCCGGTATGCTTTTTCGTTGTTTCTGCAAGTTTTTTCTCGGTGCAGCCAAGTTTATCTATAAAAAACTGAACGCCAACATTTTCGGAATAATGAATCTCGAGTAAGAGATAGAAATCTATTAATATCTTTTTGACGAAATCCTTTTCGGAATTATCATTTAAACGGGTGTGCTCAAGGATTATAGAAATTATACTTTGCAGAAGATGAGCAGCAACTTGATTATTAGCACCGTCATTTTTACCAAGATGTTTGCTCAAAATGTTTAGGAGTAATTGAAGTTCATCAAATAGATCTGGCCGTTTTTCAAAAATTATTGCTGAGTTTTCATAAAACAAAAGCTGCCTTAACGATGCTCTTAGTTCAGTTGAGCTGATTCGATCTTCAGTAAATTGAACAAGAGTACCGGATGAATTATTCCTGCTCATTAAATGAATTTGTTGTGGACAAATAATGTAACAACTGAAGTCATGTCCAACATAATTTTTGAAATCAATAAGCTGATTACATCCGCCCTGTTCAATTAACATAATCTCAAAATAGGTATGCCGATGCTCTCTTTTAAATTCGTAGGGATTATTGTGGTCGAGTGGTAAAATATTTATTTGCTTGGAATCATTATCAAGAGAATGCACTGGAAGCATTCCCTTCTCTGTATTTTGCTTTGATGGATGATTCATTTCTTTCATGCACTGATTTATCGATTGTCAATTTAGCCTGCCCTTGTTGGACGAAGTCGTGCGCGCCTTACCCCCTTATTAAAACCGACTCAATCCAGTGAAGATAACAAAAGCGAAAAAAACTTACATAAATGGGTGATTTATGTTGGTTTTTTTCGCGGTTTTTCTGTACCTTTGAAAAGTCCTTTCAATTTAATTGACACGACTTTTCAAAGGTACAGAAAAACTGGTTGTCTGAACGGGAGGTGCACAATTTTGTCCAACACGTAAATATGCGCACCTCTTGTACGCTTTTGGCAAAGATAAATCAACCGCCCAAATCTCCAAGCATTTACGCATTATTATTTTACTAACCTGATAATGAACAGGTTGAAGCAAGTTGTGCTGCGCGATGACTTTAGCAACAATACAAAATGCGAAGTACGCAATATTTGAAAGCCAAATTCTGGACAATACAAAATGCGCATCCAGCTACGGCTCTTTCTTGTCCAGCTTCAGGACTTGTTCTCCGATAATTTCGGTCATACACCGCTTGATCCCTGCTTATCATCAAAAGCACGGGTTTGTTTTTACCTTCTACTCGCGTATGCCGAAAATCGCTGATAATCAATTTTATCGCAGTCGTCGCGGTCAATAATCCGCTATTCGTGCCGCGCGCTCGTCTACCTCTTTTATTGGTGCCAACTTTAGCACACCTGCCAGTGCTTAATGTGCATGGGCAGGTGTGCCTTGATGGCGTCTGCTTATATATTATTTGTTATCAGTATTTTGAAGCAGATTATATATTTCATCATTTGTCACTCCTTTCGTAAAACCCAGGCTGGTTAGTCCTTTAAGCAACTTCTTATCGCCAGTCCAGTATTGGGCATCAAGCTATTCGGCGTTAAAGTAAGTTTGGTGCCCTGATTAAAATTTAAGGTTTTGGTGCATATCCCATAAACCCCAATAAGCGCCTACATCGCCCTCTGTGCCTACTTTCCAGGACTCATCGAAGGAGGAGAAATAAAAAACTTCGATGCCTTCCTCTTTGGCCCATTGTTGGGTGTTGATAAAATATTTCATGGCATTTACTGCGGAAGGCTCGGAGCTTTCGAAATTTTTTCCCTGACTCGGCCAGCCCGTCTCCGTGATGATCACTTTTTTGCCTTTGGCAGCCAGCATAGCCTGTTGGTACATTTGTTTCATGTATACCAAGGAATAATCTAAGTGGCAACCCTCCCAAAACGGATAGCAATTGGACAAAATGACATCGCAGGCCGCGGTGATGTTGGGGCAGGCGCTAAATTCGTAATAGGCATCCACATAGCCGGTTTGTACCTCTGGGATGGCGTTTTTCACCCGGTGGATGTACTCCAGCAGTTCCGCTTCGCTCAGGTCATTCCGGTAGAGCACTTCGTTGCCGACGGCAGCAATGTCTACATCTCCTGCTTTGGCTAATTGAATCAGACCAGCTATTTCCTGCTCGTTCAGGTCTTTATCTTTTCCCAACCAGGCGCCGACCAGGGTTTTTAATCCGAATTCGCGGGCTACCTGGGGCACTAATTCATTGCCTTCAATACAGGAAAACGAGCGCACCCATTTCGTGTAAGGAGCGATGATTTCCATCCGCCGCCGAATTTGTTCAATGGTTAAAATATCGCCTGGCTTTTGGCCTTCTTCGTATGCACTATAGCAGAGGCCATGTGTACCGGCTTCGAGGGTCTGCCGAAACAGGTTTTGAATCTGTTCGGGCGATTTGCCGGAATAGTCTGTTCCCGAAAGGGCTAAGTATTTTCCAAGTTTGACTGACATAGTGTATTGGTATGGGTTTAAGAAACTGCTTTTTTCTGTTCTATGGCTGCGCGTATTTCTTGCGCGCGCGCTTCGGTCACGTCATAATCGCTCATGATCCACATGGCAATCAGGGTACCTATAATGGGAACCAGGGAAAAAAACAACCTTAATCCTGTTAAGGCGCCTTCCGGCTGGGTATCAGCATCGGGGACAAATCCGACATAGCTCATAATAGCGCCGCTCAGCAATCCGGCAATGGCAAAGCCAAGTTTCACCATCCACCAGTAAATAGCGCCGAAAATACCTTCCCGCCTTTTGCCGGTATTCAGTTCATCCAAATCGCACACATCGGCTGTCATAGACATCATCAGGGTGAACAAACTGCCAATGCCGAAGGAAAAGAACGGAAGTGCGAACATGTACATGTAGGGCTTGCCAGGCACGAAGAGGAACCAAAACAAGATATAACCGATGATGGAAATGCCTTGCGAGAGCATAAAGGCATTTTTCTTGCCCATTTTTTTTGACATCCATGCCACCGTGGGTATCACCGCAAACGTAGTTACCAAAGCGCCAACGCTTCCAAATAAAGTCGGCCAGACGCCTGCTGCCTGGGTGTTTCCATTGAACAAATAATACACAATGATGAAAAAAGAGAAAGAGGCTACTGTATTGAATGCATTAAAAATCAGAAAAGTAGAAATGCACAATTTTCTAAATGGATGAATCCTGAAAGCGTCTTTGAACCCGTTCAATATTTCTCTAAGGCCGCCTCCAATGTTTTTCAAACTCAATGGAATAAGGCTATCATTGTCTTTGGTGGATTCGCTTTTGATAAAAATAGCGGGTATCATGGCCAAAATCATACAGCCTATTCCCACCCATACAGAGAGCGTTCGGGTCGCCGTGTCGGCATTTTCAAACCAGCTTGGGTCATACATTACAATCCAAAACCAGGGCGCAATGACCCAGGCCCATTGCCCAATCCACTGTGCCACCGCCATGATATTGGTGCGTTCATGGAAATCATTGCTCATCTCATAGCCCATGGCAACATAAGGAATACTGAAAATGGTCAATCCGGTGTAGAATACAAAAGACCAAAAAAGGAAGTAAGCGAAGTTGTATGACACCCCGTTTTCCCGGTGCAATTGCCACATGGCCACAAACGAAATACCCAGAATAATGGCACCAATAAAGACGTAATGCCGGCGCCTTCCCCATTTTGAACGGGTATTGTCCGTGACAAATCCCATAATAACGTCAATAACGGAATCATAAAATCGGGGCAGGAAAAACAGGAGGCCCCACATCCAGCCCGGGAATCCTAAATCTTGTACCAGCACAACCATGAATATCCCCAACGCGGCAGGGAACATTTGATTGGCAAGCATGCCTAATCCGAAGGCAACCTTTTGCCCGAAAGGCACTTTTTGAGATGATGGTGTGGAATTATTCATTGCTGGTGTTTCGTTTATGAATCAAAATAATTTGAATTTATTTTCGATGCTTTTTAATTACGAATAACGGCCTTTCCTTTTTTTACGGGAGGGAGCGGTACTTGTTGGAGCAATTTGGCTTTGTTTCCACCATGCGTTTTTACAATGGGATTTCCGTCTCTTGATAGTCCTTTAAGAACGCCCTTATCCACCAAATCCCACACGGCATACTTGGCCTTTCCGTCAAGGGTAAACAAGCCAAAGTGGTTTTCCGAGCCTTCGGGATTGGCCGCGTCTTTCCAGATTTCATCAAACGCTTCGAAGTAAAAACAGGCGATACCTTCCCGATTTGTCCATTCCCGCATCAAGTTGTAATAAATTCCCGACTTATATTCATCGGCCGCTTTGGAGCCGGCGGCCCCGTAGTTTTCATTGGATGCGCTGGCCCAACCTGTTTCACCAATATGAATCGGTTTTTCAATGCCCAATCCCTTCATATATTTTGCAACGCTTTGGTATTGCGAAACGGCATAATCCCTGGCACGGGCCATGGCGGCGGCAATTTTGGCAGAATCGGACCATGTTTCTTCGCCCTCGAAATTGCCCCAAAATTCAGGGTTATAATGGGTGTCATGCATCGGGTAGGTATGCATGGACACATAATCAACCGCCTTGAGCAATTTTGTTAAATCTTCGACATGGTATTCGGCACCTCCTCCGCCCCAGGATGCGAAATTATCAGAACTGGTAATCCACAGGTCTTTGGGTAGTTTGCCTGCTTGCTTGAGCGCCTGCAGTTGGTTCACATATTTTAGAATCACACCTGGTTGCACAAAGTAATTGGCGGCCCATTTTACCATCGCTTCGTTGCCGACGGCGATGATTTTTACGATGTCGGGGTATTGATTGGCCATATCCACTGCCCGTTGAATTTCGGCAGCGTTGTTTTCGGCCTCTTCCTCATAATGGTTGGGGGGCTCTGTAATCCAGGCGTTTTTACAATCAATCCATGCGCCCAGCATCACATACATCTCGAAATTGGGGTTTTCTTGTTTCAATTCGCGAATAGCCTTTAACAAGTCGGAGGCTTCTGCCAACTTGGTGTTGTAGGTCCGCAGCACTTTGATGTTCATGGCGAAGAGGATTTTTAGGTCCTCCTTCAATTGCGCTATCGTTGAGGGCAATTCACGGCTTTTTCCCCGATAACCACCGTAAGAAATAGCCAAATATTTGGGGTTGCCCAAGATGTCTTTCGCTGTCACGTCTTGTTGATTTTGTTGTTGCGATTGTTGATTTTGTGTTACCCTTTTGCTGCATGCGCCATTGAATATCAGTGCCAGCACAAGTGCCAATGTTTGCCATCTGATTTTCATATTATTTCAAAATTGACGTTTTGATTTGAACATTGATTTGGGTGATGCCGCCAGTCCTTTCAAATATTTCCCGGCTGTTGTTTTCATCCAGGAACAAGTCATTAAAGGTAGTGGATGTGCCGTTTTTATGCATAATTGTCAGGCTGTTCTCCGTTGTCAACTTATACACCACAGGCACCTGGCAATAGGTAAAACAAAGAGCGCCTTTTTCGAGCGATAATTGAAGGTGTTCTTGATTGACATCTACGTATTCAAATATTTTAGCCTCCTCAAGGAACTCGCTTTTCCGCAGCAGGCAGGGATTGAAATGCAGTTGACCGTTTTTCACAAAAACGCCCAACTCGCCGAACCTGCTCAGAATATCTTCCTTTACCTGACCAGTCATGCCGGGTTGCTGTGCGCCTTTTCCGGCAGGCGTATGGGAATACGGGTCGGTAGGGAATGCGCCGTAAAGCGACGGGGATTTATGTACGCCAATACCTTCGTTTATTTCATAATAATGCTCCAATAATTTGCTAGTGACCTCAGGGTTTTCCCCGTCATCTACGGCTTTCAGACAACATTCCAGCACGGCCAACTGGAGTTTTGACACCATGTGCCAGTAAATAGAACCTAACCCTTCATAGCCAAAAAAAGTGCCGGAGCGCCCGGTGAACGCTTTGTGGTTGAAAATATCCTCAAATATTTGCTGCACCCGTTTTTTGTCTTTTTCAACGAGGGGCGCATATTTTGTTTTCGACAGTTCGTTAAGTGCTGCGTTCAGGTCGTTGGCATTTTTAAAATTGCTGTTAAAATGGTGTACGCCGTTGATGTCCATTTCAATGATGTCTGCATTGCCGTCGGATACCAATTGAGCGAGTAAGGTTGACTGCCCGACGGCTTCTTTTGGCAAATTATTTTTTTCAAAAAAGCCCGGCAAATCTTTATTGGGATAAAGCAGGTAACTGTATTGGTCGGGCCGGAATAATTTACTTTGTTTTAAACTGTCCAAGAGCATTAATGCCTCCTGGGCTGATAAATATTTGGAACTCAATACAGCCACCTGTCCCTCCAGCATTTCGCTCAACCAGGAAATGGCAATTTTATCACCGCTTTCGGGCGTCATCAAATTATAGGCGTGGTACAAATGATCCGGCCTTTTATTGGCATCAATCGTATGTTCCAAATAGCGGAGGCTCAGGTCAAAAAATTGCGCTATTTCATCCAAAGAAACAGCCTGTTTGACGCCTGAAAATGGCTGACTGTAAATATGGGTGCGGTATGCGCTGCCGGCTTTCCCCAAACCGTCCAATATCCGTTTGCGGTCGGTGTCATTTATTTTCCCGGAAAGCACATGCCCGTGGTTTTTCAAGGTCTGCGATACGCTGTTGAAAAAAACAAGCAATTCAGTGGAAATTCCGGCATGCTCCAATTCCGAATCAGCCAATAATTTTTTGAAAAAATATAAAAACCGCCGCAAATAGCACAGCGTGACCACAGAAACGCCGTTGCCCACCAAGGCGTTGTTGGCATCGTTCCACTCGGGCCGCTGGGTATTCATCCAGATGCCGCCCTCCGGAATGAAATTGGATAATTTGGCCAATACCGTTGCCAATATTTTTTCTACAAACGTCACGGTATGGATGTCGCCATTTTCATCCTGCAGCAAAGTCCCGTCCGCGCCTAAACTTTCTTTTTGCAAACGGACTTTCTCGTCTGCTGCATGGTCAAATTCGATGGTGTCTTTCGGGTTTTGCAGGGTGTCTTCGTACGTTTTTATTCGGTAGGGCACATTGGCATACACGAAGCATTCCTTGTCGAAAAGGCTTTCTAATTGGCCGGGGTTATGGTTTTTCATAAACTCCAGAAACTTCAGGAGGTAGATAATTTGGTGGTCGCCCCAGTAGCCGATGTACGACCATGGATTGTCCGGCTCGATGGTTTCCCAATCAAAACCGTCTTTTGTCACGCGGTAGGGGTTATAGCCGTCGAAGGTAGTCGCATTCAAAAACTTATACACCATGCTCTCGATGAACGCCGGGTAAGCGTGCGCGAGTGCTTCCCAGTTTTGGAATATGTCCCGCCAGTTGCCTTGGTAGTCGAGGATTTTCGAGCCGTCTTTTTCACTTCGGGTATTGATGGAAAACCAGTTCCAGGGACGGCTGGGGTCGCCGTGTCGGCGGCTGAATTTGAGCGGCATATATTCGAGGCACAACCTCGTGAAATGAGCGTCCTCGCTTTGCTGCGCGATTTTTCTTACATCAAAAAATGAAAAAACATCAGGCAATTGCCCCAAAATGGGGGTCGCATTTTCAAAAACGGTTTTATTGGCAATCGCCAAATATTGACTGAAATCCCATTTTTCGATTTGATAATTATGGTCAAAAATGCCACCGCGCATGATGTTGAACAGCACATTGGAGAAGTGGCGGGTATCCCGACGGTGGTCGGCACTCAGTTGCAACCCGTCGGCAGCGGCATTGAGGGCGACCAGGCGTTGGGTTCCGGCCGCTATGTCCTCGTTGACATGCTGGAGGAGTCCTTTTTCATTTTTGATGAATGCCAACAGTTGGGCCACCGCCGAATGGCTTTGGTTCACATTGGCGACAATCATCCATGCTTTTTCTACATGGGGGGGCAGCGATATTTTTTTGTGGAGAAAATAGGCCCCTTTTTCCGCCTTTACATCTTCTTCCGATCGGGGCGGGGTGCCTTTTCGAAATGCACCGAGTTGCAGTGCGGAAAGCAAATAAGTGGGATTTTCCAGGCCATGTGACCAGACCACGTTGGCTTTCATCGCCTCGCTGGGTTCGGCTTTGTCCACAATAATGGCGCTCAGCGCATAGATGCCTAAACCCGTCGACTGGTCCAACTCACTCCTTTTATAAGCGTCCACAAGGTTGCTGGCGCTGTTTTGCAAACTGCTGGGCACGCCGTATGGCAATATGTTTTGGATGCCGTCCAGGATAGCAATATTGACCTCGGCCGGCCCATTGTTTGTCAACCTTGATTTTCTGACAAAACCGAATTTGTCGCTGGAATTCCACGCCACCTGAAAAGTCAATTGCAGGTCGTGGTTTATTTCTTCGAAAATGATTTTATTTCCGAAAATATGCTTGTACAAGTTCCGGCTGGTGCGGTAAATGCCTTCATATCGGTTTGAAAAGGGTTCCCAGATATGTTGGGCGTCGTCATGATGTACCAGAAATATGGACTTGCTGCCCGTTATTTCGGCGGACTCGGTTATTTTGTCGTCGGTATAATAGGGAAACAGCGCATAATCGGCATTTTTTCGCCCTGCGCTCAAACCGCCGTTACTGGAAATGAACATCCAGTGGTCAGAATCGCTGACAATGCTCATAAAAAAAGGGCGAAGCGCATCGCTGTCCGATATTTTAAAATAGCGATCGACGCCTATTTGAGTATATTGTAATTCCATATTTCAATCAATTAAACGCGTTGTAAATTTGATAAATCCATTTCCCTTTTTCCGGAATCTGAACAGGTTTAACGGAAATATTTTTCATCTATGCTTTGAATACCTAAACGCGGCAACATCTTTCAAAACAGGGAAGTTCATTTTGCAATCCTGAATAACGCTTTTCAAATAGCTCCATTAAGGCAGGATTTCGTTGTCGTATTTTGTTTTTTTGTTGCCGCCATTTACCGTACTACCACAACTCTATTGCATATATCCCCAATACCTAGGCCGTAATACCCCTTTGTCCGGTCAAGTGCGGTAATGCGAAAGTAAACATACTACTTACATTTTTTATATTCCAAAAATCCAGTGGGCTTTTTAACACAGCCATTCCTTTTTGTATGATGTGGCCCCCATTACTCAACCACCTCCAAACAAGCCAACCGCATCTAATGTCCAATACATATTATCAAGGTTTGGTGTTTTTTAGTTCTGACGAACGGTTCACAATTTTTTGATTATCAAATTATTGAAAAGAGTTATTTTCAACCAGTTCTCTTGTTGGTTATGGTTTTCTTCGACTTTTTTGTTTTGTCCACACTGCCGCTAACGTTTGGATATGCGAATGTGCGACGCTTAGGAAGCATTTTCATACATCCTTTGTTATCGCCTTTATATTATTGGTTTTCAATGATTTGTATTTCGTCCTTGGTCAATCAATACAACTGATAAAAATGAGATTTAGCCGAGGATGGTCAGCATCCAATCGTAGGCCTGCTGGATCGCCATCAAAAGACCCTGGTTGCCACCAGAGGCACCGATGAACATTGTATGTGCTTCGTTCACGGCATCGCCAGTGTCCATACCTTGTTTGATACGAAGAAGAGTCTCCTTAAGGAAGTTTTCTTTGACCGCACCGAGTGTGCATTTAGAACAGCCAAGAACAGACTCCCTGATTTGGTCGATGGTCTGTTGCTCAGGAGTGATACCATTCAGAGGTACAGGAACGGGCGGTTCATTCAACTGGTCATACTTTTTTTGGAGTACCACGATTGCTTCCGCAGGTGGTAACCAACCGTTTTGAGCCGACAGGCTGAACGTGTGCATGAATGCGAAGACTGCGAAGACTGCGATGCGAATGAAATTCATTCTTTTCATATCATTAAAATTTGTGATAACTACCGTACTACCGCAACTCCATTGCGTATATACCCAATACCTACGCAGTTGTACACCTTATAAATCAATCACTTAATTTAAAAGTCCTATCTCCGGTCAGTTGCGGTAATGCGAAAGTAAACATACTACTTACATTTTATATATCCAAAAAGTCCATTGGGCTTTTTAACGCGACCCGGTAAGGATGCAAGACATACCGGATTGAAACCCCATAATATCAGACCGATCAAGACGAAAAAAGCCGGTACTACTGCTTAGCATCGCAAGTAGTGCCGGCTTCGTTCAACAAGGCTCAACCGCCAACGAGGGGCTTTGTGCGGCTACGCATCCCCCGGCGGCGGTTAAGCCCTAAGCGTTCTTGCCTATTATCATTTTCGTCTTTGTCCTGTTTTTATCTGATGTTGCATAAATACAGTTTAGAACGAATCAAACGCTTAATAGATCGCAGCGTACATATTTGCGGAAGGTAACCCAACAGCGCGAATGCCATGGATCAAATTACCTTGTTCTATGGCGGTTCCGCCGTACCGAATAAAGGTAATCGGGCAATTATCCCCCGCAGTACATATAAAATTGTTATTGGTAGCGCTGCTGAATAAGACCCCCAGCTCAGACCCCACATAATAGGAATTTCCTATGCCATAATTAGGGGAGATGGTAGTCCCCGTATTTGCTGTTCGGCCATCGACCAGCGAAACGCGGACTTTTGAGTCGGATACGGCCTCGTTGACGCACCATATGGCGAGTCCATCTTCTCCTATCCCAGCATCAAATCCATAAGGGGAGGAAGCCCTATGCCTGTTTTCTACCACAAAATATTGGTTGGGAACCTTATTGTCCCAAATGATCAGGGCTGCTGGATTGGCGTTGGAAGTTGGGAAATTATAACAAACTTCCGAGGATCCGGCTGTAATAATCGGCGGGCTAATCCATCCCAGTTTGATTTTGTCAACAATGTTCATGTTCACAAAAGCGCAATTATTGCTCATGATATCCCATCTCCCTGTCCAACCGCTACCACAATTCGAGAAATATCGATCTGGAAGGTCGAACATGGAGTGACAAAGTTCGTGGCAGATGGTTGACTTTCCGTATGAAATATCATCTGTGCCAGTTTGCGTGGCTTGCGTTTTACATAAAAATACATTCATATTTCCGGAAGCAAAGTAAACTCCGCCGCCATTGTTGCTGTTAAAACTAATACTCATAGCGCGCATAGTCATTCCAATTCCGCCTTCAGGGCTTAACAGGCAAATAATAGCTTCATCTGGCGAAATGTTTTGGTCGTTATTTGTATCAATAGCACCCCAATTAATATTGCTCTTGTCACAAACATCGGCATATAATTGAGGTGTCAGCGTGGGGTCTCCTCCGCTAAAACCTGCATAATATGATTGTGGCTGTTGCAATTGCACCCAATTTCCTTCAATTGCAGCTTCAGTCAAGTTGAAACTCCCCCAAGAATTGGCGAGAAAATAATCTTTGACACTGCCAGTACCGGTACTAAAAAACGCATTTCGGATGGTTGCTGTTGTTACCATGGTATTGGGCAACACGTTGGAATATACAAAGGGAATGATTACAAGTTTTCGGGTTCTTAGTTTGGCCGTAGTGTTGTACCAGCTCCCGGGCTGACCGCTCGGGCTTGTGCCATAAATCATATTCCTTGTTTCTGTAGTAATCTGGGCGTTGTTTAATCCGGATAGTGTAAGAATGTTACGGCCGCTCTGGCAAAATTCTGCATTGCCTACCTGGTCAGGCCTGACACAGCCTGACATTAACGTAAAGAGAAGAATCGCGATGATCGAATGTACCTTTTTCATTTATTTTTTTGATTGAGTGAATAATTGTATGAAGCGTATATCTCAGATTCTGGAAAAAGGGTCCGTATTTTTCATTATATACCTGAACCCTGCCAGCGAACATTGTTCAGCAGGCATGGTACAAAAGTAGGGCCGTGGTAAGGCCTGCCAAGGCTCTTCCAGTAGGGTGCAGATATTTTTATTAGGTGGAGGATTTGAGTGAGTATCGGTAATCAACTCAAACAGAGATCGTAAGCCGGAAGGCAGTTTTCCGTCAGGACAAGGGCACTTTAGATCTTTCGGAACAGTTCCATAAATGCGTCCTTCTTGTTGCGGCTTAGATTTACGCTACTGCCATCATCCATCATGACATAGGCGCCGTCGCCCTTGTAAAACTGACTGATGTGGTTCATGTTGATAAGGTGGGATTGGTGTATCCTGAAAAATGACAAGCCTTCCAGGGTTTCTTCGACCTCCTTTAAGGTTTTTGCCACAATCAACTTTCTGCCTCCCTGCATATGAATATGGGTGTAATTGCTGTCACTTTCACAGCGGATAATTTCATCTGCCTGAATAAATTGCACGGCGGCCCCCATGGGTAAAGCGATCAGTTTTCTATTGGCAAGGTTGTACTTTTGGAAGAATATCTCCATCTTGGTATCGAGGTCGTCGGCCCTGCCATATTTTAGCACCTTGGAAAGAGCGGCTTTCAATTCCAGGATATCGATCGGCTTCAACAGGTAGTCCAGTGCAGAGTATCTAAATGCTTTTATAGCAAACTGGTCATACGCTGTGGTAAAAACTACCTGATAATTGCAAAACTTAGTTTCGTGGATGACATCAAACCCGTTTTTATGCGGCATTTCTATGTCCAGAAATACCAGGTCCGGCTTGTATTTTTTTATGGCCTCAATCCCCTGCTCGCCTCCAAGAGCGGTTGCCAGAACCTCCACCTCCTTGCAATACTCAGCCAGTTGGATTTCCAATACCTCAAGCGCATTTTTTTCGTCGTCGATAAGGACAGTCCGTATCATGTGTCTAATAGTGTGTTTTTATGTCCGGTGAATGGCGCCGTTTTTCCACGGACTGGAATATTCAGTACCACCCTGGTTCCAATTGCCTGCTCTCCTTTTTTCAGGTCATAAATGGCGCAACTGGCATGGATATGATTGCTCCTGTTGATTAATGATATCCGGTCTTCGGTTATTTGCATTCCATAGGATTTTTTCTTGAGGAGATGTTTGCTTTTCAGTTCGTTCGCTTTTTCGCGCCCAATGCCATCATCTTCAATTATGATCTCCAAAGATAAAGGGCTGATCTTCTTAAATTCAATGGATAAATTGCCGCGGCTTTTCTTGTGGAGTAAACCATGCCAGATGGCATTTTCAACATACGGTTGAACCAACATGGATGGGATATCAATGGTTTCTAAGGGCAATTCAGGATCCACCTTGATCGTATAGTCAAATGCATCATCAAACCGAAGGCTTTCAATTTCTATATACAAATTTAGCAGTTTCAGCTCGCTGCTGATCGGAATGAAATTCTGATCGGAATGATCCAATATCAACCGGATCAACCTGGAGAATTTTGTCAAATATTGTGATGCTGCAAAATGTTCGTTTTTAAGAATATATTTTTGAATGCTATTCAGAGAATTGAAAATAAAGTGCGGGTTCATTTGCGCGCGCAAAGCCCTCATTTCCATATTGGTTAGTTGTTGATTGAAGTCTTGTTGCAGCCTTTCTTGTTTTTTGATTGTCCGAACCCTGTATCGATAAAACATGACCACCCCCGCAGCGATAATGCTAAGCACCAGAATTCTAAACCACCAGGTATTATAGAATATCGGTTGAATCACAAAGTTTATGACAGATTCCGAATCAGACCATTGACCATCGTTATTCATTGCCTTGACCCTGAAAACGTAATTTCCCGGTTGCAGCCCGGAGAAAGAAACGAAGTTCCGTTTTTCATTGAACACCCAGTCTTTGTTTACCTCATCCAGCTTATAGTAATAGTTGTTTTGTTTGCTATTGTTGAAGTTCAGCGAGGCAAATTCAAAGGATAAAAAATTTTCTCTGTAATTTAAGAATAATTTTTTTCCATCGAGGTTGTAAATCATCTCCTTGTCCTGCACTTTAACGGAATTGAACAAGACATTCGGAATATCCTTGTTAAACCGATATTTATTTAAATCCAAAATGCTTAACTTGCCATAGAACAAAGCGTACATAATATTATTACTCGAAATTGAAAACCCATATCGCATATCGTTTTCAGACAACCCGTATTGTGTATTTATAACGGAAAGTACTCTTTTTTCAACAGGGTCAAATCGGTGTAGCCCTGAGGTGCTTGCGATCCAAAGTATATTTGAATAAAGGTCTTTATGGATATTTAGCAAATAGTCCGTAGCCAAGCCAATTTGTGACCCCATATTGTAGTTTTTCAGGACTTCCTTTCCGTCCTCCATATAAAATTCATAAAGCCCGTTCGTGATGTTTGTAATCCAGATATGCCCATTAGCATCTTCTTCCATAAAATTGGTCGATATAGGCGGCAATCCGTTTGGGATCTTATTGGCAAAATAGGCCCATTCCTGTTTTTTAGGGTTATATCGGTAAATGCCGGGATTGGAAGTGAACCAAACGTTTCCTTTTGAGTCCGCCAGGCAGGGTATCATGGTATTCTCAGATTTGTTTTGATAACTTGGGTCTATATCCCAACGATTGATATGGGTTAATTTTCCTGTTATGGTATTCCATTGATAAAACCCATCGCGCTTTTTAGCAATATATACAATCCCTTGATGGTCATATAATTTCATTCCGATTCCCTTAATGGGGTTCTGGTTCTGGTCTTGAAGCTGGATTGGAATCAGTTTTTTTAGGGCTGGCAGATATTGGAAAAAATGCTCGCCATCGGATGCATAGACCTGGTTGTTTTTATTTTTGATCAATGCTGTAATGGGTTTTTTCTTCTTTTTTTCAGAGGCAACCGGGTTGTCCACCACCTCCAACCTGTTCAAGACCGGATCAAAAACGACCAACCCGTTTGTACTTGAATTAGGTATAAGTAGGCAGTCTAAGCCTGGCAGGTCATAAATACCCAATGGCTCAATGGATAGTTTGCTCGCTGGCTCAATAAGTTCATAGGAATTTACCTGCTGATTTTGCCAGGGGATCATAGAAAACCCATTATAGCTACAAATCCATATATTTCCTTTTCGGTCTGGATATATAAACCCTATTTTTGAAGTTTTGAATCCATAATAAGACGTATAATCGGGAATTATCCGCTCAATCTTTTTTGAATGGCTGTCTATTTTAAACAATGGATAAGATCCTACCCAAGTATTTCCATTGGCATCTTTTGTTAAACAAAATAAATGATCGGCCAATAATTTGTTTTCGCCGGGCGAATATTTTTGAAATTTGCCTTTATTTATATCAAAATTCAATATCCCTTTTTGAAGGGTTGTTAACAAAATCAGGTTAGCGTGTTTGTCATACCAGGAATTCGTAATCTGGTTGCCCGGAAAAGGGAAAAAGTTGATTAACTGTACGTCGGTATTAAACTCATATATCCCTTCGCTGTGAACACTATAATAGGATCCATTTTTGCCTTCAATTATTTTAAGAACGTTTTTGCTCGCGCTGGAAGGATATATGGACGCAAAGTGTGTGAAACTGGAATCTTTTGGGTTAAACTTAAAGAAATAGTCGCTGCCAGTGCAAATCCAGATATTATTCTTACTGTCCTGAAAAAAATTGAGGATGTAGGCATCTAATACCTTTTGAACAGTCGCATTTTGTTCGTCAGGCCTCCAGAATTTATTGCGACCTGGCTCGTACCATTGCAGGTCATTCAGGCTGCCCAACCATATTCTCCCATCGGCATCAGTAAAAACTGCCTGAAGCACATTAGAGATTGTTCTTCCGGGCTTATTGATATTGCTTTTATAATACTTGAAAGATACGCCATCATAACGATAAAGCCCCGATCCTGTTCCTATCCAGATGTATCCGCTTTTGTCTTCGCTTACTGAATAGACATATTTTTCCTCCAAACCATCCTGAGCGCCAAAATTTATAAAACGATGTGAACTAATATCTTGTGAAGATAGGTTTGAAATCCAGAATGTCATATACAACAATAAGCAGAGGATATTATTCGTCATAAATGGGATTGGCGATGATCATACCTGATTTTTTGTTTGATTTCTATTGCAAAGTAAACTATTTTGGGGCGGTTTTGGTTCTTTTTTTGCTTTTTTATTTGTTGGATCTGGTCGCAGCGAACGTTTGGATGTGCGCCCGTGCCGCCGTGCGTTGAGTTTGCGGTCTGGCTGTTGGCGGCATGGAAAGCAAGCCGTTGTGTGTAGTTTTTCTTTCTACGCTTTTGGTTGTTTGTTAAAATTTACTATTGAAATGATGCCATAATTTTGTATAATCATTTAATTTCTAAAACTGATTTTAAATTTTTTAAACCAACTTCTAAATTTCCACCTACTTCTTTGTCCATATCTCTAAACAATAACATAAAGTTCATTGGATAAGGAATCGCTGCTTTTAATCCCCATTTTACTTTGGTTTGATTATTTCCCGCATCTTCTGTAATCATATAATCATCATCGTCTGCTTCAAATGGTACTTTATAACGAAGTTTAGTGTCTATTCTTTCATTTTCTGCAATTTTGATTATTTCTTGTTCGCCAACTCCTACATTTTTGTCTTTACTTTCCCAAGCCGCAACAAAACCAACAGTCCCATCTGTTCCTTTGTAGGACTTCTTCATATTCGGGTCCAATTTATTCCATATACTATAATTATCTAGATTCTTAATAAATTTAATGTATTCAAAAACCTCTGCTTTGGGTTTATTAATCACAATTTCTCTCTCGACAGCATAGTCTTTTTTCACAAATAGTGCTACAATTAAAGGAATAGCGATAATTATTCCTACAATGATTAAAATTTTTATTAAAATTCTCATATTTTTTATATTTATGTTAAAGTTGAAAAGTTAGTTTTTTGACGAAATATTTTAAATGTTCGTTTGGTTAAAGTTGTACGATTGTGCTGCCGCAGATGCGACGTTTAGGAGTGTTTTTCGGTAGCACTTAGTTCTGCCATTTTTTATTATTCTGTCAAAGCGCTTCCATTTTCCGCCGCACGTATCGTTCCATATTCAGCACAAACTGAAGACTTTTGACTTAAAAACTGAAGTCCAGGCGCAACGGTGGAAGGCCGTGAAACAATTTTCATTTACACCAGATTTGAGCCATGTTTCAGGTTACTGAACATACCCGATTCAAACCTCAACCTTATACTTTCCCCTAGGTTGGATTCATTCTGTAACGAGTTCGGGTACAAAATAGATGGTCTCTCCTTCCCGGATACCAAGATCGTAGAGCGTTTTGCTTTCTCCGATCTTGATATTACTGGCTTTGCTGATCAATTTATACACATTAATATTTCCCTCACCATCGTGCCGTGGCGCTACATTGGCATTGAGCAATTCTTCGATAATATCTTTGCCGGTGGAAAAAACTGGAAGTTCTACTTCCAGTTCGTCTCCTTTAGGCATCACCCGGATGGCAATATTTATAACGTCAGTCATAACTCGTACAATTTTTTTTAAGGCGGCTTCTTTGTTTTAAATGCTGTAGTTTGTTCATTTGACAAAGGATACTGAAAAGATCACTAAACAAGGCAGAATTTGATTTAATTTCCGTCGCTCGGGGCATTCCAAATTTAGCATAAACTGAAGTGACGGAAGGCAGTGCGTCGCGTAACGAGAACTCCACGCGCTGTAAATAAGGTCATCATATATTTTTCACTTCGGCTGCTTAAAAATCCTGTAAATTGTTTCATATTCATCTATTTTTTATAGTAGAACTACCGTACTACCGCAACTCCATTGCGTATATACACAATACCTACGCAGTTGTACCCCTTGTAAATCAAGCACTTAATTTAAAAGTCTAATACTGGTCAGTTGCGGTAATGCGAAAGCAAACATACTACTTGCATTTTATATATCCAAAAAATCTAACGGACTTTTTAATGCACCCGTTCCTTTCTTCGTAATGTGGGTGTAAATTTCAGTGGTTTTACTGCTTGCATGCCCCAACAGTTCTTGAATATACCGCAAATCTACCCCTTGTTCGAGCAAATGGGTGGCAAATGAATGGCGCAAAGTGTGTACCGTCGCATCCGGGTTAATTTTACTTAAAGTTTTTGCGGCCGTGAAAATTTGCTGCACACTGCGTTCGGAGTATTTTGGCCTCGCTTGGTGTTCCTGTTCTACCCCAACCGATGCTCAAGCGCGGCGCTTGGGCGTCGGTTAAAGGGGGAGCGGGAACACCAAGCGCGGCGGAATTCAATACCTATCGCCACACCAATTTTCCAACGGCCATAACCTGCCCTTGCTCCAGTATATTTGCGAAATAAAGCCCAGCCGACAGTTCGCCCCGCCGCAGTTCGATAGATCCGTTGTACCCAGTTTTTTGCAAAACGGTTCTACCCAATGCATCGGTCAGTACGAGTGTGCGAGGGTTTGAAGCGCCTTTTTTGAAAATAATCGAAACCGCATCCGCCGCCGGATTGGGGAATATTTGGAGTTCGTCGCCCGTCCACAGCGCTTCGTTGGATGCCGATATAAGTTTGACCTGCAGAAATGCAGAGTCAATGGTGTGGAAAACCTCATTGGTCATAATCACCGGGTTTTGGTTAAAATTGATGCCCGCACGGTTGACCAGGATTTTTCCTAGTGGCACATTGGCGCGCACCTTGGCCGAAAAACTGACAAAACCGAACGACGAATCAGGATTGACCTCAGAGCCTGGAATATGCGCGGAGAAGAGTTTGAAAACAACCGAACCATCACCTGCCACAAACGCCGCAAAAGGATGCGATGCGACCCCAAAATGCACCGTCGAAGGGTCGAGCCAAGTAGACAAAGTATCGCGGATGGCCACGTAATTGACTGCCGTATTTCCAACATTTTGGAATTGGATGATGTACTCCAATTCCGTTCCTCGCTCTATAAGATGTTGATTACCAACACCTATCGGGTAAACGATCATTTTGTTTTCGGCTAAGGAGCCGCCAACATCGCGGCAAAGCAGGTCGCTGAACGGATTGCCCGTCAGGTTAGAAAATGCATTGACAAAACCCACTTGAAAACCATTACAACCCTCAATCGCCACGCTCGGGTTGCCTTCAATCGGGTGGTTTGGTTCTTGTTCGGCACTGATACGGAGCGTGCTGCCACTCGCAGGAAGCCATAGGTTTTTCACATCGCCGGGCGAAAAACCGGCTGGGATTTGTCCCTCCATCATAACCACGTCGTCGTCAATGATGACGAAATCAAGTGCCTTAGTAGTGGGTGCACCACCCGTATTTTGGAGGCTGAAATGGATGGTGTCGCCTTCGCAAATGCCCGATGCTTCGATGCTGGCCGTGGACCAAATGCCCGGTTCAAGACAGATGGAATCCGGGAAAACATGCGCCTCGACACAGAGCGATTGCCCAATTTCCGCCGAATCGCAGGAGACAAGGCCCGTAAAATAAAATTGCCCGGTGGCCAGTGGCGGCAGATTTCCAAGTTCAAAACGCAACGTTTGCCCGTTTTGTAAATAGGGTTTGGTACTGCTCGTAATGGTGATTTCTGCGGGCAAATACACCTCAATGGCCGCATTTTCGGCAACTCCACCGCCAGAATTGAGGTATTCGACCTTGAACCTGCTCTCCGAACACTGCCGCATTTCGCCCGTGCTCAGGTAAACCGACATCCAAGGACAAAGTACGGTGCCCTGCACGGGGATTTCGACTTCAAGCGTCAGGCCGGTTGTGTCGGCGGGCATGGTCAGTTGCGGAATCGGGCAAGGATCCAGCAAGAAAGCGGGCGGGTCAACGGAAACATCGATCGTATAGGCCGGGCCGCTGGGTAGGTCGAGGATAGTAAATTGCCCGGCGGTGTCGGTCGTAGCGTAATAATCGTTGCCGCCCGCGCTTGCTTTGACAATCCAGCCGGAAAACGGCATTTCGGTGCTGTCATTCAAACAGTTCAAATTCTCGTCGTGCCGAATGGTGCCGTGCAGGGTATTGGGGTAAATCACGCCGTTTGCGTCCATTTTCAAAAGCATGAGGCTCGGCGGCTGAATGCCCGCGAAAACGAAGGAGCCATCCGGCAATTCCAATCCGTCGCCGAGGCGGAACATGGGCGTTCCGCGATAGAATTTTTTCCAAAGCAGGTTGCCCGCAGCGTCAAAACGGGCAATCGCCGGTGTTTGTACCGATATACTGCCATCGAGATATACACCGCCCGCTACTAAAATGCCGTTGTCGTTTGTTGGCTTAAAAGGATACGGGTAAAAAGTGTGGTGAACCTTGTCGTACAAGTCCACTTCCCAAAGCAGTTCGTGATTGACGGAAAATTTCCGGAAAGGAAAATTGTTGGGGGGAGAAGGCTGATTATCAGCCAGTTGTGCAAGATAATAGGTTCCGTTTTCGGCAGGTTTAAAGCCGGTAATTCGCTCGGTCAGGGGTAGTGTTATATCTTCAATGATGCCGTCTGCGGAAATTTTGTGCAACGACTCGACGACTCCCGATGGAAAATAGGAGGCCAATTCGAATAGAGCCCCCCCGTCGGGTGTGACAAAAAGCAGGGCCGGCCAGGCGTATTCGGCATCCGGAATGGGTACTCCCGGCTGCACAATCCACGCCGTTTGCCCGTCGGCATTTTGTTTTTGGATGAAAGACCCATCAGCGTTTCCTCCGACGAACATCAAACCGCCATCACTTGTCGTCAGGAAGTAAGCGGAACTGAAAACTACACCGGGTACTGCGACCGTATCGCCCCAAATTTCATTTCCGGCAATATCAAATCGCTTCATAATAAGCAGACTGTCGTTTGGTCCGAAGTTGGACTTTGCGAAATACTCGCCGCATCCGGTGGGGGTGATGTGCGGGGTCGCGGCTTGGTCGTATTCGCCAGTCGTCAATACCCAGGCATCGCCTTCGAGGTCGGTTTCAACCATGGCGAGTTCGGTATAAGGGTGCGGACCGGTATGGTAAGGTATGGTGGTAAGGCACCAGCCGCCGGGTTTTGGCTCTAATTTTGGCAGGTAGGAGCCGCCGCTTGTGATCACGGGGTAGGTTTTGATAAAACCCTGCGCGGACATTTGAGTGGCGACCAACAAAATGCTCAAGAGCAGTGTCGCGATGAAGTTGAATTTGTTGCTGAATGAGATTTTCATGCCGAGTTATTTTTTTTGATAGGGCAAAAGTCCACTGATATTTTTTGATATTTTTGGACAAATTAGCGCAACGCTCAAACCTGATTTTTGATCTATTTATACTGTTTGATCACCAAAATTGAGCATATATTTACCCGAAAAGACGTTTTTTTATCAAAAATATAATAACATTGCACAAAATTGTTCATTTCGAGCAATACTTCGACTTGCTCGAAAGTGCAATTTTTTTGACAAAAAAATCAAACGCTCAAAACAATGGAGAATACCACATTGCTCCAACTTTGGATAAATTTACAAAAACGCGAACGACTACAACTCCGAAAATGGCTTCTAAGCCCGTACCACAACGTTCGGACCGACACCCTCGAACTGTTTGATTTGCTCAATGCTGCGCACGAAGCGGAACTTGGTTTGCTGACAAAGCATACGATTTTTGAAAAACTTTTCCCTGGAGCGCCCTATGACAACGATGCCCTAAATCACCTTTTTTCCTTTTTGACCAAACAAATCGAGTCGTTTTTGACCTACGAGGAAATCACCAAAAACGAACCTGATTGGCACCAACTCTTTCTGGCCCGGGCCTTGCGCCGCCGCCAAATCCCAGGGGCTTTTGAACGAAAAATTGCGGTACTGGAGCAGACCCACGCCGAAAAACCCCAGCGAAACGCCGCTTGGCACTTAATTCGCTACCAAATCCAGCGCGAAAAACTGGCGCAACAATCCCTGCAAAGTCACCCAAAATCTCCCGATCTCGGTACGGTCACGGAGGCGCTCACCTATTTTTTTTTGTTGGAAAATATTCACCTGAACGCTACCGGGCTTTCGTTCAAATCGCTCTACGGTTCTGAATCTCAAGTGCCGCTTTCCGAAGAGGTACTGGCAACGGCAGCGGGTTTTGCGGAGCGGGATTTTCAAAATTTGAAAAATAGCGGAAACCAGAACGCTGTGCCAACGCCCGCCACCTTAGCCCTTGAAATCGTCCGCCTCAGTTTTCAAGCGCAAAACGACCCAGAGGATGAGGGCAGTTTTCAAAAACTAAAAACACTACTTCCCGAAAACGAGCATCTTTTTAATGCCGCTGAATGGCATGACCTCTATCGATCGGCCATTAATTTTGCCCTGCGGCGACACAATAGGGGGGAGCGTCCGGGCTATACACAGGAGGCACTGGATTTGTACCGAACATCGCTGGAAAAAGGTTTTTTGTTCGAGTCGGGCAAGTTGCCCAAGGCCGCTTACAACAATATCAACCGCCTCGCCTGCTTGCTCGGAGAGCGCGATTTTGCTGCGGTATTCCTCGAAAAATACCGCGACGCGCTGCCCATCGCCGACCGTGAAAATGTTTACCGCTTCAATCGCGCCATCTTCCACTACCTTTCCGGGGAGGACTTCCAACAGGTGCCCAAATTGCTCCAATCCTTTGATTTTACGGATGTGTATATGAATCTCCACGCCCGTGAAATGCTGCTGCGCAGTTATTTTGAGCTGGAGGAGTGGCAGCCCTTGGCCTCACTTTGCGATAGTTTTTCTACCTATTTGCGCCGCAAAAAAGACCTCGGTTACCACCGCAAGACTTTTTTGAACTTGATAAAATTTATCCGCCAGGCGATGAAACCCGGTGCCATGCAAGGCAAAAAAGCGAAAAAATTGGCCGCAAAAATCAGGAGTGCGGAGTACGTGGCCGGTCGGGAGTGGCTGCTGGGGAAGTTGGGAATGGAATAGGGGGGTGGTGGCTCACATCGTTCCACTGTCTTTCAACTTTTCAATAGCAACAATCTTTTCCCACATCAATCTTGGATTATTTGCAGCATACCCGCTCTCTTGCCCATCATTTACTTCAATGACAATCCATTTACCCGCGACTGTTTTCGCTATATCTACCGCCAGAAAGCATACCGAAAGCCTTTTGGCTACTTCATTACCTAAAGCCTCCACCTGCGTTTGCTCTTGCCGGGATAACGCATATGGTCTCGCATCGTACCAATATCTTCCGATGCTTACTAAATGCTGCCGCCAGTAAAATAAACGAAATTCGTAACTGCTGGGCAATCGGTCTCCAGTAGATGGCTCTATCAATTGAAGTGGTATATATTCCCGGCATACCAGCTTCTGCCAGTGCAGCATAGTGTTTTGTTTCCAGTGGATGCGGAGATCTTCAAATGCAGCAGCATTTTCAATTATACTCAGGCTCTTTTTATGCCTGCTGGTTTGTCGCTCGCCTTTTACAAATACAGGCCAGGAAAACTCGTTTTCGATTTCCTTAACGGTGGGAAAGGATTCATACACCTTGCTTTTAGGGGTCAGATCCAAAAGTAAGGGATACCAATGAGGTAAAAGCGAACACCGTTGGTATTGCTCTAAAGTATGAACTAATTGGATTCCCGCCGTTAGTAAGGAATCATATACAACTGAATAATCTGGGAAAGCGCCCATTCGGGCTACTACCATTTTTACAGGTGGAGATAGGAGAGATTGCGTAGGGAAGTAGTGTCGAAAGTTAAAATCATATACCCTTACCCCAATGGTTTTACTCATCAAGGGAATCGTATCCTGAATGATAAAAAAATCATCTACTTCTACACAGTCTGTTAACTTCATGCGCTACGCTTGGTTTCTTTTGATTGGTGCTGTTAGCAGCAGTTTTTATTCATTTTTAATTCGAGTTGAGTGAAGCATTTCTAATTTCCATCCATTCTCTGTTAAAATTGCCGTTGCGCTTTCTAGCCAATGCGCTTTTCTAATGATTATATTATCAGTTGAGAATGTCGCATAGTTTTGGTATGCAACCCATGCCATTCCGTTTGCGACTCTAATTTCAATAATTTCAATTGTATTCATTCGTATTGGATTCGGTTTGCGAAGTATGGCATTATCCAAATAATTTGCGATAGAATCGTTATTCCAGACTTCTCCGTTTTCCAAAAGCAGGAAATCCTTTGTGTAGTATTTATCAATGTTTTTAGAATTTAATTCAGACCATATTTCGTCAAAAGATTTAATAATTAATTCTTTTATCCGTGATTTGTCAGTTTCGATTGTGCTTTGTCCAAATGATATCGTTGTGAAACATATCATCAAAATTATAGTATTAAGTTTTTTCATTTTTGTTGTTTTTAAATTACTGCGAATGTTACAACTGCCGACGTGCCGATGTTTAGGAGGCATGATAGGCAGTTGATTGTTGGCACCAGTACTATTTACTCAAAGCCGCGAACGGCTGCGCTAAGTTATTGATCTTGTTGCATATAAAGTATGTTCGGTGCCTGGATTTTCTCTTACGCCCACCCTGACCCTCCAAATTATTGACTCGCCAGTTCAATGTCCGTCAAAGTTTGGTGAATACCAATATCATTTCTATTATGCTAACGTTAAAGCATTGGCGATGTGGCGGTATTCAGTGTTCCGTTTGCCCGGTGCTGCAGCTATTAAAGATATTGACGTTCATTGTTTATTCTGTTGCTCGACCTTGTTTGTTGGCTGGAGTCGAAGCTGATTAGCGAACAAAATGTTGAGAATTTGTTCGTAGCCCCGCCATATAGCCAATGCACTGTTGTGTGCTGGCCTATGGACTGTTCCAAGATTTTCGCCATTCTATCCAACAATTGGATTAACAAGTACCCTATTCAGAATAGTATTTTTGTGCTATCAAAACTTTTAAAACTTACGATTATGAAGAAGATACTTTCCTTTGGCAAAAAAATAGTTAGTACAAAGTCATTTGTATTTTTAACTATCAATATTATTTTAGGCTTATCCTGTGCTGCCCAAAACAAAGTAAGCCCAGATGTAATACCGTATAAAATTAATATTTCACAAGCTGTCATCAATGATTTGAAAAGCCGAATTGCTGCCACAAGATGGCCAGAAGAGGTAAGTGGAGCAGGTTGGGAATATGGGACTAATCTTTCTTACATGAAAGAGTTGAGCAGCTATTGGCAGACAGGGTTCAATTGGAAAACACAGGAAGCAAAGTTGAATCAATTGAAACAATACACTGTTGTTGTTGACAGTATCACCATTCATTTCGTTTATGAAAAAGGCAAAGGAAAAACTTCAACACCCATTGTATTGCTACATGGCTGGCCGAGTTCGTTTGTTCAAATGGCAAAAATAATACCATTGCTTACCAAAGCAGATGAAAATGGTCATTCATTTGATGTCATAGTACCTTCTTTAATCGGTTATGGATTTTCAGGAAAGGCAAGCCAAAAAGGTATGAATGTATTTCAAATGGCAGAGCTTTATCAAAAGCTTTTGACCGAAAAACTGGGTTACCAAAAATTTATGTTAAGGGCAAGTGATATTGGTGCAGGCGTAGCTAAAGAGTGGAGCATCAGTCATCCACAAAACATTTTAGCCCTGCATTTATCTGGGTCCAACCCATATACTTTTCAAGTGCCAACAGATTTAAGTGAGGCAGAAAAATCATTCTTGCAAAAAGGGCAACAATTTATGATGGCAGAAGGTGCTTATGCAATGGAGCAATCAACAAAGCCACAAACCTTGGCTTATGGCTTAAATAATTCGCCAGTTGGTTTGGCAGCCTGGATTATTGAGAAATTCAACACTTGGAGTGATAATAATGGCAAATTAGAAAGCAAGTTTACAAAAGATGAATTGCTTACCAATATTAGTATCTACTGGTTTACACAGACAATAGGTTCAAGTATGAGAGCATACTATGAAAGTGCCCATGTTTGGAGTCCTAATGGAAACAAAGAGGTGGAAGTACCTACTGCTTTTTTAATGCTGGATAAAGACATTGCAGTTGCACCTAAAGAATGGGAACAAAGAACTTACAATGTAGTTCGATGGAATGTAAATACTACTGGTGGTCATTTCGCAGAATGGGAAGAACCTGTTATTATAGCAAATGACATTATTGAATTCCAAAAAACACTAAACAAGTAACAAATCTAAAAAAACTATAATTATGGAACAGAAAAAAACTATTGTTTTAATAACAGGAGTAGGCCGGGAAGAAGGAATTGGCTTTGGACTAGCAAAAGCAATGGCAGCAAAGAACTTTGAAGTAATTATTACTGCCCGTTCTTTACACGATGCTGAAGAACTGTCAAAGAAAATATCAACTTCAAATGATGGTGTAGTGGCAGAAGCATTGGATATTACCCAAGAAGAGAGTGTCAAAAATATTTCAGAGTTTATAGCTTCAAGGTATGGCAGGCTGGATGTATTAATAAACAATGCTGGTGGTCATTTAGACTACATGATACAGCCTTTAGATACCGACTTTGAAACAACAAAACAAGCATTTGAAACAAACTTGTTTGGAACATGGCGGGTGATAAAGCACATGCACCCATTGCTGAAAAAAAGTGAGCATCCCCGTGTTGTGAACATAAGCAGTGGTGCTGGTTCATTTACACATCAAGTATTTGGCATGGCTGTACATCCAGCTTTGCTTACTTCGTATGGTTTGTCAAAACTGGCATTAAATGGCTTAACTGTTCAAATAGCAAGACAACTGAAAGCTGATAAAATTTTGGTGAATGCATTGAACCCAGGCTTTGTAGCCACTGCAGAAGGAATGGAAAATATGGGTGCAAGAAGTGTCGCAGATTCAGTAGATGGAATCATTTGGGCTGCTACACTGCCAGATGACGGGCCAACAGGTCAGTTTTTTGAAGATGGTAAACTATTGAATTGGTAAAAATATTTATTTATGGAAAAGCATACTGATGGTGTTGAAATGTATTATGCAAAAGATAGAGAGACTTGGCATAACTGGCTACTAAAAAATCATGAAATAAAAAAATCTGTCTGGCTCATTTACTATAAACCAGTCAGTGGTAAAACAAGGGTTAGTTATGATGACGCAGTCGATGAAGCCATTTGTTTTGGCTGGATAGACAGCAAGCCAAATAAATTAGACGAAATGCGTTCGTTGCAATTTTTCGCTCCTCGAAATCCTAAAAGCAATTGGAGCAAGGTAAATAAGAAAAGAGTGGAAAGATTGATTGAACAGGAAAGAATTTACCCAGCAGGCATGGCAGTTATAGAACAGGCAAAGCAAAACGGAAAATGGGATGCTCTTAATGAGGTAGAAGAAAACGTAATACCAGAAGATTTGATGAAAGCTTTGAGCAAGAATAAAATAGCGATGGATTATTTTATGGCTTTCCCAAAATCATCCAAGAAGAATATTTTGGAATGGATATACAACGCTAAGCAGGAAGAAACAAGGAAGAAAAGAATTACTGAAACGGTTATGCTAGCTGCTGACAATATCAGGGCAAATCATTTTCGTCAGCCAAAAAACAAATAATCATATTTTAAGATTAGAATTTCGGAATTGAACAGGTGTCAGTTCCGTTTCTTTTTTAAAAAACTTCGTAAAATGGGTTGGTTCGGTAAAGTTGAGATGAAAAGCAATTTCTGAAACATCATGGCTAGTATAACTCAATAGATATTTTGCCTCATTCAGCCGTCTTTCAGTAATAATACTTTTAGCGGTTTTACCGAGTACTTCTTTAATGGTTTGGGTCAAATGGTTTGGAGTAATGTTCAGTAGTTTGGCATACTCGTCCACTGAAATTTTTTCAATATAATGCTCATTCACTAAATACTGGAACTGTGCTGCAATGGAAGCACCTGCTTTTTGAACAGGTGATGTTTGTCTATGCTGCTCATACAACCTCCTTACCTGCCACAAAATACTTAGAAAGTTTGAACGAATAATTTCATCACTAAATGAGGTTGCTGATTGCTGTTCGGTAATAATTTGTTTGAAAAGTGAAGATGCTATTTTAAAGCTATCTTCATTAAGTGGAAGCAAGTTCGTTTCATTAATATTGAAGAATGGATATTGCTGTAAAAAATTAATGGAAGAATGGAATTGTAAGAACTCCGATTTGAAAAAAGTACAGTAGCCGAACCATTCACCCTTTTTCTCCCATTTTGCAATATGCCCCGGAGCTACGCATAGAAAAAAGTTAGAAGGCTTTTCAAAAGAACTATTGTTTAATGAGTAGTATAAGTCCTTTGTCCCAAAATTTAGTGCCAATGTATAAAAAGTGGTCCGATGAGGTTTGGTTTCTGTTACGGCAATGTTATTTGCATCAGCCATATCAAAGCAATGAAATTGGGGGTTTACTGTTCGCAGGTTGCTGCCTGTCAATTTGTGCAGGTCATTAATATCATTATATGTGGGAATTCCTTTCATTGGGGAGAACTTAGTGTTTTTTAATGTGTCGGAAGGCTTGCACACAACTTGTGAATGTGTGTACTTTTCGTACCCAGAGTCTAAGGTAAGTTTAATCAGAGAATCACCAAAAAAAATTTGAAGTATATTTTAACTGCCTGATAATGAGGTGATAAAGTGAGGTTGCACCCGGTTGCACCTTCCATCTGTGCTAAAATAAATACAAAACACGCACTGTCCGCAGCCCATGCCTGTCTACTGTCCACAAAAGCCGCTGAAAACCAATATTTATACCCGCCATCACCCTCGGCGGCCCCTCTTATTGGTGCCAACGGTGAGTATATGCGTAGTGCGACTGTTTAGGGAGCATTATCGCATATACAATGTTAGTGGCTGGTGTTATTTTTAATTAGTTGTAATATTTCTTTTGCTTGTTCTAAATGCCTTTGTTCGTGTGAAATAATAATGTCAAATGCCATTTCTAATTTGTAAACAACATTCCTGTTTGCTGGTGAAGAAATAACAACGCCTTTTTCGACAAGTTCTTTTGCGTCTTCTATTTTTTGAATAAGTTCATTCTGATGATTTTGAAACCTGTTCAGAATGTCACCAATCACAATACTTGTAGTCGGCTCCCAAATTGGAAAGGTCTTCATTTTCTTCTTTCTATCCGGTTTTACTGCATTTAATACAGTCTTGCCTAAAAATGAAACCATAAAACCAATTTTCGCAATGAAAGGTGTTTTATAAGTTCCCGCTTTTAAAGAGGCTAAAACAGGATAGTAGGTTTTATTTACCACAATCAAATGGTCTAAATTTTGGGCAATACTCCAAGTAGTTAAATTCGGTTTCCAATTCAACTGCTCACTTGTCAATATCCCAAATTCAGTTAAGCACTGTTTTGAAATGTCCTCTAATGTTGATGTCCAATTTTTCATTTTCTTTCGTTACTGTTATTTTGATACACTTGCCACTAACGTTTTGGGGCTTTGCGAAGGTGGGGAAATCGAAGTACAAATGTTCAATTTAGCACCAAAGTTCATTAGAAGTACAATGCTCAAATTTAGTACAAATGCCCCACTTTTGCAAAACCCTTGTTATGTGCTGGCATTTTCTACGCTTTGATGTTCCTTCATAAAATTGTCCGACCAAGACATTAACTGGTCTAATATTGGTTTTAAAGTCAAACCTTCGGTTGTCAAACTGTATTCAACGGTTATGGGTACAGTATTAAAAGTTTGGCGGTTCACAATTTTTATACTTTCAAGGTCTTTAAGTTCCTTAATGAGCATCTTGGGTGATATACCTGTTACTTCTCTCTCCAATTCTTTGAAGCGTTTTTTACCAAAATACAGTTTGGAAAGAATGTGTATTTTCCACTTCCCACCCAAAACTTGTAAGATAAATTGAAGTGATTCCAATTTATTTTCGCAATTATTCATTTATTTTTTCAATTAAAGTATTGATAATCAATTAAGTTACCAAAAGTATATTAGTTTACTTATTGGTAACTACTTGCAAAAGTATATCATAGGTTTTACATTTGCAACTTAATAATCAAAATAAATAAAAATGTTGAAAAATAAGACAATTCTAATCACAGGCGGTGGCTCTGGAATAGGTGAATCCCTTACAAAGCTATTGTCAAAAACAAACAAAGTAATCATTTGTGGTCGTAATGAGGATAAACTCAAAAAAGTCGCAACTGAAAATGATAACGTTACTTACTTCGTTGTTGATGTTACAAATCCAATTGAAATTGATGGACTCTTTGAAAAGTTTTCTGCAAAAGGTGTTGTGTTAGATGTTCTTTTTAACAATGCAGGAGTTGTAGAATTATGGGAAATAAAAAACACTACACTTTCTTCAAATCAAATTTTTAGTAAAATCAATACCAACTTTACAGGTGCTGTTTGTATGGTTCAAAAGTTTTTCAGTCAGGCAAATGCAGGTGTTGAAAACTATATCATAAATATTACATCAGAAGTTGCAATAATGCCAATTCCGCTTTTGCCATTATATTCTGCATCAAAATCGGGGTTAAGTGTTTTTACAAAAGCATTACGATTACAGTTGCAAAATTCAAAATTCAAAGTTGTTGAAATACTCCCGCCTGCGGTGGAAACAAAGATGACTACGCAGGATTTGAACAATACCTCAAAACTTGAAAACCCTGATGTATTCGCAGAGAACGTAATAAAAAATATTAATAATGGTAAGTTAGAATATGCACCTGGTTCAAACGCCTTTCAATTGAGTTTAATAAGAAGATTTTTCCCAAAGGCTGGATTGAAACTTATTGATAAATTAAGTCGGAAACAATTAATTGTAAAATAGAATGAAAACACTAAAAAACATTTGGCTTTTTATTTTGCCAATCTTGCTTTTAATAGCTGGGTCGCTTGATTTTTTTGGTATTGAACCTGTAAAATCTGAAATGGAATCTATGAATTTAGGCGGCTACAAAATGATAATTGTAGGAGTGGTTGATTGGCTCTTAGCAATAGGAATTGTATTTAAAAAAACAAGACCAATAGCATTAGATGGCGTTTTGTTTATTGCATTTGGTTCTTTTGTAGCTCATATTGTAGCCGATGCCCCAACAAATACTTTGATAGTACCAATACTACTTTTTGTAATGGCATTTACAAATCTTCATATCAACTACAAAATTAATTTTATTCCACGATGAAAACAGTCATAATCACAGGGGCAAATAAAGGGCTTGGATTCTGTACAGCTTTAAATATTGCAAAAAACAAAGATTACAGAGTTATTATTGCAAGTAGAGATTCAGAAAAAGCACGACAAGCAATAGAAAAAATTATCTCAAAAACAGGGAATAAAAATATTCAATTTATTCCATTAGATTTAGCTGATTTGGGTTCTGTAAAACTATTTTCAGAGGAAATTAAAAATAAAAATTTTAAGATTGATGCTTTAATAAACAATGCAGGTATTCAATATATAAGCCTTACGAAATTAACACAACAAGGCTATGAATTAACTTTCGGAGTAAATCATTTAGGGCATTTTTTGTTGACCAATTTGTTAGTTCCACAGTTAAATCCTTTTTGTAGAATAGTAAATGTGGCAAGTTTTGTTCATCATCCAAATGCGAAAACAAGAATGAGTCCGCCAAATTACATAAAGGCTATTGATTTGGCAATTGTAAATGATAGTACCATAAAAGACTTCGTTCAAAAAGGTACTGAAAGATATAGCACATCAAAACTATGTAACATACTTTTTACCTACAAAATGGCAGATGTTTTCAAAGACAAATTAATCAACGTTAATGCATTTGACCCTGGAATGATGCCTGGCACTGGGTTGGCAGACGATTATAGCACATTACAAAAATTTGCTTGGAAATATATTTTTCCTGTTTTTGCTTTATTTAAAAAAGGGGTTAATAGTCCTGCAACTTCGGGTCAAGATTTAGCCAATTTGATATTAGATAATAAATTCAAAAATACAACTGGTAAATATTTTATACGAAATATTGTTAGTGAATCTTCGCTTGAAAGTAAAGATAAAGCCAAGCAAGATGATTTATGGAATATAAGTATGGACTTATGTAAAACTTATTTTAAAAATTAAATTTGTTATGAAAAAATTATTGAATCTAAAATTAATTGCACTGTCAGTGTTTGTGTTGTTATTTTCTGTTACAAAAGTAAATGCTCAAACAGAAGATAAAGTAATTGGGCAATATTGGTCGCCTGAAAAGAATGGTAAGATTGAAGTATATAAAGTAGCCAATAAATATTTTGGTAAATTTATTTGGGGCAGTAATCCAAGAAAAGATACAAAAAATCCAAAAAAAGAATTACGAACAAGAGATGTTGTAGGAATGGTTTTTCTAACAAATTTTGTATTTAAAGGTGATGAATATGTTGATGGTCAAATTTACGACCCTGAAAGTGGCAAAACATACAGTTGCAAAATGTGGTTAGAAAATGGCAACCTAAAAGTCAGAGGGTTTATGGGATTTTCATTTTTAGGAAGAACTGAAACATTTAGTAAAGTTCAGTAGCAATTTAAGTTTTTAGGATGTCCTGTCAGTCTTAGGGTGTCGCACTATGCTTGCACATAACGTTACGCTTTACGAATTTGCGCCGCTTAGGAGCAATTTTCGGAAAGCGATTGTTGGGCGTTTTACTTACTTAACCCACGCCTTTAAGCGATATTTTTAACATCTTCAATAATCAATCCCGATTCTGGTAATAAATTCAGCAGGGGCTCCATAAATCAAGGCGTTTTCGGTTACCTCTCGAATTGCGCTGGATATTTCAATTTCACTGTCTCCACAAAACTCGCATCACTTCGCTATCCTTTCATATTTCTGTCGTATTCTTTACGGTATAACTGTCAGCAAACTGTATTTCAACAGTGGTATAAATAAAAATATGAAATATTTTCCCACTAAAACACCTATTTTTTTGAATTTTTGTGCACAAATTTAAATCATATTGCTCTCCATATCGAGAGATTGCAACTTTTTCAGCAAGCCCTACATTTTGCTTCCTGTCGCCCATAGTGTTGTTGCCAAGAGCAACTTTAGAGGCCTGTTATCCACCTTATACATGTACAAATACAAAATTTTGAAATTCAAGATCAAGCAGCTTTATGTAACGGGCCAAAACTTCTGAAGCGGGCGTAATTAGGTCGTCCTGCGTAAGTAAGCGCTTTTCAGTTTTCTCGATGCCGCGCGGTGATATACGCTTGAGGTCGGTGACTAGATTGTTTAATTCTTCCGAATTTATAGGCTGTTTTGAAAGCAAGACGATAAAGTATTCAAGGCCAGAATGTTTATCAATCTTCCATCCATTGCTGCCCTCTGGTAGTAGGTAACGGCCAGGTTCGCTCAAAAAGCGTGTTAATTGTTTAGGGCTTCCGCTTTTGTTAAGATTGAGCGGGCTAAGACCACCCTGAGAATCGTTTAGCAAGACATATATACAGTAGCCTGCGGCGTATTCGACTGCAATGGAGAGCTTGTCGCCTAACCGTATTGTATCTCCCGTTCCAATCGGTATAGGTGACGCGCCATCGCGAAACAATATAAAGCTCAACGTAGGTTTGGAAGGGGGAGCGGCAACAGGCTTGGCGCCCGGCACTCGAGGCGACGACGCCGGATTATTTTTAAAGTTTTCGGTGCTACTCACCACTTCTTTGTTAGGTTCCGAAACCCCGGAGGATTGCTGCGCTTCATCCTTAACCTGTGAAAGTTGTGCTTCTCCGCTTTGAGGGGGATCATACAGTGCATACCCAATACAAAGACTGAGGAAGAGCGTTGCGGCAATTGCCGCAATTACCATGGTCCTCCGCTTTCCTTTGGTGCGCTCGGTCTGCCTCTTCCGTGTCAATTCCGGTAGTAATTCTAGCAAAGCTTCGCGAATCTGGTTGGGAACCAATCGATCAGACGAAAGCCCAAGGCGTTTTTCGCGTTTCCAACCTTGGTATTGGGACATTAAAAGAAGCACATCGTTTTCATGCGGTGTATTGCGGGAAATTCCGAGAAGGGCTTCGAAGCATTCTTCAATTCTGTTCTCGGCGATCAGCTGTTTTAGTTCTTCGTTTGTCATGTCGTATCTTATATCAAAAGCCGTAAACTGTATAGGAAGACCAAAAGAATGGGTGGCGATAACCCACGGAAATGTCTACTTCATCATCAACGCCACGGAGATTTGAACCCTTGGGAGCTCGTTTATCTGATGCTCCAAGCATACGTAGTTTGATGTCGCGCATAGCAGCTGCAAAGTTAATATTCCCACCTTCAGTGCGTGCAGCATAGAGGTTGCTCATTACAACGGAAGTGGCCTGGTCGTCTACCTCCCAAAGCGATGCAACAATGGATTGTGCTCCAAGCTTAAAAAACGAGCGAACCAGACCAACGATACCCGTTCCTTTTTGTAAGCGGCCTAGCGAAGAATTGCAAGAAGACAGCACTACATACCGTACAGATCCAGTAGCCTTATAAACTTCGCTGTAATTAACCATCCCGTCGTCAGTAGTCTGATCTTCGGCGCCAACCACAAGGGCTGCCACATCCACATTTTCATCATAAATAACTACCCCGTGTGAACTTACGTGCAAAAACTCCAAATGCTGATTTAACATCTTCCTCAAGTTGCTTTCCGAGCACGAATCACCGATGAATCCAATGCCTCGGTTAAAGTGTTTTAGGCTGGACTCTATTTCTTTTTCAGCAAATTTGAGATTGGGCAAAGGGTCGCTCCATTTTGAAAGTCGGGTTTGCTTATAGTTGTTCCTCCCAAACCCTACAAACTCGTAATTGTATGTATTTGGCTTTTGATTTTCTTCCCAGGAATAAGCGAGTTCAAGCGCTGGCAAATAACTGATTGGTGGGGCGGTTTCAAGAAGATATATTGGATTACTTTTCACAGAATCCTGGTCAACGATTAGCACTTCGAACGGCAGAAGATTGAGTACTCCATCTGCACTGATTACCAGACCATCAGCGTGAGAAAAATACGGCGCTAATGGTTGGAGCAAGCGTTCATACAATTTTCTACTTATAAGAATTGTTCTGACGTCAAATTCCTTTTGAGGGGATTTTAGAAAATTCACGTATTCATTTACAATATTGGTTAAACCCTCTTCACCTACCTCCAAAGGTACGGTGACCACCTTACCCTCATACAACACAGATGCTGTACAGCCCCAACGCGTCAGGTTATAATTGATGATGCAGGTCGAGCGATGACGATCTGCAAGCGCCCGAAGTTTTGCGTATTCTTCCTTCATTTCGAAGCCCTTACTTTTGGTCGCTTTAGCCGGATTCTGAAGTTCAGCATTGACCCGAGTTCGGAAGGCATAACCTTTTTTATACTGACTGGCGACAAATGCATCAAAGCCTGGACTGTTGTCGCCACCTAATCGGGCAAAGACATGCGAGACAAACTCCAATCCTTCCTGTTTTTCCCGAATCCAATCGGTTTTAATCATATCAGACTGGATAGAAGCACTCGTACTGTCAATTTCAAACAATACTTCCGCAGCAAGCTGTCGAATCTCGTTGATCGTTGCCTGCTGTGTGACGGTATCTTCAGGCGTAATAACATCAAGCTTATGAATCAAGGTTTGTGCTAACATAAGGTTGACTTTATACATAGATACGGTCCGAGATCCTTGCTGTTGCGCAAGGGTATAATAGTGAATTGCCTTGCGGAAACAAGTTTCGGCGGTATCAAACATTTCCTTTTTTTGAAAATTAAGGTAAATCTGACCCATTAATAAATAGTCTATTCCGATGTCCTGGATCAACCCAAATTCTTCATGAATCTCAATGGCCTGACGCTGAAAATTCAGGGCCTCAACCATGAGACGCTGTTGCAGTATGGAATCCTGCACTTCCCTACTTTTACGTAGGATAGAATAACTTTGTTCGCTCAACACATGAGCAAAATCAATTCGCTTCCGCCCGGTATACTTGGACTTCGCCTGATTAAAACAATCGATAGTAAGGTCTAATCGATCAAGTTTGTCGTAAATACGGGCAAGCAGAAGCCAGCAGGTGCCAATGTCGTCGGGATCAGCCTTGATCTGTGCCAGACGTTGGCTCTCCAAGGCATATTTTTCAGCCGATTCAAAGCTGCCAAGTTTATAATACATTGAGGCAAGCATATAGTGCATCAAATAAGCCTCTGTTATTCCCATGCTATCCTGAAGAACTTGCTCTAGCAGCTGGATAGCTTCTTCTGTACGCTCCTTTTGATTCAATTGATCGGCGGTATAAATTGTGGCAAATGGCCCACCTGGAGTCGATTTTTTAGAATTATTGGGCTCAAATTTAAAATCAGTAAAACCCGGATCAAGAGTCTGCTTCACAAAGGCGTTGAGTTTAGAATGCGCCAAGTCCACAAGTTTCTGATCAAGCTTGATTTCTCTGCCAATTTGGGAGATTACAGTCCATGGTTCAATCAAGGATAGTCCCTGTATGGTGTCTGGAATGAGCGATGCCTTTTCAAGCCAATCGATTGCTTCTAGCGCTAGCTCCCGGGCGCGTTCAGGCGCTCCGGTGCTGGCATATAGTTGCGCCATACGCGCTAATGTCGCGGCTTGTATTAGGGGGTAAACTGGCGTATTGTGTGCACGCTGTACCTTGGGGAGGTTCAGCGATTCAAAGGCCAGTATGGTTAAAAATGCATTTGAAAGATTGACATTGGTCTGCATCACGCTTTCTGGCACTGATGCCGTTTGTCGCTGCCGATGCGAGTCTTGTTGCAGATTTTGCGTCATCACGACAGATTTTGCACGAAGAAGATCGATGACGAATTCGACAGAAACTTCATCCGAACGCCGAGTAAGCCAGGTTAGGGCGCTTAATGGGGACAGCATGGCCTGCTGCATTGCGTCGAACAATGGCTTTTCCTGGTTCGCCCGTTTGGTTTTTGCCTCCATCTCGCGAAAATATTTCGATAGCAGCTTGGGCTTGGAGCGGACCATATCCGCAAGTTTGACGATTGATTGCAGATAGGTCGATTCATCGCGCAAATCGAGCGCGCACACCAACATGAAGTCTAAGTCTTTCACCTGGCCAAGTGCGTCGCCGTTTTCTTCATCTATAGCATAGGCAAGATGAAGCATCGTCAATGCGCGATCAGAGGCACGCCTATGCCGTAGGTTATAGGCGCTATTCCGCAGGTCTTCGCTATTCCGCTGCTTTATTTTTACCTGATTAGAAAAGAGTACAAAGGCCGAATCCTGGTACTCCGGACAGATTTCGAGCCACTTTTCGCGCGCTGGCGGTTCCAATTGCTTAAAACGGATGGATGCCAGTTGAAAATAGACTTTGGCGCTATCCACTTCGTTCAATTGAGAGTACCCCGTATAAAATTGATCATTGAGCATAAAATCTAACTCAGGGGCTTTTTTGAGCTGATTGTAAAGTATTTTGACCTGTTTTAGTGCTTCAATTTTTTCCCGGTACAGATGATTTTTAGAAGCTAAAATTGCGGTTTTAAACAATAGGTCGGCATGTTCGTCCATCAGCAAACGCCTCCAAGGGTTTAAATCAGGGTTGCTGGGCTGTTGAATAATAGCGAACCCACTCTTTTGGGCCAACACTTTGTACTCTTCTACTAAAGCGTTGATCAAAAAAGCAGCAGAGGCTTTTCGAGTGTACAGGAGTACGTTAGCCGGATCTTCAAAATACAGGAAATAATCGGCAAGAAGTTTTTCAATCCTATAGTTCAACCAGATTGACTTTGTAAACGCTACATCCTTTTCGAATTCTAGCAATCGCTCACGCAACGGCACTATTTTCTCATTGTTTTCTTCCGCGCAAACAAATTTGAAATATTCTTCAAGTAGAAGCTGATATTCATAAGCGGCTTGTTTGCCCGATTGTGATTTGATCAGATCAAGTGCCTGATTATAAAGTTGGTGGGCACGTTCAGGGTCCGATTTTTCATAAATAGCCGCGAGTACTTTTATGGCCTTTATAAACCCTGGTGAGATAGGGATTTGTTTGCCAACCGCAATTGCTTGTTCAAGGGTATTGATTGCGGATGTCGTATCGCTCAGAAGACTCTGACAAGAACTGATGTTAAGCAAGGCATCAATAATGTAGGGGTAATTTTTTTGGGACTCATAATATAGTAGCGCTTGCCGACTCTGTTCAATTGCCCTTTCAAATTCCTTAAATGATATAGAAAGATTCGACAACAAATAAGCACTTTCTGCTTCTTGCGCTTTGTTTTTAGCTATTTTAGATAGCTCCATTGTGAACGTTGCTAATTTGTAGGCAGCTACTTTATTGCCTTCTAAATTAGCCGATTGCGCAATTTCCAGAAAACTTTCAATATAACCCTCCGCTTCAATACCTGGGTAGCGTGCAATGGTTGCTGCATAACCCGGGCTGGTGTCGCTTAAAAATGCATTGAAATCGAATTCAATCGTGCCCTGTGCTTTTGCATGGGGGCTGGTTGAAACAACGAAAATGAGGGTGTACAACGCAAGCGCACGGAAAGGAAAGGGGGATTGATGCTTCATATGAAAGTAATAAAAGTTTAATGTGTTGGTTTAAATGTAAGGCAATTCTCGGTTTGCAATATTTATTAATATAAAAAGTGTAGTTTTGGACAGAATAAGGCTTTTTAAAGAACCTTTGGAGGTTTATTAAACCTGAAACAGCCTAAAAGTCATAAATGCATTAAGGCTTTTGTAACCCGAGAATTGCTGTTTTTGATATTATCATATCGCCCAACGTCACGCTTCCCGAATGTGCGACGCTTAGGAAGCATTTTGGGGAAGCGATTGTTCGACGGTTTTATTTTACTATGAATTTCATACTAATTGTTTTATTGTCTTTATTTGCTACTCCTTCTGCAACCACAATATATTCACCTGTTGGAAAGTTTTCCAAAATTGAAATTTTCACTTCACCTGTTGCGATCGAACCATTTTCATTTATGTAATATTTATCAATGAAGAATGGTTGTTTTTGACTTGGAGCAAAGCACGAAATGGCAACGATACTGACTGGGTCGAACTCCTCCACATCAATATAAACTACACTTCCGACTATTGCATAACCCGGATTTACCATTAACTTACCTCTCACTTTTTTTCCAAAAAATGGACCAATGAAACGATTTAGCATTTGATTTTAAGTTAGATTGTGAACGGAAGTTGCCCCCCAACCAATTTTATTTACTTGTCTATCGGTGAAATGACTTTTGATTACAATACTCTCAATGTCATTGGGAAGTAAAAGTATATGAGTAAAAACCTCTTTTTCTGTAGGTTCTAATTCGTATGCGCTGTCATCTTCTTGTATTTGGTGCAATTTTTCTAAGGCTCCTATTTCTGCACACTTATTTGTTAAAAAATACTCGCCTTCAATTCTGTTATTTACCTGTTTTGAGGGTAGTAATTGCTGAACATCAATGATATATGATTTTATAGGTAAAAGAACTTGTCCGTAATTTTTAATTGTAATATGCAGCGTTACAATCAAAAAATTTTTATCTTTTATTTTACCGATTTCAATTTTATGCTCAACATCTGCTTTAGGGCGAATTTGCCGATTCTTTATAAAGAGGATGTATGTCCATATTGCACCTACAACTACACCAATAACGGTGATAACACTTTGAATCGTGCCAAAAAGTTTTTCAAAATTTTCCATTCGTTTGAACTCTTTTATAATTCATCGGCTTTTTTTCTTGCTTCGGGTTCACTCATTCCCATAGACATCAATATTTTCATTATGTCTTTCAGAATGTTGATATGCCAGTTTAGTTTGGCTGTATCACAAAACCAATTCCATGACCTTTTTAGAACTCTAATAAATTGAAATTCGTCTTTATACAAAGTAACAGGCGAAAGAGTCGAAAACTTACCGATGGCGTCAATAACGAGTTCCTTCGACTCATTCCGTAATCCTGAAAATATTGATTCAAACCTTCCTCCCACTGCAAAACAAGTTGCCAAAATTTCAGAATACTCCAACTCATTTGTACTGAACGCTGCCTTGTTTTCAACAACCCATTTTGACATTGGTTCTTCATTCTCACACCCAGTAACAACTAATACTATAGGAATTTTTCTCTGACTGACCACATCATAAAAAAACTTGTAGTTGTTCACTACATCTTTTGTGATTCTGGGCATTCTCATAACCTGGATAAGTAAATTATATCCTTTTTTTGACTCTTTTAAGAGGTTTATTAACGCAGTTATTGCATCTCCAGAAGAAACTGTTCCTTTATCGCTTTCGTTGAGACCAATTGTATCAACTACGATTACATCAGAACCCTTGTACTTGAACGGTGCAAAAGTGGAAGATTGGAATGTTACCCCATTTGCAGAGTTGCTTACGCGTTGATGTTCACCCGTTAAGGTGTTGCATAGGCTCGTTTTACCCGTTCCTGTCGAACCAAAAACTAAAACTCTAATTGGACTTTCTTGCATGATGGTTTATTTTATTTTTGTTGTTATTATTTCGTCGAACTCAGCATGTTCGTCAATTTACCCTAATAGAACCCATTGCGTCAAGCTTCATTTGTTCCAAACCACCCAGTTGCGTGAAGCTAACCACAGTAGTTAGCTTCACGCAACTGGATAGCATAAAAAAAGTTGGAAAGCGCGGTGCATTGGATGACACTCGATAAATAAATTGCGTCAAGATAACCTCGCTGGTTATCTTGACGCAATTGTTAAATATTAATATAATATTGGAATGTGGGTTCATGTGGCAAATTTTTTCCGTACAAATATACGCTAAACATTAAATATCCAAATCATCCAATGGACTTTTTATCTTATCCCAACTTTTTTTAGTAATGTGGGTATATATTTCAGTCGTTTTGCTGCTTTCGTGGCCTAAAAGGTCTTGAATATAGCGTAAGTCCACGCCTTTTTCCAACAAATGAGTAGCAAAAGAATGCCGTAGCGTATGTACAGTTGCCAATGGGTTGATGCGCGCACGTTCCTTGGCGGCTGTGAATATTGCCTGCACGCTCCGATCACTGTATGCACCGCCATACGCACCTTCAATCAGCCAGTGAATTGGTTGATAGCACGCCATATAAGTGCGCAACATGGCTTCGGTTTTGCCAGCAAGTATGGTACAGCGGTCCTTTTTACCTTTAGCGTCGCGTACAAAGATCCGGTGTTCTTCTATTTGGATATCTGTCAAACGTAGCTTGGTTAGTTCGCCTAATCGCAATCCGGCAGAGTAAATCATCGTCAGAATAAAACGGTGCTTCAAGTTATCAACAGACCGAAGCAAACGCGATACTTCGGCCTCGGTTAAAACCTGAGGAATCTTTTGTGGCCTTTTTGCTTGTACCAATCCTGCAACTTTTTCTTCCTGGTTTAGCACTTCACAATAAAATATCTTAATAGAACAGGCAATCTGATTTTGATAGGACTCTGTAATATGTTTATTACGAATGAGTTGTGCAATGTAGTCATTAATCTGCTTGCGTGTAATCTGGCTTGGTTTTGTGTCATTGTAGTACAAGATAAACTGCCGGAGTGAATTTTTATACGACTTGATAGTACGCCAGCTATACCTTTTTAACATTAACATTTGTTCCATTGCCGTTACAGCGGCTTCATATTTGGCCAATATAAGTGCGGTCTGTTGCTTTTGATACGTTGGAGCAGACTCCTGCAAGCGTTCGGGAATGGTTTCTTCAGGCTGAAATGTCCAAGCGATTAAACCTGAAAAGTGATGTTCTATAAATCGTTTCGTCAGTTTTGTTCCGGGCACTTCCCAAATATACCATTCCGAATTCCAACGCCTTCCGTGTATATTTTTTAAGGTACTCAAATGCGTCGTCATTAAGGCAACTGGTAAGTCAATACACCAATGTTCCGGCTTTTTAGGATGTATATGTACCGTTATGATATCGGTACGTTTATGAAAAACTTCGGTTGATTCCTGGGGTAGTAAAACAACCGGCACTGCTCTGTCAATCACCATATTATCTCCAAAAAACGTTTGAAACGCCTTAAAATGCTCCTTTGTCCGAGGGACACTCCATAGTTTTTCTTTTGCGTGCCACCATTTACCTGGTATTTGATTTATAAACGATTTCCAATCTTTTCGATGTTGAGGAACAGTTAGAAAAACCCGATCAGGCTTTTCAGTACAGTATTGAATGGTGAGATGGTCCACGTTGCCTCCAAAATTTACAGGTATCGAAGATGGTGCTTCTATTCTGTTAAAATATTCCGGCAGTTGAACGGTAGGAACTGATGCTTTTGTATCAACAAGGTTTTTCAGTATAACCCGTGGTGTTTTCTCCGTTGTAATAATAGGTCGGTATTCAATAGATTTCTTCACAGGGACACCTTCAAATACATTTTTAAAAAGGCTCCAAGATTCTTTTGTGTAAGGCATTAGCCAGGCTTTGACCGCTGGTGAAAAATAACTGCCTTTAACCTGTTTCATTTTTCCAGGGAAAGATGGATCAAAACGAGTGTTCTTAACTGCTACACAAATGGCGTCATTTATGTGTATTTGTTCGACTAATAATTCCATAATTTGTATTTTTGTACAAAGTAATGTGATTTTTATCGACCTAAAATGTTAAAAATCAATTCATTAATAAAATAATCGTTTGTAATCGCTTATGATCCGATACTAAACGATTAAGCCGTTTTTAAACGATAACGAATGTGTTTTCTATGAAAAAAACATGCATCCAATGCGGTCTTGAATTCAAAGGACGTGCTGACAAACGTTTTTGCAGCATCCTTTGCAAGAATCAATACAATTTTCAAAAAAGACGAGGAACTAAAGATGAAGTCAAGGAAATTGATGGCTATTTGCATCGAAACCGGGAGATCCTCAGTACGCTGATGGGCGAATCAAAAAAGGAGATGTTTGAAAAAATAGTGCTGGAGCGCGCAAAGTTTCGCTTCGAATATCATACCGGGATTTACCTGAACAAAGAAGGTAAAACCTACCATTTGGTATATGATTTTGCCTGGATGGAATTTAGCAATCAAAGTGTATTGGTCGTCCGGAAATCCTCCAGTTCGAAAACTCGGACGTAAGTAATGGGTGTCTTCCTCCTATGCCCCAACCACCTCCAAACAAGCCAGCCGCAACAATTCCATATAAGCCAAACCCTTTTCCTGCGCAAAGGCAATATTCCGCTCCGGAATGCCTTCTGGATCCATAAAATGCCGCACCGCCTTGGTAATACTATCCTCGCGCAACAAATGCAGCATCGGATACGGGGAGCGGTTGGTGTAATTGGCCGGATCATCGTCGGTGGCGCCGGCAAAACAATAGGCTGGGTGGAAACTGGCAAGCTGATAGATACCCTCATAATCCAATTCTATGGATAAATCTTCGGCCATTTCAACCAAATCCAGGTAATCTATAAAATCAGGAAATTGCCCGGGAAAGATGAGCAGGGTGGTTTCAATGTCCGGAGATTCATCCAAATAGCGCAATTCTTCCTCCACCGCCGAAAGGGCGCTTTTTAGGGTAGCATCCGATAAAACAACATAACGGATGCTTTTGCGCAGCATGGCTTTTGCCGCAAACGGACAAAAATTGCAGCCAATGACCACGGAGTTGATCCATTGACTGGTTTGGGCAATGACGGTGGAGGAAGTCATAGGTGTTGGAATTACACCTTTTTAGGAGGCAAATCAAATGCAACCGCCTGATGGTCCAAATGGCCATTGTGCGCACCGTCGCAAAAAGGTTTGTTTTTCGACAACCCGCAGCGGCACAGGCCCAGGGTGGTGCGGCCTTGCAATCCGTATTCGTTGCCTTGTGGATCTACAATGACAAAATCGCCTTCTACTTTGAGGGATCCGTTGGAATTTACCGTAATTTTTGTGGTAGACATGATGTAATGTTTAATTTCCGGCAAGGTAAGGAGTTTTAATACAACCAGTTCATCGCTTTCGGAAACTCTTTGCCCCAGCGCCCTTCGTTGTGGAGGCCCATGGGATCTACTTCCAGCCGAACCTGCAAAGCGCCCGCGGGCATACCGCGTTTTTCTACCGCGTCTTTGAATTTTTTGACGTTGTTAACCGTATTGGAGCCCTCGCGCTCGCCTACGTACAGGTACACTTTGGTTTCCGGCAATTTGGAAAAATGCTCCGAATCGGTATAAATCCGGGGAGAAACCCACAAAGAAGGCGAAAAAATCATGTATTTTGAAAACACCTGCGGAAATAACATGCCCGCAAAGATGCTGATCAGTCCGCCCATGCTGCTGCCACCAATGCCGGTATGTTCGCGCCCGGCGAGGGTACGGAAGTTTTTATCAATGTAAGGCTTGAGGGTTTCGGCCAGGAATTGGGCATAATCGCGGCCCAATCCATCGCCCCATTTGTGGGTATCGTAGGGCATAAACTCGCGAATACGTTCTTTACCACCGTGATCGATGGCCACCACGATGACTTCTCCTTTGCCTTGTTGCGCTAAGGCCGCCAATTGTTTATCCACCCCCCAGGTGCCGAAAGGAGCATCGTCTTCAAACAAATTTTGTCCATCCTGCAAATACAACACCGGATAGCGTTTGCCGCTGGTTTTGTAGTTCCAGGGCAGCAAGATGGAAATTCGGCGACGGCGGCGCAATTGCGGCACGTTGAAGCGTTTTGCTACAATCTGTATTTCAGGAAAATACATCGGGTTGTACGTGCCGCTGTGTTGTTTCCACTGGGGGACGAGGTCACTCACATTGCCGCGCGGGTGTTCTATGTGCCGGTTGGAGGGCGGAAAACCATCATATCCGAGTTCTTCTCCTTCCCAGCCGCCTTTGGTGTATTTATATTCCAGCACCATATTCCGTGGAAAAGATTGCGGAAACGTAAATCGATAATGGCCTTCCCGCACCCGTTTCATCTCATAACGTGCATCGCGGGCCGTCCAGTCGTTGAAGTTGCCGGCAATGTACACGGTACGGTCGTCGTCCTGGGGGGTAAAGAGTTCGAGGGTAAGCATGGAAGCAGTTATTCCTGAAGAATGCGTTCCGCTGGCTGCGGCGCTTGCAAATGTCATACGCAATTATTTGGATGAGCGGTTTGGGGTTGCCATAGGCAAAACGAATGCCAAGTAACGTCCATCGGCGGTATGCGGATTACATGGGGCAAATATGTACCATCTATAGGGTATGGCCAAAATAAGTTATCCACACTTTACCTGCCTGTATAAAAACGAACTGCGTAATAGCGGCACCGAAGTTCCACTATTACGCAGCAAGCATAAGTATAACAACAAAATTACTTGATTGTTTTGGTCAGGAACGACCACAACAGATAAGCAGGTGCAATGTGCAATAAGTCAAGGCCAAGTGCCATCACGGTTGGGATACCGGCAAAAAACGGGTTGCCCAGGGTGATCACAAATACTGCAAGGACCACCCAGGTAAATATTTTTACAGGCTCAGAGGAATAGCGCAGGAGCAACAGGAAAATCACCAGACCAATTATGCTAGGTAAAATGGTACTGAATATCACGGGTAAAATGGTGATGGTTTGATCGTGGTTTGGACCGATACCGAACCTTGGATCAATGATTTTAAAGGTAAAAAGGGCAAAAAACAGGATGGAATTAATGACAACGGCCAGGCCAATGGCTTTGGCGGCAGCAATTAAAACAGTGGAAGTAGAAACGGGTGTAGACATAAGGCAATTTTTAAAAGGTTGAACGTTGAGGGTATTAATTTTTAGTGTTAAAACATCTTTTTAGGCAAAAAAAGGGACTTATTCCCTGAATTTATCCAATAGATGGGCAAGTTCCATGGCTTCGGCCTCGGTGAGCGCTTTTCCGGGCATTTTTTCTTCAAAAATACCGGACGCTTCGATGTCGGCGAGCAATTTTTTGCCTTTTTCCGAAATTGTTACAATGACCATACGGCGGTCGTCCTGGTGCGGGATGCGTTCTGCCAGGTCGGCTTGTTTGAGTTTTTCCACCAATCGGCTCACGTTGCTGCTGCGGTCGATCATTCGGCTTTTAATATCCAGCACCGACAAGCCTTTGGGGGCGCTGCCATTCAAAATGCGCAGAATATTGTATTGGGGAGGCGTGAGGCCAAAGGAACGCATTTGGCGGGTTTGTAAACAATCCAGCCAACTAGCGGTAAATAAAATATTCAGGAGTGCGCGCGGGTGTGGTGCCAGCGGGCGGGTGTTTTTTAATTCGGTTTCCAATTTCATGACGCAAATTTAAGTGTAATAACACTTAATGTCAAGGAGAGTTTAAATAAAAAAAGAGGTAGTGTCAACTACCTCTTTTTCAATTTTTTATATATCGAATGTTTTATTCATCTGCATTCAAAGCATCAAAGTCGAACAACAAGGAGAAACGCAAGGTATTATCCAAAGGGTTTCGGTTGTTGGTGGTTGGCACCAGGTAAGAGAAGTTGAGGCCAAAGATGCTGTATTTAACACCCAAGCCTACGCTCAGGTATTTGCGGTTGCCTTTTGAGTAGTTTTCGTAGAAGTAACCAGCGCGGATGGCAAACTGATCGTCGTACCAATATTCCAAACCAATACTTTTGGTAACCTCTTTCCATTCTTCAGACAATCCGCCGGGGGCATCGCTGAAAGAGGTGAATACGCCGCGAACAGGCGATAGTTCTTTATAGTCGGCGCGACCATTACCATCTTCATCAATTTCAGGACGCGGCGTTGGCACCAGCAATTTGTTCAAATCGGACGTGATGGTAAAGGTATTGTATTGGTCGAGGTTGACGCGCCATGCAAAGCCGAGGCCCATATTGGTGGGCAGGAAGTCGCGGTTAACCGAGTTGGTGTAAGTAATTTTAGAACCCAGGTTGGTGATGGCCAAGCCAATGGTCAGGTCGCTTTTTTGGCTGATAACTTTCAATGGCGTTTTGTACGTCATCGAAATATCAGCTGCACCTGCAATACCGGGTTTGATTTCATTGCCTTCTACAACCCGGCCTGTGGCAAGGTTGGAGTAGATAAATTTCGCGCCAATGGCTGCCGAAAACTTATCGGACAATTTACGGGAGTAGGAGCCGGTAAGTTCCCATTCATTGGGATTGCCACTACCGAGCGATTGACCGTTTTCGTCGGTGAAGTCGATACTACCCAGAGAGAAATAACGCAATCCGAAACCGATAGCCTGAAATTTATCCAGTTTTACATAACCCGACAGGTAAGCCAGGTACACGTCGGTCAAACCCAAATTGCGCATCCAGGGTGTATAAGTAGCCGAAATCGCTACGTTTTTATCTGCAAATGCCAGTTTTGACTGGTTGTAGTGCATACCGTTCGGATCCGCAGAGGTGGCTATGCCTACATCGCCCATCGCGCCGCCGCGGGCATCGGGGGTGATGCGCAGAAAAGGAACCGCGGAGGTTACGGCATTGGCACAGCGCTCGCCGGTAGGAAAACTTTGGCCTGTTACTGGATCTGTGGAGTAGCCCTGGCCATCAATGCATCTAGCGGATACTTGAGCAATCGCAAAGTTTGCGGCTGAAGTGAAAACCAAAAAGAGCAGCGCCTTTTTTAACATATTTTTCATGTGCGCAATAAATTTTTTAAAGATCATTCAAATTGCCGGTTTCAGGCCAGATTTGATCCTCAGTGTTAGGTTTACGTCTGTTTTTCTCAAAGATAACGCAAAAATACATTTTTCTTGCGTGTTGTGGTAAGATGACGCGCTTCGAAAGGACCGGGTTGCCTGTCTCCTCAAAAATCACTACTTGAGAATCACCAATTTTTCAAAATCGCTCTCAGCCGTCACGCTTGTACCCGCAACATCCGTGCCACGCACCTTCACGCGGTACACATATACGCCGCGCGCAAGCACATCGCCATACTCATCACGGCCATTCCAGTTGATATCGGTTACCCGGAAGCCATCAGTTGGAGCGCTGTGGAAAATGGTTTTTACCAATTTGCCCGAAACACTGAATATATTAATCTGCACATCCAATACTTGTCCGGCCAGGTTGTGGTCAAATTGAAAATTGGTGTTGGTCGTAAATGGATTCGGATAATTGAGCACATGGTCCAGCGCCACTTTTCCATCTTCAGCCACCACAAATTCGGTGTACCCCACGCCCGGATTGTTGGCAATATCCCAGCCTTTTACCGACAAGGTATGACGCCCCGGACTCAGGTTGCGCAACGGGTAAATGGCCTGACCACTGCGGTAATCATCTTGCGCACTTTGGTAAAAATCGTTTAAAACCACCGTTTCCAGCACGTTTCCATCCAAAACCGCGGTCAAATCATGCCCCAAACTCGCGCCTGTCACGTTCATGCCATAGTCATCCGAGCATTTTACCAGTATTTTTGGATCCAGGTTGGTCACGCCACCAAATACAAATGCATCGGTATTGAGGTAAGGCTGTATGAGTGGCGCCTGATCGTCTTTAATTAAATTCGCATTGCCGCCAATAATCAAATTGTCTTCTGCGCCTGCGGCATCCAATGGGGTGCCATTATCCGCATAATAACTGATTTTCCCTTTGCCAAACGCGTAATTGATGTCTTTGGGAATGATAAATTTGATTTTAAAATTGCCGTTGGTAACAGTTGCGCTTCCTTTAAAAATGACATTACGTTGCACCGTAAAGGTCCGTACATACGAACCAGCATCTTGTCCAAGGGTTTGCAAATTTTGCGCCTTATCAAACAGGGTCACATTCACTTTTCCGTTAAAATTGCTCAAGATATTGCCCAGGGTATCGGTTACAACGCCTTCAATTTCCACCGGCATCAAGGCTTTCAGGGTGTCGGGCTGACCTTGCGTGATGGATTTGCCATTTATTTTGGTGGTCGAAACCCGGTAATCAGGCAAGGCCAGGTACATGGCCGGGTCGCCCAGCAGGGTAAAACGCCGTGCATTGTCTTCACCCGATACAGATGGGGCATTTTTAGCCGCTTGCAGGGTCGCGCCGATGGTTTTATACACGCCGTTTTCGCGTTTGAACAGCACATTTTGTACTGCATCGGTAAGCCGTTCGTTGCCGTCGATGTACACCGCCCGTACGGTCGTAAAGAGGGCTACTGCCCCGGATTTTACCTTGATGAGCGCTTGTTCGCCGCCGGTGAGGTTTGTGTAGTCGTCATATCCGCCAAAAGAACAGGTTGCGGTAATGATCAAAGGGTAGCGGTTGGGGTTTTCCCAGCCTGCGATGTCGTTGTTGTCGACCACACGCTCCTGGGCCCAGCCGCGCGGACCGCCATGGCCAATGTAGTTCATCACCAGCATGCCTTTGAATACATCGGAGTTAATGGCCGTTTTGGCATCCGGGTAGCGCTGACCGGCAGAAGTTGCCACTTGTTGGTAAGCATCGAAATATACTTTTTCGATGTTAAACCACTTTTCTGTTTGGGCCGTTTGGATGGCCAATTTGTCGGCCTGGTCGATGTGCGGATTGCCGTCTTCATCGTCGGCGATAAACAGGGAGCGCTGACGCCAGTCGCCCAAAGTGGCCGGATTTTTCTCGTAATCGATGATTTTATCCACTACGGCTTGCGCATCAGTGGTATTGCGGGCAATGATGCGCCCTGCCGCCACGTCGAGCAAACCGCCTTTAATGCTCGCGCCGTCTTCAGGGCTCAGAAGCGCGAAAAAGTCGTCGGAAGGGTAGGCCGTAATGGGAGAAAACGATTCCGGTGTTTCGTACACCGGGATAAAGTCTTTGTTATCTGCGCTGTTGGTGTTGTTTTTAGGGTCGAATGAGCCGTCGCCAAACAACAACAGGTATTTGAATTTACTCGGATTGCGTTCAAACAGCATCCGGGCAAAATCGCGGATCGCCACGATGTCTTTCGCGCCAGAGGAAAACTCATTAAATACCTGATTTACATTCACGGCAGACACCGACAAGCCGCTGAAGGATTTGCGGTGTTCTGCTAGTTCATTGGCCTGTTTTTCAAATTCAGGGTGGTAAATGATAACCATATCTACATTGTCGATGCCATGCAGGTTTTGGTTGGCAACCGTGCCCAACACAACTTCCGGTTTGGGGAATGCTGCATTATCGAGGTAGGCAATATAGTTGCGCAGGATGTTTTTGGTGGCAGCGCCAAAATTCACCACGCCATTATTGTTGGTAAATTGTTGTTGTACCGGTAATTGTGGGTTGGTGAGGTCCCAGATGGTCACATTACCCGTTACGCCCGACAAAATGAAATTCACGGCATCCTGGTCGATGGTTTGTACATCGCGGAATTCCATCCATTGTCCGTCCATGAACAGTCGGCGGCGGGCATTTACTTCTATATAGTCGATCCAGCCTTCGCTTTGTTGGCTTACATCCGGGTATTCGAGGTTCAGGTTTACTTTATCGCCATCTGGTTTAAACGTTCCGGTGAAGATCGTATTGGCGGCATACGATGCTTCATTGTTGCTCACACTCACCGCAGAAATGGTTCGGTTGAAGGTGGTTGCATCGGCGGTCAGGCGTACGGTTTGTCCAACGCCACTTCTTCCGGCAAACTCCGCTCTGATGCGGGCGGTGCTGTTGGCTTCGAGGTTGGGGAAGTTCATTTCGTAGCTGCGCTGCCGTGTTTGGAAGAAATAATCGCCAAACCAGCGGCGGCCTGAACCGGTGCCGGTACCTGAAAAGTTGAGCAGATTCACCTTTTCATCTTCAATGCGGCGTACATCGTCGAAGGTGCTGGTATTGATGCTTGCGGGCACGCTTGCTTGCTGTCCGACGCGCAAACCTGTGCCTGGAACGCCTGTTTTAATAAAATAATAGGCTGCGCCGTCGTATAAATGCTTGCGTACCACCAATTGCGGATCGCTTGTGCTGGGCCGGTACACCCAGGGGTTGGGGCCAACGGCATAAAACAGGATATAATCGCCGCTGTCGAATTTGCCATCCGATTCGCCGACCACCTGGATGGCGTTTTCGGTAAGGTCGTCGGGGCGGGCGTCTACATTTTTTTCCGATAGCATATTGCCGCCATTGCCGTACAAGCGGATGCTGCGCGGGTCAATATTGTCGAGGTTACTGATGCCCAGGGTGGTTTTCAGGAACGTATAGTCCAATTTATAGATGCTGGAGCCGGTAACGCCAAATTTGTATAGGGTACCGTCTGCCAGGGCCGAGTTATAGGTATTCGGTCCACCGCGGTCCGTTGCGCCCACGGGCAGCGCTTTTATATTGATTTGCAGGGTAAATTGGGTAACCCGTTCGATTTTATTGCCGGATTTGCGGGCAGGGATAAATCGGACTCGGCCCCAGTACCGCGTGCCTTCTTGCTCCACAAAGGTGCTGATGTTGAGGTTTTCGCTCAAAAAAGCTTCGTCTGCGCTGTTTTTTTTGTTAAAAACCTCATAGTTGGCTGTAATCAGGGTAGCCGTTATTTCGGATGGACCCTGCAGGGCGATGCGCTCGGAAAAAACGGGTAAGCTGGGCGTTTCATCGCTGAAGGCACTTTCCTTGAAGCGCCATGATTCGAGGGTTTCGCCATCGGAAAAGGTGTGTATCCGGGGGGCGCTTTCCCATTCTATGTTTTTTTGCAGGGTAATGCTGTTTTGTGCCGGCAGGACGTAGGCGGCAGCGATCAAAAGCAGGATAAACCAGTATTTCATATCTTTCATTGCTTGGATAGATTTCAAGGATAAAGGCGCAGGATGGCCCGCTTGGGTTGCCCGTAAAAAAGCATAAGGGCAAATGCTTGAACAAATGAACAAAGAATTAGATCGAATGGCAAAGGAGAAAATACCGAAATGCATAAAATTGGCACGATACTTTTCGCGGGCTTGTTTTACTTTCGCCGCTTCAGAATCGTCCTTACCATTTATTTATGACCACACCACGTATCTTGATTATCGGCGCCGGCGGCCAAATCGGCGCTGTATTGACCTCCGCTTTACGCCAGACGTACGGAAATGACAACATTATTGCCACCGATGTGCGCGATTTGGGCCAACAAGCCGGTCCGACCGAAATCCTAAATGCCTTGGATGGCCCTGCTTTAGATGCCTTGGTGCAAAAATGGAACATTACGCAAATTTACCACCTGGCGGCCATTTTGAGCGCAACGGGCGAAAAAGACCCCATGTGGGCCTGGAATATTAACATGACCAGTTTGTTTAATGTGCTGGAAACGGCGCGCCAACGCAAACTGGATAAAGTGTATTTCCCATCGTCTATCGCGGTATTTGGCGAATCCGCCGACCGTACTTTAACCCCCCAAACCGAAGTGCTCATTCCGGCCACGGTGTATGGGATCAGTAAGGTGGCGGGTGAGAACTGGGCCAATTATTATTTTCACCGATATGGTTTGGATGTGCGTTCGCTGCGCTACCCGGGCATTGTGGGATATCAAAGCATGCCGGGGGGTGGTACCACCGATTATGCGGTGGATATTTACCACTATGCAGTGCGCAACGAGCCTTATACCTGTTTTTTGAGTGAAAATACCCGCTTACCAATGTGTTATATGGACGATGCAATTCGCGCTACCCTGGAATTGATGGAAGCGCCTGCCGAAAAACTGACCGTGCGTACCAGTTACAACCTGGCGGGCATGAGTTTTACACCAGCCGAAATTGCGGCGAGCATCCAGCAGGAAATTCCGGGATTTCAGATCTCGTACGCGCCCGATTTCCGACAGGCCATTGCCGATTCCTGGCCCGGCGCGATTGACGACTCGGCGGCACGGGCAGACTGGGGCTGGAAACCACAGTATGATTTGGCGGGCATGACGCGGGATATGATTTTGCATTTGAGGAAATAGGGGACGGGTTTGGAAATACTAATTGAAATTAAACAATTGGGCTATGAAATTAAATGATGGAGACAATTACATAACGGAGATTAAACAAATACTTGCTCATGCGAGACAAAAATCCTACACTGCTGTAAATACAGCAATGATAGAAGCCTATTGGCTGATTGGTAGACGGATTGTGGAAGAAGAGCAAAATGGAGAAAGTCGTGCTGAATATGGAAAGAAAGTGCTCGAAAATTTATCAAAAGCGCTTGCTTCTGATTTTGGTAAGGGATTTTCCTTACGCAATATCCGAAATTTCAGGCTGTTTTATTTGACTTTTCCAGACCTGCCTGTAATTCGGCAGACACTGTCTGCCGAATTGAGCTGGTCTCATTATCAACTAATTATTGGTGTAAATAATAAAGATGCTCAACAGTATTATCTTAAAGAAGCTGCCTCGCAAAACTGGTCGGTGCGAACCTTAGACAGAAATATCGCTACACTTTATTATCAACGACTAATTTCCTCACAAAAGAAAGACCTTGTGCAACAGGAAATGGAACAAAACACCAAAAATTCTACAAATAATCCTGAAGCATTTATTAAAAATCCAGCTGTATTGGAATTTCTAAACCTTCCTACAAACCAAGCCTATACAGAAAGAGAATTCGAACAAGCGCTCATCAATAATTTACAAGCGTTTTTATTGGAACTGGGTAAAGGTTTTTCGTTTGTGGCCCGACAAAAGCATATCAGAACTGAAACAACAGATTTTTTTATTGATCTGGTATTTTACAATTATATCCTAAAATGTTTTGTAATTGTAGAATTGAAAACCACGAAAATTACGCATCAAGATATAGGACAATTGGATATGTATGTGCGGATGTTTGATGATTTGGAAACAACCGAAGGCGATGGGCCCACAATTGGCATTTTGCTTTGTACTGAAACAGATAGCACCATTGCGAAATATTCCGTTTTGAGCGAAAGCAAGCAGCTCTTTGCCAATAAATATTTGCCCTATCTGCCTACCGAAGAAGAATTAGTGGCCGAGATCGAAAGAGAAATCATCATTATAAAACAGCGGATGAGTATATAAGTTAATGTAATTCAAGTTTATAAACAAATCGACAAACAATAAAAAATAAAACGCACTTTAAGGTTCATCAACTGCACTGGACTTGGAGCGTTGTTTTACAATCAGAAATCCAATCCTTGTTGGACGCGTAGAAAGGTACTCCCCCACTGCAACAAGGCAAATGTGTATGTGTGAATGCTGCAACTTATTCTGGTAACAGTGTAACACCTGGTGCTTATAACCAGCCGAACTTTGGGGCAGAAAACCATTACCAAAGTTCTATTTCATGCCTATACCATTCACTGTTCAGCAATTTATGGACGTATTTAAAACATACAATGCAGCGGTATTCCCAATGCAGGTTGTTTTTTATGCGATAGGCGCGGTTGCAATTTATCTTGCGGTCAAACCGAATCGTGTGTCGAGTAAGATAATCAGCAGCATCCTTTCGTTTTTATGGTTGTGGATGGGGATTGTTTATCATATTGTATTTTTTGCATCCATCAATAAAGCAGCCTATTTATTTGGCAGTATGTTTATACTGCAGGGGGCTTTGTTTTTAATATGGGGTGTTTTTAAAGATATGTTTTTATTTGAATTTAAAAAAGATAAATATGGTATTATCGGAATTGGTTTGATTTTATTTGCATTGATCGTCTATCCTGTTTTGGGTTATTTATTTGGGCATATTTATCCATCTGCTCCGAACTTTGGTTTGCCTTGCCCAACTACGATTTTCACTTTTGGCTTATTTCTACTGAACCGTAAAAAGTGCCCGATGGCACTGCTCATTATTCCCCTTGCCTGGTCACTCCTTGGTTTTATGGCGGCATTTAAATTTGGCATTTGGGAAGATACGGGTTTGATTGTAGCAAGTTTAGTTACCGTTTTATTGTGGATGCATAGGAACAAAACAATTTAAAAAATGAAAAGCAAATCAATAAAACGCATGTTTATAGTACTTCTGACAACAGTTTTAGCATTCATTTTAATAATCGCCTGTATTTTATTGATAGATAGTCCGGGTAAAATCGAACCATTTTTAGATGATTCCGGCAAACCTGTCCCCAAATCAATTTCCGAAAAAACATTCATCGACATTGGTGGTGTTCGACAAGGGATGTTTATTCGAAGTAAAAATAGTCGTAACCCCGTTTTACTCTATGTACACGGCGGACCCGCTTTTCCCAATTATTTTCTGTTCGACCAATATAAACCGGGACTGGAGGATTATTTTACCGTTTGCTATTGGGAACAACGGGGCGGTGGCCTGTCGTTTGCTGCCGACTTAAGTCCGGAAAGCATGACTTTCAACCAGTTAGCCTTGGATGCGGTGGAAGTGACCAACTACTTACGCGACCGTTTTGGCAAGGATAAAATTTATTTGATGGCCCATTCAGGCGGAACACCAATCGCCTTGCTGGCCGCTTCCCGCAACCCCGAATTGTATAATGCATACATCGGGATGGGCCAAATTACGAATCAAACGGAATCGGAAAAGATGGCGTATACTTATATGTTGGATAAATATGCAGCAGCCGGTAATCAAAAAAACATCCAAAAACTATCCAAATACCGTGTTTTGGAAGCAGATTCCAACGTTGTTTCCTTCTACAAATCGGCCATACGGGACCAAGCGATGCATGAATTAGGCATTGGAACCATGTACCAAATGCATTCGGTATTTTGGGGTGTTTTCGTGCCGGTTTGGACTTGTAAAGCATACACCTTGCGGGAAAAAATCAATATTTGGACCTCCAAGTTTTCATTTTTACCCAAAACAAACCTGATCCATGAACTGTTCGAAACCGATTTTACGGTTGAGGTACCCAAACTGGATATTCCGGTGTATTTTTTTAGCGGTAAATATGACTTAACGGTCAATATCAATTTGGCCAAAGCGTATTTGGATAAACTTCAGGCGCCGTTAAAAGGGTTTTATACATTTGAAAATTCGGCGCACAGCCCTTTGTTCGAGGAGTCTGCGCGGGTAAGACAAATTATTGAAAATGATATTTTAAAAGATACCTGTAGTCTGGCAGATAAAACTCCGCAATAGGTCTAATGTGGTAATTGTACAACTTAATTCCAGCATTGTGTAACATGGAGGATTTGCCAAGGATGCAACTTTGCGGCGTTGAAAGCCTATTCGTTTCAGTACATCAAATACCAAACCATGAAAATCCAATTGAGTACAGATAAAACCATCCACGGGAATGAAAGCCTGCATGCGCATTTTACTTCTTTAATCGCAACAGAACTCGATCGATACCAGGCGCATATTTCCAATATAGATGCCCATGTTAAAGATGAAAATGGGATAAAAACGGGACGAAATGACATTTCCTGTTTACTGGAAGCCAGCTTAGAAGGCCGGAAAACCATGATTGCTTCAAACCAGGCAGAAACCATTGAACTGGCCGTGTCTGGTGCCATTGAAAAACTAAAACATGCCTTGGATACCACCATAGGCCGCAACGAAAACCATTCAAAAAACTAAATCATGAAAATATCCATCGGAATAACCGATCCCAATCGCCAAACAGTTGCCCTGGAATTATCAAAAATATTAGCCGATGAAACGGTGCTTTACATCAAAACCAAAAATGCCCATTGGAATATTGAAGGCGCCGATTTTTTTGATAAACACAAGTTTTTTGAAACCCAATTCGGACAATTAGACGAGATCATTGATAGTATTGCGGAGCGTATTCGTTCTATTGGTCATTATGCGCCCGCTACCTTGAAATCCTATTTGGGTTTGACGCATCTAACCGAAGCAAGCAGTGAAAAAAACGACAGCCATGGATTTATCAAAGAACTGTTGGAAGACCACGAAAGCATCATCATCGTATTACGAGAACATATCAAATCGTTTACGAGTGTATTGCATGATGCTGGCTCTAGTGATTTCGTAACCGGACTGATGGAAACGCACGAGAAAATGGCCTGGTTTTTACGGGCGCATTTGGTGGGGTAAAAGAACACCGAACACCGAATACCGAACACCGAATTATGAACTTTAGAGGGTTATGCGGCTGCATAGCCCTCCAATGTTCTTTTATAGGGCGCGTGAAATCCCAATACAATATCTTCTTTCGGCACACCAGCCGCCTCCAAACGGTGCGCAATTGGGACATCGGTGGCATCTACCTGTATCCAAACTTTTCCATTTATAAGATCAAGGTGGAAGACACAATAGTACACACGACGTCTGTTCTCAAAACCAATGCGCAGCAATTGGTAGTGATCTCCTGCTTCATCAAAAACCAGTTGATTCTCCACTTCATCTAGATAAGCTAGCCTTATCTGGCCATATTCCTCTAGCAGGCTTTTGATAATGTTGCGATATTTTTCTATTTTATCCATTTTGAAACTATTTTTCGACATTCGAAATTGGGTGTTCGATATTCGGTGTTCAAAAACCACCCGTTGCTATGTTGGGTTTATAAAAATTTAACCCTTCAAAACACCACCAAATTACCCAATATCATTAACTTGCGCAAGATTTATCCGTTTTAATACCCACTGCGCTTCATTTATTTATACTTTAACTTAACTATTTTCAACTGATTTACCGACTGGTAAGTCATAATCCTTTCCGCCTCCGATGAAATTACACAACGTCCCAACGTGTGTAGCTTTCCTGTTTTTTTGCCTCTCGGCGAATGCCCAGGACCCTGCACTCTCGCAATTTTTTGCCAACCGAACTTACCTCAATCCTGCTTTTACCGGATTGGAATCTGGGCTGCAACTCACCACCTCCGCCCGCAATCAATGGCTTGCTGCCGACAAAGGGTACAATTTTTTTGCCGCAACCGCCGAATGGCAGGAACCCTGCTGGCGCTCGGGCTTTGGCCTCACGCTCACGCACGCGAAGGAAGGTTTGGCGCCTTTGGTGTCGTCTTCAGCGGGCTTTTTGTACAGTTATGTGGTGCCTACGACCCGCGGCAACTGGCATGTTGGCTTGAAATATACCTACAACCAACGCCGACTCGATTGGAGCAGCCTTACCTTTTCCGACCAATTGGATCCCGTTTTTGGCAATATTTATGGCTCGGCAGTCGCGGCTGGTGCCGAAAAGGTGACTTTTCACGATTTTTCATTCGGCCTGGTCCGTCGCTGGGACAGTAAAATCAAAAGCCGGGGCAGCAAAATGTACAACTTGCGCTCGCATGTAGGCCTGGCGATCAACCACGCGGCAAGTTTGTTCGGGCAAGGTCCCGATGAATCCTTCCTGCAAACCGGCGTAGAAGTGCCCGCGCGCATCACGTTTCACGCCGGAACCATCATTCCACTCCAGTTTTTGCAGGGTGTTGGACGTAAAATTACCCTCTCTCCCAATATGCGCTTCGAATCGCAAGGCGCTGATCCACTGAATTTTAGCAAAAGTCTTACCCTGTTTTCCGGAGGCTTGTATGTCATTTTTCTCAACCAGTTTACCCTGGGGGGTTTGTACAATTCCCGGGCGCCGTTTGCAGGGGCCAAACACACCAATTCCCTCACCTTTTCGGCCGGTTTTTCCAGTCAGCCGCAAGGGGGACAAAAGGATGTGTTTTACCTGGGCCTGAGTGTGGACGTGAATGCCAGTGGCCTGGGCATCCGCAGCAACAATGTGTACGAACTCAATTTGCGCTATGCTTTCCGGGGCTTTAAGTCTTTTTGCGACCGCGGATTGGGTAATGGCGCGGGCAGAGGTGGCGGCCGGGGCAAAAAATCGAACCGCAGCAAAGTACTCGACTGCCCGCATTTTGCTTATTAATCCGTTGGTCATCAACGATTAACATTTGTATTCATCCAAGTCTTCCTGTCAATTTTCCCAAAAATTGTTCATTATGAAATATGCTTTTTTAATCGCCCTATGCTGCCTCGGTAGCCTCCTCCAAGCCCAAAACAACAACCCCACCATTGCGCCTTGCGATGGCATGCAAACGGTGTGCGCCACTGGACCCACGTACAATGTGTGCGTCAACATCGTACTCGATCAATCGTATGCAAACCTCAGTAAAATAACCAGTTACGAGATCAAATGGGGCGATAATACGCCCAGTACGATCATTCCAACCAACGGTGGACAAGCACAACCGCCGCAATTCCACACTTTCGACCTGACCAATTTTTACAATACCTGTCAGGAAAAAAAGGAGTTTTACATCACGTTGCTGACCAACCATACCCCCAATACGATCCAGCAAACCAACAGTATTTTCATTTTAACCATTTTGAATCCGCCCATCGCAGGCATTGTTTTGGCAGATGCGGTGCTTTGTACAGGCGAAAGTGTTGCGCTGGCCGATAGCTCTTGTCCGGCGGGCTTCTGGAATTCCAATTGGAGTTTTGGCGATGGCACCAACCTGGAAAACTCCATCCAAACCACACATACCTACAATACGCAGGGAACCTACATCGTAACCCATTCTATTACAAACAGTTGTGGTTCGGATACGACGACCAAAATCGTTTCTGTATTTGATGCGGCGGTCGCTGATGTAAAAGTGGATTCGGGCGCGTTAAACGGCAATTCGGGCGTAATTTGCCTCGGCGGCGGCGGAATTGTCAAGTTAAATGCGGGAGCTTCTCAAAATGGCGTTTTTTATACCTGGACCGTTACGCCTGCCACAGGCTGGGAATGGTGGCCGCCTTCCATTCCGCCACCTACGCCCGCGCCCACTGGCCCGCAACCGAGCATTCGTTTTCTGGAGCCGGGTACGTACACAATCAAGGTGCGGGTGAATAACCTGTGCAATTCCCCCAGCGAAAAAACCATCGAAATCAAGGCCGTGCAAGCGCCCTTACTCAATTTAGCGCCGCAACCCGATGATTGTCAGGTCTTAATGTATACCCCGAGTCCACTGGTGCCTGGGGCAAAATACAAGATCAACGGGGTAGAAACCAGCACTTTCCCGGTTTCCTTGCCCATTTCACCCAATCCGTACGCCATCGAGGCCACCCTGACCAACGAATGCGGGGCCCAAACCCAACGCGACACCTTCAACCTGTTCACCGCGCAGGATGTGGCTATTACGGCCCCCGATTCGCTGCTCACGGTATGCATAGGCAGTGCGCCCATCGTGTTGAGCGCTGCGCCAACGGGCGGTACTTGGAGCGGACAATTTATCAGCCAGGCTGCCGGAAATACCATTTTTACCCCTACTACACCGGGTTTGTATGTCCTGAAATATACCCGCGGCGGAGGTATTTGTTTGCGCACGGACCAGGTAAGCATCAAGGTAGAGCAATTGTACAACCTGCAACTGGCACCCCAGCCGGATGAATGTGATTTTGTAAATTACACTCCGATACCCAAGGACCCCAATGTGCAATACACGATCAATGGCGTTCTGCAAACGAGTTTTCCGGTCATGTTGCAGGTTGCGAATACGCCCTACCTCATTGGCGCATCGGCCACCAACGTGTGCGGCACGCGGACCTTGGCCGATACGTTTGCCATTCTTTCAGCCACGCCGGTACAGATCACGGCCCCAAAAGATACCCTGGTTTGTCAAAATTCGGGCGTACTCACGCTTGCGGCCGAACCTGCGGGCGGCACCTGGCAGGGCCAAAATGTGTCGGGATCGGTGTTTAATCCGGCGGCAGGGGGCATTTTCCCCGTCATTTACATTCGAGGAACCGGTAATTGCGAGCGCCGCGATACCACGCAGATTCAAGTGGTTTCGGTCAATGTGGAGGCGGGCAATGACGTTTCCAAATGTGTTTCCGATCAGGCTTTTATACTCAGCAGTCCGACCCCTGCTGCGAGCGGGGTGTGGATCGGACCAGGCGTAAACAGTGCCGGCAATTTTGATCCTGCTGTGGCGGGTGTGGGCAATTTTGTGCTCAATTACCAAATCACCGATACCGTGCTGGGTTGCAGTTTCCGCGATTCACTGGTAGTGGCCGTGCATCCTTTGCCGCAATCTGATTTTGAGCCACCGCTGAATACTTGCATTGGCACGGAAATACAATTTAAAAACCTCTCCCAAAGCGCATTTGCCTCTGAATGGGATTTTGGTGATGGCAAAACCTCCAGCCTGGAAGCGCCTTCGCACACCTACAGCGATACCGGCACGTTTACCGTAAAATTGCGCGTCACCACCGAGTTTGGTTGTACGGATGAAAAAACGCGCACCGTGTTTGTCACCCGCCCGCCCAATGCCTTTTTTACGCCTTCGGCAAATGAAGGTTGCGCGCCGCTTTCGGTGTCTTTTCAAAACGAAAGCAACGGTTATCAGGCCCAATATGCCTGGAAAATCGGCAATTTGCCCATTGATACCGCTTTTACACCGGCCCCGCTGCTGTTGCCTGGCGGCTCCAAAGACACCTTTTACATCGTCACCCTGACGGCCAAAAACCTGTGCGCGGAAAAAACCTGGACCGATTCTATCCGCGTTCGCCCTTTGCCCATTGTGGTATTTGGCACCGCAACCGACACCATTTGCACCGGTGGAAAAATCGTTTTTGCCAACACCAGCGCGGGTTTGCCCACGGCTTTTTTCTGGGATTTCGGCAATGGCCAAACGTCCACCGATTCGATTCCGCAACCGATGGAGTACAGCACCGATACCTTGTTTAAAACCTATACCATCCGGCTGATTGCCACCAATGTATGCGGCGCAGATACCTTGGAACATGATATTACCGTGCGTCCGGTGGAAGTGCGGGCGTTTTTCAACGTGCCCAATTTGGCGGGTTGTCAGCCTTATACGGCCCAGTTTACGAGTTTCGCGACGCCGGGCGCCCTGATTTCCTGGGATTTTGGCGACGGCAATACTTCCGGGACCAAAAATCCGCAACATACTTTTCAGATGCCGGGCACCTATTTAGTAGTCCAAAAAGCGGCCGATGGTTGTGGGTTTGACAGCACTTCCGCCTTGATTACGGTTTTTCCGGCCCCGAAAGTGTCCTTTGATTTCAAAGCCCAATTTTGCCTGAACGATACCTTGCAATTCAACAATACCTCGTCAGATGTGCTTTCGGGTATCGTTTGGGATTTTGGCGATGGCGATTCCTCGTTTTTGTACAGCCCCACCCATGTTTACGACAGTATTGGGACCAAAATGGTGGTACTCACCGGTGTTTCGGCGGCGCATGGCTGCAAAACCACCATCAGCAGTCCGGTGACCATTTTGCCGCTACCAGATGTGCGGTTCAGTTTTGATACCCCCGATGGTTGCGTGCCCCTGACCGTAAAATTTCAGAACCAATCGAACGCGCCGAGTTATTTCGCCTGGAATTTTGGCGACGGCAATACCTTATCGGGTCCCGCGCCCACGCACACGTACCTGCAGGCGGGACAATTTGAGGTAAAACTGACGGGCATCGACCAGCTGGGTTGCCGCAACGACACCATTTTGCGGTACATCACCGTCCATCCCAAGCCTGTTCCTGATTTTGACCTGCAAAAAGAAAACTTGTGCGGCCTGCCCACCGTGGTGCAATTTGACAACAACAGTACCGATGCGATTGAATATCAATGGACTTTCGGCGATTCCAGTGGCCCAACGCCCCTCAACAATCCGCAGCACAGTTACACCGAGGCGGGCGATTATACGGTGCGTCTCACGGCTTTAAATGCCTTTGGATGCCGTGATACCACCGAAAAAATGCTCAGCGCCTACGCCCAACCTGTGGCTGATTTCGCCTGGGACCCTGAAAAAGGCTGCGCGCCGCTGACCGTCAACTTTGAAAACCTGTCAACCAACAACACCGACGCTACCTGGATTTTTTCCGATGGCGGCCAGTCGGTTTCCGTGCCCGCCACCACCCATACGTTTTACAATGCCGGCAAATTTGGCGCAACCCTGATCGTCAGCCACCGCCAGGTGTGTTTCGACACCATCACGCTGCCCAACATCATCGAGGTGTATCCGCGCCCGAGCGCCAATTTCTCCTTTTTAGAAATTCCGACCGATCCGCCATCCGGGCAATTTGCCTTCACCGACCTTTCCTTAGATGCTGTGCGCTGGTTGTGGGCCTTTGGCGATGGTGATACCTCAGAAGTACAAAACCCGACGCACCGGTATTATTCCAATGGCGTAAAATGGGTAAAACTTACGGTTTTTGGCAAAAATGGTTGTCCAAACGACACTATTTTGCCCATTTATCCGGAAGCGATGCACCATATCTTCATCCCGAACGCCTTCACCCCCGGTTTGGAAAACGGCGAAGCGGCTTTGTTTCAGCCCAAAGGCGTGGGTTTGCGCGAATTCAATGTAGCCGTTTATTCCAGTTATGGCCAATTATTATGGTCGTCGGGCAGCGATGCCCTGCAAAACGGACAGCCGGGCAAGGGTTGGGACGGCCGCTACAAAGGCGTGTTGATGCCGCAGGATGTGTATACCTGGGAGGTAAAACGCGCGATTTTTGAGGACGGCACGAGTTGGGGCGGAAAACGGGTGGGATCGGTTACGTTGATCCGGTAACCACCTTCAACACCTTGCTCGAACTTTTTGAATGCTAACTGCTTGACTTTCAATTTTTTTGGAAGATGATAGTATTTGTGAATATTAAGTAAATGTAAATTAACGATACTTACATTGTTAATAGCAATACTTGGTATTTCGCATTAGTAATTTTCCTTTATTTTTGTAAATAATTGTGCGCGCAATTAAAATAAATCAATAAACTCATCACGTCTTAAAACTATTAAACCATGAAAGACTTTTCTTTCCAAAATCCGTATGTCCCGAAAGTGCCTGGGAAAGTAGTAAATTTGTCTTTACCCCTTTTAATCCTAATTTTATTTTTAAATTGTTCATTGAGTTGCCTTTTTTCACAGTCACAAACCTTGTTTTACCGTTTATGGACACAGGCGTCCTCCAAGGTCAATCCAGAGTTTACGAATCATGTTGTATCCACGGTAAACAGCGCTAATCAGACTTATGTCGCTGGCTCTACGTTAAATACTAGTAACACACACAGTCTATTGCTCACGAAGTATCTTTCTAATGGCACAGAAAGTTGGCACACTTCATTTACGGTAAATACCGATGGAGATGTTTATGTTGGTGCTATCACACTTGACGGTACCGGGAATGTACTTCTGACTGGTTCGGCGTATAATGGCTCAACAAATAATTATGATTTATTTGTTGTCAAATTCAATACTTCTGGTACCAAACTCTGGCATGTCTTATATAATGGGGCTGGAAATTCTTATGATAGTGGTTCCGCAATTATTTGTGGTTCAAACAATGAAGTATTTGTTACAGGTGCTGCTTGGACTTCATCTACAAACATTGATGTAGTAACCATAGGATACAATAGCAGTGGCACGGTATTATGGACCCAGACCTTTAATAATGCATCTTTGGTAGATGTTGGAGGAACCATTGCAATTTCTGGATCAGAAGTAATTGTTACTGGTTTTACACAGACAAGTGTTTCAAATTGGGAGTTTCTTGGACTTAGTTACTGGAAAAGTAATGGATCTTTCAATGGATCGAAAATTACAAGTTCGGGAGGCAGTACTATTGATCGAATTAATTCGGCAGCGGTTGATGCTTCTGGCAATATTTATATTACCGGAGCAATAGGGGGAAGTGGGACAGGTTTAAATGTTAAAACGGTAAAACTTGACCCATCCTTAAATATCGTATGGACTGTAACCTGGAATGGCTCTGCAAATCAGGATGATACAGGAAGGCGCATTAGCGTGGATGCTTCAGGAAATGTATTTATCGCAGGGTATACCACTTTAAACGGGAACAGGAATGCGTTGTTACTCAAATACACCTCTACTGGTACGCTATCTTTTGCCAACACATATGATGGTACAGAAGGCAATGATGAATTTGCTGATTTGGCGTTGTCTGGTAGTGGAGATGTATTTGTTGGTGGATATACAACTAAAAAGGGGAATAAGGATTTTTATGCTGCTTATTACTCCAATAGCGGAACCTTGCGATGGGCCGAATCTTACAACGGCCCATTAAATGGTAATGATGAAATTCAACAAGTAATCGCAGACGGTTCAAATGGATTCATTGTGGCAGGTCCAAGTGTGGGCTTATTGGGTTCTGGAAGTGCAACCGTTACTGCAACTGCCAGAACGATTAAATATGCACTCCACAACTTAATAATGCCTACAAACGAAGCAGTGAATGCTCCTTTTATCGAAAACCGTGGACAGGTAATCAATACCGATGGAACATCTGAGAATAATGTGCGATTTTATGCACGAAATACTTATCCCAATTTGTATTTCTCCAATAATTCTATTAGTTATGTTTATGCTCACATTGATACCATTCCATCCTCACAGGATACGATGGTTCGACTTGACCTTAGTTTTCCTACAAGGTACACACGACCGAATGTTGCGTCTGGTTTGGAAGAGCAAAATTACCAGTATAACTACTATTTAGGGCATATCCCGGAAGGTAGAGAACGGGTACCCTTGGATAATAAAGTACTCTTCCCTGATCTTTATCCCAATATTGATGCCTTGTTTGGACAGGGACGCGATGGGTTGTTTATGCGTTTTTCCTGCAAGGCTGGTAGTACCCCAAGCGATATAAGCCTGGAGTTTAACGGCAAAACGGCTGCCTCTATACTGAGCAATGGTAGTTTGAAAATAGAAACAATTTTAGAAGATTTGATTTTGCCACAACCTACAGCACTAACCATTAGTGCTGAGGGAACAGAAACACCTATAACAAATTGGAACCCAACGTATTCAATTGGCTCGGATGGGAAAATCAGTATTACAACGGGCAGTTATAATACAAACAATACCTTGATTATTAAGGTTGGTAGAGACCGAGGAGATTTGGGAAATGCCTGTAATTATTGGAGTACATATTATGGCGACAATGGAAATGATGTTGCACTGGGAAGTGATGTTGGTTCCAATGGTAAAATGTACTTTACAGGTAGTACCCAGAGTACTCAGTTTCCAACCAGTGCTGGTGCTTATCAGAGCCAATTATTGGGAGCAGTAGATGCAATTATTACGTGTTTTGAACAACCCGATAAGTTACTTTGGAGTACTTATTATGGTGGGAATGATAACAGCGGAATAACAATAGAAGAAGGGGTGGCGATAAAATTTAATGCCGTAAATGATAATATTTACGTTGTTGGGCGGACTTCATCTGAAGATTTTCCTTATTTCGACCCTGGGTCGGGCTATTTTAGCCCTGACATTTTAAGTAATGCCGTTTCACGTGGTTTTATTCTTAAATTCAATAGTTTGGAAGGGAAAAGGAATTGGGCAACATTTTTTGGGGATCAAAACTGTACCATTGATGGCGTAACGGCATTGGAAGTACTGGAAAACGGAAATATTGTGGTAGGGGGGTATGCGTGGAATTTGGCCAGCGGAACCAATTTTGCCTTCCCTGCTTTGGCGCCTTCACCCAAACATACACAAACAAATGGTGATAATTATATTGCTGAGTTCAACAGCGATAATGTATTGCTTTGGGCAACAAGGTTGGTTAGCCCTCCCCAAAATTCAGGATTACATGGAAACCAAATTTCAGACATCGCAGAAGACCGGACAACCCATAACATACTTATTACGGGTTTGATTTTTGGTCAAGGAGATAGCAATATTCCTTTTGGGACGCCTACTTATGGCTATAAGGATAACGGTGATTTATTGTATGATGCATTTATTATGCGCTTTGCAGAAAATCGCAGTTTAGCATGGAGTACCTACTTTGGTGGTTATAATACGGAAAGGGCTAATTCGATCGTAGCGTTAGGAAACGGAGATTTTGTCATCAGTGGGAGCACCAATAGTACTCAGAATCAGTTGTTTCCTGTTTTACAATTTGGAAATTCTACAAGCGATCTTGTAAATGATCTTAGTTATAATGGTGGCAATGCAGATATTTTTATTGCAAAATTTGGGAATAACAATACCTTGAAATGGTGCCGATACCTTGGAGGGCCAGGAAGTGATGGACAGGGGCAAATAGAGGTGTATGGTAATAATCTATCGGGCGTGGGGAATAGTATGGCATCAAGTGGAAATACGGTTTATTTAACCGGATATGTATCCAATGATTTTGCCCCCTTACAAGGAAATAATTGTGAACATTTTTATGATGTAATAAATGGTTTTTCGTCAACCAGCGATCCAGGTTACGTTTCGACGGGTTATGACGTGGTCATCACGATTATTGATGATCAAAATGTGATAAACTTTAATACCTATTGGGGTGGGTCTAGAGATGTAAATAATGTGATTTCTGATTTCGGAATGACTATTTCGACCGGGACAAATCCAATAAACAATAAATTTTTTGTATTATTTGGCGGAAAGACAAGGTCGCTAAGTTCAGGATTGAATAACACAATACCCGTATGCCATGAGTCAACCACACCCCCATTTTATTTTAACCCTGACTTGGTGAATACCCCCGAACTTTATGATGGTTTTGTTAGTAAAATTTATTTGGATGATTGTTTGGTAGTAGGGACGAATACTGTTGCAGATGATGTGGATTTGTTCCAAATAGCACCGAATCCCGCTGCTGCTGATATTCGCCTACTGATTGATCCGGAGAAGGAAAAACCTGCATCGATCCGGGTATATGATATCTCGGGCCGCGATTGCACCGGGTTAACGAACTTACCCGCTTCATCTGCTCCAACTACAGCCACCATTAATATACATCGTTTACCCGCAGGATTGTACCATGTTAGGGTACAATATGCGGAAAAGGTATTTATCGGCCGGTTCGTTAAAATATAACATTCATCCCCAAGTGGCTCCTTGTGAATACTGTTCATGGGGAGCCACTTTTTAAATTGTACAACACATGCGATTGATGCTCACAATAACCCTGATCCTTGGGTTTTATAATATATACGCACAAGATTGGCAACAGGTTGGGGATTTCAATAGACCTCTGAGAAGTCTCTTCACCGATAGCGTCGATAATATACTATACATAGGTGGGGGATTCAGGTTTAATGGAAATGATACGGTAAATGGGGTATGCAGGTTGCAGGGAAATGTAATTCAGCCCATGGGGACCGGGTTTTATGATGCTTGTGGGGGAATTGATTGCGATCCTATATTATCTTTTATTCGATATAAAAATGAAATTTATTCCGGCGCTTACTTCAATGAAATAGCAGGTGTTCCAAGCAGTGGAATCGCCCGTTGGGATGGAAGCAACTGGCATCCAATAACACCGTTTCTATACAATGAAAATGATCAAATAGGTTATATTTCAGGCTCTTGTGTATCTAATAATGTACTTTACGTGGTCGGCACTTTTAAATTTGCAGGCAATGAACTAGCGAATTCTGTAGCCAGTTGGGATGGGGTACAATGGACTACATATGGCTTTCCATCTACTATATCAGGTGATGTCCCATTGAATTTCCGGGCTGCTTATTACAAGGGTGATCTATATGTAGGCGGAAATTTTTACAACAAAATCAACGGAATCGAAAACGATGACATTGCGCGTTATGATGGCAGTTCATGGAAGCAGGTCGGCGGAGGTTTGTTTGGCGGCTTAAGTTCTGTTTTTGATATGGTTGTATATCATGATGAGCTGTATGTAGCGGGCCCGTTTAGTGTTACGGATGGCAATGCCGGAAATAAAATCATGCGTTGGGATGGCACTGCCTGGCATGATGTGGGCAAAGGAATATGCGGTTCGGGAAGGATTGAAGATATGGTGGTGTATAACGACAAATTGTATGTGGCTGGCATATTTAATTGTATCTCAGATGGTTTACCCATCCAAAATGTGGCGGTGTGGGATGGGCAACATTGGTGTAGCATTGGCAATAGCAAGTTTGATAACGGCGCTACTTCTATTGCCGTCTACAACGATGAAATCTACATCGGCGGCGGCTTTACGAAAATAGACGATCAGCCTGTAAAGTATTTTGCCAAATACATCGGCGATCACAGCAAAGATACTTGCGCTGCCTTGGTTGCGGTAAAAAACACCTCGGCACCTTCTGGCCAATTATCCATTTCCCCCAATCCTGCCAGCGGTAGCATCCGGCTTTCAGTTGCGGATGAAACTACGACCATTCAGGCAATTGCGTTTTATGATGTTGCAGGCCGCGATTGCACTGGCCTAACGAACTTATCCGCCCTATCCGCTCCAAATACAGCCTCCATTGATATACATCGTTTGCCCGCAGGATTGTACCATGTTAGGGTACAATATGCGGAAAAGGTATTCATCGACCGGTTCGTTAAAATATAGGCCGTGTTGTGGTAAACTGTTCAAATAAACGAAGGACCGCCCGAAAGGCAGCATTAATTCTTATTCTGGGCGCTGTTTGTCAGCCACTTAGGCTGAAGCCATGTACAAAACCGAACGGCGCGCATTATATGGCACGGGCGTTTTCTGTTTTCTGGGGTTTTTTAAAATAATATATTGCTTCTGTTTTTAATATCTGTGTCAAGCAAAATTTTTCGCTAATTTTTTTAAAAATATCGAATAAAATTTCTTTTTCGCCTTTTAGAGGTGTCACCTCGGGTGGTTACCGCCTGAGGTGACACCTCAATCACTTATATACAGGCAGGTCGTGTACGGGCAGGTCGCGTACGGGCAGGTCTCGACCTGCCCGTACACGCGCACAACCTTCATCCCATCCAGAAATCATCAAAAATTTCCCCCGTCCCGTTTTTCACAAAATTTCTACCTTACCCGGGGAATAGTTGACAGTTGGCGGTTTACAGTTGGAAATTTACAGTTGAAAATTGACAATTTGGAGATACCCAAAAATGGAGGGCGGCATTGGCGTTAAATGGATGGTTTCCAATGATGCAAAAACGATTTTAGCAGGTTGGTTTGGCCTATGTTTGGTTTGGTTTTACGAACACCCAACACAATTTTTTCTACAAAGATGCGACCCCGCTGGGGTCGTGCGGAATATTTGGCCATTTTGTGTTTATAAATGCATGACATTTACAAATGCGTGACCCCTCCAATACCATAACGCAATGATTGCCAGTTTTTTACATAAATACCAAGCCGTCTTCACCACACTCATCACTCCTCACTCATCACTAACAAAATGAAATACCGCCTACCCTTCGCCCTAGTCTGCTCCCTATTCTTCCTCTGGGGCATTGCCAACAGCCTTAACGGCTCGCTGATCCGGCATTTTCAATTTGCATTAGATTTGCAGCGTTGGCAGGCGGGCATTGTGGATTCGGCTTTTTACCTCGGTTATTTTGTGATGGCCTTGCCTGCAGGTATGTTTATGCGCAAATTTGGCTATAAAAAAGGCATTTTGGCGGGATTGCTGCTGTATGCGGCGGGGGCGTTTTTGTTTTATCCCGCGGCCGATTTGCGGGTGTACGCGTTCTTTTTGTTTGCCTTGTTTACGATTGCGGCGGGTTTGGCATTTTTGGAAACGGCTGCAAATCTGTATGTGACGGTGTTGGGCGATAAAAAAGACGCGGCCTGGCGCATCAATTTTGCGCAGTCGTTCAATGGCATTAGTATTATCCTTGGACCTATTATCGGCAGTTTGTTCATCTTTTCAAAAACGGAATACACCAAGGAATTGCTGGCGACCATGACGCCCGAGCAAATTGACGCGGCACGTATTGCGGAGGCGCTTTCGGTGCAGGGGCCTTATTTGGCCGTAGGCGTGCTGGTGCTGGCGGTAGCGGTGTTGTTTGCGTTGACGAAAATGCCGGAAGTAGGAAGGGAGGAAGAATTGAGCGAGGGCACGGTGCGCATCGGGGATCTGTTCAAGCGTTATCGGCATTTGACGCTGGGGGTGTTGGCGCAATTTGCCAATGTGGGCGCACAAGCTACTTTGTGGGGCTATTTTGTGGATTTTAAATTAGATTTTGCGAAAAACGCGCATTTGGACATCGTAAAAACGCTGTACCAACTCGCCGATACCATGACACCAGAACAAATCGCCGGATTCCATGCTTCTTTTGCGCTGGTACTATTTATGCTGGGACGATTTTTAGGTACTTATTTGATGCGCAAAACCGAAGCCCGCATAGTTTTGTCCTGGTACAGCCTGGCTGCGGTCGGGTTGGTTATTTTGGCTTTCGCGACGGGCGGATTGGTGGGCATTGTGTGCATCATGCTGACGTATTTTTGCCAGAGCATCATGTTCCCAACTATTTTTGCCCTCGCAACCAAAGGATTACCACCGGCTGAGCGCAAATTGGCGTCTTCGTTGGTGATCATGGCTATTGTGGGCGGCGCAGTGTTGCCCCCCATCGCAGGTGCCTTATCTTTGGCGGGCGGGATGAAATTAGCATTGGTCATTCCGCTGATCTGTTTTGGCTTTGTCAGTTTTTATGCCTTAAAAGGGTACGAAACAGACATCGAAGCAGCCTAATACAACAGCCGATCTTTTTCTGCGTTATCCGAATCCCGTACTGCTAACGCACGCCGAAGCATTCGGCTTTAAAACCATGATAAACATGAAAAAATACACTATTTATACCTTGTTGTTGCTGATCTGTATGCAGTGGATGGCTTGCAGCAGTACCCAAAGTTTGAGCAACGACAAAAACTGGGCTTTTCAACCCATCGAAAAACTCGATGACGCCAATCCCGTCATGGAATCCGACCGAAAAGCCGAGTTTTTCTGTCCTTTGCGCAAGAAAGATGTCCGCTGGGAAGAACAAAGTGTGTTCAATCCGGCAGCGGTGGTGAAAGATGGCCGTGTGTGGCTTCTGTACCGCGCCCAGGATGATGTGGATGCTGAACACCGCACGTCCAGGATCGGGTTGGCCAGCAGCCGCGACGGTTTGGAGTTCAAAAAACTGAGTTATCCGGTGATGTTTCCCAACCGCGATAAAATGAAAGACTTCGAATGGGAGGGCGGTTGTGAAGACCCGCGGGTGGTAAAACGGGCCGATGGCAAATACATCATGACCTACACCGCGTACGATGGCAAGGTGGCGCGCTTGGCCATCGCATCCTCTACTGATTTGCAGGTTTGGGAAAAACACGGATTGGCCTTCGACAGCAAACGTTACAAAAACCAGTGGTCCAAATCGGGCGCAATTGTATGCGAAAACATCAACGGAGAAATTGTGGCAACCAAAATAAATGGTAAATACTGGATGTATTGGGGCGATACCAATATTTTTCTGGCTACTTCAGACGATTTGATTGAATGGAAACCCATCGAAATGAAAGGTTCGGATGTTTTACGCATCGCGTTGCAGCCGCGTCCGGGCAAGTTTGATAGTGAACTAGTAGAACCTGGTCCGTTTGCCCTCCTGACCCCCAAAGGGATCTTATTGTTTTACAACAGCGCCAACGCGCCCACCAATGGCGATACTCAATTGCCTGCGATGGCTTATTCGGTCGGACAAGCACTCTTTGACGCCGCGCATCCCGAGAAACTAAAGGCGCGTTCCAACCAGCATTTTTTGCACCCGGAAAAGGCTTATGAGAAAAAGGGACAGGTCAATAACGTCTGTTTTTTGGAAGGCATGGTTTGGTGGAAGGATCAATGGCTGTTATATTACGGCACGGCCGACTCAAAAATTGCCGTTGCGGCCTTCAAACCGAAATAGGGTAGTGCGCTTTTCAAATTCGCGGCTTACTTTTGCCACCTTATGATACTTCAGGGAATGTTGCTCGGCTTGTCGCTGAGCTTTATGATTGGACCGATTCTGTTTGCCATCGTTCAGGCAGGCATTGACCGAGGATTTCGGGCTGGATTGGCCGTGGCGAGCGGCATCTGGACTTGTGATGTGCTGTATATTCTGCTGGTGCGTTATGGTATTGATACTTTAGCGGCGGTGACGGCTTTGCCCAATTTTCGTTTTTGGGCAGGCATTATAGGCGGGGTGTTGTTAATTGTTTTTGGGATCAATTCTTTACGCCCGCACAAATTACCCACCGAAGATACCGAAAACACCCAGGCGGACCGATTACTGGACCGGCTGGATGGTCGGGAAGCGCCCGGCGTGCGCCACAATTGGCAAAAATTGGGGCTACCAGGGTATTGGTTGCGCGGTTTTTTGTTAAATTTGATCAATCCGGGCACCATGTTTTTCTGGATCGGTATCGCAACAGCCGTGGTGATTCCCAATAATTGGAGTGGGCCTGAAATCACCAAATTTTTCAGTGGGATGCTTGGTACTTTGATCGCTATCGATACTTTGAAGGCATATGCGGCCAAGCGCCTGCGCAATTGGCTCACCCCTGCGCATACCCAGCGGGTAAATCAAGGCATCGGTTTGATGTTGCTTGTTTTTGGCGTGCTGGTCATTGCTCGGGTTTTTGGAAAATAGGTTTTTGACAGGTTTTTCCTAAAAAAGGCATCAAAAGGGCCAGGTTAAATAAAACAACCAGGGATGACCTACCATTTCAGTCGTATTTTTCGGGTTGGTCTGTTGCTCGCGATGGCTTACCTCGTTTTGGCTGCGGTCGAATCGGGTGAAAATCCGTTTTTTCGAATCACCAAGAAAGATGTGCGGCTGCGCAAACCCGCTGGATTTCCCGCGCCGGTGTATGATTTCAGTAAAAACCGGATAACGCCCGCCGGATTTGTACTGGGACGCAAACTTTTTTACGATCCGATCCTCTCCCGAGATAGCAGCACGAGTTGCGGCAGTTGTCATCAGCGCATTGCGGCTTTTGGCCACATCGACCACAAATTAAGCCACGGCATCAATGGCCTGATCGGCACCCGCAATGTTCCTGCCTTGCAAAATTTGATCTGGCAACCCAATTTTATGTGGGATGGCGGCATCAACCACCTGGATGTACAACCCATTGCGCCCATTACCAATGCCACCGAGATGGATGAAAGTCTGGCGCACGTATTGGAAAAATTGCGCAGACACCCTGAATACCCACGCCTTTTTCGAAAAGCATTTCACCAAAAAGAAATCAGTACGGCTTTGATGATGAAGGCTTTGTCGCAGTTTTTGGCCTTGATGGTGAGTGATAGTGCGCGGTACGACTTATATCGGAGCGGCGCGCTCGAATTTACCCCCGCCGAAACACGGGGCTTGGCGTTGTTTCGACAGCATTGTGCTACTTGTCATACGGAGCCCTTGTTCAGTGATTTTTCCATGCGCAACATCGGATTGCAGCCCGATACGGCCATTGGCGATTATGGGCGTTTAAACATAACAGGCCTGCCGCAAGATTCCATGCGGTTTCGGGTGCCCGCGCTCCGCAATGTCGAAATCACCTATCCTTACATGCATGATGGTCGGTTTCGCAATTTGAAACAAGTATTGGCACATTACGCGGCGGGTAATTTTCATACCGGTTGGGTAGATCCTGCGGTAAAAAAGTTGGCAGGCTTGACCGCCATGGAGCAACAGGATTTAATTGTATTTTTAAAAACACTGACCGATCGAAAATTTACCTATGACCGGCGGTTTGTGGATCCGACTGGAAACTAATTCAACGTTTATCGGTTAAAAACAACGCTGGTGTAAATTTCATTTTGTCCTACCTGTGTTCGCAAGCACATTTGTGGGGTATTGAATTGCCTTGTTTTTAAAATAAAAGCAGTAATCATGCAGCAACATTTGGGACGTAGGCGCCCTTTATTTGCTTTTGTTTGCCAAACGTCGTTTTTTTTGCCGAAATGTTTTCACAACCGGTATTTTTGCCTTTATTTTCTCAAGTTTTCACCACTTGCAGCCATAACTCACCCTTTCCCATGCGTAAGTTTTTACTATTTTTATTCGTTGCTGGCCTTTTTACGGCCGTTCAGGCGCAAAATGTGCCTTCTTTTTGGAAACCTGTAGGGGCCGATCAATTGGCGACCATACAAAACCAGCGTCAGGTGAGCGTACCTGCTCAGTTTAAAACCTTGGAACTGGATTTTGCAGGTATCCGTCAATACCTCCATACCGCGCCGATGGAATTCACGGCGGCGGCAAAAACAGCAGCTTTGCCGTTGGATTTACCCATGGCCGACGGGCAAATGTTGCGGTTTTGGGTTGTAGAGTCTCCCGTGATTGCACCAGGTTTGGCCGCTAAATTCCCGGAATTGCGTTCCTATTCCGGCCTGGCAGCCGATGGTTCTGGCACTTTGGTGCGTTTGGGCCTGGGTTACGATGGTTTTCATGCGTATTTCAGCACGCCTGGAAAGGTAGAGCAAACCATTCAGGTGTATGGCGACGATCAAAGCCCGGTTTATATGGTTTTTCGCAATAATGACCTGCCTGCAACCGATTTTTTACCTGCGGGCAATATGATCTGCGGCGTAGATGATGTGGATATCACAAGCGGATTCGATCCTGCCCAATCGGCAATCCAGCAAGTAGCACAAGACCGCGGTTCGGCCCGAGTGAGCTTAAAGAAATACCGGATTGCAATTGCGGCCAAAGCAGAGTACTCCAATTATTTCAACAACTCGATTCCGGTTATTTTGAGCAAAATCAAAACCGCCCTTGATTACATTGTGTTGATCCAGGAGCGTGATTTTGCCGTGCGTATGGAATTGATTGCAGACAATGATAAACTGATCTTTTTGGATGTCAATACAGACCCTTACTCGGGCAATGAGACGGGCGATTGGATGAACCAAAATCCTGGTGCCATTAATGCAATTATTGGATCAAGCGCCTACGACATTGGGCACGTATTTGCGGTGTATGTAACCGGCAGTGCTACCGGTATTGCAGGGGGTAGGGTGTGTAATGTTTTTGGCAAAGCACGCGGCTGCTCAAGCACCAATCCGCCCCAAGGCACCTATTTTAACCTCGTTGCTGCGCATGAAATGTGCCATCAAATGTCGGGCTCCCACACGATGAGCAACTGTTCGGACACCAACAATGGCCAATTGGCGCCTGGTAATGCTTACGAGCCAGGAAGTGGTTCGTCCGTCATGGGGTATCCCGGCGCTTGCGGCCCCAACGACATCCAGGGCAATAACGATCCTTATTACCATATTTCCAACATCGAACAGGTGGCCAATTTTGTGTACCAGGACGAAGGAAATACCTGCGGGGTGGTAGAGCAAAGCACCAATAACCAGCCGTCCGCTACCATTTTGGTAACCAATAATATTTCTATTCCTATTGGCACCCCCTTCAAATTGACGGGTGCAGGTGCCGACGAAGACAATGACGTGCTTACTTATTGCTGGGAGCAGTATAATTTAGGTCCTGTTTCCGTATTGGGTACGCCCACAGGCACGGCCCCTGCTTTCCGTTCGTTTCCGCCGGTAAATACGCCCGTACGTTATTTCCCGCGTTTGTCGGTCGTGAATTCCAATACATCTGATCAAAATGAAGTATTGCCGTCTTATTCGCGCGACCTGACGTTCCGTTTTACCGTGCGCGATAACCATGCTGGCGCAGGTGGTATTGCTACACAGCAAGTAAGTGTGAAAGCAACAGTCGCGGCTGGCCCATTTTTGGTGTTAAGCCCCAATTCAGGCGGCACTATTTGGTCCCCAGGCGACCAAAAAGAAATTACCTGGGACGTATCGAATACCGACAAAGCGCCCGTTAACTGCAAATTGGTAAACATCAAATTGAGTACCGATGGCGGCGCAACGTTTCCAATTACCCTGGCGACCAACGTGCCCAACAATGGCCGCGCTTGTATCGCAGTGCCGAACAACCTGACCACCGCCGGTCGCATCATGGTTGAAGCCGCTGATAATGTGTTTTACGATATGTCGAACACCAATATTTCTATTCAGAATGCTACAGCTCCGGCCTTTGGTATTTGTGCTGACAACCTGAAAGCAACCGTTTGTTTGCCAGGTACTTATACCACGACGATCAGTACTTCCAGCCTTGCGGGCTTCAATGGCCTGGTTGACCTGGGTATAACTGGAATGCCTGCTGGTACCGTTGCTAATTTTGCGCCCAATCCGGTGCAGGCTGGTTCAGATGCGGTATTGACCCTTACTTTTGAACCAAATTTGCCTGAAAATGTGTATAATTTGACCGTAACGGGTACTTCCAGCGTAGCACCACAAAGTGTTTTGTTGAATTTATCGGTGGTGCAAAATAATTTTACCGCATTTGCACTCACCAGCCCTGCAAATGGTGCCGGTGGTGTAGACCTTGGTCCCGTACTCAAATGGAATGATGTGCCGGATGCCGATGCCTATGATTTTCAGGTTTCGACCAGCCCTACTTTCGCACCAGGTACCTTGATTGCAGAACGCAACCAATATTTGTTAGACACTTTTAAAATACCAGTCGTGTTGGGCGATGGACAAACCATTTACTGGCGTGTACGTCCGGTAAATGCCTGTGCTAATGCGGATTGGTCGGAACCGAACGTGTTTGTAACTAAGGTGCAAAGCTGCACGGTATTCAATGCCAACGATTTGCCAAAAGTAATTTCTGGCAACAGCACACCAACCGTAGAGTCAAAAATTACGGTAAATAGCAACGCAATCCTGAGCGACGTGAACGTAACCAGTGTTGCGGGTAACCACAATTTCTTTAAAGACCTTGATGTACGCCTGATTAGCCCAAGTGGCACAGAGGTGCAATTGTGGAAAGACAAATGCCCGGGTGTATTTACTTTCAACATTGGGTTTGATGACAGCGCACCAAGTGTGTTCAACTGTCCGCCGCCAAGCAATGGCACCAAATCGAAACCAGCCACCGTATTGAGCGCTTTCAATGGCCAAAATGCCAATGGTATTTGGACTTTGCGTGCCAAAGACGTGGTGATTGGTTCTGGGGGTTCGCTTTCTGGGTTCTCCCTGGAATTGTGCTCGAGCCAGGCCTTGAACGCACCTTTTTTGGTAAACAACAACCCACTTTCGCTGGCTTCCGGCACCAATGAAGTAATCACTACCAGTCTGTTGAAAGTAGACGATGCGGATAATACCCCAGCGCAGTTGGTGTTCACCTTGGTGACAACGCCTAAATTTGGCTTTTTGCAATACAATGGCGTTACCTTGCAGGCGGGCGATCAGTTTACCCAGGAAGGCATCAACAACGGCGCTTTGCGCTTTTTTGACTACGGTGTAAGCGGTGCGGAAGACCAATTCCGTTTTGCTGCAACGGATGGCAATGGCGGATTGGTAGCGGATATTTTCAAAATTCGCCCAATTGTGGCTACCCAGGAAGCAATTCAACAACTTGCCTTTGTGTTATCGCCCAATCCTGCAACACAGTCGGTACAGTTATTCTTTCCATCTGCGTTGAGTGATGATACGCAGTTGAGCCTGGTCAATATTGCCGGACAATTGATTTATACCAACAAGTTGACTGCTGGAACAACGGCGCAATTCCTTGATTTGAACAAACTGCCTGCCGGTGTTTATGTAGTAAGCCTACAAAATGCTAAAGGAAAAGGAGTACAAAAATTGGTGATTCGGTAAGATTTAAACGATAATTAGTGTAGGTCCCGGAGTAATTGCGCCCATTGATGCGCGTTACTTCGGGACTTTTTTTATGTACCCCAAATGCGCTTTTTTGACCGCTGTTTGCCAAATGCAGCATTTTTAAGGCACAGACCGCCCTTATCACTAACTTCGCTCCACAACAATGGTTTTATGATACGTCAACTGCTTTTTTTGTGCTGTTTTTGCAGCCCCTTTTTCCTTTCTGCGCAAAATACCTGGGTGCCGGTAGCACCTGCATCGATTCCACGTACGGGTTTGCAACAGATTGTTCCTAAGCAATATAAAACGATTCAATTTGATTTGCCCAAACTCCAGGCGTTGCTCTGGAAAGCGCCCGATCCAGCCGGAAGTTTCGAGGGGACATGTTCCCTGGATTTGCCGTTGCCCGATGGCCAAATTGTGCGTTTTCAACTGTATACAGCGCCGCTCTTAGCACCTGAATTGCAAGCGCGTTATCCCGAAATCCGGTGTTACACAGGCGTGTCGGCATCGCATCCGGGCGCCCGTATCCGTTGCGACCTTACCCAATGGGGTTTCCATGCCATGCTTACAGGCATTGGCCCGGATATAATTTACATTGATCCATTGATGCAGGGTGTACCGGAATACGCGATGGTGTATCACCGCACTGATTATCAAGTACGTGCAAATGCGGACTATACTTGTGCATTGACGGCACAGGCGATTACCCCTAATTTGCAAGCGTCTAAAGCGCAAATGCGTTCTGCTGTTTTAGATGGGCAGTTGCGCACCTACCGCCTCGCGCTTGCTTGTACGGGAGAATATGCCGACTTTCACGGTGGTACCGTTCCTTTGGTGATGGCCGCCATGGCAACGAGTATGCACCGCATCAATGGGGTATATGAAAACGAATTTGCTGTACGCATGCAAATTATTGCCAAAAATGATACCCTGATCAACCTGGTAAGCGCATCTGATCCATACGATAACGGCGACGGTGGTGCTATGCTCGATCAAAACAAAATAGCCTGTAATACCCGAGTAGGGTCAAGCGCTTATGATATTGGACACGTATTCAGTACCGGCGGTGGCGGCATTGCCGGATTGGGCGTTGTATGCACGGGCGATAAAGCGCACGGCGTAACCGGCCAGGCTGCGCCCATTGGCGATCCATTTGATATTGATTATGTTGCACATGAAATGGGGCATCAGTTTTCCGGCAACCATACCCAAAATAACGATTGCAACCGCGCCGGACAAACCTCCATGGAACCTGGAAGCGCCACCACCATCATGGGATATGCGGGCATTTGCCCACCCAATGTGCAACCCAACAGCGATCCCTATTTTCATGGGGTCAATGTGGAAGAAATCCTTGGATTTATCATCGTAGGAGATGGAGATAACTGCCCAGTAAAAACCGCAACCGGCAATATGGCCCCTGAGGTAAATGCGGGTGCTGACTTTACTATTCCGCGTGGCACACCGTTTGTCCTAACGGCCCTGGGATCGGATATTGATTCGGATTCGCTGACCTATTGCTGGGAACAAATGGATGCCGACGCAAGCACGCAACCGCCTGTATCAACCAGTGCCTTGGGCCCCCTTTTCCGAACATTCAACCCCAGTACGGCACCGAGCCGCTTTTTTCCGCGCTTCCAGGATGTAATCGATCAGAAAAACGACGATTGGGAAGAACTACCTGGTGTGGGACGGAAAATGAACTTTCGCGTAACCATGCGCGACAATGATCCGGTGGGTGGAAGTACGGTTTTTGATGACATGCTGGTCACGGTGGCTGCCAATGCCGGGCCTTTTGTCGTGAACATTCCCAGCGACACCTCTACTTGGACAAGTAGTGCCTACGAAACGGTGAACTGGAACGTTGCCAATACCGATCGAGCACCGGTGAACTGTGCGCAAGTAAACATCAGCCTGAGTATCGATGGTGGAGAAACCTTCCCTTACCTGCTTTTGCAAGGCGCTCCCAATACAGGTCGGGCTTGTGTGCTGCTGCCCGAAGTCACTAGCGACAGTGCGATCATTAAAGTAGAATCCGTTGGAAACGTTTTTTACAACCTTTCGAAGTCTTATTTCGCGCTAAAACCAGGCACAGCCCCCACCTTTAGTTTCTGTCCAGGCGACCTGGAAGCGCGCATTTGTTTGCCGGGCAATTTTCAAACAAGCCTGAGTACCCGCAGTTTGGCGGGATTTAACCAACCGATCAGTTTTGATGCGCAAGGTTTGCCGGACGAGGCAAGTGTTGTATTCAGCCCCAATCCTGCAATGCCCGGCGATGCGGTTCAATTGGATATTAACTTCCCGAATGGAACGGCTGCTGCGGATTTTGACTTCTCCATTTTGGCAAAAACTGATAGCATCAATTTGTCAGAAACAGTGCGTTTGCGCTTAATTTCCAATAATTTTGATGCCATGGCGCTCAAATCGCCCTTAAACGGCATTTCTGGTGTTTCTCAAGGAGTTATTTTGCGCTGGAACGGAGCCGGCGATGCCGAATATTATGAAGTACAGTTGGCAAGCAGCCCTGGTTTTGATGCCAGCACCCTGATTAGTACCAAACTCAATGTACTGGCCGACACCTTTAAAGTGCCCCTGGTACTACCCAAAAGCCAGGTGTATTATTGGCGGGTTCGCCCCATCAATGAATGTGGTGCCGGGCCTTGGATTGGGCCGAATGTATTTGCGACCATTGTGCAAAGTTGCAATACCCGCACGGCAAACGACCTGCCAAAAGTCATTTCCAGCGGTTCGACGCCTACTGTAGAGTCAAAAATTACGGTAAATGGCGGTGGTACCATCAGTGATGTGAATATTATACAACTCAAAGGGTTTCATGCGTTTTTTAGAGATTTACAGGCTACCTTAATCAGTCCACAAGGCACCCAGGTAATCCTTTTTAAAGATAAATGTGCCAATTACAACGGCAGTTTCAACCTGGGATTGGATGATGCAGCGCCAGGTGCTTTCCCTTGTCCTCCTGCCAACAACGGGCTCTTTTACAATGCGCAAAACCCCTTAGCGCCCTTTAATGGCGAAAACTCGACAGGGGTTTGGACACTGCGGGTAAAGGACAATACCATCGGCTCGGGTGGCTCAATCACCGATTTTGCACTGGAAATTTGCGGACAAGAAATCTTGCCGCCGCCCATTTTGGTTCAAAATAATGTATTGCAGGTATCTTCCGGGGCCAATCAGGGCATCGAGTCTGCAAGTTTATTGGCCGAAGATGCCAACAATACAGCCGATCAGTTGGTGTTTACCATGTTAACCGTGCCGCAAAAAGGCTTGCTCCAAAAAAATGCGACAAATACATTGCAGGTGGGTGATCAATTTACCCAAACAGACATCAACAATGGCGGTTTGCGGTATTTTGATTATGGGTTAAGTACAGGAGCGGATGCTTTCCAGTTTGCCGTAACCGATGGAGAAGGCGGTTTGGTGGCCGATACCTTTGTCATTCAGCCTCTGGTTACGGCAACCGAGCAACCACGCGCAGCTTTTGCATTTTCCCTAAGCCCAAATCCAGCCCAGGACGCTGTTTGGTTGACGGCACCTGAAAGTTTTGGTCCAAATACCCGCGTTACCTTGCTCAATATGGCGGGTATTCCCCAGCGCAATTGGTCGCCAGCAACTGAAAGCAACCAATTGCTGCTTCCTTTGAACGGGATACCTGCAGCGATGTATATGGTTCGAATTGACAGTGAAAAAGGAACAGGCGTACAAAAACTGGTAGTACATTAGCGCCTCAAAATTTCGACCTTGTGCACAAAGTCAAAACATTCTTTTTTATGAAAAAAATATTCCTGCTCGTTTGTTTGGTCAACACGGCGATTCAATTGTTTGGGCAAACTAATTATTTCTTTCAAGCGATTCCGGAATCTGCGGTGCGCCTGACCAAACCCTTGTTTCGTGGTACGTTTCCCAATGCCTACGAAACCTATTCGCTTGATTATCAAAGTTTAAAAACGACTTTGCAACTTGCGCCCATGGAATTTACCCCGGCAGCAAATGCTGCCACTTGTGTAATATCCATACCCTTGCCAGGCGGTGGCATAGAAGCATTCAGTGTGTGGGAAACAGCGATGCTCGATCCGGAACTCGCTGCAAGTGCACCATACATTAAAACCTATGCTGGCCGTTCTTTGCGCAACGGTGCATTTGGTATTCGATGCAGTTATACCGCACGCGGATTTCGGGCCATGTTGATGTATCCTGATTTGAGTTGCGCTTTTATTGAGCCTTATTCCTGGAACCAGGAGCAGTTTTTTTTAGTGTATAGCCAGCGCGATGAGGCAAGCACGCCCCTCCAAAAACTGGAGCGCAGATGGATTCCTGGAAACGCGGGCACCACCGATACCCCTGTTTCTGAGCAGCCCTTTACACCGGCCGTGGAGGAGCGCGGTACCGTGCTCGACCCCGTGCGCATGAAAGTTTACCGGTATGTGGTAGCCACTACGGGGGAGTTTGCGCAGGATCATGGCGGAACCAAGCCCCTGGTGCTTTCGGCAGTTACGGAATACTCTAACATGGTGAGCGGCTTTTTTGAGCGCGATATTGATTTGCGTTTGCAATTGATTAATGGCACCGGGAATGTGATCTTTTTGAACCCGAATACAGATCCGTACTCCGGCCAGGAGGTAGGCAATTGGCTGGATCAAAATACAGGTGTCCTGGGTCAATACGTTGGGGCAGTGGCATATGATGTGGGCCATGTGTATGCACGTTATATCACCGGAGGAGCCATTGGCGTGGCAGGTGGTATCACATGTACGGATGGAAAGGGCCGGGGTTGTTCAGCAGGAAATGGCAGTGGCAATTATGGCAATTTTTTCCTCAATGTAGTAGGGCAGGAAGTAGGACATCAAATGAGTGGAGGGCACTCCTGGAACCGTTGTGACGGCGGGGGAGGGCGCGCTGGCTTCACGGCTTTCGAACCAGGCAGTGGCAGTACCATTATGTCTTACGCAGGCGCTTGCGGCCCTGATAATATTCAAGGTAACTCCGATTTATACTACCATGCGGGTTCTATTGAAGAGATCAAAAATTTTTATACGTTTAATGGCGGCACGGCCTGTGGTACTTTTTTAACCACCACCAACAATGCCCCAATCGTAACCTTACCGTATCAGGATAACTTTTTTATCCCGATTTCTACCCCGTTTGAACTGACAGGCGGTGCTACCGACCCGGATGGCGACCCACTGGTGTACAACTGGGAGGAAATCGATGCGGGCCCGGAAACGCCCCTGGGCAGCCCGGAAGCAAATACGGCAGTATTTCGTACTTGGCCCGCGTTAAACGTTTCCAACCGTTATTTCCCACGTTTAAGCACCGTACTGGCAAATGGATCCAGCGCGGCCGAGCAATTGCCGACCTATACCCGTGACCTTACTTTCCGACTTGCCGCACGCGATAACCGCACGGGTGGCGGCGGTGTCGGTTGGGCCGATGTGGCCTTCAAATCGTGGGCAGGTGCAGGTCCGTTCAAGGTTCAAAGCCCAAATACTGCAGCAATTTCCTGGAAATCAGGTGAATACGCAAATGTAACCTGGGATGTATCGAATACCGACAAAGCGCCCGTAAACTGCAAATTGGTAAACATCAGATTGAGCACCGATGGCGGTCAAACCTATCCAATTGTACTCGCTTCGGGTGTAGAAAACGACGGCAGTCAATATGTATTGGTGCCTGATAATCAGACAAATAGCGCACGCGTACGCGTCGATGCTGCGGATAATGTGTTTTACGATATTTCCAATACCAATTTCAAAATTGTAAGTCCAACCCAGCCTTCATTTACCTTTGGTTTGTCTAAAGACTATGCCAAAATTTGTCTGCCAAACGTATTTACGGCCGATATTCTGAGTGCGGGTGTATTGGGTTTCAATACCCCCGTTCAATTGAGCCTCGAGGGCAACCTACCTGCTGGTGCCTCGGCTTCTTTTTCGACAAACACCATCCAGCCTGGCGAACAAACTACCCTGACCATCGATTTGAATAATGTCAATGAAAACGGTATTTTCTCGGTAAATGTGCGCGCCATCTTGCAAGGGAGCACCGATACACTCATTCGACCAATTAGTTTCGAACTGGTGCGCAATGATTTCTCGGCCCTGTCGCTACAATTGCCAAACGATGGTTCCGTAAACCTTGGGTTGGTTCAAATTGTGCGTTGGAACAAAGCACTGGATGCTGAAACATACGATGTAGAAGTATCCAAAAGTCCGGCCTTTGATGTGTTGGTTGGTTTCAAGTCAGGCGTTTTAGTCGATACCTTCAAAATACCCAGTTTGCTCGAAAAGGGGAACGCCTATTATTGGCATGTACGCCCACGCAACGAATGTGGTGTTGCGGATTGGAGTGAGCCGTTTTTCTTCTCGACCTATGTGGAAAACTGCTCCACGTTTGAGGCCAACGATATGCCCAAAACAATTACAGGAGGCAGCACACCCACCGTCGAATCCAAAATTTCGGTGAATGCGGGCGGAACCATCGCCGATATCAACGTAAAAAAACTAAAAGGATACCACGAGTTTTTAAAAGACCTGAATGTCAAACTCATCAGCCCAACAGGCACCGAACTGGTTTTATTTGCCGATAAATGTGCCAATTTCAACGGTGCATTTGATTTTGCGCTCGATGATGCGGCTTTGGGCAATTTTGCTTGTCCACCTTTCAACAATGGCAACGCGATGCGCCCACAGAACCCGTTGTCGGTATTCAACGGACAAAATTCAACGGGTTTGTGGACCTTGCGCGTAAAGGATAATGTTGTTGGCGGCGGCGGCGGATTTACGGCATTCAGTCTCGAATTTTGCGCAAGTGCGATCCTGCAACCACCTTATTTGGTGAATAACAATGTGTTGCAACTTTCCCCCGGTACCAATGCGGCGATCCCAACCGGTTTGTTGCTGACCGAAGATGCCAACAACAGTGCAAAACAGCTGACCTATACTTTGGTAACCGTACCGAAATATGGTCTTTTGGATAAAATTGGGGTAGGTACCTTGAAAGTAGGCGATCATTTTACCCAGGAAGAGGTAAACAATGGCGCTTTGCGATTTTACGATTTCGGTGCTAATGCCGGACCCGATGGTTTCCGGTTTGTAGTAAGCGACGGGGAGGGTGGATATTTGGCGGTACCAAAGTTTGTCATTAATACCATGTTGGTGAGTACCCAGGATGCAGCCAAACGGCCACTCCATTTCGATTTATATCCCAATCCTGCTTCTGACGAGGTTTGGGTCAATATGGATCACTTGGAAAGTAGTGCTATGCGGGTGAGCGTTATGGATGTTTCAGGCCGCATGGTGCTGGAAAGTCTATTGCCGGCCGGCTCCGATCGTTTGCGCCTGGCCACTGGGGCATTTGCCAGCGGTATGTATGTGGTGCGGGTAGAAGGCGCCCAGGGCGTTGGTGTGAAAAAACTGGTTGTAAGATAAAATTTTGTTTGTTTTATAAAAATGGAAGGGAGCCCGCAACACAGCAGGCTCCCTTTTAATTTTTCAGATTGGTATACGTATGCTCATGGACGTCGTGGAAAAACACCTTGCATCGCAATGATAAAATTCAGGGAAAGAAAAGGCTGCAAATTGGCATGCGGCATATTATTGCCGGTCAAACCAATGACGCCCTGATTGAAACCAACATTCGCATTACCGCCAGAATAAATGGCGCCACCGGAAGAGCGGGCGATGCTATTGCCAGTGATTACATTGGTATCGCCCGGATCGGCAACAACCATTACATTATGCGAATGTGCAGGCATTTCCTGCGTTGTGAGCGTAACCGTTTCTACGCCGCCTGTTTCACCCTCAACATAATTGGTTAGGCCTTTTCCCTGTCCGTAAAAAACAGGAATACGTCCGCGATAATCGGGAAGGTCAAAAGTAGATCTCCCGTCGCCACCATACAGGGTGCCTAAGAGTGAAAACAGGGCTGTATTTTGGCTAATGGGGAGGGTTTGGCCTTCACAAACGGCCCAGCCTCTTGGTGGGAAATTGAAACCGACAATGCGGATTTCACCCAAATATGGTTCTGACATAGTTATAAAATGATTTATTTATGAATGTTGTGGGAAAATGCCCTCATACGCAATGATGAAGGAAGTTGTCAGGAACGGCATTCTGTTTTCATGCGGCTGTGAACCGCCGACAGGCGTTAAGGAGTTGTTTTGCATGGCAATGCTTGGGTTATCCCCAAAAAAAGCACTTACCTGAGAAGACTGCGCCAGGTAATTATTGGCCGGATTGGGTGTGTTTGCCACAGCAGAAGATGCTGTAAAAGCGTGGGTATGCGCTGGTAATTGGTCAGGGGTCAGCGTGACCGTCTCTGAGCCCAGCATTTCACCGATTACATAATTTTGACCATCTGGGCCAAAGCCTTGGTGTATAGGGGTTCTGCCGCGTAAATCTGGAAGCCCGAAGGTACTTGCGCCGTCTCCCCCGTAGGTAGTCCCAAGCAAGGCAAACAAGACATCATACTGCGCAATTGGCAATAGGCTTCCATCGCAGAAGAGCCAGCCATCCGGCGCAAAATTCCCGGCAAATATTCTAATTTGACCAATAAAAGGATCCATGTTGATTCAATTTTTGATGTTAAAAACGGGTTTTTGCTTAGTTTCGAGAAGGGAAAATACCTTGCAACGCAATACAAAAATTCAGTACCAGGGATGGCTGAAGGTTGGTGTGCGGCGCGCTTGTACCGGTTTTGGCCACCGTGGCAGGGTTGGGTTGTGTTGGAGTCAAGGTTGCCGAATAAAACTCTGCGGGGGCAGTATTGGTGTACAAACCGCCAGCAGGGTTGTTGTTGTTAATACTCGGATCCACGACAATCGCCATCATATTGTGCTGGTGTTGTGGAATTTGCGTGGTGTCGAGTGTAATGGTTGCGCTGCCGCCTTTTAACCCTTGTGGGAATGTATCAGTGTGGTGCATCGGTGCGCGACCCTGTAAATCGGGAAGGGCAAAAGTGGATCGGCCATCGCCGCCATAGGTCGGGCCTAACAGGGCAAACAGGGCTGCATTCTGCTGTATTGCCATCAATTGGCCGTTGCATAAAGCCCAGCCTTTTGGTGCAAAGTTGAAACCTGCAATCATGATCTCCCCCAAAAATGGTTCTGACATAACAAAGTAGTTAAAAATGAAAAAAATAGGGTGATATAACAAGCGTGTAGTCAACACGTTGTGTTCAAAAAAACAAATCCACCTTGGCTTTCATGCAAGCATGGCGAAAGAATAATACGGGAAAAAATGGTATTAAAAGCGGAGGTTACTCAAAGCGACATAACGTGCATCCCATCTACAAATATCTATTCAGCAAATGTATATTAACTTTTTCGTTTCAATACTTTTTATGTAATAAAAATATATTAAATTAAAATACTGTTTTTATTGTATAAAATATGGGGTTGTCATCCTGCTTGTATTTTAGATAAACTTCATAATCTAAGTCTTTTTCGAAGGTAATATCGGATAACCGCTGCGGAATAGTCAGGCCACTTTCCCAAAAATCCAACAGAATAGTATCAGTGATTTGAACGGTGGTAAATAACATCAACTGCTGGTAATCTTTGCGCAGCGACCAAGGAACAGGCACGATGGCCGTAATTGCTGTTTTTTGCAGCGCCGTATTTGTATCCAATTGAAAAACAGGACTTAATCCTACATACGAATCGCGCTCCGTAGTTAAGCCCAGCAAATAAGCATCTTCTTTCCCAGGGTTTAATAGCCCAGCCTGAATGGTAATGGCTTGCGGAATTAATATCCCATCCGGGGCAAGTTGAGGAACCAAATGCTGCGTGATCGCCAATTGCGGTTCCGTGGCTAAAGCCGCCTGCATGGTTTCAATCAGTAAAATGTGAAATGGTCGAGAGGCCTGGTAAGTAGTCGCGTCGGTTTCTTCGATGGAATGTACAAAATCCTGCAATCCAAAAGCATCGATCACTTTATGCAAATGCCGTGCACTTTCCGGATGGGCTTCCAGGAGCGTAAAGCCAATTTCTGAAGGAGAAAACACCGTACAAAGTGGCAAAATCAGCGTTGCAAACGGACCGGTACCTGCGTACAACAAATGCAACCGTTCACCTGGGAATCTTTTTCGGGCCGCGCTAATTGCTTCGAATACCCCGCGAGCAAACTTTTTAGTCCGCAATGGATCCTGAATACAGGCTGCTGCATAAAAAGGTGCCAGTGCTTTTCCAGAGGGAAGCCTCAATTCGGTCAGCTGAATGGAATCTTGTGCCGATAACCCGGTACATTCTAACAACAAGGCATGCAGGGCCGCACAGGTATGATAAGCTGCCAAAAAGTCGTCTGCTTCCGCTAAAAGTTGACTGGATAAGGTCTGTAAAAGTCCTTGTGCAGGTGTAAGCGCACGCATTAAGAGAAAATGGCTTCGTAACGCATGCCCTCACTGTCCAAACCCAGCGGCACCATAAACATCAGGATTTCGCCTTTTTCGGGGTGTTGTAGGCCAAAAATCGCCTGATTGTAATATGTGTCCTTTTGTTGGGTGCGAAAAGTCAGCGAAAATGGTTTGCGTTCCAGCTCAGAATAGGTATTCAATGTTTTGGCCTCTATTAACAGGGAAGGAAGCGTCACTTCTTGCGTAAAACGAATGGAGAATTCCGTTTGCAGGTAAGGTTCAAAATCAGCAATGGAAAGGGTATCTAGCATGGTTGAGTCTCAGAATAATTAAGCAGGCTGCTGATAAGTTTCAGGGGTGCATTCCATTAAAAAATAAACACTGTTAAACGTGTCGATATGTTTGAAACCAAGTCGCTTGTACAAATGCAGGGCCGGGTTAAAATGCTCCACATGGATGCTCACCGATTTTCCCAGTGCAAATGCTTCCTGGATGATCTGCTGCAAAATGTAAGCGCCAATGCCCTGGTTGCGAAATTCGGGTAATAATGCAATATCAATGATACGGTGCGAGGTACTACCATGGTGCAAATATAAGCGCCCCACTGATTGTTCGCCCTTTAAAATAATCCAGTAAAACGCATCGGAATACACCTTTAGGTAATAATCATGCTGCGCCAGAAACTGTTGTTTTAAAAACGCCTCTTTTTGTTCGGGGGGCCAATCAACTTGTGCCAGCTCCTCCGTTCTGGTACTGGCATAAATTTGGCTCAAAAATAGCTGGTCTTCCGACTTAATGGGTCGAAAACGAATGAGGTCCTGAAATACTACACCTGCCGCCATTTCTTTAAGTCCAAAATTAGCCTCTTGGCGGGTAAACGCCTTGTAACGCAATGCAAAAGTTTAAGGTCAAATAGGGCTGCATGTTATTGTGTGGTTGGCCACCACCTGTAATTCCGAGCGTACCAGGGTTCATAGCAACAAGGGGCGAAGTAGCCACATTGTAAATTGCAGAGCCCGACGAGCGTGCTAAAGCATTGCCCGTAGGCAAATTGGTGTCCCCGGGATCAGGTACGGCTCTCAAACCATGGGTATGTAGCGGAATTTCGGAAGCTAGGAGTGTAACCGTTTGTGATCCACCTTCTTCCCCCAAATCATGGAGCGACAAACCAGGGCCTTGTCCGGGATGCATGGGCGCGTTTCCCTGCATATTAGGTAGCGCAAAATTACTTTGACCATTACCTCCATAGATAGTCCCTAATAGGGAAAACAGCGCGGTATTTTGCGAAAGTGGAAGAAGTTGGCCGTTACAAAATGCCCAGCCGTTTGGCGCAAAATTGAATGGGAATATTCTTATTTCGGCTACAAATGGATCTGCCATATGGTGAAATTTTAAGAAGGCGAAGGAAAAATACCAAAGAGTGAAATAATAAAATCCACACAAAGGTAAGGTTGCAGGTTGCTGTGCGACTGATTTCCGCCCACGCTGGAAACCGCATTTGCATTCATATTTATCGAAGGATTGTCTCCGAAAAAGGCACTTACCTGAGAGGACTCAGCCAGGTAATTATTGGCAGGGTTGGGCGTATTGGCGGCATTGGTAGCCACCTGAAAAGCGTGGGTATGGCTGGGTATTTGATTGGCTGTAAGGGTTACCGTTTCAACGCCGCCTGTTTGTGCCAAAACAAAACCACCCCCTTGATGTATGGGCAATCGTCCCCGCAAATCGGGTAGTGCAAAGGTTTCTTGGCCATCGCCCCCGTACGTGGTGCCAATTAAAACGAAAAGCGTTTCATATTCTGAAATCGGTAATAATTGTCCCTCGCAAAAAAGCCATCCTGCCGGTGCAAAATTGCCTGCAAACATTCGAATTTCACCTACATAGGGTTGTGCCATGGTATTAAAATTTAATGTTTGAGTTTAGTTTCGACTAGGGAAAATGCCTTGTAAGGCGATGCAAAAATTGATCACCAAATAAGGCTGCATGTTGGTGTGTGCTTGTGATCCGCCGCCAGCAGCCAAGGTACCCGATATTGCGGGCGTCAAACTTTTTGGATTGCTGGTGTACATTTCAGCAGGTGCCGAATTGGACAAAAAGTTGTTGGAGGTCAAGTTGGTATTGGTAGCATTATTACTGGGTGCAATAGCATTTAGCGTATGCGTATGTGCCGGAATTTCGTTGATCGTCAACGTATGATTCTGCGCTCCTCCTACCTGACCCTGGGTAAAGCCATTGCCAAAATGGATGGGCGTCCGGCCTTGCAGGTTGGGCAATTGAAAATTTGTTTGTCCATTGCCGCCATAAGTGGTTCCCAACAAGGAAAAAAGTGCCTGGTTTTGATTGATGGGAAGTAATTGGCCGTTACACTGGGCCCATCCCTGTGGAGCGTAGCCAAAGCTCATCAATCTGATTTCCGATAAAAATGGTTCTGCCATGGTGTATTCAGATTTATTAAAGTGGTGCAAGCTTGGGTGAACTGGTAAGGCAATGCTTGGAAACAAAGGTGTCCGATAACACGATTTCATTGCCAGCAGTAACCGTTATCCGGGTTTTACTTTGACTTCCTTCTAGGCGTGTTTCGATCCCGAAAGTACCCGTTTTAGTGTTAAAACAGGGGCCTTTTCCTGTATTGGCTACTTGCAAGGAGATTGGAAGCAAATAATCCGCAATATTAAGCGCTTCACCAGCCAGTTTCTGGGCAGCATAATGCAGCGCTTCCAGTTGGTAACCGGTCAAGGTAAGTGCATGGTACCATATGCCTTCCGCATTTAAAGCGAGCATGGGCACCAATAAATCGGTCGCACCAGCGCGCGCATTGCGCAATTGTAACGGGAAAAAACAGGTATTTTCAAGCATCCCGGCAAAGAAAAAGCCAGATCCTGCAACCGGAGCATAACCCCGCACTTCAAAATAGCGATTTAGATCTTCTACCAATGGGAGAAAAGATTCCGAGCTGCGTTGCGCCTGTGTCCGCCGTTTGGTTTGGGCCAACTCTTTAAGATGTTGCATCCAGTCCCAGATATGGGTCTTGGTATTTCCAGCAGCGAACGCAAGGGAAGGCTGAACGCTCACTCCCAATGCTCCTAATGCTGCATTGCGTACAAAATTTCTTCTTTTCATGGGTATTATGTTTGTTCAAGTGGATTAAAGGACCTTCAGAACAGGCAATAAATGGGCGAGGCTTGCGGTAAACAGGGGAAAATTGTAATTTATGCAAGGCAAATGTAAGACTTACATTCTTTTGTACGGTTGGTTTTTGAAAAATAAAATGTAATTTTTGGGTTAAAAAACCTAACATCGTTTTTATAAGGCAAAAAGTGGCTTTTTTTGAAAGATTTAAAAAATATCAGATTTAATGTAAATAAAAATGGGGGTTCGGTTTGGTATCAAGAATATACCTGCCTACCTTTGGGGAACTTTTAATCTTTAATCCCATGGAAAGTTTCTTCGCTCGCGGCAATCGCCCGCAAGTCCCTGCGCATTTATATTCGCGCTTTCCATATTTTATTTCGCAATGTACACTTCATTTCCAGTATGAAACCTTTGTGTTTCAATGCTTGGATTTTGTCATTTGATTTCCAAACCAAATTCAGGTCGGATTTCCGGTCTTTTTGTTTTCATACCTTACACCGATAAGTTGTTTTGAAACTACGCTTTAGGTATTCGCTTTTTAGTGCAATGTTGTCCTGGTTCGGTGTGCCGGAAACCAATTCGACACCACCGACTGCTGTAAAACAAACAGCGGATTCGATATTGTATAAGTTACGGCAATTGGGTATTTACCCGAATTTGTCCACAATCCCCTTTTTCTCCTGCATTTGTCAACACCTTGTATGATGAAATACAATCTACTCCTTATTTTCTTTGGCCTATTGACTTTGAAGCTCTCCGCTCAAACCATCACGCCAACCCAAACTGACGAAATTATTATTGACAATGGTGCTTCTGGTAAAGCGGACCCCGGCGACCGCATCCGGTATAAGGTAACCATTCAAAATACCGGCGGCGCAACAGGCAACGGCGTACAATTGAATGTTGTACCCGACCCGCGCACGACCTTCGTGCCCGGCACGTTCCGTTCCTCGCCCCTGGCGGTCAATGACTCCTACACTTGCACCGGCAATGTAGGCATCAACGTGCCCGCAGCCAGCGGCGTAAAATCCAATGACTTCGATGATAACCTGGCCGGTACAACGCTTGCGGTTACGACGGCTCCGACCAACGGAGCGGTATCGCTCAGCAACGACGGCAGCTTTACTTATACGCCCAATGCAGGCTTCACAGGTATTGAAACCTTCACCTATACGATAACGGACGGCAACGGGGTTGGCGGCGGCGTTCCGACCACCGATGTTGCCACGGTAACAATTACAGTGTCGAACATAGTTTGGTTTGTAGACAATACCGGTGGCGGCAGTGGCGGCACTGGTACACTGGCTAATCCGTTTAAAACATTGCCTGACTTTAATGGCTCCGCTGGCCCGCAAGCCAACCATGTCGTTTTCATCAAAAATACCGGCACCAAATATAACGGCGGCATTGTACTGAAAAACAACATGCTGCTCTTTGGCACCGGCCACAGTGGCGGCGCCAATCTGTCGGATGTGCTGCCATTTTCCATAGCGCCCAATAGCAACGCTTTGCCCGCCATCAATGGTACCAAACCAATCATCGTCAGCCCTACCAATGGTATTACCCTTGCTTCCGGTAACACAATCCGCGGCGTTGAAGTCGGCTATTGCACTGGTGGCAGTAAAATATTTGGCAACTCATTTGGTACCCTTACCATAGGGAATAGCACTACCCCCGATGTCGATTTGACAGGCAATAGGTCGGTATTAAACCTGACAAACGGCTCTTTTGCCGCTACTTCAAAGATCGGTACCATCAACAGCCTTGACACGAGTACCATTATATTGAATACCGTGAGCGGTACCCTGGCCGTCAACACCACCACGGTGAATGCCAATGTATCTTTAATAGCCATAAACATCCAAAACTCCAGTGCTGCGCTTAATTTTGGCTCCACTACGGTCAACCATTTCGGCAGCGGTACGGTCATCAGCATTACCAGCAGTGGCTCGGGTTCTGTCACATTTAGCAACTTAAGCATACCGAATACCGTCAACGGTATCGGATTGATCGCCAATGCGGGTGGTACCATTAATATAGGTGGAACCGCCAGCACGATCACCGCTCGGACCGCCCTCGATATTACCAATACTTCTTTCGGGTCGGGCGCAACCTTTGCTTCCATTACGTCCACCAATAGCGGCGGGAAAGGTGTTAACCTGAATACCGTCACCGGACCAGTTACCATCAACGGCGGCTCGATCACCAACAGTGGCAGCGTTGCGTTTGATGTAGACGCTGGCTCCAGCAATATAACATACGCTGGTACCATTTCCAATGCCGCGCCATTGGCGGTGGAAGTCACCGGGCGCACGGGCGGCACCGTTACCTTCTCTGGCAATATCACCAATACAGGTGCTGGGATTAACCTGGCCAGCAACACAGGCGGTACCATTACTTTCAGTGGTGCCTCACAAAGCCTGACTACCGGATCCAGTACTGCTGTTACATCCATTGCCAACACAGGAGCCACCATCAACTTCAATGGTGGCGCACTGGTCATCAGCACCACCAGCGGCGCTGGATTTAAAGCTACCGGTGGTGGCACCATCAATGTTACCGGTGCCAACAATACCATCGCCAGCACCACGGGTGTGCCGTTCGAAATCTCCAATACGACCATTGGCGCTAGCAATGTAACCTTTAAAAGTATTGCTGCCAACGGCGGCGCCAACGGCATCGTACTCAATACTACCGGCAGCAGCGGCGGACTGATCGTAACTGGTACCGGCACCACCGACGGCTCCGGTGGCACCATCCAGAACATCACCAACCGTGGTGTATCTGCCAACAGCACCAGCAACTTGTCGCTGAAAAACATGACGTTTACCAACGCCAATACAGCGGATGCTGCGGGTTGCAATGCCTCCAGCAATGCCAGTTGCAATGCGGCAGTTTATATGAATACCGTCACCAATGCGGCTATGGACAATGTCGATATTAACGGCGCTGCTCAGCAAGGCATCAACCTGCGGGAAGTGAATGGGTTCCAGTTGTTGAACAGCACGGTCATTAATGGCGGCCAAGGTGGTCAAACGGAGGAAGCCGATTTATATGCTCAAAATATTTTTGGCACCATCGCGGTAACCAACAGTTCGCTCACGGTACCTGCCGAGCGTGCTGCTGTAATTTACAACACAAGCAAAACAATGACCTTTACGGCAAATGGTTCCACCTTCGGACTGAACCAGTCACAGCCTTTAGGGGCCGACGGACTTGAATTTGACTTTTTTGGCGCCTGCAACAGCACTATCGATATTACTAACTGCTCTTTCACCCAGCCGAAAACAAATGGCCTCCAGGTGATCACCGACGGCACCAGCTTCAGCAACGTGAAGGTTACAGGCTCCACCTTCGACCCGGGCGCCGGACTGGCAGCAGCCATTGACTTGATTACGAACGGTTCCGGTGACATGGATTTCAACATCGTGAACAACCCATTGATCAAGTCCAGAGCTATCAATGCCGTCAACATCTTTGGTTTCTCAGGTTCCAAATTTGAAGGCCGGGTCAACAACAATACGATTAACGTCGGCGGCGGCTCCGGCTCTGGTGCGGGTGTGCGGGTAAACGCTCAGGGCAACTTAAATAGCGTCATCGAAATCAAAAATAACAACATCACTGGTGCCGACGATTATGGTATTACGAACGTTGCATCGTTAGGTTCCGGACGACTGGATGTCACGGTGACCGGCAATACCGTAACACTGAGTAACACGGGCTTTTATGGCATCCACACCGCTGCCGGGGTTTCCAGCAGTACTTTTACCAATAAAGTTTGTGCCAACGTAGCCAATAACATTACGACTGGTGTACCAATCCCGAGTGCCATCGGCAACTGGCAGGCCCGGGCAGCCACGCCCAGCCATGAAATACTGCTCCAGGGAACGGGCGCTAGTGCAGCGGTCATCTGGAATAACAACGGCAATACCCCCATTAGTCCGCCTGCGATTATTTCACAATCTGGTACTGGGACATTTACTTTTGGAGCGACGTGTATTATTCCTGCCAATCCGAACTAAGGCATTTAAAACGCAACCATCAACATTTGCCATCGTCAGCAACGAATACAAATAATGATCATGAAAAATATTCTACCAATATTTCGGTACGCTATAATCGCCGTAATGCTTGTTTGCTTTGGCATACTGGAGGTAACGGCCCAAATTTACCCTTCGTCGGGTTTCAACCTGCCCGTAGGGAAGACCATCGTCATCACCTATGAGGTGGATGTCAATGCCACTGTTTGCCCAAATGGTACGCTGGGCACCGACATTTCTAACCAAAGCAACGTAAGCGGAAGCAATTTTGCCACCGTACAAACCGACGAGCCATCCAATCCGGCGGCCAATCCTTCGCCCACACTTACGCCGATTTCTACCCTTACACTGGGTAATCTGGTGTATAAGGATGTGAATCAAAGCGGCATTTTTGACGCAGGTGATACCGGTATTGACGGTGTAAACCTCAGATTGTACATTGATGCCAATGTCAATGGCTTTCTGGATGCCGGCGACGGCGCTTTTATAGCCACCGCTACAACGGCTGGTGGCGGACTGTATGCCTTTACCGGCCTTTGTCCAGGTTTTTATTTGGTAGAAGCCACCCCTTCCAATTTTTTGCCTGGAGGTGCTCTATACGATACTGGCTTGAGCGCAGCGCTGGTTAGTAGCCCAGTAGGCGGCGCGTTGGACCCGGATAACAATATCAACAACGACGATAACGGCGATCCGATCAACGGTTTCGGCGTAGCCACCTTGTCCATTACCTTAGAATTGGGTACAGAACCCATCAATGATGGCGATTCGGACAACAATACCAACTTGAGCCTGGACATGGGCTTCAAAACGCCAACTACGGTTAGTATCAATGACATCACCTTGGCGGAAGGAACCGGAGGCACTACGACAGCCTTTAATTTTACGGTCACCAGAACGGATAATGCCGCAGCATTCAGCCTCACTGTGAATACGGCGAACGGAACAGCCACTGCTCCCGGCGATTATACGGCCATCAGCGGCGGTACGGTTAACTTCACAGCGGGCGGCGCCCTGACGCAAACCGTAACAGTATTGGTCAATCAGGACAACGCTGTAGAACCCAATGAATCTTTTACGGTGCTGCTTTCCGGAGCGCCCGGCGGTATTATTATCACAGACGGGTCCGGCCTTGGTACAATCACCAACGATGATGCGGCTCTGGTAACCTTGAGCGGTGGCGCTTCCCAAAATGAAGGCACCAGCTTTACTTTCACCGCAACGTTGAACAACCCTGTTCAGGGCGGTTTTTTAGTAGCTTATACGACCAACAACGGCACCGCCACCACAGCCGACAACGACTATACGGATAACGATGGTTCATTGGTTTTTACTGGTACTGCCGGTGAATTCCAAACCATTACGGTCGTCAGCACCACCGATAACAAGGTGGAACTGGATGAAACCTTTACCGTTGCCTTAGGCGCCTTAACGGGTGCGCCTGCGGGCGTAACTACGGCCGGATCGCCACAAACAGGAACCATTACCAATGATGATGCAGCAGTTGTATCCATAGCGGCGAATGTCAGCCAGTCTGAATCCACTACGCCACAAGCCTTTAGCGTAACACTCTCGAATCCGGTGGATGTAGCAGTAACGGTGCAATTCTCCACCTCAGATGGTACCGCCACGACAGCGGATAACGATTACAACGGCATTGCATCCCAAACGGTAACGTTTGCGGCTGGAACTAACACAGCGCAAACCGTCAATGTTACCATCACCAACGACAATAAAGTAGAAGCCAATGAGGTGTACAATACCTCCATCAGTACGCTGTCTAACGGCGGACGAAATGTGAGCTTGGGCACTACTGCCCGAACGGGTACCATCGTCAACGATGACGCAGCCGTAATAACCCTCAACGGTGGCGGTGCGGCCAATGAGGGCAATACTGGCACGACGTCGCGTACTTTCACGGCGACCTTGAATAATGCCGTGCAAGGCGGTTTCACCGTGCCTTATGCTACCAATGACGGTACAGCCACTACGGCTAACAATGATTACGTGGACAACGATGGTATCCTGACGTTTGCTGGTACCGCTGGAGAAACAAAAGCGATCACTGTAATTGTGAATGGCGACTTAGTTGTCGAAGCCAACGAAACTTACACCGTTACTTTGGGCGCTATCACAGGCGCGCCTGCCGGTGTGACGACAGCCGGTTCTCCTCAAACCGCCACAATCAATAATGATGAAGTGGATTATGGCGATGTACTCAACTCTGGTGGGGCACCCTTCTTCTCCACGACGCTTGCAGTCAATGGCGCACGGCACAATACGAGTTTGGGCTTCCATCTCGGCGCAGCCATAGATGGCGACCTTGATGGTCAATCATCCATTAATGCTGATGGTGATGATACGGATGCGGATGGTGACGATGAAGATGGAGTTGTCCTTCCAGTGCTGATTAAAGGTACTACCGCCAACATAACCGTTACTGCTTCAGCGCCAGGCTTTCTGAATGCCTGGGTAGATTTTGAAGCTAACTTCAGGTGGGATGATGCAGGCAACCAGGTATTTACCAATTTCCCGCTCCTGGCAGGGGTTAACAACATCAGCTTCGCGGTTCCATCGGCCGCCTCTTCAACTACTGCTTCCTTCGCACGATTCCGTTTCAATTCTACAGGAGGTTTGAGCGAAAACGGCGCCGCCGCTGACGGTGAAGTGGAAGACTACGTGACTTCCATTATAGACAACCTCTTTAGTATCAACAATCCAAGCGTTGTGGAAGGAAATGCCGGCACAAGCAATTTAACCTTTACCATCAGCCGCACGACCAATACCACAGCCTCCTCGGTTAATTATGCGATCACGGGCGGCACGGCTACCTCCGGTACAGACTATGTACCCCTCGCTGCAGGTACCGTCAACTTTACTGCTGGCGGTGCGTTAACACAAACGATTACAGTAATTGTCAATGGAGATATATTAGTTGAAAATGACGAAACGATAGTTATAACCCTCAGCAATCCAGTCAACGGTGGTATAGGCGCCAGCCCTGGTACCGGCACGATTACCAACGATGACGCCGCTGTTGTAACCCTTACCGGTGGCAGTGCTCAAAACGAAGGTAATGCTGGCACCGTGACTTATACTTTCACAGCAACCCTCAACAATGCTGTACAAGGCGGCTTTACGGTGCCTTATACGACTGGTGGCGGTACTGCCATTGCCGGCAGTGATTATACCGACAACGATGGAACGCTAACTTTTGCCGGAACCGTGGGTGAAATCAAAACCTGGTCGGTTAATGTGAACGGAGATATCACCGTTGAATTGGATGAAACGTTCCAGGGTGCGCTCGGCGCGCTCAGTGGCGCACCTGCTGGTGTGACCACCGCTGGTTCTCCCCAAACCGCGACCATTACCAACGATGACGCCGCCATGATCAATATAGCCGCTAATGTTAGCGGCCCGGAAGCAACAACACCACAGACATTCTCTGTAACCCTGAGCAATCCAGTAGATGTTGCAGTTACGGTTCAATTCAACACCGCAGACGGTTCAGCTACCACCGCGGATGTTGATTATACCGGTATTGTCAACCAATTGGTTACTTTCGCTGCCAACACCACTACGGCACAATCAGTAAATGTTGTCATTACCAATGACCCCAAAGTGGAGGCCAATGAAACCTACACCGGAACGATCAGCGGCCTCTCTGCCAGTGGCCGTAATGTGAGCCTTGGCACTATAACCCGTACAGGCACCGTCACGAACGACGATGCAACGACTTTGTTCATTGCCGGCCCTGTTAGCTTCAACGAAGGCAACGCCGGTACCACGAATTATGTATTCTCCATCAGCCTGACTGCCCCTGTGCAAGGTGGCTTTACGGTCAACTATACTACCAACGACGGCACGGCTACGCTTGCCAACCTGGACTATGCGGACAACGATGGTACGCTGACTTATACAGGCGTATTCAATGAAACGAAAACCGTTACCGTACAAGTAATTGGTGATCTGAACATTGAGAACAACGAGGTTTTCACGCTACTGTTAGGCGCGATTGCTGCGTCAAGCCCAGAGCAAACAGCGGCCATCTCCATCACAGGTAACAACCCTGAAACCGGTACCATCGTCAATGACGAGCTGGATTGGGGTGATGCACCGACTGCTGCACAAAGTGGTTTTGCCGGTACTTATCCTACTTTGGCAGCCAATAACGGCGCCCGCCATGCGGAAGCTCCAGGTGGATTGCGCCTGGGAGCAACAGTAGATGCTGACCTCGACGGACAACCCACTGCATTGGCCAATGGCGATGGCGCAGATGAAGACGGCGTGACACTACCTGGTGCATTGATCATTAATACTACGGCGAATATCATCGTGAACGCTTCTGGTTCGGGTTTCCTGAATGCCTGGGTCGATTTAAACCGGGATGGCGACTGGAATGATGCAGGAGAACAAGTGTTTACTAATACGGCTGTCGTATCCGGGAACAACGCGTTGAGTTTTGCGGTACCTGGAACAGCCTCTTTAGGCGGCTCTTTTGTGCGTTTCCGGGTGTCTACGGCCTCCGGAACTGGTGTAAGTGGCCTGGCTGCCGACGGTGAAGTGGAAGATTACGCTATCAGCATCCTTGACAACCAGTTCAGTATCAATGACCCATCCGTGGCGGAAGGCAATGCTGGTACCAGCAATCTGGTGTTTACGGTGAGCCGTACTACCAACGCCACTGCTTCTTCGGTAAACTATGCCATTACAGGTGGCACTGCTACCTCTGGATCTGATTATGCTCCTTTGGCGGCTGGTACGGTCAACTTTACGGCTGGCGGCGCATTGACACAAACGGTTACCGTGAGCCTCAATGGCGACCTGGTGGTAGAAGACAACGAGACCGTTATTATTACCCTCAGCAACCCGGTTAATGGTGGAATTGCCGACAATACTGGGGTGGGTACCATCACCAATGACGATACGGCCAACCTCACCCTGAGTGGTGGTATTGCCCAAAATGAAGGCAATGCAGGCACAACGACCTATACCTTTACTGCAACGCTCAGCGCCGCTGTACAAGGCGGCTTCACGGTAGCTTATACGACCAACAACGGCACGGCTACCACTGCCGACAACGACTATACCGATAATGATGGAACACTCAGTTTTGCCGGTAATCTGGCAGAAACGCAAACCATCACGGTGCTGGTCAATGGCGATGTGAAAGTAGAATTGAATGAAACATTTACGGTGGCATTGGGTACGATTGCTGGCAGTTCGGCGACACAAATTGCTGCCATTACACCAGTTGGATCGCCTCAAACCGGTACTATTACCAACGATGATGCCGCTACGGTGTCTATTGCTGCCAATATAAGCCAGGCAGAAGCAGTAACGCCGCAAGCATTCAATGTTACACTTTCTAACCCGGTAGATGTTCCCGTTACGGTACAATTCTCTACGTCGGACGGTACCGCCACCATTGCGGATAATGATTATAACGTCGTTGCATCCCAAACGGTGACTTTTCCTGCGGGAAGCACTGCTACACAAACCGTCAATGTTACGATCAACAACGATAATAAAGTTGAGGCGGATGAAGTGTTTAATACAAGCATCGGATCTTTGAATGCTAGCGGCCGCAACGTGAATCTTGGTGTGTCCGCCCGCACGGGTACCATTACCAACGACGATAATGCTACAGTAACCCTTTCTGGAGGTATTTCCCAAAACGAAGGCAATACAGCCAACACTACCATGGTGTTCACGGCTACCCTGAATAACCCGGTACAAGGCGGACTGACGGCTAATTATACAACCAATGACGGAACTGCTACCGTTGCCAATAATGATTATCTGGATAACGACGGTAATTTGGTATTTGCAGGCACTTCGGGTGAAACAAAAACTTTCACCGTTACCATTGTGGCTGATAATGTTGTAGAGGCCAATGAAACCTTCACGACAGCGGTCAATAGTTTAGTCCTGCCGCAGGGTATCAATGCAGCAAACGTAACCGTTGTAGGTTCACCGCAAACAGGAACCATATTAAACGATGAAGTTGATTTCGGCGATGCGCCGGACACTTACGGTACGCTGTTGGCTTCCAACGGCGCCCGACACAATACCGTGTTGGGCTTAAGACTCGGTGCTGGCATAGATGGCGAAGTAGATGGCCTGCCTAATGCAAATGCCGATGGCGATGGTGCCGACGATGACGGCGTGACCCTGCCCAACCCGCTCATCACGAATACAACGGCTAATATAGTAGTTAATGCCTCTACCGTTGGTAAACTTGATGCCTGGGTAGACTTTGATAACAACGGTAGTTTTAATGATCCGGGTGAAAAGGTATTCAATAATACGGCGCTTGTAGCTGGTAACAACAACCTGTCTTTCGCCGTTCCGAACGGTGCAACGCCTGCCTTTACCTATGCACGTTTCCGACTGAGCACCACAGGCGGCTTGTCGCCAACTGGCCTGGCCACCGATGGTGAAGTGGAAGATTACCGCGTTCAGATTGTCAATACGCAATTTACCATCAATGACCCGATTGTAACGGAAGGCAATGCCGGTACGACCAATCTGGCATTTGTGATCACGCGCTCGAATAATGCCAGCGCTTGTTCTGTGAACTATGCCATCACTGGCGGTACGGCTACTTCCGGTTCCGATTACCAAGCATTGGCTGCGGGAACGGCAAACTTTACGGCTGGAGGCGCGCTTACGCAAACCATCAATGTGGTGGTTAATGGCGATGTAACCGTTGAATTGAACGAAACGGTTGTGATGACGCTTTCAAATCCCGTAAATGGTACAATTCTGGACGATACCGGTATTGGAACCATCACCAACGACGATGCAGCCATACTTTCCGTGAGCAGCCCTACGGTTACGGAAGGTGGTCCGATCAATACGGTAACTCTGACCTTCAACCTGACGCTTAGCAATCCTTCCGATGCCAATGTGGTGGTGAATTATGCTACGGTAGACGGCACGGCTACAATTGCCAACAATGATTATCAAAGCGCGAGCGGCAACCATACATTTACGCCTGGTCAAACCAGCAAGCAAGTTGTGGTAACGATCGTTGGCGATTGCGTCATCGAGCCGAATGAAACCATGATCCTTCGTTTGGGCAACTTGGTAAACAACGGTCGCAATATCACGCTAAGCGGTAGCGGCGCTACAACAGACGGTACCGGCACCATTACCAACGACGACTTTGCGCCTACCTTTACGTTAACCGGCGGCGGTACGCGTTGTACGACCGATAACGTTGGTTTGCCGGTTGGTTTGAATGGATCGCAAACCGGCGTCAATTATCAATTGCTGCTCAACGGCAACAATGTGGGTGCGCCCGTAGCCGGCACCGGCAATGCCATCAGTTTCGGCGACCAACTGGCCGTAGGTACTTATACGGTTGTGGCCACCATCACAGGAACCGGTTGTACGCAAACCATGCTAGGATCGGTATCCATTGCCACCTTCACATGCGGTGCCTCGATTTCCGACCCATGCGTATGTTTGAATAACGCGACCGATTTGACCAACGGCCAATTCGGCGAACAAATCAAGGTAAATGCGCCAAGTACACAAGTTTGGGTGGTTTCTGCTATAACAGGTTTATACACCATCTTTAGCCCAGCGCCTCCAGCAGCACCAACTGCCATTACGGTTGGAACGGTACTGACAAACATCGGTGGCAATATGTTCACTTTGGATGGTCGCCACATTGACGCCCTGGGTTACACCATCAGCGTAACCAATAACCGTGGTACAACCCTGAGCATCGGCAATTCCTGCCAATATCCAAACCCAGCGATTACTTCCGACCTGAGCGGCGATTTCTGCTTGTATTCTGACATCG
>JAIYAP010000070.1 GCA_027488935.1 Saprospiraceae bacterium | reverse complement strand
GAGCGCCGAGCGCTAAATATCGAACACCGAACACCGAATTTCGAAGTAGCGCGTTCCTCCTCGCTCAACATCCTACCAAAAGATGATGGCAGCGCACCCTTATTTCGAAATTCGGTGTTCGGTGTTCGAAATTCGGTGTTCCTTCGGCGTTCTTTCGGCGGTTGTTGAGCCCGACGCAACGCGCCACTTCGAAATTCGGTGTTCGGTGCTCGAAATTCGATATTCCTTTAAAAAATATTCTCCTCCAACATTAGGGTACTCGCCGTATTATCTGTCATAGATTTGTACAACTAAAAATTAAGCAACTTTTATGAAACTACCTCTCTTCATTGTCTTTTTAACGGCATCAATGGGTGCATTGCAAGCCCAAACGATCACCTGGGCCACCGACATCGCCCCGATTTTGTACGACCATTGTGTTACCTGCCATCGCGTGGGCGGCGTGGGTAATTTTCCGCTCGAAACCTGGTCGGATGCGAAGAACAACGCGGCCTCGGTGCTGGCAGCGGTCGAATCGCGCAACATGCCGCCTTGGCGCGCAAATCCAGATTATCGCCATTTCAAAGACGAAAACTACCTCAGCGATGCACAAATTCAGAAAATTGCGGAATGGGTTACTGGTGATCAATTGCCGGGTGACTTATCGCAAGCGCCACCGTTGCCCAATTTTGTCAACGGCAGCCAACTGACCGCCGTGGATATGGTGATCGAAACACCCGCCTATACCATTCAACAATGGACGGATGAATACCGCGCTTTTGTCATTCCAACCGGGGTGAGTGTGGACGCGTTTTTTAATGAAATTGAAATTGTCCCGGGCAACGATGCCATTATCCACCACATGGTATTGTACACCGACCCAACCAATGAACCGCTTTTACGCGATCAGGCGGATCCAGGGCCGGGCTTTAAAACCAACGGTATGGTGGGCGATATTACCGAAAATGCATCGCTGATTGGCGAATGGACGCCCGGCGGAACGCCCATTAAGCTGCCTGCCAAGTTTGGCTTCCGCATTCCGGCCAATGGCTATTTTATCCTCGAACTGCACTTTGCACCAGGCCATCTTAATCAAACCGATGAAGGCTCGCATGTGAACCTGAAATTGACCAATAACCCGCCCCGCGAACTGTATTATGGCGCTTTGGTTGCCGCCGATTCGTCTTTTGGTCTGGTCAATCCGCCGTTTTTAATCCCTGCCAATACGGAACGCACGCTCATCGGCGAATTGCCGATCGCAGCCTTAACGGGCGGTGCTGCACTGTCTGTTTTTTCCCTTACACCGCATGCACACGTGGTATGCAAATCTTTCAAGGCCTATTCTTACCGTCCAGGTTTTACCGATACCATTCCGCTGATTGATATTCCAAAATGGGATTTTTACTGGCAAGGCACGTACACGCTGCGCAAACCCTTGCGTTTGGCCGGTAACCGGGTATCGCGGGCAGAAGTGGTGTACGACAATACCGAAAACAACCCGGATAACCCGAATTTCCCGCCACAAGACGTAAAGTGGGGTGAAAGAACGACCGACGAAATGCTTTATCTCTTCGCAACGGTGGCCGTGTATGCCCCCGGCGATGAAAATATCATCCTCGACAGCACCTTGCTGACGAGCACCAAGCCTGTTTTGTTGCAAACAGACGCGATTCAGGTGTTCCCGAATCCGGTGCAGGATGTGCTGGAGGTCCGCACCGAAACACCGTTCAATGGCATCACGGATTTTATTTTAGTGGATATGCAAGGCCGCACGGTGCGGCAATGGCGGGAAAAGAATTTTCAGCGCAGCCGAACTTCAGTGCAATCGCTGGAGCCGGGCATGTATGTGTTGCATGTGCGGCAAGGAGAAGGGATTTGGTGCTTGAAGGTGGTGAAGGAGTAGAAGGAGAATATCGAATATCGAACACCGAACACCGAATTTCGAAGGGGCGCGTTGCTTCTGGCTCAACAACTACCAAAAGCCAATTGCAGCGCACCCTTATTTCGAAATTCGGTGTTCGGTGTTCGATATTCGGTGTTCCATTTCCGTTCTCCGAGACATTCTTCCCGATTACCGATTATAAAGGAAAGCGTGCTTACAAGTGCCCAATTTTGGGCGTTATAAGCACAAAACTACTTTCCTTATGAAGAAAATACTATGGTTTAGCGTGCTGTTGCTTTCCGTTTCGGCGGTTAATGCACAGCAACTTGCGGACATTAAAGTGGACAAATTGTATTCCGGCTGGCTCAATGAAGTGCTGGATGATATTGCCAAAGAACACAAGGTTCGGTTTGTGTACGATGTGGAAAAACTGAGCCGATTGTCGATTACCGAGCGCCCGTTTAAACAAAGTCTCGACGACTTTTTGGAAACGATCTGTCAGCCGCGCAAACTGAAATTTTTTCAGGCGGAAGATGGCGCGATCCATATCCTGGGGCGCTATGAAAACCCCAATGCCCAGGCGGTGGCCAAAACAAAATCCTACACAGGCGCAGCCAAACGCAAAAACATTACGGTAGAAGGTATTGTGCAAGACGCGGTTTCGGGTGAGCACTTGCCCTTTGTGAGTGTTAAATCGCCGGGCTCCAAGGCTGGCAGCAGTAGTAATGTGGATGGCTATTTTACCGTGCTAGAGGTGCCGAGCGATACCAGTACCCTCGTTTTTTCTTATTTAGGTTATGAACCGGTTACCTTGTTTCTTACGCCGGAACTGAATTTGAAGGGGCTGCTGATTGAAATGCACGCCATTACCGCCCAAATTTCGGAAATTACCATCAGCGCCGAACGCGCGGAGTTGATGCAAACCAACAAAGAGGTGTCGATGCTCAAGATGACGCCCTCGCAAATTGCCGCGCTACCATCGTTGGGCGAAAAAGATATTTTTAGATCGTTTCAGTTAATGCCCGGGATTAGTGCCGCCAACGAACATACCTCCGGACTGTATGTGCGTGGCGGCACGCCCGACCAGGCGCTCACGCTGTTTGACGGTATTACAGTGTACAATGTTGACCATTTGTTTGGTTTTTACTCGGCTTTTAATGCCAATGCAGTAAAGGATGTGCAATTGTACAAAGGTGCGTTTGACTCAAAATTTGGGGGCAGACTTTCCTCGGTGGCGGAAATTACGGGTAAAGATGGCAACAACCGCGGGTTCAACATGGGCGGGGATGTCAGTTTTTTGAGTGCCAATGTGTATTTGGAGCAGCCGATGGGGGAGAAAGTGACGACGATTGTGGCTGCACGGCGCAGTTGGAAAGGCCCTTTGTACAACAAGGTTTTTGATCGGTTTAGCGGGGAAAGCGAAGAAAATACTTCGCCTTTTGCCAATCAATTTGGGTCCAGCGTGACGTCCTATTTTTATGATTTGAATGCAAAAGTGACCTGGCGTCCGACCACCAAAGATGTGGTTTCTTTTAGTTTTTACAATGGCACCGACAAATTAGACAATTCGATTCGGCCACAATTACCTTCTTTTTTACAGGATCAAGGGGTCGATTTTAGCATTAACATCACCGATTTGACCAAATGGGGCAATACCGGCTCCAGTTTGAAATGGTCGCGGCGCTGGAGCGATCGTTTTTACAACAACACCTTGGTCAGTTATTCGCAGTACTTCTCTCGCCGTGACCGTTCGGTGGATGGCAACATCACCAATGCCGATGGGGAGGAGGAGACCATCAAGCGAGGCACTTTTGAAGACAATGACTTGCGCGATTTGACGGTGAAATCTGATTTTGAATGGAAACTCAACAAAAGCAACCAAATTGAATTTGGCGGATTTATCACCAACAATGATATCAAATATATGTACGCCCAAAATGACACCAGCACGGTAATTGACCGCAGCACCAAAGGCAATTTATACGGCGGGTATATACAGGATCGGGTGCAATTATTCAACAACAAATTGGTGATGACTCCGGGCTTGCGGTTGAATTATTTTGACCAAACCCGCAAAAACTATTACGAGCCGCGCGTGAATGTGCAGTGGCAAATGACCGATAAAATCAAGTTGAAGGGTTCGGCAGGGCGTTATTATCAGTTTGCCAAACGGGTAATCCGGGAAGACGTATTGCAGGGCAGCCGCGATTTTTGGGTGCTGGCCGATAACGACCGTTTGCCGGTATCGCGCAACGACCAGTTTGTGTTGGGCGCCAGTTATGAAAACAAAGACTGGCTTTTTGATGTGGAAGCCTACCACAAGGATTTGAGCGGTTTGTCGGAGTATTCTTTGCGTTTTACCCCTACTTTTAACAATATTTCCTACGAGGAGGCCTTTTACCAGGGTACCGGGATTGCGCAAGGCATCGATTTTTTGGTGCAAAAAAAGTACGGAAAATGGAATGGCTGGATCGGATACACGATTGGGGATGTACGAAATAATTTCCCCGTGTATGGCGAAAATGACTTTTACGCCGCCAACGACGTTACCCACGAATTTAAAATTATCAACTTGTACAAATGGCACAAGTGGGACTTTTCAGCCACCTGGATTTTTGCCTCTGGCCGACCTTATACGGCCCCAACCGGCGGGTACCAAGTTGAATTGCTCAACGGCGAAACCCAAGATGTGCTCAATGTGAGTTCAAAAAACGGGCTGCGCTTGCCCGATTACCACCGCTTCGACGTGGCTGCGACCTATCATTTTTTCTTGGGCACCGCGCCCAGCAGTTTGGGATTCAGTATTTTCAATTTGTACAACCGACGCAATGTGTGGTATAAAACATTTGAAATTATTGACAATCAGGTAGTTGGGACCGATGTGAATTACCTGGGACTTACGCCGAACATTACCTTCTCTTTCAAACTCCGCTAAAATTTTCGATGATGAAAAAACTTGGCCTATTTACCTTGCTCTTTGCATTCCTGTATGCCTGTGAAAAATCGGATTTAAGCGAGGTATCGCCTGATGTACTTCCCGTTGTTTCGGCTTATTTGCAAGCAGGGCAAACACCCATTGTGCAAATCACCCGGCAATTGGCGTACGGCGTCACGGATTCCAGCGCCCTTAACCTGCCTAATCTTGCGGTTTATATTGAATCGGAGGGGGTAGAGCACTTATTAACCCAAAATACGGAGGGTGCTTACGTTGCGGATAATACCTGGAAGCCGGTAGCGGGCAAAACCTACCGCCTGCATTTTACCTACGATAATAAGGAGGTGTATGCCAGCACCATTGTTCCAGAACCACCCGTTAATTTCAAAGCATCGGCCAGTTCGATCAAAGTGCCTTCGTTTGATCTTGGTGGTGGAGGCGGCATTCCCGAATTTCCAGATCCAATTGACTTGAGCTGGGACAATACGGTGGGCGAATATTATCAGGTAGCGGTGGTGAATATCGAATCGGATCCCGAACTGATTAATGATACCGACGACGACCGACCAATGCCGAATTTTAGCAACAGTCCGGAGCAGACCAATTCCTACGAACTTGGTTTTCAAAGTTTTAGCTACTATGGAAACCACCGCGTCATTCTTTATCGGGTAAATGCGGAATATGTTTCCCTGACGCGCAGCACCAGCGATAACTCACAAAACTTGTCGGCGCCCTACACCAATGTCACCAATGGATTGGGCATTTTTACCGGGGTTGGAGCGGATACGTTGAATATTAAAGTAACCAAGTAGTGTAAATCGCTGTTTACGAATCTTTCCGTTCCTTCACCAACACCGCCGCCCCACTCACAATCAGCCATTGGCCCGCAATGTAAGTAACCATAATGCCGATGTTCGCGTCGTCGAAAGCCAGGCCGAACTTATTGATTGCCAGGATACTATCAGAAGCGATAAAGAGCAGGGAACCGTAAAACGTCATCATGGCGGCATCGCCCGAAATGGCGCCCCGCAGGTTGTGGGCGCTGAGTCCCATGGTGGTCAGTACGGCCGCATAAATGGCAACCGGAATTTTCATGGGCGCTGGAATGCCCGGCCAGAGCAGGAGCAGCAACACCGCCAAATAGGCGAGGTAAGCCGCCAAATGCAACGGTTTTTGCTTTAAATAACCTTCTTTAAATCCAGCAAATCGGGTAAAAAACGCGATGTAGCACAACTGCATGCACAAGAAGGCCCCAAGTCCCAGTAAAAAGTAAATGCCGCCTTCTGGTCCGCTCGAAAAAAGCAATAATGTATCGCCCAGGGTGGCAAAAACCAGCCCGAGCAACATAATATTTCGAAATTGCGGGGCGAAGTTACGTGTTTCCAAAAACAGCCATACACCCAACAGGGGCATCAGCAAGGGTTTGGAATACAGGATCCATTGGCGATCGCCCGTGATTTCGCCCAGCAATTCGGCAAAAGTGCAGAGGGCAAAGGCACCCAGCACACGCATGTTCTTCGTATTCATACCGTGTTCCGGTTTAGGATAATGCCTTGATTATATGTTGTTCAATGCGTTGGAGCACATCTTCTGCGTCGGAAGGACGTTCGAAAGGCATTCCGGTGAGCAGTTCGTACAGTTCCACATAGCGATCGGTAATTTCCTGTACAAATGTATCGGGCATGTCGGGCATTTGCTGGCCTTCTTTGCCTTGGAATCCGTTGGCAATTAGCCATTCACGCACAAATTCCTTGCTGAGTTGGCGTTGTTTCTCGCCCGCAGCCTGGCGCGCTTCGTAGCCTTCGGCGTAAAAATAGCGGGAACTATCGGGCGTGTGTATTTCGTCCATCAGCACAATTTGGCCGTCTTTTTTGCCAAATTCGTACTTGGTATCCACCAGAATCAGGCCTTGTTTGGCAGCCATTTCGGTGCCGCGTTGAAACAGGGCGCGGGTATATTGCTCCATTTGCAGGTAATCTGCTTCACTTACGATGCCTTGTTTCAGAATGTCTTCCCTTGAAATGTCTTCATCGTGGCCTTCATCGGCTTTGGTGGCCGGTGTGATGATCGGTTCGGGGAAACGGTCGTTTTCGCGCATGCCCTCGGGCAGTGTCACCCCGCAGAGGGAGCGTAAACCTTCCGCGTACGTGCGCGCGGAATGGCCGGCCAAGTAACCCCGGATGACCATTTCCACCCGAATCGGTTCGCACATGTACCCGATGGCCACATTGGGATCGGGGGCGCTGATGAGCCAGTTGGGGCAAATATCGCGGGTTGCTTCCAGGAAATATCGGGCAATTTGATTGAGTACCGCGCCTTTACAGGGGATTGGTTTGGGTAAAATATGGTCGAACGCCGAAATTCGGTCGCTGGCAACCATCACCAGGCGATCGCCGATGGTGTACACATCGCGCACTTTTCCGCGGTAAAAAGCGGTTTGGCCGGGTAAATTGAAATTGGTTTCGCGAATTGCACGCATAACTTGGAAAAGAGAAGGGTGTGAAATATTAGGGATAGGAGCGGCAAAGTTCCGCCAAGAATCCGACAAAACACGCATTATTCGAACACAACTTCCACAATATCTTCCACTTTTAAGCCGAGCAGACTGGCGGCGCGGCCCATGTTGATGGCGATTTCGAGGTAGCCGGCAGCATTGAATAAACAAAGCGGTTCGCCGATCGGAACATCCGAATAATTGTTGCTCAGTTGTGAAATCGGGTCGTTGCGTTTAAAAAACAGCGAAAAACTGCGGCCATTGCGGGCTTTTTCAAACACTGCGCGGGGCACATTGACGATGGCATTGTCGAAATTATCCAGGTGCATGATGGTGCCCCGGATGCGGGTGCGGGTGATGACCGGCTGGATGCTGATGCGTTGCAATAATTCGGTTGCAGGCTGACCAATCTCCTCAAAATCAGTGCCGCTGAGCAATTGTGCCACCGTTTCTGCAAAGACGTTTTTAACGGCAAAATGCTCGGCCGCGCCCGGTCCTAAATCGCGGAGGACCAAGTCCGTTTCACCGCCAAACAACAAACTTAATATACCATTATTCGGTGCCATAAAAAAATGACCCGCGTGTTTTGCCAGGATAAAATGCGCTTCGGGCGCGTACACGCAATGCACGCCAATAAGGTGGATGGTGCCTTCGGGAAACTCCGACCAGCTGTTTTGCGCCACAAAAGCCGCCTGAACCAGGTCGAAAGGCTTGATTGCGTGCGATATATCGATTAATTGCAAATTGGGCTGCCGACGCAATAATGCGCCTTTGAGTGCGCCCGCATAAAAATCCTGTGTGCCAAAATCGGTTGTGAGGGTGATAATCTGCATGTTTTCAGGAACTAAACATTTCATTGAACTGTTGAAAAAGCGACCCAAGTCATTTACATTTGTGGGCAAAGAACGGGTATTTTAAAATAAATCTGGCATGGAGACCAGCCGCAACGCATCCCTATGAAAATCAACCCGTTGTGTGTTTGATCCCTCCCGCTGCCAAAAACTTGAGGACTTAACATTTGAGCGAAATCATTCTTACCGTCGAGGGCGTAGACCTCGTTGAACTCTACGGCGAAAACAACGCAAAATTAAACCTTTTACGCAAAGCCTATGCTGATGCGACGATTACTTCGCGCGGCAACAGCCTCAAAATTTCTGGCGAAAAAAAGGACGCCCAGGCCGCTAAAGCCAAATTCGAAATGATGGTTCGGTACCTGCGCGAGCATTCGGAACTGCCCATTCAAACGGTGGAAGACCTGTTGGGCGGCGAAAATCCGTTTGAAGTGCGTATTCCAGTCAACGGCGACAGCTCGACCGGCAGTACCATTTTGTTTGGCCGGGAAGGAAAACCGATCAAGGCCAAAACCCGTAACCAAAAGAAACTGGTAGAAGCCAGCGAAACCCAGGATATTGTGTTTGCACTCGGACCAGCCGGTACGGGAAAGACCTATACGGCGGTGGCCATTGCGGTGCGTGCCTTGAAAAATAAACTGGTCAAAAAGATTGTCCTCACCCGTCCTGCGGTTGAAGCAGGAGAAAACCTCGGCTTTTTGCCCGGCGACTTGAAAGAAAAGGTAGATCCATACCTGCGCCCCTTGTACGATGCGCTGGATGATATGCTGCCGATGGACAAGTTGAACTTTTTCATGGACAACCGCGTGATTGAGATTGCCCCGCTCGCTTTTATGCGCGGCCGGACGCTCGACAACGCCTATATTATCCTTGATGAAGCGCAAAATGCCACGCCGTTGCAACTCAAGATGTTTTTGACGCGGATTGGTCCGACTGCCAAATGCATCATCACGGGCGACTTGAGCCAAATTGACTTGCCGACCCACCAGCGTTCGGGTTTGCGCCAGGCAATTGAAATTCTGGATGGGGTAGAAGGCATCGGTATGGTGCATTTGACCACCGAAGACGTGGTGCGGCACCGATTGGTGAAAGAAATCATCAAAGCATACGATAAAATTGAGAACGAAGAACGCGCCAAAAAAGATCGGATCCGCAAACGTATGGAGGACAATTTGCCGCAGGAGGAGTCGATCGACAACGGCATGAACAACGAAGCATTCAAACCTAAAGACGTAGAACCAGTATGACCGCTACCATCACTTATGTAGGCAATTTGCGCACCGAAGCTACGCATGTGCTTTCCGGTACCACCGTGCTCACCGATGCGCCTCCCGACAATCAGGGTTTGGGCGCTGCTTTTTCGCCCACCGACACCACAGCCACTTCCCTGGCCACTTGCATGCTCACCACCATGGGCATTAGTGCGCGCAACCACGGCATTAATATGGACGGCGCGCATGCGGAAGTAACCAAGGTAATGGCTGCCAATCCGCGGCGTATTGCCAAAATTATTGTGAAAGTCACCATGCCTGCGGGCAATTACAGCGAATTGGATCAAAAAAAGTTGGAAGCGGCCGCGCATGGTTGTCCGGTGGCATTAAGTTTGCATCCAGATTTGGAGCAAGACGTTCAGTTTGTTTGGCCGTCTTGATTTTTGATTACATCGAAACCTGAACACATGACTACCCTTAATTTTTCGGCGGAAACGCCAGCAACCGAAGTATTTGATGCTGTTGCGCAATTTTTAGTAGATGCGGGCTTCCGCATTGCCAACCACGACCATAACCGTCCGTGGGGTGGTTTTTTTGTCTTGGATGAAAGCCAGGCTCCTGCATTTGTGGAACAGTTTTTCCCCAACCAGTCGATGGCCGATTTTGCCGGATTTGACAAATTGAGTCCAAAAATATTAGTGGTAGCACCGCAAAAGCGCCTTTCCTGGCAATACCATTTCCGCCGTGCCGAAATCTGGCGCGTGATTGGTGGCCAGGCAGGGGTGGTGGTAAGCGATACCGACGAACAAACACCCGTACGCGCCTTATCCATTGGCGACGAAATCAACCTGAAACAAGGCGAGCGCCACCGCTTAGTAGGCGTGGATGCCTGGGGCATTGTGGCCGAAATCTGGCAACACGTAGACGCCGCCCACCCATCGGATGAAGACGATATTGTTCGGTTGGAGGATGATTTTGGACGGTGAGTTTTTAGTGATGAGTGATGAGTGATGAGTGAGGAGTGAGGAGTGAGGAGTGAGGAGTGAGGAGTGAAAATGGGTTAATTTATTGATTTTCAATAAATTAACCCATTTTTTCTTATTTTTTAAGTGTAATTATTTCAACCCTTAGGGTTTTCCTTTGGCTTTTAATCACTAATCTCTGCTAAAAGTGGCGTAAATTTGACACGGTTTTTTGACTATTTTTTTGATACGATTTAATGATTTTCCTCACTTATCACTTATCACTCATCACTCATCACTCTTTTCATCAACCGCTTAATATAAGCACTATAATCGGGCAAGATGGCCTCATAGGCTTGTTGCATCAGCGGGGAAGTGAGTAGGAAATCGGCGGTGGAGCGGTCGCAGGCGACGGGGATGTTCCATACGGCGCCGAGTCGGAGGAGGGCTTTGATATCGGGGTCGTGGGGTTGGGCTTCCATGGGGTCCCAGAAGAAAATCAGCATATCAATTTTTCCTTCAGCGATCATGGCGCCGATTTGTTGATCGCCGCCTAAGGGGCCGCTGAGCATGCAGACGACCGGCAAATCAAGGGCTTTTTTAAGGAGGGTACCCGTGGTGCCGGTTGCAAACAAATCGTGGTGCGACAACATGTGCCGGTTATAAATCGCCCATTCAATCATATCGTCTTTCTGGTTATCGTGCGCAATGAGGGCGATGCGTTTGCGCGGGTGCAGGGTGCGGATTTTTTTATCTTTCATTTTAATTTCATTTAGTCTGGGTTCAATTGCGGATAGTATTTTCATACTATAACAAATGCCTGGGTAAAGTGTTGATTTTGAATGCGTTTTGACTATCAGTTGTTTATAAATGCGCATATTTAATCAAGCAATTTGGCGTAGTTCAAAATGCGTGCTTATGCGTTCATTCGTCGCCAATGCGTCATTTTTAACAACGCAGGCAGGGGGCTTTGCGGTGTATTTTTACGCTTAAAATCAAAAACCTTATGCGTTTATTCCTACTCTGCGCCTTTGCGCTCCTGCTTAATTCCGGTTTGTCTGCCCAAAATTACTACACCGTCAAATTTCCGGACGATGTAACCATTTACGGTTGCGGCGTGATACCCGACGTGGTTTACCCACAAATTACCCAATACGGCTGCAATTTCAATGTGGGCGTTTCACAAAAAGACCAGATTTTTTACACCAACAACGCTAAAACCTGCTTCAAGGTATTGCGTAAGTGGACCCTGGTGTACTGGTGTGATTACAACCCCAACTGGACGGCGCCCTTTGCCATTCTGAATCCTTTGAACTCGGATATTGGTCCAACCGTTATTGGCAATTACAGCAACCACGGTTACATCACCTACACCCAAATCATTAAGGTGGTGGACAATGTGCCGCCGGTTTTCCTGAATTGCCCGACGGAGCCGGTTGTTTTTTGCGACTTAACCAACAACGATCCTGCCCAATACAACAGCAATTACAACGACCGCTGTGAAGGTCCGGTGGATTTGAAAGTAAAAGTAACCGATGCCTGCTCTAAAGCGGATATTAAATTGTCGTACCGCCTGTACCTGGACCTCGATGGCAACGGTAGCATGGAAACGTACCTCAGCAGCAGCGCCGCCAATGCCTGGCCGATTGAAACAACGGTGACCGGCGATACCGTGAGTGCCAAGGTGAAATTCCCAACCGGTGTTGGTTTGCCTTACGGAAAACACAAAATTGAATGGATCGCCAGCGACAATTGCGCAGCGGATGCCATTTGTAAATACGAATTTATTGTAAAAGATTGCAAAGCGCCAACGGTGGTTTGTATCAATGGCTTGAGTATCAATATTATGCAAACCGGTATGATCACCCTGTGGGATACCGACTTTTTGCAATACACCTTTGATAATTGCACGCCGAAGAACCAGCTAAAAATTGCCATTCGCAAAACAGGCGCTGGTACAGGCTTCCCCTTCGATCAGCACAGTGTAACCTTTGATTGCACCGAATTAGGTCCGCAAAAGGTGCAAATCTGGTCGCAAGATGCTTATGGCAATGCCGATTACTGCGAAACTTACGTGGTGGTGCAGGACAACTCGGGTTCTTGTCCGCCGCAAAATGTGAGTGGCCAGATCATGAACATCCAGCAAAAAGCGGTGCCTTCGGTACAGTTGAAAATGGTCAGCAACATGCTGCCCCAATACCCGGGCGCCTGGAAAGCCAGCACCAATGCCGACGGGATTTACCAGGTAGCAAACGCGCCGGCCAGTTCCGGCAATTACAGCCTGGTTCCGCAGTTGGATACCCTGGCATCCGAGGGTGTGAATACGCTGGACGTGTTGTTGTCTTCTGCGCACCAGAGTTTGGTTCAGCCGCTGGGCAGTCCTTACCAGATCATCGCAGCCGATGTGAACCGCGATGCCAAACTGAACCAAGACGACATCAATGAAATGATGAAGGTGATTACGGGGCAGACAAAATCGTTTAGCAATAATACAGCCTGGCGTTTTGTGCCGGTGAGCCATGTTTTTGCCAACCCGGCACAACCTTTGGCAACCGCCTTTCCTGAAACGATCAGCATGTTGAACGGAAACGCCCAGCGCGATTTTGTAGGTGTTAAAACCGGCGATTTGGACGGCTCTTTTAAAGCAGCAGACATCGTTGGGTCAGAATCGCGCAAACCAGAAGTTCCAACCCGTTATTTTACCGCGTCTTCCATGCGTTTGGCGGCAGGTGTTGAGATGCGGGTAGACATTACTACGCCGGTATTGGAGGATTTGGCAGCTTTCCAGTTTACCTTGGGTTACGACCAGAGCAAGGTGCAATTGGTAGGGGTAGAACCTGGTTTGGTACCAGCATCTTACCTGAGTAAGTTTGCGGATGCAGGTGCTATAACGGCGGCATGCGTGTTGCCCTCGGCTTTGATCGGTGCCAATAACAATCAAAAAGTAGTTGCTTTTACCCTGATTATCAAGGCGCAAGAAAATTGTTTGCTGCGCGATGTGTTGTTTATGAATGGGTCGGTGACCGAACAAGCAGCCTTCACGGGCAAATTGGAAAGCACCGAAATTGGGCTCGAATTTTTGTCCAAACCAGCTGGCAAACCGGCGGCTGTATTGATGCCTGCAACGCCTAATCCGGTGCAAGATGTATTGACGGCCGTGTATTACCTGCCAGAAGCAGGTGCGGCGACCCTGCGTTTAACGGATGCAACCGGTCAGGTGGTATTGCAAACGCCCGCGGAATCGGCGCAGGGCATGCACAACCAGGTGCTGGATCTGTCCGGACTTTCGGCGAACGGCTTATTGTTGTTGCAATTAGAAACGGCGGGCGGTGTTGTTACGCAGAAAGTGATGCGGGTGCGATAGTTGCTTGGGTTAACCACAGATTATACGGATTTGCACAGATTCCTTTTCGCAGATGTTACACAGATTTTTCTGGGTAACATCTGCGCTTTTTTTATATATATTTATTTCCTGTTATTTCAGTGTAGGGATGGTCGTATTGAGCGGCGTACTATTTTCGGTAAAATCCGAAATCCTTTTTTTCTTTCAATGGCCGAGGGTTAGGTGTGGGAAGTTGGCGCATTGGTGTAGTGATTTTCAAATATACGCTTTAGAAGATCTATTTACCACAATGGTTTTTCCTAAACTCTAAGGATAGTGTATTACTTTTGCCGCATAAGGAAATATAAAATGGCAGCAACTCAGCATAAGTTAAGTAATGGCAAGCAGATCCTGTTTAGCATCATCACGATGTTCATTGGGCTATTTGTGGTTTGCGGTGTTGTCGAAATCATTTTTCGCTTAAACCCACAATGGGTAGCCGATCCTTCGGCACCAGCACCCCATAATTATCGTGTGCCGGATAATACTTATGGTTGGCATGTGCAGGAGGGGTATCAATATCAAGGCACGATGCGCGACAAATGCGACACTTCCTATGCCCTAAACATTTCTTTTGGTAAAAATGGGTTTCGGCGTTGGGGCAATCCTGCGGTTACAGACAAAAAGAAGGTGCTGTTTTTAGGAGATTCCTATACAGCAGCCGTTCAAACGGGCGATGATCATTTGTTTTATAAAATCATCGGCGATTCTCTTCCATTCGAAGTTTTTGCATTTGGCGCTGCCGGATTTGGCAGTACCCAGCAAGCGATGTTTCTTGAAAAATATGTAAATGAGGTAAAACCGGATATCGTGGTTTGGCAGTTTTGCTGCAATGATTTTCTCGATAATTATTGGGAACTGGAAAAAGCGGCGGTTTATCATGTTCGCATGAAGCGTCCATACACCCAAGAAGATGGGCGCATTGTTTATCGGTGGGCGGCTGAATACCCACGCAGTGTCAAACCCTATTCCTACTTTTTGTATTTTGTTCTGAGGCGCATTGCAGAAAGCGGGGGGACTTTCGACCAAGCGCCTAAAGAGCCTGCGGAAAAATTCATCGGAGAACAAGGACTTGCCTATCCCTTATTTGCCAAAAGCGTAAAAATGACGGATGCGGTAATTAAAAAGGTGAAATCTGTTTTACCGGCCTCCACCAAATTGATTGCTTTTGATGCGGATGGATACCAACCACAATATGACCAGTTCAAGCGTCTTTGTAGCGAAAATAACATCCCTTTTGTCGATGGTTTGGCAAATAAGGTGTCGGATGCAGAAAACAAAGGTCAATGTGTGCGCTCCGATGATGGCTACCACTGGAATAATCAGGGCAATGCAATGGTCGCCCAGTTTTTGATTAATTATTTAAGAACAAACCAATAATGCCCAATATACTTGGCATCTCTGCCTATTATCATGATTCAGCGGCTGCAATTTTGCGCGATGGCGTGTTGGTTGCTGCGGCCCAGGAAGAGCGTTTTACCCGAAAAAAACATGATCCGGGATTTCCCTCGAATGCCGTAAAATATTGCCTCGAAGAAGCGGGATTAAGCATTCAGCAATTAGATGCGGTGGTATTTTATGACAAGCCGTTGCTTAAATTTGAGCGCTTGTTAGAAACCTATTATGCATTTGCACCACGTGGTTTGCGTTCTTTTTTGACTGGTATGCCGGTTTGGTTGAAAGAAAAAATGTTTTTAAAGCGGGCTTTACGCCAGGAACTGGCCAAAATTGGAGATTTCAATAAGGCAAAGTTGAAGTTGCTATTTCCGGAACATCATTTATCCCATGCAGCGAGTGCGTTTTACCCTGCTCCTTTTGCGTCATCTGCAATTTTGACCATTGATGGTGTGGGGGAATGGGCAACGGCTAGTATTTGTTACGGTGAAGGTAAAAACATTAAAATTTTGCGGGAATTGCGCTTTCCGCATTCCTTAGGCCTGTTATACTCAGCGTTTACCTACTTTTTGGGCTTTCGGGTCAATTCTGGCGAGTACAAACTAATGGGTTTGGCGCCTTATGGCAATCCGGAGTCGCCAGATATTGAACGATATATACAAGTAATTGAAAATGAATTGGTTGATATCCATGAAGATGGCTCTATCTGGCTTAATCAGCGTTATTTTGATTATGCTACCGGGCTTCGAATGGTAAATGATGCTGATTGGGAGCGTTTGTTTGGCTTTAAAAAACGCCAGCCTGAAGATCCTTTAGAAGCACATCATTGTAATTTGGGATTAGCAATTCAGCAGGTTACCGAGCGGGTCGTGCTTTTGATGGCAAAAGAGGCCAAGCGCCTTACGGGTTCAGAAAATCTATGTTTAGCAGGCGGTGTTGCGCTCAATTGTGTGTCAAATGGCAAACTCCAGGTTTCTGGAATTTTCCAAAATGTATTTATCCAGCCAGCAGCGGGCGACGCAGGTGGCTCATTGGGTGCAGCTTTGGCGGCTCAATATTTGTATTTTGGTGAGGAAAGGATTACGCCAACGGGATTGGATGGAATGCAGGGTAGTTACCTGGGGCCAGCCTGTAGCGAGCGCGATGTGCAACTCGTCACGCGAAAATACCGGGCAATTGGCCAGCATTTTGAGCATTTTGAAGATTTGGCGGATAAAACTGCGCAATTACTTGCAGAAGGCAATGTAGTTGGTTGGGTACAAGGACGTATGGAATTTGGTCCCCGTGCGTTGGGTAATCGCAGCATTTTGGGAGATCCGAGAAATCCTGAAATGCAGAAAAAACTCAATGTAAAGATTAAATACCGAGAATCTTTTCGGCCCTTTGCACCTTCTGTACAAAGTGAACGGGTTGCGGAATATTTTGATTATCAAGGTATTTCGCCTTATATGTTGCTGGTACATCCGGTAAATAATAGCCATCGAAAGCCATTGCCGAACGATTATAATCAGTTGTCAGTACGTGATAAATTGTATCAGCTACGGTCAGACTTACCATCTATTACGCATATCGATTTTTCAGCACGGATACAAACGGTTCATCAAGAAACCAATCCAAGGTATTGGTCGTTGATTGAGGCATTTCGAAAAATTACAGATATTGCGGTGATTGTAAATACGAGTTTCAATGTGCGCGGTGAACCGATTGTGTGTACCGCGGAAGATGCCTATCGCTGTTTTATGCGTACAGAAATGGATTTTTTGGTGGTAGGAAATACCTTGTTCGATAAAACACAACAACCGGAATGGCTGGAAAAGGACGGCTGGAAGGAAGAATTTGTTTTAGATTAACCTGCAAAATGCAAGTGTCATGGAATTTTTGAAAGAACTTTTTCAATTTATGAAAGCGCGTAAAAAGTGGTGGCTGGCGCCTGTGGTGCTTGTTTTATTGCTTTTAGGCGTATTACTCGTAATCGGCGGCGGCAGTGCCATTGCACCGTTTATTTATACCTTGTTTTAAGATGAACAAACGCGCACAATCCATAGAAACAGCCCTGGTGATTACAGCAGGGTTGTTGGCTCTTTATTTTTGGCTGCATAACAGTTGGTTTTTACGTGGAGCGATGCTTGTTTCTGCAATTGGTGTATTGTGGCCTTGGGCCGCTAACCTCTTGCATCAAGGCTGGATGCTTTTAGCCCAGGCATTGGGCTGGTTTAATAGCCGGGTGTTGCTTTCAATCCTGTTTTTTGCCATATTGACCCCTTTGGCATGGTTATCTCGCCTTTTTGGCGGCTCTTCGGTGGAGTTAAAACGCAAGCCTGCGGGTGAAACTTACTATGCCGAACGTGACCATGCTTATACAAAAGCGGATTTGGAAAATTTATGGTGATTTAATAAAGCCTTTATTAAATAGATTTTTAATTGCTCATGTCGTGTTGATATTAGCAGTATTACTATAAAATAAAAGTCCTATCAAAGTGTTTCCCCAAGTAGTGAATTGCTCAAATTGTACAAAAGTACCCATACTATGTAGACAGCCTATTTTAACGTGACTTCGTTTGAATATAAAAAGCAGTCCCTGTTATTTAATAAATCAAATTCACATCCTTCACAAAATAAAATACTTGAAACCAATGAGATTATTGCTACTTTTTTGTCTGTTGCTGTGCATGCATGGTACCAGTTTTGCTCAATTGACAGTCGCTGATGTCCGCCAAACTTGGGCAACACGCCAGGGGACTATTGAGTCTGCCACGTTGTCGGTTCGTCCTAAAGGGCTTTACATGGAATGTGGGCTTTACTTAACCTTTTCTGCGAAAGGTGTTACTTTCAATACCAATGGAGATTCGCTGGAGGTGCTGCTTAGGTTCAATTTGCCGGAAGGCTCAACGGTACACGATTCCTGGCTTTGGGTTGGTGATGAAATTAGTAAGGCGCGAATATTTGATCGGTGGACGGCCTCAGCGATTTATGAGGGCATCGTAAAGCGTCGTATTGACCCTTCTGTCCTGTTTAAAAATAGCACAACACAATATCAGTTACGGGTATTTCCGATGGCGCGTACCAATACCCGGCGGGTGAAAATAACCTGGTTACAACCGGCAACCCTCGGTCGGGAAAATACAACGCTGGACTTGCCTTTTGATTTGTTGAAATACTCCTCAACTCCTCTAAGTAAGTTTAATTTACTTGTTTGGACAAACGATCGTTTCAAGGTGCCCTCTTTGCTCAATCAGCCGAATACTTATTTTGAAGAAGTGGAAGATACGATTGATGGAGGCCATTTTTACAGGACAGTATTAAACTCCAACCAATTTACCAATGACGTAAAATTGGCGTTTGCATCCCCCCTTCGCAATGGCTATTATTTGGCTGCCGGAGCATCCGAGGGTGAGCAGTTTTATCAACTTGCTGTTATGCCCAATTACTTTTTACCTGGAAGTAGAAGGAGGAAGGTGGCCTTATGTTTGGATTTTGAACCGGGCAATACTAGTGGCTTAAGTACATCGCAAATTTTGGTTGCGGCAAAAAATACGATGTTGAATAACTTTATCACTGGAGATTCATTTAATTTGTTTATTTCTGGTTTGTCAATTCGTAAAGCCGCAGATCGATGGCTGCCCGCTCACCCGGATACGATTCGTAGTGCATTCAATTTAATAGCGGGTCAATTGGCGCCATACAGTAACCTGACTACCTTATTGCCCTTTAGTATAGAATGGGTGAAGGCGCATGGCAATGAAGGTGCTATCGTACTGGCTTCAAATGGTAATCAATTTGCAAATTTATCAGCCTCAAATAATTTTTTAAACGATGTGTTAAGTATTACACCTCCAACTATTAGCATAAATTCTCTTAATTATTGTGATATTAATAATTATTTTTATTTGAATAATACTTATTATTATGCAAATAGTTACTTGCTCAGTACGCTTGCCGCACAAACAAAAGGCGCTTATGTGAAAGCAGCATTTAGTACCATCCAATCCCCCAATTTCGCACCAGGGCTAGAGTCCTTATTTTATAACATGGGGACTAATACGAGCACTTTTGACATAAACCTTTCGCCTAAAGATGGTTTTTGTTATGCTCGCTTAAACGTTTCGAATAATGGGACGTTGGTTAACCTGGACCGACCCGTTTTACAAGTAGGTAAATACTTGGGTACAGCACCGTTTAATTTGGCAGTAGGTGGTGTTTTGGATGATCAATTAGTTTTATCGAATGTTGAAGTCCCCCAAAGTGAAATTGAGACCATCGATACACTTAGTCGTGAAATTTGGTACGGGAAATTTATTCAAACCCTTGAGGCCGAACAGCAATCTACCCCAACCGTTAATAATATACTTTTTAACAGCCTGAATAATCGGGTGCTCTCCAGATACACTGCATTTTTATGCCTGGAAGACTCTTCCTATTATTGCGATAATTGCACCGACGAAACCCAACTTACAAGTACCGATGATTTAAGTACCTCGGATTCTTTGGTTAATGTATACCCGAATCCTTTTGAAACCCGGACCACCATTCAAATTAAGGCTTTGTTTGCCTCGAATGAACATCCTACGTTCGAGATTTACGACCTAAAAGGACGGTTGGTGTATATTTTCAATTTATCTGCCGGCGTAACGGAACAAAAAATTGAATGGGACGGGCAGGCGCTTTCGGGGAGTGAAACACCCGCAGGCGTATATTTTGGATTGATGAAAATGAAAGATCGAACGGTGGTTATAAAACTTGTGAAAATATAGTATGAGTTAGGCGGATAAGGGGTTCCACGGAGGAGCTCGAGGAATGGAGTTACGCGGAGAAAAAGGGTTCTGTGGGAAGTCCAGATGTACGATTTAAACGGAGTTTTTTAATTTTCTCTGTGCAACTCTGTTCCTCCAAGCTTCTCCGTGGAACCCCTTTTCGTGGAACCCCTGATCCGCACCATGCCTTAAACGATCTGATGATTCAATATCTATAAAAAATGCGCACCCTCTACCAAATGCTGCTGCTCCCTTTTTACCGTGTCTGGGCCTTGTGTTATGTAACCCGTGCGCGTACCTGGCAATGGGGCACGTTGCGCTTGCAGGTTCCTGTCGGTGTTTTTCATCCCGGGATATATTTTAGTACGCCTATTTTTTTGCGATTTTTAGAAAAAATGCCTTTAAAAGGAGCAAAAGTGCTGGATGTAGGTACTGGTAGTGGGGTCCTGGCGCTGTTTGCTGCCCAACAGAGCGCAAGGGTAACAGCCATTGATATTAATCCGCTGGCGGTGGAGACGGCCCGGGCAAATGCGGCGGCGAACGGACTTTCCCTGCAGGTGGTGCACAGTGATTTGATGGATGCCTTGCCAGCAGGTACTTTTGAATTGGTGCTGATTAATCCGCCGTATTACCCGCGTTTGGCCGCTCATGATGCTGAATATGCCTTTTTTGCGGGGGCACAACTGGAATATTTTGACAAATTGTTCCAGCAATTACCCGCGTTTAGCACCGAAAATACCAAAACCTGGCTGATTTTGTCGGAGGATTGCGATTACTTGGCCATCCACCGGAAAGCAACGTTGCATGGGTTTTCTATGGACATTATACACCGCCAGAAAAAATGGGGTGAGTTGTTTTTTGTTGCAGAGGCGCGGTTAGGAAATTATAATTCAAAATAAACCGCTGTTGGGAAAAGTTTCCTTTTTATTGGAAGGCGGGTAGAACCCGCAGGATCGGCACGCTGGGTAGAACCCAGCGCGAGCGGTGGGTAGAACCTGCACACTGGGTAGAACCCAGCGCGAGCGGGAGCGGTAGAACAAAAAAACTTACCTTACCCCCGCCAATCGGTTGTATGCCGCGAAAGCCTTCAACCTTATGGATTGGAACCTATCTTTAATTGCCTGATTGACAGTTATTTGGCCGACCATGTTGGCATTTCAGAAAATTTCCTGGGCGTAGCGCTTGCGGCGCATTTGAAAGCCAATTTGCATCACCTGTATGCCGATGAACGGATGTTGAACGCCGGCATTGGAAATAATACCCAATTGCAACAGAATCAATTGATTCGCAGCGATAAAATTTATTGGCTCGACCCGATCCACCACGACCCGCACGAAGACGCGTTTTTTGTTTTGATGGACCAGTTTGTGCTGTTTTTAAACCAAAGCTGCTACACCGGCATTACGGGCTATGAATTTCATTATGCCTTGTACGAAAAAGGAAGTTTTTACAAACGGCACTTGGATCAGTTTAAAAGCAACAAAAGCCGTGCTTTTTCGGTCATTATGTACCTGAATGTCGATTGGAAGGCCTTAGATGGCGGCGAATTGTGCATATACCACCCCGACCACACGCAAACAATCGCGCCAGAGGACGGGAAATGCGTGTTTTTCAAAAGCGATGAACTGGAGCATGAAGTGCTGGTTACACAGGTGCCTCGACTTAGTATTACGGGGTGGCTGAAGGTTTAGTTGATAGTTGTTAGTTGATAGTTGTTAGTTGATATTCAACTCCTTTTTGTCAACCATATTTGGGCATGTCCAAACTCACAACTCACAACTATCAACTCACAACTATCAACTCACCTTACATGTTTCTTCGGTATTGCCCGCCCACCGCATACAAGGCCCGGGTGATTTGGCCCAGGGAGCAGCATTTTACGGCTTCCAGCAAGGATTCGAAGATGTTTCCATTTTCGATGGCTACTTTTTGCAAGGCGCGTAATACTTCCGGGGCTTTTTCGGCGTTGGCTTCGTGCAATTTGCGCAACGTTTGAATTTGGGCTTCTTTCTCTTCCTCGGTAGCCCGGATGACTTCTGCTGGCAAAATGGTGGGCGAACCCTCGCTCGATAAGAAGGTGTTTACCCCGATCAAGGGTAATTCGCCGGTGTGTTTTAGGGTCTCGTAATACAGGCTTTCTTCCTGTATTTTGCCGCGTTGGTACATGGTTTCCATGGCGCCCAACACGCCGCCGCGTTCGGTGATGCGGTCAAATTCGATCAACACGGCTTCTTCTACCAGTTCGGTTAGTTCTTCAATGATGAAGGAGCCTTGCAGCGGATTTTCATTTTTCGACAAACCCAATTCGTGGTTGATAATCAATTGAATGGCCATGGCGCGGCGTACCGATTCTTCGGTTGGCGTGGTGATGGCTTCGTCGTAGGCATTGGTATGCAGCGAGTTGCAGTTGTCGTAAATGGCGTACAAGGCCTGTAAGGTGGTCCGAATATCGTTGAAGGCAATTTCCTGTGCATGCAGCGAGCGGCCCGAGGTTTGAATATGGTATTTCAACATCTGGCTGCGTTCGTTGGCGCCATACAGGTTTTTCATGGCTTTTGCCCAGAGTTTGCGCGCGACCCGGCCAATGACGGCGTATTCTGGATCGACGCCATTGGAGAAGAAAAACGACAAATTGGGCGCAAAATCATCCACCTGCATGCCCCGGCTGCGATAATATTCTACAAACGTAAAGCCGTTGGCCAAGGTGAAGGCCAATTGCGAAATCGGGTTGGCGCCCGCTTCAGCAATGTGGTAACCAGAGATAGAGACCGAGTAGAAATTGCGTACTTTATTGTGAATGAACGACTCTTGTACATCGCCCATCACCCGCAAACTAAATTCTGTGGAAAAAATGCAGGTGTTTTGCGCCTGGTCTTCTTTCAAAATATCGGCCTGTACCGTGCCGCGCACCGATTGCAAGGCCTTCGCGCGGATACCTGCGTATACATCCGCAGGCAACACTTCATCACCGGTAATCCCTAAGAGCATTAAACCGAGGCCATTGTTGCCTTCTGGCAAACCATCCTCGCCAAATCCCTGGTATTTCGGGCGCTCCAGGCCGCGATCTTCGTATTTTGCTTTTAGTTTGGCCTCCACCTGCGCTTCCAGGCCATTTGCGCGGATGTACTGTTCGCATTGTTGATCGATGGCTGCATTCATGAAAAATGCCGCAACCGTCGCTGCCGGACCATTGATCGTCATCGACACTGAAGTCGTGGGCGAACAAAGGTCGAAACCAGAATACAGTTTTTTAGCATCATCCAGACAACACACCGAAACACCGGAATTGCCAATTTTCCCATATATATCTGGGCGATAATCAGGGTCTTCGCCGTAAAGGGTTACGGAGTCGAAGGCGGTAGACAAGCGAGCCGCAGGCAATCCTTTGCTTACGTAATGGAAGCGCCGGTTGGTGCGCTCGGGGCCGCCTTCGCCCGCGAACATGCGCGTGGGATCTTCGCCCTGGCGTTTGAACGGAAACACACCCGCTGCGTAAGGAAATTCACCGGGTACATTTTCTTGCAAGCTCCAGCGCAGAATTTCGCCCCAATCTTTGAAACGCGGGGTCGAAACTTTCGGAATTTTGGTGTGGCTGAGGCTTTCGGTATATGTTTTTACCTTAATCGCCTTATCGCGCACCATGTACACATATTCGTCAGCGGCATACCGGGCGCGTTTGGCGTCCCATTGTTCCAGGATGCGGAGACAATCGCCGTCGAGGTCTTTTTTAAGGTCTTCGAATTGTTGTTCCAGCAGTACGATGACCTGTTTGGCGGGCGCATCGTTGCGTGCATTCAACAATTCGATACTGGTTTTGAGGGCAAACAAATTGCGGGCGATACCCACCTGTTTTTCTACCCAGGCATCGTATTTCCGATTGTTTTCGCTGATTTCGGATAAATAACGCACCCGTTGCGGCGGAATGATGTATATTTTTTCCGATTGATCTTTGCCAATGGCCATGTTGGTATGGAAATCCACGCCGGTTTTATCGCGCAACAAATCCATAATACGGCGGTACAATTGGTTCACCCCCGGATCATTAAACTGGCTGGCGATGCAGCCGAATACCGGCATTTCATCGACGGCGGTATCCCAGGCATTGCGGTTTCGTTGCACTTGTTTTCGCACATCGCGCAGGGCATCCAGGGCGCCGCGTTTATCGAATTTGTTGATGGCGATGACATCCGCGAAATCGAGCATGTCGATTTTTTCCAACTGGGTGGCTGCGCCGAATTCAGGCGTCATCACGTATAGGCTCAGGTCGCTGTGGTCTACAATTTCCGTGTCACTTTGCCCGATCCCACTCGTTTCGAGGATAATCAGGTCGTAATGTGCTGCTTTCAGGATTTCAACAGCCGATTGTACATATTTGGAAAGGGCCAGGTTACTTTGACGGGTCGCGAGCGAGCGCATGTACACGCGTCCGCGCGCGAGTTCCGGGTTCAGGGCATTCATTCGAATTCGGTCGCCGAGCAAGGCGCCACCGGTTTTGCGTTTAGATGGATCAACCGACACAATCGCGATCGATTTATCGGTGGAATCAAGCAAAAAACGGCGAATGAGTTCATCCACCAGCGACGATTTTCCTGCGCCGCCCGTACCCGTAATGCCTAACACGGGTGTTTTTTTATCAGAAGTCGTGCTGCTATTCAGCAGGGTAGGGCGAATATCCGATTCAAAAAAGTCGGGATTGTTTTCAGCAATGGTAATCAATCGGGCAACACTGCCTGCGTCGTGTTCTTGATAGTGTTTCAGTTCGCCGTTGAGGGAAAAGCCCACCGGGAAGTCGCATTTTTCGAGCACATCATTGATCATGCCTTGCAAACCCATACGCCGGCCATCGTCGGGATGGTAAATGCGGGTAATGCCATAATCTTGCAGCACCGCTATCTCGGAAGGTAAAATGGTGCCGCCGCCGCCGCCAAAAATTTTGATGTGGCTGGCATTTTTTTCTTTCAGCAAGTCGTACATATACTGAAAAAACTCAACGTGTCCGCCCTGATACGAGGTAATGGCGATGCCTTGCACATCTTCCTGGATGGCGCAGTCGACAATTTCCTGCACAGACCGGTTATGGCCGAGGTGAATAATTTCAGCGCCACTGCTTTGCATGATGCGCCGCATGATGTTGATGGCGGCATCGTGTCCGTCGAATAAGCTGGCGGCAGTAACGATACGGACTTTGTTTTTGGGAAGGTAGGGTGCGACCTGTTGCATGGTGAGGACGTAATTTGGTATACGCCGCAAAGTTAGTTAAATGCTGTCGCTTGGTGCGTCGTGTTTTTGCCTAATCAATAGAATGTGTTGGCCTGCGTTCCGTTTAGTGGCGACCCCAAACCTCCACAATGCCCTTACGGTTGGCAATGTTCTTGGTATCGTACCAGAAAACGATTTTTTTGATCACCCGTTTGTTGCCTGGCAAATCAATCACGCGGCTTTCGCTGCCTGCTGCAAAATTGTTGCGCAGTTCCAGTTCTTCTACTTCGCCGTTGCCGAATGTAACTACTAATTTTTGCATGTTAATCGGCGCTTTTTTCACCTTTACCTTCAATGCTGTAAAAACACCTTCAGCACGTGTAACGATGATTTCGTCGCGGTCCAGCGAATAATTTACTTTACGCATGCCCAGCAGCTCCCACGGGCCTTTGAGTGCGTTGTTTTCGGTTGTGAAAGAGAGGGTAAACAGTGTCATTGCGCAAAGCATCAGCAATTTGGGCGCGAAATTGATCAGTTTCATCATTGTGTTAAATGGTTTTGCCCAATTGAACGGGCTTGGTGTGTGATTTAATCGGTTATAAAAGGAATGAATTTTTGGAGGATGTGCTTTAGACTGAATTGGGTTGGGCTCGTTTAATACCGCAAATTTAAAGAAATGTTAAAAAATACAGATCATTCGTCTACTTTAAATACAACGCAGCGGCAACAATCCGCGTCATAGCGCATAGGATTTGAAACAGCCGGGCAATGAATATGTACTACAATTGTAACAAGATCAAGCAGGAAAAGATGTGCAGTGCACCGCGTTTCGGGGTTGATCTTTTTGCCTTGTTGATGCGCTGTTTTCCTATTTCTCCCAACATGGCGTTTACAGGGTTGTTGATATTTTGTGCGGGGCTACTTGCTGCCCAGCAGCCCTACCGTTTGCAGCTCTCCACGACACCCTCGGAACGTACAAAAGCAGTCGCCGAAATCAAAGGATTTAGCACACCACCTCAGTTTCTGGACGATGGTCGCTGGCAATTCGAATTCCCGGATTCGTTAGGGGCTGCCCCTTTGTGCAACCAATTGGTGCAATATTTTCAGGAACGCAGTTATTTGACGGCCTCTATCGATACTTTTACACAAACCGGCCGAACAACCACGGCGCATTTGTACCTCGGTCCTGCCATGCATTGGGTGCGTTTGTTGGCAAGTCAGGACAAGGCCAACGAAGCCTGGCTGCTGGCTTCCGGTTTTCGAGAAAAACTCTACCAAAACAAGCCATTTTATTACAAAAAACTGCTGCAACTACAACGCCAGTTGCTCGAACAAGCCGAAAACAACGGCTTTCCTTTTGCCAAAATTCAACTTGAACAAATACAAATTGACTCCAGCGGCGGCATTACAGCACAACTATCCATCCTCCGCAATGAATTTATTACCTACAAAGACCTCAATATTGTAGGCGATTTGAAACTGCCCGGACCTTATCTCCGCAATTTCCTGGGCATCCAAAAAGGCAGTCCCTATAACCGCGCTCAAATACTGCGTTTGCGCGATCAGCTCCGTACCTTGTCTTTTGTAGAACAAACCGGCAACCCCAGCATTAATTTTACCGGAAAAGAGGCCACCATCAACCTGTTTTTAAATAAAAAACGCGCCAGCCGCTTCGATTTTATCATTGGTATCTTGCCCCAGTCGGATGGTCGGCCCCTCTTAACGGGCACCTTAAATGCGGCGTTTCAAAATGCCCTCAACCTGGGCGAGCGCATGTCGGTCGAGTTCGAACGCCTGCGTCCTGAAACCCAACGCCTGGAAGTCAGCGCCGGCTTGCCTTATTTATTTGGGACCGCATTCGGGGTAGATGGCCAATTGCGTATTTACCGCCGCGATAGCAGCTGGGTGGATGCACAAGGCGACCTGGGGATTCAATATTTTTTGCCGGGAGGCGATTATTTGCGCTTTTTTTGGGAAAATAAAAGTTCCGGCCTCCAAAAAGTGGACACCCTCACCATCCAACAAACCAAACAATTGCCTGCCAACCTTGATCTTAGACAAAACGGATTTGGCATCGAGGCCGTACTCAACCGCCTTGATTACCGGTTCAATCCGCGTAAAGGATGGGCCATTTCCATCAAAGGGGTGGCGGGTTACAACAATGTGTTGCGCAACAACCAAATTGAGGCGATCAAATCGAGTGAGATACCGGCGTTTAATTATGGTAGTTTATACGACAGCCTGGCGGGCAAAGTAACCCGTTATCGGGGCGAGTTGCAATTGGACTATTTTTTGCCATTTTTTAAACGCAGCACCCTCAAACTAGGCATGCGCGCCGGCGGGTTGTTTTCCAATAAACCCATTTTTACCAACGAACAATATCGTTTGGGGGGCAACAAACGGTTGCGCGGATTCAATGAGGAAAGTTTGTTTGCAACCCGTTTTGCCATTTTAACCGCCGAGGCGCGGTTGTTACTGGGCCTCAATGCGTATTTTTCGGCTTTTGCCGATTATGCCTATATTGAAAACATCAGTTACCGTACTCGCTTGTTCAGCCGTCCTTTGGGTTTGGGGGTTGGGATGAATTTTGAAACAAAAGCGGGTATTTTTGGCATTTCTATTGCGGTTGGGCGGCAGGATATTGGGCAAGGTGTCGATTTCAGATCCACCAAATTCCACCTCGGGTATGTGAGTTTGTTTTGAGTCGTGCAATCGCACTTAAAAACCTGAAAAACCGGGTTTACCTTTGCCTGCCTATGGTTCCATTATCCGTCGTCATCATCACCTTCAACGAAGCCCGCAACATTGGCCGCTGTATCGATTCGGTACAAGCGATCGCCGATGAAATTGTGGTGGTCGATTCGTTTTCGACCGACCAGACGGAAGCAATTTGTCGGGAAAAAGGCGCTCGGTTTGTCCAGCACGCCTTCGAAGGACATATTGAACAAAAAAACTGGGCGCTCACACAGGCGCATTTCCCGCATGTGCTTTCCCTGGATGCAGATGAAGCCCTGAGTCCGGCCCTGACGGAATCCATTCAAAACGTAAAACAAACCTGGGCGTTCGATGCCTATATCATGAACCGACGCACCAATTATTGTGGACAATGGATTTGGTACAGCGGTTGGTATCCTGACCGCAAATTGCGTCTGTTCGATCGCCGAAAAGGCAGTTGGGGCGGCCAGAATCCGCACGACAAAGTGGCCATGCAGCCAGGAATAACGGCGCAATGGATTAAAGGTGATTTGTTGCATTACAGTTATTATAGCGTCGCGGAACACTACGAACGCGCCAAAAAATATGCACAAATCGCTGCGCTTGCACGCCAACAACAAGGCAAACGCAGTTGGTGGGTTCAGGTGTTTTTGAGCCCTTTGGCCAAGTTTATCCGAAATTATGTGATCAAAAGAGGCTTTTTAGATGGGAAAGCCGGACTCACCATTGCCTGGATCTCGGCCCTGGAAACCTATTGGAAATACGCAAGTAGACCCAAAAGTTGAAGGATAATATTGGCTTTCAGGTATAAGAAGATGCTAAATTGTGCGTTCTTTGTTCTAAAATAGAAAAACGATGAAATATTTGTTCCTCACAATACTCGTTGGTGGCATGCTTGCAGTTTCCTGCACACAAGGCAAAAAGTCGCAATCTGCAAAAACGAACACAACTAAATCCAGTTCTGGTACATCTACCGCTGCCAATTCTAATGAAGTGAGCACAGGCATCGCCTGGACCAAATCTGACCGTTTGGCACCCGTATTAGAAACTGCTCAAAAACTTAAAAAACCGGTTTTTCTGGAATTTTATGCCACCTGGTGCGGACCATGTAAAGTGATGGATCGGGAAGTGTTTAAAAAACCGGAAGTGTATAACTACCTCAACCAGCATTTTATCAGTTACCATGTAGATGTGGATAACACCAACGGGCGTGCTATTTCCGAAATCTATGAAGTAACGGGGATGCCTACCGTGGTGTTCGTTGATCCTCAAGGCGTTGTACTCGAGCGCGAACTGGGGCTCATTACCATGGACCGCTTTAAAAAAGTAGCGGCATCGGCGTTGAGCAAAATGAAGTAAACGATTATTGCGTTTGCACCAGTCCGATCAATCCGGGCACTGTAAAACTACTTTGTTCGCCTGTTTTTTGGTTTTTTACCGATAAAACACCTTCAGTAAGCTCATTTTCACCGATAATGGCTACAAATGGTACGTTGCGTTTGGCGGCGTATTCAAATTGTTTTTTCAATTTGCCATGTTCTGGATATAATTCGGCTGCAATACCGGCAGCACGCAATTGCATCACGCATTGAAAGCCATAATCATGCGTTGCTTCATCCATGCTGGCAATCAAAACCTGAATACTGGCATCCAGCGTTTCGGGAAACAGGTTGAGGCCGTCCATCACATCATAAATACGGTCGGCGCCAAAAGAGATGCCTACGCCTGAAAGTCCGTTTACCCCAAATACTCCCGTCAAGTCGGCATAGCGACCGCCACCACCGATGCTGCCAATCTGATACCCGATGGCAGAAACTTCAAAAATACAGCCTGTATAATAGGAGAGTCCACGGGCCAGGGTGATGTCAAACACCACCTCATTGCGCACCAAGGTTTTACTTAACAAATCAAAAACGCGTTCCAATTCGGCAAGTCCTGCTTGTCCGCTTGGACTGTCGACAAAAGCGGTGTGTAGATTTTCGAGGGTGCCATTTTCCAGAATTTGTTCAATTTTGGCAATGGAGGCGTCGGGAATACCCCGTTCGCTCAATTCTTTGCGCACCCCTTCGATGCCTACTTTGTCTAATTTATCGATGGCCACCGTCATGGTCATAAACTGATCGGGGATGCCTGCTGCTTCGGCAATGCCAAACAGGATTTTGCGGTTGTTGATTTTGATTTTTACCGGTACGCCTAATTTCGCAAATGCTTCATCGTAAATGAGGGCCAGTTCGGCTTCAAACAAAAGACTTTCTGAGCCGATCACATCCGCATCGCATTGGAAAAACTCGCGGTAGCGCCCTTTTTGGGGCCGATCGGCGCGCCAAACCGGCTGAATCTGGTAGCGTTTGAAGGGGAAGGTGAGTTGGCCGCGGTTCATCACCACATAGCGGGCAAACGGTACCGTCAAGTCATACCGCAAACCGCGTTTGGCAATCACCGCAGTGAGTTTACCTGCGTCTTTGGAGGCCAGTAAAGCATCATCAGCATCTTTCAAAAAATCGCCGTTGTTCAGAATTTTGAACAACAGTTTGTCGCCTTCTTCGCCGTATTTGCCGGTGAGGGTGCTCAGGTTTTCCATCGCCGGTGTTTCCAGGGGCTGGAAACCGAATTTTACAAATACCGAACGGATCGTATCAAATATAAAGGTGCGGCGGCGCACCTGCTCTGGCCCAAAATCGCGGGTTCCTTCGGGTAAACTTGGTTTTTGCATCTTTTTCAGCGCAACTTAAACAGTGAATCAAGTAAAATGGCCAATGGAGGAGACATCCTTACCTGTTTTTTAGTCCAGGCAAGGATGTCTGTATCGTTGGGTGGATGGTGACCGGGCGATTAAATCGCCGCAGTAGCCACTGAGCCAAACAACAAATTTTTGCTTGCGAGTGTGCCAATGATGATTAATGCCGCAATACCGGTATAAATCGCCAGTTTTTTATGTTTATCCAGGTCGTTGCTCGCCTTTTTTGAAAAGGTGCGACCCAATTGAATCAAAACAATCGCTAGCAACATCGCGGTGATGTGTTCCACGGCAAAATAGCGCAAAATCGGATCCTTCATTGCGGCACCCATGTTGGCAAATGCCGCTTTGGTGTAGCCACTGGTGACAAAATACTGGATCAAGCCCAACAACAATTGCGTGTGTGCGGTAATCAACAGGATCAAGGAGGCAGTATTGTCTTCTTTCAAAAATGGTTTTTTGCCCAACCAGCCGCTCAAAGAGCGATAGAGCACAAAAACCATTGCTGCCAAAACTAAATACCGATTGTAACTGTGCAGAATATTGATAATAGATTGCATGAGCAGGGTAGAATGGTGATGAAATTGTTTTTACACGGCTTACAATAAGGTGTAACGCGTCGGGCAAAAGTAGCGAGAATGTGCTAAGTACCCGTAATAAAATGCGTGATAAAAATTATTGCCATGCGTTGTGACCCCAAAACCAAATGCTCGTATAAAGAAAAATGCAAAAGTCCTGTTGGGTTTAAAACGATGGCAGCGCGTGCATCGTATATATATTTAAATCACACAGATCAAGATACACATTACAGTAGGAAGATTGTTTTCATTTAATTTTTGGGATCCGCCCGACGAAAGTTAGGCGGTTATTCTTTTTTTATGCCTTAGGCTCTTCGGGGGTGGCTGTTTCCGGGACCGTTTCATCGGAAGGTATTGCCGGGGTAGTTTCCGACGCAGTTTCCGACGCAGTTTGCGCTTCCGCTTCAACAACATTTTCAGCGTTCAGCGTTTCTTCAGCCGCCCGAATCTCGGCATGTACATCAATTATTGGTGCAATTTCAACGGGTTCCGGCACTGGCTCCGTTTTGGGCCCGCGTATCCCAAGCATTCGGAAAATAAACCCGTATAGGTCCGCCACCCAGGTTTTATCCACCAAAAAAGTAAGGATGGTGGTCATGATGGTGGTACATAAAATTATAGAAAATACGATAGATTGAATCATTTCCCCTCCTTCTACCCCTTGTTGGGCGGGTAAAGAGGCCAATACTGCCGCGCCAAGCCCTTTGGGAATCATCACCGCCATAAATGCAGCATCTTTTAAAGGCGTTTCGCGCGGAACCGACAAACGTACAATCGGAATGCGCACTAAATACAAGGCGCCAGTGATCGTTGCGCCCAGCATCAGCGGCCACCAATCTTCCAAATGCACGGAAATACCAATATAAACAAAGAAAAAAGTGCGCAATAAAAATACCGCTTCCGAGAAAAACGCGCGCTCCACTTCCGTCAGTGAAATCGGCTTTCGGGAAATGACATTTTTCATAATAGGTGGTCCCAGCACATCAATATTGCCCAGGGTAATGCCAAAACTCAAAGCGGCAATCGGGCCGGAGTAATTGAGCAATTCGACAATACCATAAATAATAAACACAAAAGCGGGCGTGGTAAACACCGTATTTTGCAGGGTGCGCATGCGATTGAGCAATACACTCCATAAAAAGGCACCTACAATGCCCAACATGGCCGCCAAAATAAAGGCTGCAATCATTTGTCCGGTGACATAAGCCACATCGACGCGCCCAATTTTATAGGCAGAAAGCAGGGTAAGCGGCACGGCAAGGGTGTACACATCCGAAAAAGCAGACTCCAGGACCAGGATGGTGCTCGTACGTTTGGCCATTGGAAACGCTTTAGCTAAGGTGGTAATCACGGCAGAGGAGGTACCTCCGACAATACTGCCCAGCATCAGCGACCGCAAAGGGCCCAGATCGGTTGCAAAATACACGATGCTCCCTGCAACCAAACAAGTCGCCACAAAGTTATACGTGGTAATTTTGGCAGTGCCGCCGAGCGCGTTGATGAGCGGCTCCAGGCGCTGGTCAATACCGCTTTCAAAAAGAATAAAAACAAGGGTAATGGTGGTAAAAACCGGCCCAACCGCCCCAAAAGTAGCCGTATGTACGGTGCCCGTAACAGGCCCCAACAACAACCCAATCAAAAATAACCAAAGCACATCGGGTATTTTGGTACGGGTAAAGAGCGTCGCAAAATAATGCGACATGAAAATAGTAAGACCAACAAAGACAATCGTGAGTGCAGTAGGCATGTTTTGAGTAAAATTGCGCTGGGCAGAAGAAGGATAGGCTTACAACACACAAATAACGATAAAAATTTCAATTTCATCATGGCCACCACCAGCAAACTTAAAGACATGCCATTAAATCAAAATATGGATACCAACCCTCAAAATATTCTACTATTCGATGGCGTTTGCAACCTTTGTAATGCTTCGGTTCAGTGGATTTTACTGCGCGATAAAAAACGGGTGTTTAAATTTGCTGCCTTACAATCGGAAACCGGCGAAAAATTGCTTCAACAGTTTGGTCGTACCCCGGGATCGCTGGATACGGCAACCCTGGTTTCCGGCAATCGAATTTTTCTGCGTTCCGATGCGGCCCTCGAAATTTGTCGGCAACTTGGTGGAATTTATTCCTTGGCGGTGGTGTTTAAAATTATTCCGCGTTTTATCCGAAATACCGTGTATAACTGGATTGCCCGTAATCGGTACCGTTGGTATGGAAAGCAGGAACAATGCATGCTGCCACGGCCGGAGTGGAAAGATCGCTTTGTTTAATCCAGAAACCTTACTTATTTTTACCGAAACTTATAAACCATGATGAACAACAACCGTTCGCCGCGTCGCTGGATTATTCTGGCGGCGATCTTCTTTCTTGCGCTGCTCCTTTATTATTCGCTGAGGCCCAAAACAGATCCAGGACCAGCGGTGCTGAATATTCAGATGAATGCATTACCCAAAACGCTCAATCCGTTTATGAGTTCGCTGGGTGCAACTTCCCATTTGTGTTCCCGCATGATGCTCCCGCTCGGCATGTTTGATGCCGAAAAAAGCACGCTGGAGCCCTTGATGGTCAAGGCAATTCCGCAGCCGCGCACCGTAACCGATGGGCCACAAAAAGGCCTGATTGCCTATGACTTTGAAATGTTGGAGGCTGCTAAATGGGATAATGGAACGCCGATTACGGGTTATGATTTTGAATTTACCTTCAAATTGGTATTCAATCGGGGGGTACAAGAAATGGATAAATGGCGGGGGTATTACAATTATATTAAAGGGGTGCAAGTGGATGCTGCCAATCCAAAGAAATTCACAGTGTTTCTTTCGGAGCCCTATATTCTGGGCGTTAGTTCTTTGTGCCAAATTCCCATCATGCCCGCTTATGTGTATGATGCCGCAGGAAATTTGAAAGATATTCCACTTTCCAGTTTGTTGGTTGAAAAACCCGACTCGCAATTACTTTCAGATCCGCGGTTAATTGCTGCCGCAACCGAATTTAAACAGCCAAAATATGGCAATGATCTTAATTTTATCAGTGGATGCGGTGCTTATAAAATAACCCAGTTTACCGAGCAATTGGTAACCCTGGTAAAAAAAGACAATTGGTGGGGAGATGGTCTCGCAAGCAAGTATCCGTATTTGGCTGCTTACCCAAAGCAAATTAACTACAAACTTATTCGGGAAGAGCCTGCCATTGAAACCCTGCTCAAAACCAAAGAACTGGACCTGGTGTATGGCATAAATCCTTCAAGGTTTAAACTTTGGGAACAAGATACCGCCATCAACAAATACTATAACTTCGAACAGCGTTGGGCGCCTCAATACAACCGCTTACTCTTAAACCTGACCAACCCCAAACTTTCGGATAAACGGGTACGTCAGGCCATTGCTTGCGCCATTGATTACGACAACCTGATTGGCAATATTTTCAAAGGTTTTGCAAACCGAATTGTAGCACCGGTGCATAGCAGCAAATCCTATTATGCAAAATCAGTAAGTTTGTATCCATTTGATCTGCAACGTGCCAAAACCCTGCTCGCAGATGCTGGTTGGAAAGATACCAACGGCAATGGCATTGTAGATAAGAATTTGGGCGATGGCAAACAAACAGAGTTGGTAATCAATGTGTTAGCGACCACCTCTGTTTCGGTGGTGAAGGATATGATAGAGGCCATTCGCGAAACAACCCGCCAGGCGGGTATTGATTTTGTTATAGAGTCTTTGGACATAAGCACTGCAACACTGCGCGCCATAACGGGCGATTACGAGGCATCTGTTAGTGCTGCCGGACTCAATACGGGCCTTGATGATTTCTATCAACAGTTCCATTCCAGTCAATTTGCACCCAATGGCGACAATCGCAGCCGCTTTTCGAATGCCCGACTGGATAGCCTGATTATGGCCATTCGCGTTTGTCAAGACGAACCAGTCCGCAGTAAAATGTACGCAGAAGCGCAAGAAATCATGCATGAAGAAGTTCCTGAAGTGTTTCTTTTTTCCACCATGCAGCGCTTTATTGTGGCCAAAAAATTAAAATATGTGCTCACCCCCGAACGTCCAGGGTATTACGAATTTCTTTTCCAACTCAAATAAACCAATCCAGGCTTACGATATAAGTCCAACTCGACTCTCATTACTCATCACATATCACTCACCACTCATCACTAAAAAATGGCTTTCGAAGTAGAAGGTAAACTCCACCGCATTTTCCCCGCCGAATCAAAATCGGCCAGTTTTCAGGCACGCGAGTTTGTATTAGAAGTACCCGATGGAAACTATCCACAATTGATTAAATTTCAGGCCGTACAAGATCGTTGTGCGATGCTCGACGAATACAGCGAAGGCGATAAAGTAAAGGTATCGTTCGATTTGCGTGGCAGAGAATGGAATGGTAAATACCTGACCAACCTCAACGCATGGCGTATGGAAAAAGGCAGCGAATCGGGCGGTGGCAACAATACCCCTGCAAAACCCACGCAAGACGATCGTTTCCCTACCGATCCGTTCCCAAATTATTCAGATACACCTCCTGCCAATACAGGTGGCAATATGGACGATTTGCCGTTTTAACGCAATTCCAAGATCAAACGCCTACAACTTGCAACCATGCTTTCTGTGCACCGCTTTTTGATCTTGTTGGTAATATGCTGCTCAACCCAGGCCTCGGCCCAACGGTTGAGCAGCATCAGTACGCGCTGGAATGACGCTTTTGTGGAGTGGGACTTGTACACGATTCCGCCGCCCGACCCCAATATCCCGGAAGATGACCCCGAACTCGAACCGCCTGAAGAAACAATAAGCGGCGAACTTAAACAACGTTGGCTCAATGTGCGTGACGACTGGTCGGAATGGGATTACCAACTCGGCGAAGAACAAGGCGTTATCAAAGTTAAATGGAAAGACAACCCTGGAGAATGGGAATTGCGTTCCTATCAAGGTGATATTATTACCATGCGCACTACCTTTCCGCGCAATTTTACCGAGTGGCGCGTTACCGATAACAATGTTTCCCTGCAACTTAAGAGCAAATACACCACACAACTGGACGAGTGGCTGGTAAATGATGCCACCGATGGCAAATTTTACCTGTACACCCTCCGCCCGGGTGATCCGCGCGATTGGGCGATTGACGATCAATTGGGTCCGCGCATTTCGCAATCCATGAAACTCGCCCTGGTGTTCCTGGTCATCATCAACAGCGTCCCCCGCATTTGATTTTAGGCAAAAAGGCCACCTACAATCGGCAAACTTTTGCGCCGTGGCCAAATCAACAAAATGCTGCCTACAAATACCACCAAGGCAAGGTAAAACAACAGGCCACCATCGCCCTTAATTTCAATGCCTAAAATGGCCAAATGGCTCAAAATCGCGCCGCTAATTACCCCCAGCGACAAAACCGCACCAATCCCGGTGGTTGCCGGATACAATATAAGGACCGCAGCAATTAATTCAATTACACCCGATCCAATGCGCCCAACAGGCTCTGCGCCCAGGGTAGAAAAGATATAGCGACTTTCTTCTGCGCCTGTAAATTTGAAATAAAGGGTTTGTAACAAAATACCTGCAACGACAACACGCAGCAAAAGATCGAAACTGAATTTCATAAAAGTTGTTTGTTTTGTGAATAGGTTGGTTGATTTCCGAACAAATGTCGCTCTTTTCACAAGAGCGGATTGTCCGTGCGACTACATTTCTGTGCCCTGCTTGTTGCTTTTTACAAAAAATTATCGGCTTGCGGACAGATCAAACGGTATCTTGCAGCTTCAAATGCGCGTATCATGGTTGCGTTTCTAGATAAAATTAACAATTCGGATAAATTGGTTCTGGTCGATTTCTGGGCCAACTGGTGCGGTCCCTGTAAGGCGATGTTTCCCGTACTTGATGCGCTACAGCAGGAAATGCACCCACAACTGGAAATTGTAAAGGTGGATGTCGATGAATACCTCGACCTTGCCGTTTCTATGAAAATCATGGGGGTTCCCACGTTTATTTTATTTAAAAACGGCGTGGAGTGCTGGCGCGAACCCGGTACTTTTACAAAAGAAGCGCTGAAAAAAATGATTGAACCATTCGAAACATCATGCGCACAATAAGCATTTTTATTCTGGTACTTTTTTTGGGCGGACTGGGCTGCGCCAACGATTCGGCAACCGAAAAACGGGCCGAAACAGCAACCCCTGTCCCTGTAGCGCAGGTTTCGAAGGTAGAAACGGAATACCTGCTGGGCAAATTTGACCCAACCAAACATCCGTCCTTTGTAGCCGTGGGGAAGCCTTACACCGACAAGCCGGGGATGTATCTGCACCAAGAAACGTTTGAGGCGTTTAAAAAAATGTTTGCGGCAGCACAAAAGGATAAGGTAAATCTTAAAATTATCTCCTCCACCCGCAACTTTCAACAACAAAAACAAATTTGGGAAGGGAAATGGACGCGTTTTGCCAAAGACGCCCCAGGCGCTGAGCAACGGGCGCGCAAAATCCTGGAATACTCGTCCATGCCCGGCACTTCACGCCACCATTGGGGGACGGATATCGATCTCAACGACCTGAATAATCCTTCTTTTAAAAAAGGCGGTAAATATGCCACTACTTACGAGTGGCTGCAGCAACACGCAGGCGCATTCGGTTTTTGCCAACCCTATACCGCCAAAGGTCCTGAACGGCCCCACGGCTACGAGGAAGAACGCTGGCATTGGAGCTATACCCCCCTTGCGGGCGAATTGCTCGCTCAATATTTGCAAACCATTAAAAATGAAATGATTACGGGCTTTCAAGGCGCCGAGACGGCCACCCAAATTGATGCCGTTACACATTTCGTTGCCGGAATTAATCAAAACTGTAAGCAAAAATAAAAAACGGTCACAATGGCTTATACTGAATCCGTAATGCTGCCACTCGGTACCATTGCGCCACCCTTTGAACTTTTGGACACCGTTAGTGGCCAAAAACGTACCCTCCAGGATTTGATCGGTACCCGCGGAACACTGGTGATGTTTATCTGCAATCATTGCCCGTATGTACTGTATGTCAACGACGAAATTGTACGCATCGCCAAGGCCTATCAGGCACAAGGCATCGGCTTTATCGCCATCAGCAGCAATGATGTGGAAGCCCATCCGGAAGATGCGCCCGATAAAATGACCGAACAAGCGCATGCGGTTGGCTATACCTTTCCGTACCTTTACGACGAACATCAAGAGGTTGCCCGCGCGTACGATGCCGCTTGTACCCCCGATTTTTATTTGTTTGATGCAGATTTAAAATTGGTGTATCGGGGCCAACTCGATGATAGCCGGCCCAAACGCAACCCGGTACCGGTAACAGGTGCTGATCTGCGTGCAGCACTGGAGGCTTTACTGCTCGGACAACCTATTGCAACCCAGCAACGTCCATCGGGCGGTTGTAACATTAAATGGAAAACAACTTAAAATTTAACATCAATTGAACCAAGATATGAACTTGCGCCCCGCACAAATTACCGACGAACTGATCCATGATTTTATTACCGCTGCTATGCTTGAAGATGTGGGCGCAGGGGATCATACCTCTTTAGCCACCATTCCTGCCGATAGCAGAAGTAAGGCCGTGCTGAAAGTGAAAGATTATGGCGTTATTGCCGGCATCGAACTGGCACAGCATATTTTCCAGCGCATCGACCCAAGCAGTACTTTAACGATCCATAAAGTAGATGGAGAAGATGTGCTTTACGGCCAGCAGGCATTTGAAGTAGAGGGACACACCCGCGCTATTTTGCAGGCTGAACGTTTGGTACTGAATTCTATGCAGCGCATGAGCGGTATCGCCACCTTGGCAAGCCGTTTTGCCTTTGAAGTGGGCGATTTGCCTGTAAAAGTGCTCGATACGCGCAAAACCACCCCTTTGATCCGCTTTTTGGAAAAATGGGCGGTCAAAATAGGCGGTTGTGAAAACTACCGCTGGGGCCTGTACGACTGGATTATGATTAAAGACAACCATGTAGATGCTGCGGGTGGGGTACAACAGGCCATCGAGCGCGCGCATGCGTACCAGCAGGAACACAAACTGAACCTGGGCATTACTGTTGAAGTAAGAAACCTCGTTGAAGTACGCCAGGCCCTGGAAGCAGGCGGCATCACCCGCATCATGCTCGATAATTTCGAAATTCCGATCCTGGCAGAAGCCGTGGCGCATGTCAATGGCCGGTTTGAAACAGAAGCCTCTGGCGGTATTACCTTGCACAATGTGCGCAAATATGCCCATACCGGCGTGAATTTTATCTCGGCAGGTTCCCTCACGCATTCTGCCCTCCCACTTGATCTTAGTCTGAAAATTGTTCGTTAGTTCACCACCAATTTGCGGTTATCATGCCAGAAAAAGGAATACCTACCGTCGATCTTTCCCAGTTTGTTCAGGGTAATGCCGAACAGCGCGCCAGCTTCGTGCAAGCGCTGGGCCATGCTTTTCACCATGTAGGATTTGTTGCGGTGGTCAACCACGGCATTCCTAAAAGCCTGGTGGATGCATTTTATGAAAATTCGAACCGCTTTTTTGCTTTGTCCGACGAGGTAAAAAGGAAATATGAGGTGCCAGGCATGGCCGGACAGCGCGGCTATACTTCTTTTGGAAAAGAACACGCCAAACAATCAAAAGTAGCCGATTTAAAGGAGTTTTTCCAAATTGGCCAGGAAGTCCCAGCCGGACATCCTTTAAAAAGTGCCTACCCGACGGATAATGTGGTGGTGGCTGAAGTGGCGGATTTTGCTGCTTTAGGACTCGAATTATACCGCCAATTTGAAGTTGCAGGCGCGCAGTTGCTCAAAGCCATCGCTATTTTTCTCGAAATTGGTGAAGACTATTTCGATGATAAAATTGAACACGGGAACTCTATTTTGCGGTCTATTTATTACCCGCCGATCACTGAAGAGCCGGAAAGTGCCATCCGCGCCGAGCAACACGAAGACATCAACCTCATCACCTTGCTCGTTGGGGCCAGCGCAGGTGGTTTGCAATTGCTCAATGCCCAGGATACTTGGGTGGATATTATGCCTGAAGATGACGAAATTGTCATCAATGTGGGCGATATGTTGCAACGCCTCACTAACAATTACCTGAAAAGTACCACCCACCGTGTGGTTAATCCACCGCGTGCATCCTGGCACTTATCGCGCCTGAGTATTCCGTTTTTCCTGCACCCGCGGGTTACCATGGATCTGACTTGTTTGCCTTCCTGCGTAACGGATGAAAATCCATTGCATTACGCGCCGATTACGGCTGGAGCGTATCTGGATGAGCGTTTGCGGGAAATTGGGTTAAAGAAGTAAGGGCGCAATTATTGATTCAAAAACACCCGAGCACCCAATGCAACACCTATACTAAATGGATTGCTGTTGTAACTGGTCAGGCTTCCTTTGAAGGCCTTGTTCACAATATACCGAAAACTGGGTTGAATAAAAAGAAAATGGCCGCATTTCGTTTGATGTTCCCAGCCTAAGCCCAATCCAAAGCCTGGACGTAGGGTAAAATTGCCATAATAAAAAATTAAATTCGTGGTTGTTTCCAGATCAGCATAAAAACCAGCCCCGATCTGACGCCGGATGCTCAGGGGTAGGTAGAAGAGATTGGCACTCGTATGTATATCCTGCACGTTTTCGCCTGAAAGCAATGGGTCAAACTGACCATTGTTGTTTTGGCTGGGCCATTGCAGGCTTTTCAACCGCGCCCGAAAATTCATCCGGGCATAACCCAAGCCAGCCAGAAGGCTCCATTTGGGATGAAATTGGTAAACCACATTCGTCTCCATTCGATATCCCAATCGGGGAAGTTGCTTGCTGTAAGATTGGGTGATCTCACTGCTAGTCCAAAAGGAAATATCGGGGGACACCGCAAAAGAAAGGCTGAACTGTTCCTGACTGGCCAGCAAAGTGGGTAGGAAAAACAGGCAAATAAAGGTGATATGCTTCATCGGATAAATGTTAAGGTGGCTTGAACCCTCAAAGTTAAGAAATCCGGCAAATAGTTAACCATCCCGCAATATTCCTTTTCCGTACCTTTCGCTTTTATTTTGCTACCCATTAATGATATCGGATTAGGATGGATAAACGGCTTTTTTTGATGTTTTTTTGCCTGACTAGCGCTTGGCATACCCAGGCGGCCTTAATTTATGGCACCTTTCGCAATGCCTTTTCGAGTGATCGGGTTGGTATGATTGTACCGCATTATTATATTGATGGCAAAAGTGACACCTACCGCAGAGAACTGGATTTCAGGATGGAGTTTTCCTTTGAATTCGACTTGACGGAGCCCCAACTCGTGTTTTTAGAATTCAATGAGGAGCGCTTGCCCTTGTTTCTTTCCCCGAACGATACCCTGGAATTGCGGGCGGATGCTTTTAAATTTCCAATTGTTGCTCAGTTTTCTGGAAAAGCAGGCGCCAACAATGCGCTACTACAAACCTATTTGCGGGAAAACCTGCAAGATTTTGATGAGTTTAACAACGTGCGTTTCAAAATAGGGCAATGGTGGGCAACCGTGGAGGTTCCGATGAATCAAATGATGGAAGCATTATCGCCCGGTCCGTTTCGCGATTCCATGGACCACCGAAAATTGGCAGCAACCACCTTGTTGGACGAATTTAATACCCAAAATCCCAATGCCTTGAGCAGCGATTTCCGCGCGTTTTTATCTGCTGAAATAACCTATTTTTGGGCTTACCACCTCTTGGTGTATGGTCATGTGTTTGGGAATATTCACCGGGTAGATGCACCCTTTTTTGATTTTTTATACGAAGCACCTACCCAGCATCCGATGATTGGCAGCGAATGGTACCGCCAATATTTGCTGGCATTGATGGCGCGCCAACAATCAAAATCGGGTAAAACAGATCAGTTTTGGGCGGGTCAATATGAACGCTCCGGAACCTTGCTGGAAGGCAAGCCCCTTGCCTTTTTTCGTTCGGAAATGATCAATATTGCATTTTCTATTGAACTTTACCGCGAAATATTGCCACTTTTTAACGATTTTATGCAAAATAACCAGGTGCCGGGCTATGACGAAAAGGTGGCAGACTTGTATCAAAAATTTGCAAAAGTCTCCCCCGGAACACCCGCACCGCGCTTCTCCGGATTGGATGCCAATGGGAATACCGTCGATTTGTCTCAATTTAAAGGTAAAGTGGTATATTTGAATTTTTGGGCCAGTTGGTGCGGTTCTTGTATTAAAAAAATGGAGTATTTGAATGCTTTTGTGCCAGATTTTAAGGCAAAAGGCATTGAAATGATCAATATTTCGATCGATGCAAGCCCTGAAAGTTGGAGAGACGCATTGGCGGCAAGGGCATTCGAGGGATATAATATGTTGGCCAGTGCCGGCAAGCCTCAAAATATCGCAAAGGTTTATGGCGTCGAAGCCATTCCACAATATTTTATTATCGACGCGAAGGGCGCTTTTGCTGATAAAGCAAGGGGGAATCAGCCCGCCGATATTCGATCGAAACTATTGGAATTTGCACACTAATCGCACTCAAAACATGCTCAACCAACAAAACAACCTTTACCCCAAACTCCAGGAAGCCAAACGACGGGGTGAAAAAAAATTTGCCGTCCTCCTGGATCCCGATAAACTCCGCCTCAAAAAACTGGAACAAACCCTCGATCTGGCCCTCGAATGTGGTGTTGATTACTTCTTCATCGGCGGCAGTTTGGTGGTGAATAACATGCTGGATGCACTGCTAACGAATATCCGGCAGTGTTGCGATATTCCCCTGATTCTCTTTCCGGGCAATTCTTTTCAACTGAGTTATCGCGCCGATGCGCTCCTGTTTTTATCGCTCATCAGTGGCCGAAATCCGGAATTATTGATCGGGCAACACGTTATTTCAGCTCCTTTTCTGAAAATGTCACCCCTCGAAATCATTTCCACCGGCTATATGCTGATCGATGGCGGCGTCACTACTTCCGTTCAATATATGTCCAATACTTACCCCATTCCGGCGGCTAAAGACGATATTGCGGTGTGTACCGCCCTGGCAGGCGAGATGCTCGGCCTCAAACTCATATACCTCGATGCCGGTTCGGGTGCCCTCAATCCGGTGTCGGAAAGCATGATTGAAGCCGTAAGTAGTGCCATCCAGGTGCCTTTAATAGTGGGTGGCGGCATTCGTACACCCGAAAAAGTGGCCGCCAACCTCAAAGCAGGCGCCGATGTGATTGTGGTGGGTAATGCGCTTGAAAAAGATCCGGTATTGTTGCGGGAGATGGTCGCGGCGGTGTAGAAAGGGGAGTTCAAGGAGGAAAAAGTGGGCCCACGGGGAAAAAGGGTTCCACGGAGATTCACAGAGGTATGGAGTTACGCGGAGTTTTTCTCTGTGAAACTCGTACCTCCAAGCTTCTCCGTGGAACTCCCCTCTCCGTACCCCCCCGCCTCTACAATCTGAAACCTTTTTCCAAATTCTCCCCCAAAATCCCAATTTTACCCTAATTTTGCGGCTTCCAATTCAAATAACACAAATACTGGTCTGATGGCGCAACGTATTAAAATCACTGAAATCCTCCGCACCGAGCCGCTGGGAGAAGATATCCTCGTAAAAGGCTGGGTAAAAGCCTTCCGTAACAACCAATTTATCGCCCTCAACGACGGTTCCAGCGCTTTCAACCTGCAAGTGGTGGTGGATCACGAAAACACCGACCCGGCACTGCTCAAACGCATTACTTTTGGTGCAGCCATTGGCGTACACGGCACTTTGGTGGAATCGCAAGGAAAAGGCCAGAAATTTGAATTAAAAGCCGCCGAAATCACGATTTATGGCGATTGCAACCCGGAAGAATTCCCCTTGCAGCCCAAAAAGCAAACGTTGGAGTTCCTGCGCGAGCATGCGCACCTGCGCTTCCGCACGAACACCTTTGCGGCCGTGTTCCGCATTCGCCACGTGCTCTCGTACGCCATTCATAAGTTTTTCAACGACCGCGGCTTTGTCAACCTGCACAGCCCGATCATCACCGGCAGCGATGCAGAAGGCGCGGGCGAGATGTTCCGCGTAACCACCCTTGATCTCGATAAATTGCCGCGTACTGAAGACGGCGCGATTGATACCAGCAAAGATTTTTTCGGAAAATCAACCAACCTTACCGTTTCTGGTCAGTTGGAAGCCGAATTGGCCGCCACCGCGTTGGGTGAAGTGTACACCTTTGGTCCGACCTTCCGCGCCGAAAACTCCAACACCACCCGCCACCTCGCGGAATTCTGGATGATCGAACCCGAAGTAGCGTTTGCAGATTTGAACGACAACATGAACCTCGCCGAGGCCATGTTGCAATATGTGATCAAATATGCGCTCGACCATTGCGCGGAAGACCTGCGGATCCTGGAAGAACGTCTGCTGGAAGAAGAAAAATCCAAGCCACAGGACCAGCGTTCAGAAATGGCTTTGACCGAAAAATTGCGTTTTGTCGTACAAAATGAATTCCAGCGCCTCACTTACACCGAGGCCATTGATATCCTGAAAAATTCGAACCCGAATAAAAAAGGCAAATTTCAATACACGATTGATGCCTGGGGCGCCGATTTACAGAGCGAACACGAACGCTACCTCGTAGAAAAGCACTTTAAAAAACCGGTGATTTTGACCGATTACCCTGCGGCGATCAAGGCGTTTTATATGCGCTTGAATGAAGATGGCAACACGGTACGCGCCATGGACATTTTGTTCCCGGGCATCGGCGAAATTGTAGGTGGCTCTCAGCGTGAAGAACGGTATGAAGTGTTGTTGCAAAAAATGCAGGCCATGCATATTCCGGAAGAAGAACTGTATTGGTACCTCGATACCCGCCGTTTTGGCTCTTGCCCGCATGCCGGTTTTGGCCTTGGTTTCGAGCGTTTGGTGCTGTTTGTGACGGGCATGACCAATATTCGGGATGTGATACCGTTTCCGCGGTATCCGGGTAGTGCGGAGTTTTAGGAGTGGCAGCGTTTGGGCATAATTGCGCATTGCTGGACAGGTTGACAAGCCCCAATGGTTCTTCTAGAAGTGTTGGGGCTTGTGCATTATATCCAAATAGGGTGTAGGCTATAGCGTTTCGGTAGCAGGGTAGTTAGAGTGACACCGAAATAATACAGAGAAATTAAAAAATCAAACAAATGATAGAAACAGAAAGGCTAATTTTAAAACCATTGACTTACGGCCAGTTAGTGAAATACACTAAATGCGACAACTCTTTGGAAGAAGAACTTAACCTGAATAAAACTTCAAGAACAATTTCACCTGAACTAAAAGAAGCGTTTGAACAAACAATTCTACCCAATGTAGCAGACAAAACCAAGAATTATTTATATTCAACACTTTGGACGGCAATTTCAAAAGCAGAAAATAAAATGATCGGCGACTTATGTATTGTAGGCGAGCCAAACGCAGACGGTGCAATAGAAATCGGTTACGGAACTTACGACGAGTTTCAAGGAAAGGGATTTATGACAGAAATTGTAGGCGGAATTATCGAATGGATTAAAACGCAAGAGAATGTATAGCCAACGCGAAGTGGTTTTGAATACCCTGTACCTATCCCCGGCTAAACCGAGAACAATTGAAAATTTGGTGCCATGAGGGTTTTGAGTTCATCTTTGTATTTTTCGATGTGCT
>JAIYAP010000084.1 GCA_027488935.1 Saprospiraceae bacterium | reverse complement strand
GCACTTGCGTGCTATGGCGTTAAGCAAATTTACCCGCCGTCGCACTTGCGTGCTATGGCGGGTAAAGCGGAGAGGGGGGGATTCGAACCCCCGATACCTGTTACAGTACGCCTGGTTTCGAATCAGGTACATTCAACCACTCTGCCACCTCTCCTTTACCCGCCATAGCACGCAGTGCGACGGCGGGTAATTTCGTTAACCCATATAGCACGCAGTGCGAAGGCGGGTTCATTTTTCCCATCTGAAATCACGCAATGCAAAAAAGGACTATTTTATCTCAATCAACCGTTTTCTAGCAAATGCTCGGCCAGACCCCGATTTTAAATATTTTTCAAAAGCAAATGCAAAAGTACGGTCCGGGAAAGCACCACACCACAATAACTTCAGTGGGCGTTTATCTTTAGTTGAAAATACTTCTCCGCGTTGTTGTCGACTATATCGATCTTTTAAATTGCCTGTACAGCCAGAGTATAATTGGCCATCGCTACAAAGCAATATGTAAACGTAATAGAATTTTGATGTTTGGTCTTCGGACATTGGATTAAGGTTCACCCGCCGTAGCACACAGTGCGCAGGAGGGGAATAAAAAACCCGCCTTCGCACTACGTGCTATGGCGGGTGAAGCGGAGAGACGGGGATTCGAACCCCGGATACGCTTGTGACGTATACACACTTTCCAGGCGTGCTCCTTAAACCACTCGGACATCTCTCCTAAAATGGGCTTTCTAAAAAGCGGACGCAAAGATACGCAATCTTAAGAAATCGTACAATTATATTTGCTTGCTTCGTTTTATTATTTTGCGTTGTACCTTTGATCCTTATGAAACTGGACTTTTTTGAAAATCGTCGTGTTCGCCAAGTTTTTACACTTGTGTTGTTGGTTGGCTCCTTGTCTTGTATGTTTCCACCGCAACATCCTACTTTTCAATGGTGGGCAGCACAGGCCGCTGTTGTTTCGGTTTCTTATGTGGGTTTAGGCCTAATTTTCCTGATGTATAATAAATTCAGGTTAATGTTCGTTTGTTTCGGGTGCAGCGCCGTAATTTGTTTTTTTAAAAATGAAACAGAAAGCGCCAATCAAATTCCTTCCTATTGGCCACCCCGCAAACCAGAAATTGGTCTTTTACTCGAATTCCCGCAACATCCGGAATTTTTGATCCGGAATCTTGAAAAAGATGAGCTTATCCAAACGCCTGAACAGTTTTCGGTTTGCATTTCAGGGTCTCTTTGACTTGTTCAAGTCGCAACCAAATGCCCGAATCCATTTGATTGCCATGACGCTTGTTGTCCCAACAGGTTTTTACGTCCATCTTTCCAATTCAGAATGGTCTCTGGTTGTAATGTGTATCGCACTGGTACTTTCCATGGAGGCTGTTAATACAGCGCTCGAATACCTCACAGACCTTGTTTCTCCCGACCATCACCCGCTTGCAGGTAAAGCAAAAGATGTAGCTGCCGCAGCAGTGTTGATCGCGGCAATAGGCGCTGCTGTTGTTGGCGCGATCCTGTTTATCCCAAAATTGTCTGCCCTTTTTCATGCCTAATGCCTAAATTAGGCAAAACAGCGCCGACTTTAACAAAGCGATTTCGATGCTGACTGTATCTTTCAATCAATTTCCAGTAAACTGATTTCATCCTATTTAATAACCAAACACTTTACCCATGCGTTTTAAATCCATTTTGTTTCTGTTGTTTTTGACAGGAGCGCTCTATGGGCAAAACTGTGAGATTTTTGATCTGCAAGCAGACATTATCTCCACCAGCCCGGTGACCAATTGCACTTATTTTGTAAAATTGGACTTTAAGCACTCCGGTGGAACCAACCAATTCACCGTTACCGGCAATGGCATCAATTACGGCACCTTCCCGTACAGCCAAAATCCGGTCACACTCGGTCCGTTCAGTTCCCCCGTAACTACAACGAACCTCGAATTTATTGTTACCGATGCCGTATTCACCAACTGCTCCGATCAAACCATCGTGACGGTTACCAGCTGCATCGCTTCTCCCTGCGAAATTAAAGACCTCATGGTCCTCGCAGATAGCTGCAGCACCGACAGTACCTACTTCGCAACCATTGACTTCGACGTGATTACGTCGCCCGCATCAACGGATTCTTTTGTCGTTTACATCAACAGCACTCAATTTGGCGCCTATAAACTTTCCGAATTACCCCTCGAAATCCCCGAATTCCCATGGGGCGGCGGCTCCGTGGATACCGTTCGAATTTGCCTGCTTACCCCGCCGTCCATCGTACCTTGTTGTGTAGAAAGTAAAGTGAACGTACCAGATTGCCTCAACCCTTGTTTGCTCAAAGACCTGAGCGTAGTAACAGACAGTTGCAATTCTGACAGTACCTTCCGACTCACCATCAACCTGCTTGTAACCGATTCAACAGCTTCAGATTCAATCGACTTGTACGTAGACGGCGATTTATTCGGTAAATATGCCGCAAACGCATGGCCACTCACGATTGATTCCTTCCTTTGGAACGGCCTGATTTATGCTAATATTAAGGTGTGCGCAGGTGATTCGCTCTTCTCGTGCTGCAAAGAGTTAAATTTCCTGGCACCTGATTGCTTGCCTTTCGGCCCTTGCGAGGTGACCACGATCTCCCTCGAAGCGGGCTCGTGCAGTAGCGATAGCACCTACAGTGCCAAAGTGTTTTTCAACGCAACCAATCCGGGCAATGGCACTTATACGGCCTCTGTCAATGGTGTGTTGATTGATACGTTCCCGCTATCTAATCTTCCACTCGAACTGGATAGCCTTACCTGGAATGGTGATTCTACCCTGCTCATTCAAATTTGCATCGGCGCAGATACCCTCACGCCTGGTACCGTGGCATGTTGCTTGCAGGATACCTTCCCGGTTCCAGCTTGCCTCACCGACAAACCTTGCAGCTTGTATGACCTGGTCGTCGATCCAGGCGCATGCGGCCCAAACAACGACTCCACCTATTCCTTGGTGTTGAATTTCCTGGTGAAAAACCCAGGCGATTCTACGTTTGTTGTTTTTAATACATTCGGTGATGTCATAGACACCTTTGCACTCAGCCAGTTGCCCCTGACCATCCCTGATTTTAAATGGGGCGGTGGACAAAAAGACGAACTGAAAGTGTGTATCACCGATAGCTTGAGTTGTTGCCAAACCATCGAGTTTGATGCACCCGATTGCCTGCCTTTCCCCTGTGAAATTACCGCATTGAAAGTTGAAGGCGATTCTTGCACCAGCGACAGCACCTTCCGGGTGGTGATCAATTTTGAAGTAAACAACCAGCCAGACTCAACGTTCGTGGTTTCGGTAGGAAATAGCACCTTTGGCCCTTACAACATCAGCCAATTGCCCCTGACCATCAATAATTTCCCGTCAGGAAACGACACATTCGTTGATGTAACGGTTTGTATTGCCAATGCAGACTCTACCGCTTCGGACTGTTGCAAAACAAAAGAAGTGAAATTGCCCGATTGTAGCCCAAACAACGATTGTGATATTATTGGACTCGCCATTGAAACCGGCGATTGCGCGAGCGACAGTACCTACACCTTGTTCTTTAATTTCCAATCGGTGAATGCGCCGTCTGATAGCGTGTTGGTATCTGCCAATGGCACGGCACTCGGTACCTACCCGGCAACCGCTTTCCCGGTAAAAGTATTGAACTTCCCTTGGGGCGGCGGCGATAAAGATAAAGTAACCGTTTGTTACATCGACTCTACCGGCGCTGCAACCAACTGTTGTGCAACCAAAGAGTTTTTCCCGCCAGATTGTATTAACAACAATGGCCCTTGTGAAATTTATGACCTCGCCGTCGAAACCGATTCTTGTACTTCCGACAGCACCTATATTATTGCGGTGAATTTTCAGGTAAATAATGCACCGGGCAATGAGTTCTCCCTGTACGCGAATGGTGCCTTTTTCGGAACCTACAACCTGAATCAATTGCCGCTTACCATCACAAACTTCCCTTACAACGGGGGGCAAAATGATGTCGTAAAAGTATGTTTTGATAATTCAAACTGCTGCGCAACGAAAGAATTCCCCGTACCAAATTGCCTCTTTAACAACCCTTGCAGCATCGATGACCTCACGGTGATTACAGGCGACTGCACCGGCGATAGCACTTATGTGGTAAAAGTCAACTTCCAGGTGGCCAACCCGCCCGGAAATGTTTTTGCTTTGTTTGCAAACGGCGTGCTGTTTGGTACCTATGAGTTGAGTCAGTTGCCACTCACCATCCAAAACTTCCCATGGAACGGTGGTGCAAATGATGTAATAAAAGTGTGTTTCGACAATGCAACGTCCTGCTGCGAAACCAAAGAATTTACGGTACCAGATTGCTTGAGCAACAACAATAACTGCGAAATCAGTAATTTGCAAGTGCTAACATTCGATTGCACCGGTGACAGTACCTATGTGGTAAAAGTCAACTTCCAGGTGGCCAACCCGCCCGGCAATGTTTTCAAATTGTTCGCAAACGGGGTGCTGTTTGGCTCCTATCAATTGAACCAGTTGCCACTCACGATCAATAACTTCCCATGGAACGGTGGTGCAAATGATGTGGTAAAAGTGTGCTTCGATAATGCAACGACGTGCTGCGAAACCAAAGAATTCGCTGTGCCAGATTGCCTGACCAACAACAACCCTTGCGAAATCAGTAATTTGCAAGTCCTTACGGGCGATTGTACCGGAGACAGTACCTATGTCGTTAAAATCAGTTTCCAGGCGCAAAATCCGCCAAGCGATTCGTTCCAGGTTTACGCCAATGGTCAACCAATCGGGTTTTACACCCTCGCGCAATTGCCCCTCACCATTCAAAACTTCCCATGGAATGGCGGTCCAAATGATGTAGTTAAAGTGTGCTTCGACAATGCGCTCTCCTGCTGCGCAACCAAAGAGTTTGCCGTACCTGCTTGCCTCGACCCAGGAGCACCTTGTTCCGTAAGCAACCTGGCCGTTGAAATTGGCGATTGCACCAGCGATAGCACCTATAAAGTGGTGGTGAACTTTACCGTAAACAATCCACCGTCCAGTTCATTCGGTGTTTGGGCCAACAATACCTTCCTGGGCACGTTCAATGTGAGCCAACTCCCACTTACCATCAATAATTTCCCTTGGGATGGTGGTTTGAACGACTTTGTAAAGGTTTGCTTCGGCAATGGTGGGGTTGCAACCTGCTGCGGTATCAAGGAATTTGCGGTGCCTTCCTGCCTGAACCCAAGTGGTCCTTGTGTTATTACCAACCTGAATATTGAGGTGGGTGATTGCACGGGCAACGATACCTATAAAGTAGTGGTGAATTTCCAGGTATCCAACGCCATTTCAAATACCTTTGAATTGTTTGCGAATGGAACCCTGTTTGGTACCTACAACCTGAACCAGTTGCCATTGACCATCAACAATTTCCCTTGGGATGGCGGTCCAAATGACTTTATCAAAGTGTGTTTGGTGCCCAATGCACCCAACCAGCCAGGTTGCTGTGCTGTGAAAGAATTTGCCGTACCGGGTTGTTTATCAGATAATTGCAAAATCTATGATCTGGTAGTGATCAAATCACCTTGTCTGTGTGGTCAGTTCTTCGCACTCCTGCAATTTAAATTTACAAATCCAGGGGCTGCCGGTTTTGAAGTGGTGTTAAATGGTAATGTGGAAGCAACGTATCCGTACAATTTCCCACAACCCATTATTATTGGACCACTCGCAGGGGACAATATCACAGAGTATAAATTCGTGATTAAGGACAAAGAAGACCCAACCTGTGCAGAAGACTTCAACCTGGGTAAAGTCGATTGTCCACAAACACCTACGTTTAGTCCAACAGATGGTGGCAGCCTCATCATGTCGCCAAATCCAACCACCGATTGGTTGAATGTAGGCGTACAGTTGCGTGGCGCAGGCAAACCTGGCCAGTCTGCCGTAGATGTGTACCATGCCGACGGTCGTTTGGTATTGAGTCGCATCATTGCAGATGGAACCAACTTCCAACTGGATGTTTCTGGTCTCCCAGCGGGTATCTACCGCATGGTGATGCAAACAGAATTGGGCCGATTGGAAGGCACGTTTGCTAAACAATAAAGTTATAAGACACAATAAAAGCGCCATCCTGATCACTCGGGATGGCGCTTCTTTTATTGAGCAACTCAAAAAAACAATTTATTTATTCCCAATCCCCCTCCGCTCCATACGTTTCTCCCGGGCTTCTTGTAATTTTTGGACAAGTGCCTCCCGGAATTCACGCTCCGCCACGGGTATTTTCGCAATTTTTCGCAGAGGAAGTACTTTGCGCAGTTTTTGCGTCAGGTCTTTTTCAAGATCCAATTCCTTGTTGCGCAGTTCAAAGTATTTCTTGATGTAATCTTCCACCTCATTGTCGTTCATGCCGTCAATTTGGCGGGTCATTTTGAGCTCTTTTTGCAAGGATTCCCGCTTGTCGAGGTATTCATTGTAAATGGGCCAAAAATCCTGGGCTTCTTCAGAACTCAGGTTGAGTATTTCGGTGAAAACAGCCACCCGATAAGCTTTGATTTTGTCGGCGCGTGCTTCCTTTTTTGGTTGTGCTGATACGGTACTTGCGCCTACAAAGAGCAACAAGCCAATCAACATCAGATATTTCATGTGCATATACATCGTAAAACAATTTTTGTGTTTATAAAAGTTGTTCAAGTTCCTCGTCGCTCATTTCATCGAGCAAGGGGGCCATGTCTTCCGGCTTTAAATCCAGTTCAGGCCTTTTCTTTTTTGGGTTTTTAGGTTCTGTCTGCGTGGGCTGTTCCGATAATGATTCATGGTCGGGCAAAGCGGCCAATTGTTCTGAATCAAAATCATGGATGTTTTCCAAAACATACGCCTCCACATCATCGGCACTTAATTCCAGCGCAAGCGGATTAACTTGTTCGGAGGCCGTTGTCGGCTTCAAAAACCAAAACGCCGACAAGAGCAACACCACGGCAGCTGCGATGCTCATCAATAGTCGGGGCTTGGTAAAGCTTGCCCACATCCCTTTTACGGGCGACTGCTTGGCCATGCCCGGTCTTTTGATGTCGTCTGTTGCAATTTTTTGCATCAATGTTGCATCAAACTGGTCAAAGTAACCTGGTGGCACTTTCCGGCCATCTTCCCGTTTTTTTAAGTCGAGTAAAAAGGGCGAAATTCCTTTCAACTCATCGTCCAAATTTTCCTTGTTGCTCATATCATTCATGTTTTGGCCTGGGGGTAAAATGTCGTATGTTTTTTCATGGATTACGATTCGGACTCCCGAAAAGCAGCCTCTACCTTTTTTGCAGCATGGTGAAAGGAGGCTTTTAGAGCGCCTACCGAGGTGTCTAAAATACCCGCCATTTCTTCATAAGGCATTTCTTCATAGTACCTGAGATTAAAAACAATGCGTTGTTTTTCAGGAAGTTGTGCGATCGCTTCTTGCAATTTCAACTGCACCGCATCTCCATCAAACCAACTATCAGCCTGCAACCGATTTGCAGCATGGTTATTTTCGTCATCTAAAGAATGGGCTTGCCGCCGATTGCGACTTTGTAAATAAGAAATCGCTTCATTGGTGGCAATGCGGTAAAGCCAGGTGAATAACTTGGATTTACCCTCAAAATGTGCAATGCCCTTGTATATTTTGATCATGGTGTTTTGCAAAACATCGTCCGCATCTTCGTGATTTTGCACAAGTCTGCGAATTTGCCAATACAAACGCTCCTTATATTGCGCCATCAACACCCTGAAACCCTGCTCAAAGTGAATTTCTGAGCGCAGTAACGCGACGATTTGCTCATCTGGCATTGCTTTGTTTTGTGCGTTCCTTTGCAAGTTTCCTTATTTTGCTTACTATGACGTATTCCAACCCCGGAAGTTTAATGGGCTTCGAAATTTAGGGCAAATTTCCATCCTTTTTTTTACTTCGGGCAACTGGATTGTACCTTTGTTGATCCTATCTTTTACATTTCACTAGAATTGATCCTATGCTCCAACGCATTTTTCAAAAATACACCGGTTTTTTGCGCAGCCTGAAAGCAGTATATGTGCTGAATAATCTGCTGCACGCAAAAAAATTGCAGCCCAATAAGGCGCTTTATCGGCAATTTGGGGTAAAAAAGAGCGTTTTTAGCCCTATTGGCAGCAAGGATTTTAAACAAACACCAGCAGGCGATATTCCCTGGATCGATCAGGAAAATGCCCTCCTCAAAATGTCCGAACAGCCAGGATGGGACCAACTCTCGCCTGCCCGTCAGCAACAAGTGCAGCAATTTATCGAACAAGGCTATGTGGTACTCGAAAACTTCTTTGACGCGGAAGACACACAGGCCCTGAATGAAACCGTCGATCAAATGTTGAAAACCGGCCGGGCCGACTTTAATTACACCGGTCGTAAAATTTTCAACCTCTTTGAAAAAAGTCCCCTGGCCGATCAACGGTTTTTCCGCGAGCCCGAATTGATGCAGTTTTTGTCTTTTTTATTGGGTAAACCGGTCATCCCTTTTCAAACCCTCAATTTTACAGAAGGCAGCGAACAACGGGCGCATTCTGACTCCATCCATATGACCACGGAGCCAAAAGGGTATTTAATCGCTACCTGGATTGCCTTGGAAGATGTTTCCGACGTGTGCGGCCCGCTCTTTTATTACCCTAAAAGCCACAGATTGCCCTTTGTCAGCACCGAACATTATGAGGCTGGTAATACAAAATGGACCATTGGCGCCAACAGTAACCGCCAATACGAAGATGCCATTGAGCAACTTATCCAAGCCCATGGCTTGCAAAAACAAGTGTTTCTGCCCAAACGCGGTGATGTACTCATTTGGCATGCCAACCTGCTCCACGGGGGCAGCAAAATTCTAAAACCAGGCACCACGCGCAAAAGCATGGTTTGCCACTACTATGCAAAAGGGGTATTTGCTTACCACGAAATGTCACAACGACCTGCCATTTTGAAGTAAACTAAACGCCGCCTGAAAGGCAGCATTCATTGTCATGCTGAGCGCTGATTGCCAATAATTTAGGCCGAAGGCCATGCACAAACTATACAGCGTGAAGTATAAACGGTGGTTTTGAAGCAATTTAAACTTCAAAAATATATACCACAGCAAGTATTTGATGCGTTTTTTGCAAGCGATTGCAGCCGGATAGCCGGAGACTGAAGAATACGCCCTATTTTTGCAGGCTAAATCAAATACGCAAGCATATCATCCTTGTTGGCATCTTGTTTTAGACGGCTGACAAAACATACAAAATTTTGAAAATGAATCAATTCCGACGTTCGTTGCTTATCTGTGGCCTGGTATGTGCCAGTCTAAATCTTTTCGGACAAATGCGCGGCTGGGAGGTAGGCGGTTGGCTGGGGGCTTCTAATTATTTCGGCGACCTCAATACCAACTGGCGCCTCAACCGGATTCAACTCGCCGGTGGCTTAAGCGCCCGATACAACCTAAATGACCGCCTTGGGGTGCGCCTCGGAGCCAATGTTGGTTCATTGCGTGCCGACGACGCGGATTCTAAAAATGTGTACGAACAACGCCGTAACCTCAACTTCCGCACCTTTGTGGCAGATGGCACGTTTCTCTTCGAATTTAACTTTTTGCCTTACGTACACGGCCACCGGGAACTGTATTACACACCTTATGTATTGCTCGGACCAAGCATTTACTTTTTCAATCCTAAAACGGATTTGGATGGAAAAACCTATGCTTTGCGCAACTACGGCACCGAAGGCCAATTCAGAGGGGAAGAATACAACACCATGCAAGGCGCAATTGTATATGGCCTTGGTTTCAAAATAGACCTTTCTTACCGTTGGAGCCTGAATTTTGAAATAAGCGGCCGAAGACTATTCTCCGATTACATCGATGATGTGAGTGGTACCTATGCCGATCCGCGCGATATCAAAGCCCAACGGGGCGATATTGCCATGGCATTGGCCGATCGCTCTGGTGAACCTAAAATTGGCCTCCCTGGAAGGCAACGGGGAAATGGTAAAAAGAATGATACCTACGTAATGGCAGGTATCAGTGTTTTGTACTATTTCGGATCTATTCGTTGTCCTGCATTTGCACGCTAGTTCGTAGCACCCGTACGTTCACGCCATATTTTTAAATCCGCATTGCCGCGCAACGTATCGCCGATACTTAAATAGGCGTTGCCCCGCGCCTTGTACGCCCGTTCAAATTCGGCCCGTAATTCGATGGTTTTGCTGAAATCCTGGATGGCTTCCTGGGTATGCTTTAAATTCAAATGCGATAACCCGCGGTTGTAATAATATTCGGCATCGTTCGGGTTGCGCTCGAGGTAGGCGGTGATATCGGCAACCGATTGTTCGTATTGCTTGGTAAGCCCATACAGGCCCCCGCGGTATTTATAGGCTTCTTCCAAATTAGGATTCACCGCAATGGCTTTGGTAAAATCCTGTAAGGCAAGCTGTACATACTGCTCGGCCTTTTTTCGATCCTTGGTTTTGCCCACTTCATCGCCATATTCCATGCCCCGCCATAAATAGGCCTTTCCATAATTGTCGCCACTCGCTGTGATCGCTTTATCAATCAGGGTTACCGTATTGCGCCAGTCTTTTACCCGAATACCGGTCGTAACAATATAAAACAACCCTAAAATCGTTAAAACGCCCCAACTGAGGGCCTCCCATTTTGGTTGTTTTTCCTTTAAATAAAGCGGCAAATAAGCCAAAATGATAAAGATACCGATGGAGGCCAAATAATTATACCGATCCGAACGCAACTCAAAGGTACCAAATGTCGCAAAAGGCAGGGAAAATAGGATATGCACCAGGTAAAACAACAATCCATACCAGGCAACCGGAAACTGCGTGCGTTTGAGATAGGCCCAAGCATAAACCCCTACTACTAAAAACGGCGCCGCATAATAACTCCAATCCCAGGTCTGGCCGTTTTTTACAAACGGATACCAAATACTCAGCCCAATGGGCAACAATAATTTGATCCAATAAAACGCAATGGTGTGAAATGCCATTAAAATACGATCCAATATGCTGAAATCGGCCGGTGTATCACCATGACCTGCATGGGTACGCGAATACAGCGTAAGTACGCCAAAGCCAAAAGCAACAATGAAATATGGAATTTTATCTATCAAATTGCGCACCTTAATGGGGCGGTTCGTCCAGGCATCCAACACCAACAAAGCCAGAGGAACACTCACCGCAATCGATTTTGACAAACAACCCAAAGCAAATAACCCAAGGGAGGCAAAATAAAAAGCACGTTGATCGGGCGCTCCTTTGTACTGCAAATAGAAATCAATGGAAAGCAGCATAAACAACACCGCCAAGGGGGTACTCAAGGCCGCAATCCAGGATACCGACTCTACCTGTATGGGATGAATGGCAAAAAAGAAACAAACAACCAAGGCGGGCGTATCGCTCATTTGTAACCGCTTTAACAACCGAAACACCAACAAGACGTTCAATGCATGAATCAATGCACTGAAAAAGTGATACCAAAAGGGGCTGTCTTTGCCCAATAAATAGGCTACCCCGTACACGGCCCAACTCATAGGCGCGTACATGCCCAAATTGAAATGCCCGAATAACTCAAAATTGGTTACGGCCGGATTATCTAGCGTGGCGGAGTGGTCATCCATGCTCACCATGTCATTCTGGAAACCGGTGGCAAAAATTAAAAAGGAAAAACCGGCAATTACCCAGGGCCACCATTTGGGACTGGATTTGGGTGTTTCAACGGTTACGGATTGCTTTTTTTCAGCAGTGCGGGCAGCTTTACGGTTTGCCATGGCAGAAAAGTCAAATAAAACAATAAGGATACATCCAAGATTTCAGCCGACAAAATACGACGCCCCAACCTGAAACCACAGTATAAAGATGATCTAGAACAAGAAAAAGCAGCGCTATTTGACAAAATTGTATCTTGGTCGTAATATTGTAAACAAATCATTCTTTCATATGAAGCAATTTCTTTTCCTTTTACTCCTTGTGCTATTGGCAAATACCGCGCATGCACAGTACGGCGGCCCCCGCGTTTTCCTCGATTTACCGACCATTTATGTTTCCGCGCCCGATGTTCAAAAAGTGGGCAACTTGCTCGGTGCAGGCGCTGAAACGGCCCTCAATGTGGGCAACCATTGGTGTGTAGGCCGGATTGGTGGTGGTGCTGTGTTCAGCCTCGATCCAAAATCGGAGGATGTGGGTAGTTCCTTTTTAACCACGCCTTATGCATTGATGGAGTTTGGTGTGGGAAAATACCGTTCCAATGGAAACCAGTGCGCTAAAACGCATCAATCCGCATTCACTGCCATGGCAAAAGGCGGTTTGCGCTATAATTTTGAAAAAGATGCCGCCAATCCACTCGATTATTCAGTGGGGGCCGAATTTGGCTACTTTTTTATTCGCGATATGTTTAAAAACTACGAAGTGTTCACCAGTGGTAATTACCTGGTTAAAGGAAAAACCTTCGGCGTCAACTTCGGGTTCAAATTGTTCCTGAACCTCAAAGCCAAACGCAATTACTAGACTGGTATAGGCAATAAAACAACCTAAAAAACAGCACGGGTGGAACTGCACTGATATGCTTGGCATGTGCAGCATCACCCGTGTTTATCCATAATCCTAAAACCCAAAAGTGCCACGATCGCTAAACCTGCGGCAAAAAACCACAAACTTTGGTATCCATAAGCCGCAATGATCTGAGTACCCAACAAGGGCGCAATGATGTTGGCGACCGAATAAGACATACCATAAAAGGCAGAATAAGCCCCTTGGTTGCCATGCCCCGCCTGTTCATACATGAAATTACTGCTAAAGGGCATCACAAAGATTTCCCCAATCGAAATCAAAAACATGTAGAACAAGGCTGCCAAAGCAAATGGAATCGGTAAAACCAAACACAAATACGACAATGCGTACAACAACAAGCCAAATTGTACAAATTGTAACATCGGCCTTTTGTGTTCTATCCGGAAAATCAAGGGCATTTCTACCGTAAATACCACCAAGCCATTGAATGCCACCATCATGCCTATTTGAAACTCGGTCCAGTGGTATATTTCCTTGAAAAATACCGGTACCGTCCACAAAATTTGCATAAAAACGATCGCACCTAAAAAGGTAAGCACCCAAAAATAGAGAAAACGCCGGTCGCGATAGGGCGATAAGGATATACTTCCGGCTTCCTGATTGGGCGGCGGTTCCGGCGCAGATACGGATACGCCCGGCGGCAACAACCACCGCAACGCAAAGGCCGCAACAATACAAGTCAAACCATCGATCCAAAATAACCAGTTCCAGCCAAATCCGACCAGCAGACCACCCATCAACGGGGCAATGGTCCATCCCATATTGAAGGCCATCCGCATCAAGGATACCGAGCGTGTCCGGGTTTCATACGTACTATTCCGTAATACCGCCACAGAATTGGCCGGTCGAAAACTTTCCGCGACCAAACTCAATACAAAAATAGCCCCACACATGCCCCAGAAATCGTGTACCTGCGACACGACAAACAACATGATGCCATTGAGCAACAAACTCCAAAGCTGCACCAAGTGGTAGCCAAATTTATCGGTCAATTTGCCCCCTAAAAATGCACCGGCCAAAGCGCCTACCCCAAAACAACCCAACACATAACCCGCTGCACGAATGTCAAAATGGAGCGCTTGCGTCAAATAAATCGTAATAAATCCAATTACCATGGATCCACACCGGTTCACCAGGTTCACCAGCGCCAAAAACCATACCGCCCGTGGAATGCCCAAATACGAGTTGAGCCAACGATTGTAAATTTTTAATAGCATAAAATTGTGTACTTTCTGTGTCTCATTAACAACACCCATAAAAAGATTTAAGTTCTTTGTGCCTGTTAAATCTAAATGAATATGCTCTCCACGGAACGACTTTTGCTGGTTCCAGCATCTTTACCGATGCTGGATGCTATTGTCAAGGAAGATTGGCCAGCCCTCTCAACTTTATTAGGTGGGGTTAGTTTTGCCGACAACTGGTTTCATTTCCCGGAAGCCTTTGTTTGGCTGCGCGATTATGCGCTTGAATTTCCAATCGATCTGAGTTGGTGGAACTACCTGGTGCTGCATCAAAAAGACCACTGCATCATCGGCACATGCGGCTATAAAGGTGCACCCGGACCAGATGGCAGTGTAGAAATTGGCTATGAAATTGCCGAACCTTATCAAAATCAAAAGCTGGGCACCGAGGCAGCACAAGCACTTTGTACGTATGCATTTACCTTTGAAATGGTGCAATCCGTATGCGCAAACACCCTGGCAGAAGAAAACCCCTCTGTGAAACTACTGCGAACCCTAAATTTTCAGTTTGTGCAGGAAACGACGGATTTAGAAGTCGGTAAAATATGGGAATGGGTCAAAACGCGCTGATTTTGACCCATTCGAATATATAGTAAGTTTTTATGCGTCCCCCGTTTAGTACGCCCTGGCAAATAACACCCGCTGTGTACTAGGCTTTCCGGTTAAAATACAAACGCCCGCTTCGGCGACACCATCCAAAGGAATACAACGAATGGTTGCTTTGGTCTTTTCTTTAATTTCTTTTTCGGTAGCAGTCGTGCCGTCCCAATGTGCCGAAACAAAGCCGCCCTTCTCTTCCAATACTTTTTCAAAATCTTCCCAGCGATCAACTTTGGTTATATGTTCATCGCGGTAAGCCTTTGCCCGCTCAAACAGCGCACCCTGAATTTCCACCAACAAATCAGCAACATACTGATCGATGTTTTCAAGCGGCACGCTCTCCTTGGTTTTCGTATCCCGACGTGCAACTTCTACCTGTCCGGCATCCAAATCACGCATACCCAATCCCAAACGCACCGGTACACCAATCATTTCATATTCTGCAAATTTGAAACCCGGACGGTTCTGGTCGTCATTGTCAACCTTTACACGAATGCCTTTGGCACGCAAGGCCGCGGCAATTTTATTAGATGCCTCATCCAGCGCTGGACTTGGCTTCGGAATTGGAACGATCACGACCTGTATCGGAGCCAATTTTGGAGGCAACACCAATCCATCATCATCCGAATGGGTCATGATTAATCCGCCCACCAAACGAGTAGAAACGCCCCAAGAAGTTGCCCAAACATACTCCTGCTGATTTTCCTTGGTCAAATAGGTCACATCAAATGCTTTTGCAAAATTTTGACCTAAAAAGTGCGAAGTACCTGCCTGCAACGCTTTACCATCCTGCATCAAGGCTTCTATGCAAAAAGTCTCGTCGGCACCGGCAAAACGCTCATTTTCTGTTTTTATACCTTTAATAACAGGCATGGCCATGAACTCCTCCGCAAAGGTGGCATACACATCCAGCATCCGGCGCGCTTCTTCCATCGCATCGTCCGCAGTGGCGTGGGCAGTATGGCCTTCCTGCCATAAAAATTCAGCGGTACGCAAAAAAGGTCGTGTCCGCATTTCCCAACGTACCACATTCGCCCATTGATTGATCAAAATCGGCAAATCACGGTAACTCTGAATCCAATCGCGGTACGTATTCCAGATGATCGTTTCTGAAGTGGGACGCACAATCAATTCCTCTTCCAATTTTGCATCCGGATCAACCACAACCTGCCGGGTCTCCGGCGTGTCGCCAATGGTTTTCAAACGATAATGCGTAACAACCGCGCATTCCTGGGCAAAACCATCCACGTGCTTGGCTTCCTTACTCAAAAAACTTTTCGGTATGAACAAGGGGAAATAGGCATTGACGTGTCCTGTCTCCTTAAACATAATGTCCAATGCATCCCGCATGTGCTCCCAAATGGCAAAACCATGTGGTTTAATGATCATGCAACCGCGCACAGGGGAATTGTCCGCTAATCGGGCCTTTTGTACAATATCCAAATACCATTGCGAGTAGTCTTCAGACCGGGGTGTGATTTCCTTTGCCATACTGTGTTTATGATTTGAGTGCTAAAAATACACCGATGATTTTATGTACATCGCTTGCTTTCCAGCGTTATTAATACAACTTATGTGCACGCTTTGGGGTTTTAATCATAGCACGTTTTTTAAATTTAACCAAAAATCACAAAAACTGCCGGCTTTAAGCGAACTTTAACGCATTCCTTATTGTGCTTTAATGTCGCTTTAACCAAAAAAAGTGCGCAAAGGTAATATTTTTGACCCTGTAAACATGCGTATTGCAGCACTACAAATAAAACTTATACCGTCATGAAAGAAATAAATAAATCACTGCTTTGGATTGCGCTGGTCCTGATCTTCTCAGCGTTCCAAACCTCCATGTTCGGGCAGGATGATCTTTATTACGAAGCTCCGCCCACCACCACCACGGTAATTGTGGATGATAACAATGATCCCAGCAATTTGACCCGACGTTACGACAATGACGACTCCTATTATGAAGACGATGATTACGCGTACGAGTATTCTTCTCGTATTCGACGTTTTCACCGCCCGGTTAATACCGTCGATTATTACGATCCCTTCTTTGTGGACCTGTACAATTATGATCCCTTCTTCCTGCCTGGCGCGACCATTTATACCTATGGTTACAATGACTATTGGACCTGGCGCCGTTGGAACCGCTGGAACCGTTGGAACCGCTGGAATTCCATCGATTATGGTTGGGGCTTCAATTCTTTTGGATACAATTCCTGGGGATTCGGCGGGTGCAACAACTTCGGTTGGAATTCCTGGAACAACTTCGGTTGGAACTCCTGGAACAACCCCTACGTCTTCAACAATTACTACTACGATCCATATTGGACTTGGAACGGGTACAATCCATACTATTGCAACAACAATGGTTGGTTTAACAACAACAATAATTTTAACAATGATGGCAATAATAATAATGGCTATCAGCCCAAAACATACACCGGTGTGCGCCGCAATGGTACCAACATCAACCCAGGTTACGCACGCATCAACGGCAATGACCGTTTGTCGGCACCTGTAAAAGGCAATACTCCAGGCCTGGAATTGAACAACCGCCCCAATGGTCGTTCGGTAATCAAAACAGCGCCGGTACCAGGTGTCTCCGATCGGGATAATATTGGTCGCCAAAATAAAACCAATGCGCCAACACCCAACGGACGTAACCCCAATACCACCCAACCCAATGGACGAGACGATGTAAAATCAGCTCCAACTAGCCGGGAGGCAGAAATCAGCCGCCGTTTGCAAGACGGACAAAATAACACGGATCGACCTGCACGTACGCCAGCAGTAGACAATGCACCGCGTACGCCAACCCGTAGCCAGGAAACAACCCCAACCCGCCGCACGGAGCCGAGCACCGACCGTCCATCCCGCCCAGCAGGAGGTGGTCGTCAGGAAGCAACGCAACAGCGGACCGAACCCGCACGTGAAAGAACCGTGCGCCCGTCAACCGGCACCCAAGAAGGTACCCCTACACGACGCTACGAAACCAGCGACGATCGGCCTGCACGTTCCAACACCGAATCACGCCCAAGTCGCAGCGAAAGCAGTGGCCGCTCCTTTGATAGTGGCAGTTCTGGCCGGAGCAGTGGCGGTAACAGCGGCGGCAATAGCGGTGGCGGCAACAGCGGCGGTAGCAGCGGAAAATCTAGTGGCGGCGGTCGCGGCGGCCGAAATTAAGCGCAACTGTTTGATATAGTCGGGTTCGCTCGCAATGCTGCCCGCACATATGGGTGGAAAACCGGTTTCGACCTATTTCCACCCATTTTTTTACGGCAAAAGAATGCTGAAGGTCGGTATTCTATTCATCCAGCATGTGCTGGGTATTTCTCTAACCATGTTTTTACCCATTATATGAAAACCTACATCCTCGCTGTATGCCTGTTTCTGGGTACGGCCCCACTTTTTGCTCAATTTTCTTCGGATGTTTTGCGCTATTCCTACCTCCAGCCCGGTGGAACAGCACGCTTTATGGGTGCAGGCGGTGCGTTTACGGCCTTAGGTGCCGAATTCTCTACCCTCAGCCAAAATCCGGCCGGTCTGGCATTTTATCGCACCAACGAACTGGTGCTCACGCCTGCCCTTTATTTCGCTAAAACGGATGCCACCTTACCCAACGACAATGTTTCCAATACCGATAGCCGATCTAATTTCGGATTCGATAATTTTGGACTGGTTTTTAACACAACGCCATCGGGCCCTAAATGGAAAACGTTTAATGTCGGTATCGGCGTAAATCGGATGAATAGCTTCCAACAATCGGTCTTTTATGAAGGCACCAACGCCGGTTCTATTGTAAACAAATTATACGACAACGCCAATGAAACCCTGCAAAGTGGCGGAACCGAAAATGATTTTGATCCCTTTTTCTCTGGCTTGGCCTATAAAGCAGGCGGCTTGTATTTTCAGGACAATGTGTTCACGTCCGATTTTGAAGGTAACCGCGATGCGGTCGTTACACGTTCCCAACAAGTCAATACCTATGGCCGCATGAATGAAGTGGTCCTGTCCTTTGCAGGTAATTACGATGAAAAATTGATGGTTGGCGTAACGATCGGTGTGCCCATTGTCAATTATCGCCTCGAAAGTGAATACCTCGAAAACGATAACGCAGGCTTGGTGCAGTATTTTGACGATTTGAGCTATACCGACTATTTGCGCACGGAAGGCTTTGGTATTAATGGTAAATTCGGATTGGTATATAAAGTGAGTCAGGCATTACGCCTGGGGGCTGCCTTTCATACGCCCACCTTTTTGGGCTTAACGGATACCTATAGTAATACATTTTCCTACACTTTTACCGATAACGACGGACAATCAAGTGCCAAGGAAGATTCTCCTGAGGGAAAATCCGATTATAAGTTACGCACGCCCTGGCGTGCCATGGCAGGCGCTTCCCTGGTGGTCAAGAAGTTTACGTCCTTTAGCGCCGATATTGAAGTGGTCGATTACAGCGCCAATAACTTTAATTTGACCGCCGATAATACCAGTGTGGAAAACCAACAATATGAACGTGACCTCAACAGGGAAGTGCAACGTGCTTATAAACAAGCCATTAACCTGCGTTTTGGTACTCAAATCTCTATCTCTAATTTCCGTATTCGCGGCGGAGTGAATATGTTGGGCAAACCAGAAGAAAATCAAGATGGATTCAATATGGCCTATTCCGGCGGATTGGGTGTTAGAGGAGATGCCTTTTATATCGACCTCGGTTACCAGCGTTATCTAGGGAATGGATCGGTACAAGCGTACGCTTCGGCCCCAGTCGCAAATACCGAAACCAGTAAAAGTAATATCGTCCTTACCTTGGGATTGAAATTCTAGCTTTCATCCGTTTTGGTCTGGTATTTGAAAGTAAGGCTTGGGCCGCTCTTTTTTAATAAAAAAAAGGGTGGCCCAAGCCTTTTTTTCATATATGCGCAATTACTTTGTGCCTTTATCACCAGCAGGCCTAAAAAACCTGAAACAAAGCGGTAAAAATGCCTTTTTTTGAAACACCTATTCCAGGATTGCTCATTTTTGAGCCTAAAATTCTGCAAGACGAACGCGGTTATTTTTTTGAAAGCTACAACCAGCGAACCTGGGAGGATGCTGGGGTAGCAACCCGATTTGTACAAGATAATCAAGCCCGCTCTACCCGGGGCGTTTTGCGCGGATTACACTATCAAGCGGGCGAAATGGCGCAGGCAAAACTTGTCCGGGTAATTGAAGGAGAGGTTTTTGACCTTGCACTCGATTTGCGGGAAGATTCGCCTACCTATGGCCAGCATTTCGGCATGCGCCTAAGTGCTGAAAATAAAAAGCAACTGTTCGTGCCCCGCGGCTTTGCCCATGGGTACCTCGTTTTGAGCGAAACTGCAGAGTTTTTCTACAAATGTGACAACTTTTATTCCAAAGCCCATGAAGGGGGCATCCGTTATGATGACCCACAATTAAACATCGATTGGGATTTTGATTTAAGCCAGGTGCTGGTTTCTGACAAAGACAAAATATTGCCTTTTTTCGGAAATCACTTGAAAGCATTGTGATATTTGTAAAAAGTAAGTAGTTTTATCGGCAAATTAACTTGTTGTATGAAACTACCCGGTCTTTTCCTGTTTTGTTTTTTGCCTTTCTTGTTGTGCAGTCAAACCAACCTGCTGCACACCAACCCCCTTGCAGAGTCGATCCTGCTAGGTAATTATAATGGTACCCAGTATGCCGCTGCGACACCTACCCCCCTCAATCCAGCCGAATTAGGCCTTGATTTACAGGCGCGTATCAAATCGGATAGTCTGAAGGCGTATTTATTCCACATGAATACATACCGCACCCGCAATTCAGGCAGCGATACCCTGTCTAGCACAGATGGCATTGGTGCTGCCCGTCGGTGGGTATACAGCAGATTTCAGGATTTTAGTGCGGAGGTCAATAACCGCCTTATTGTTTCTTATTTCCAGTTCAACCAAACCATTTGCGCGGTTGGCCAACACCGAAACATTGTAGCCATTTTACCTGGCGCTGACCCTGCCAACAATGGGGTAGTACTGGTGGAAGGACATATTGATAGCCGTTGCGAGGTACTTTGCGACACGGCTTGTTTGGCAAAAGGAATCGAAGACAACGCAACCGGAACCGCGCTGGTCATGGAACTCGCCCGGGTAATGTCCAAATACCAATACCAATACACCATTGTTTTTATGGTAACCATTGGAGAAGAACAAGGCTTGGTAGGGGCAGGTGCTTACGCCACATACGCACTTCAAAAAAACATTCCTATTAAAGCCGTGCTCAACAATGATGTCATTGGGGGCATTATTTGTGGACAAACCGCATCGCCACCTGCTTGCCCGGGATTGAATAATATCGACTCAACCAGTGTGCGCCTTTTTTCTTCCGGTAATTTTAATGCAAAAAGTAAACAACTCGCACGGTTCATAAAATTGCAATACCGAGAGAATATCCTGCCAACAGCTACGGTACCCATGAATGTGCGCATCATGTCGCCCGAAGACCGCACCGGTCGAGGAGGTGACCATATTCCTTTTCGCGAAAAAGGATATGCAGCCATGCGCTTTACCTCCGCCAATGAACACGGCGATGCATCTGCCGGACCAACATACACCGACCGACAACACTCCACACGGGATATTCTAGGGGAAGATACCGATGGGAATAATAGTATTGACTCATTTTTCGTTGATTTTAACTACTTGCAGCGCAATGCGACCATCAATGCGAATGCCGCAGCCATTGCAGCCCGCGCCGTACCTGCACCTCCTGAATTTACAGGGACCCGTTCTGGCAGTAACCTCACCGTCAATTTTAACCCAGCTTTAGGTAATAATGAATCCGTACGCATTGCCTTGCGTTCTACAACCAATGACTGGGACACTGTTTATACAATTACAGGCGGCACCAACGCCCTCGTACCATGCAATGCCACGGGTGGATTGTTTGTAAGCCTGGCAAGGGTAGATGCCGATGGTGCAGAAAGCCTTTTTGGCGTAGAAAAAATTATCACCACTTCGGCCGTTGAGGATGCAGACCAAGGCAAGGATGCCCCCAATATTCGGCTCTTCCAAAACCGCCCAAATCCATTTGATGAAGCAACCTGGATTTCTTTTTGGATCGAAAAACTGCCAACCTACCAAAAGGCCAACATGCTGATCCTGGATATGCAGGGCAAAATGATTCAAAACATACCCTTAAACCTCAAACAAGGTTTAAATGAAATCCTCTACACCCACGGATATGGCATGCAGGGTACATTTGTTTACCTGCTGGAAATAGACGGCCTGCCGATTGACAGTCGACAAATGATTTTTGCAAACTAAAGACGCGCGAATGCCTACCAAATGGTTTCATCTTTTAAATACCGCTGTACATAGTCCGTAATACCTTCTTCGAGCCCGTAAAAAGGTTCCATGTAGCCAGCAGCCCGCATTTTACCCATATCGGCTTCTGTAAAATATTGGTAGGTATCTCGAATATCGGCAGGGGTATCAACAAAAGAAATAATCGGCTCCAGACTTAGTGCATGAAAGGTGCCTTTGGCCAGGTCAAGGAACGTGCGCGCTTTGCCTGTTCCGAGGTTGTAAATTGCGTTTGGAGGCATTTTTTCAAAAAAGAACTGCAAAATATCCACCACGTCCTTGACATAAATAAAATCGCGGGACTGTGCTCCGTCCTGAAAATCCGGGCGGTGCGACCTAAATAATTTCATCGCACCCGTAGCCTTGATCTGACGCGCTGTATGCATAATCACGGACGCCATCCGGCCTTTATGGTACTCATTGGGGCCGTAAACATTGAAAAACTTGAAACCCGCCCATTGCGGAGGCGTCTGCTCCTTCCGAGCAACCTGATCTAAAACCCAAACATCAAAATCTTGCTTGCTTTGCCCGTACGGATTGAGGGGCTTAAGCAATGGAATTCGTTTTTCATCATCAACATACCCCTGTTCACCCAATCCATAGGTTGCTGCGCTGCTGGCATACAATAGGGGAATTTCAAAGCCCGCACAAAGTAGCCACAGTGCCTTCGAATACTCCAGGTTTAAACGATCAAAAATAGCAGTATCCATTTCTGTGGTATCCGTACGCGCACCCAAATGCAAAATTGCGCTTACATCAGCATGGTTGCGTTCCAGCCAGCGTATAAAATTATCGCGCGACACTTGTCCACACAATTTTTTATCTTTCAGGTTTCGCTCCTTATCTGCTCTGCTGAAATCATCCACAGCCAGGATATCGGTATATCCTGCTTCATTTAATTTTTGAACCATGCAGGAGCCAATAAACCCTGCGGCGCCAGTAACTACGATCATAATTGTTGGGTGTTGGTTGGAATACCCTGCAAAGAAACGCGCTCTGCCTGATTTTTTCTGCAATCTAGGCAAACAGGCTGCCTGCGAATTCTACTTTTGTGCCAGCAAAGCGCGCACTGGCATGTTTTGTGCATGATTGTGCCTGTATTTCGAAATTTCAGAGGAGTTTTTAAGAACCTACGCTCGTGACGCAAAAGATTTATTTCGTTTCCGATTTTCATTTAGGCGCCCATGCACGCCTTTCCTCTTCCGAACGCGAACGCCAATTGGTACGTTGGCTGGATCAAGTAGCCGTAGATGCTGCGGCCATTTATATTGTAGGTGACCTCTTTGAATTTTGGTTTGAGTACAAAACGGTGGTCCCCAAGGGCTACACCCGGTTGTTTGGCAAGTTGGCCGCCCTACGCGATGCAGGCCTGCCAATCTTTATTTTTACAGGCAACCACGACCTTTGGATGTTTGGATATTTTGAACAAGAATTAGGTATTCCGGTCTATTACAAACCGATTCAGGTGGAACTTTTGGGCAAATCCTTTTTTATAGGACACGGCGATGGACTAGGCCCGGGCGACAAAGGCTTCAAGATCATGAAAAAAGTATTCACCAGCCGCTTGGCCCAGTGGCTCTTTAGGTGGCTGCACCCAGATGCCGGAATCGGTTTGGCCAACTATTTTTCAAAACAAAGCAGGGCTGCTACACCAGAAGCAGAACGTTCTTGGATGGGGGAGGACCGGGAATGGTTGTTGCAATATGCCCACCGAAAATTGGATCAGGGAGTCGCGCCCGATTTTTTTGTGTTTGGACATCGTCATTTACCCATCGATTGGCTCCTGAAAAATAGACACAGTCGCTACATCAACCTGGGAGAATGGTTACAGTATAATTCTTATGCGGTATTTGATGGTACCACTATCGAACTGCGGTTTTTTGAAAATACCGGAACGGTCATTACCAACTGGAACGGCATTCAAACAGATTGAACAGGCTTTAATCTGTGATTAACCGATTGGCAAGGTTTTCTCCAATCAACCGATGCCCTTCCTGCAACACATAGAGTTGTACATTCGGCAAGCCTTCTGTCATTTTTTGTAAGGTTTTAAAACGGATCATTTCATCTTGTGCACCATAATATATGGCTGTAGGCAGTTGACTGCGTTTCAATAATGCCTTAATGTTGCGCCGACGGAGGTAAAATGAATCCAGCGATAACCAACAACCAAACGTGCGTTGAAACCGATCGGGCCGGGAAAGGTTGACTGCCAAAAAATGATTGATCATACCCGGAACAACGCCTATTTTGCGTCCAAAAGAGAGTATTTTTAAAAACCAGTTGGGCTTTTCAAGAATTTTATACAAAAACTTACGCACTACAATTGGCGTTCTAACCGCCATCGTCATGCCTTTCGTCTCTATGCCATCGGGCGAAAGCAAATATAATTTATCCACCTGCTGAATCAAGTCAGGCAACATCGCCTGCGCCAGTCGGCCGCCAAAACTAAAACCCATTAGGTTAAAACGCGTCTTACCTTCCTTTTTGAGAATTAGGTCAATAATCGCAAGCAGATCTGCTTTCTCAAAACGATGCGATGGCCAAACCGTTTGACCGTGAAAAGGCCAATCTATTGCGACAAAAGTATAACGTGCTGTCAACGCCGGTTCAAGTACAGCAAACATGCGGGCCCGATCTCCAAATCCATGCAAGGCAATCATTAATGTTGGGCCAGTCCCAAAACGCAGGCAATGAATTTGAGCGTTTTGATAGGAGTAAAAGAGTGATTCCAATTTCTTTTTTAAAATTTCAAAACCTTAAAAAAACTATTCGTCTACCCGGAATTTAAATCCGACGCCGTGAATATTCTCAATTTTGATGCGTTCATCAATTTGAAGGTATTTGCGCAGGCGGGAAATAAACACATCGAGGCTCCTACCCAGGAAATAATCGTCTTTACCCCAGATTGTTTCTAATATGTAAGACCGTTTCACCACTTGGTTGCGATTTTCATTGAGTAACTTCAAGAGATCTGCTTCCTTTTGGGTGAGCGTTTCTGTATAGTCTCCATTGATGAGACTTAGGTTTTTATAGTCAAAGAGGTAGTTGGCTATTTTTACCACCAGATTTTCCTTCAAAATCGTAGAGTACTTGGTTCTGCGCAGGAAAATATCAATTTTAAGGAGCAATTCCTCAATGCTGAATGGTTTGGTAATATAGTCATCCGCGCCGATGGTCAGGCCATGAATTTTATCTTGCTTCATGCTTTTGGCCGTCAGGAAAATAATAGGGACCAGTTCGTCGCGTTTTCGAATTTCTGTAGCCAGGGTAAAGCCATCTACTTCTGGTAACATTACATCGAGTATACAAAGGTCGAAGCGTTGATTGGATTGAATCAATTGCATTGCTTTGCCTCCATCTTCACAATAAGTCACCATGTAGCCATTCAATTCAAGATTATCCCGGGTTACGAAGCTGAGGCTTTCGTCATCCTCCACATATAATAGGTGTGCTTTTTTTTCGGCCATGATTAAGATGTTGGGGTGAAACAGGTGTTATGAATGATGCTAAAATAGGCCATTTAGCCGTACAAGCAGGGCAAACATAAGTAAGTTGCATGAAATGAAGAAAGATTGCCGACAGATTCAATATAATACGCTTATATGTGGAGTAAAACAATCCATATATGTATTCAAATGGTATTGATCTAAACAATTTTGCGCATCAACATTAAGCCATCACGCAAAGGCAGTAAAAGGTTTTCAACCCGATGATCCTGCTGCACAAAGTCATTGAATTGCCGTAATACCTGAGCTGTAGCATCTTTGGGATCATTTCCTACTACTTTCCCATCCCAGAGTACGTTATCAGCTAGTAAAAAACCGCCTTTTCTTGTTTTTGCCAGTGCCAGTTCATAGTGATGATGATAGTCTAGTTTGCCAGCATCCAGAAACACCAGATCAAAAACTTCATCCAGGGTGGGCATGATTTTGGCGGCATCACCGGTATGCACGATTACCTTGTGTGCAAGGCCTGCATTTTCCAAACCTTGGCGAATAATCCAAACGAGTTCGTCATCGGCTTCAATGGTGTGTAGGATACCATCTTCAGCAAGTCCTTCTGCCAGGCAAACAGCCGCGTAACCGGTGAAGGTGCCGATTTCGAGGATGCGCTTGGGTTGAAGCATTTGGCTAATAAATCGGAGTAGCGTACCTTGGTAATTACCCGATAACATGTGCGGGCTAAGGGTGCGCATGTAGGTTTCACGCTCCAATGCTTGCAAATAAGGAGCCGGGGGCGTCGTGTGAGCGAGGCAATAATCGAATGTTTTATCAGACATATTGAATGAGCATGATGCGCACAAATAAACGCAAGATTGGGAAACCTCGGCAAGAAAAAACAACCTCTTAGGTTTAATTAATTGATAACCAAGTGATTAATTGCAAAATTTTCTTTAAAAACCCTGATGAAAAGTGGTTTTAGCATTAGGTTGAGGCCAAGTTGGAAGGTGCGGCGCAACTATTTTCATAAATTTTGCACTTTTTTTTTAAAATTACTTTTCTGTTTTACAGGAATCTATTACCTTTGCACTCGCTTTTCGAAAGGGGGGTTAACCTGGAAGAAAATAGTTGATTGAAGGATTAAAATAGGTCTGCAGAAGACCAAAATACAAGCCACTGTAGCTCAGTTGGTAGAGCAGCTGATTTGTAATCAGCTGGTCGGGGGTTCGAGTCCCTCTAGTGGCTCAATTTTTTTCTTTGTCAAGGCAGAGAAATAAATTTGAAAACGTTTTATGGGTTATTTTTTATCCATATATCGCTTGTATTTTAATGGGGGTGCCCCGGAGTCGGAGAGCCGGGCCAGACTGTAAATCTGGTGCTTTACCGCTGAGTAAGTTCGAATCTCACCACCCCCACAACTATTTGCGTTCTGATGATTTTTCTGTCTTGTTTCGGTAAGATGGAAAAATCGTCAAAAGTAAATTAGCTTGCGGTGGTAGCTCAGTTGGTAGAGCGTCAGCCTTCCAAGCTGAATGTCGCGAGTTCGAATCTCGTCCGCCGCTCCCGGCAAGTTAGTGAATGCGTAAATAAGTGAATGAGCGATTTACGTATCGTTCTTCAAATGGTCTGCGCTTATTCACTTATTGCCGTTGTAGCTCAGGGGTAGAGCACTTCCTTGGTAAGGAAGAGGTCGTGGGTTCAATTCCCATCAACGGCTCAAGAAAAATGTGATGATTAGAGGAGTTAATCCAAATAGATAGGTGCGTTTTACAACGTAATTTTATCGATTTGGTAGAGCTGTTTCGAAATGATCACATCATCACATTAACAAAATTATCACTTAAACAAATAATAAGTTTAAACCAATGGCAAAAGAGACATTTGTCCGCTCCAAACCGCACGTAAATATTGGCACCATCGGTCACGTTGACCACGGTAAAACGACGCTTACGGCAGCCATCACATTCGTGCTGTCGCAAAAGGGTCTCGCAAAGAAAACGGATTATGATGCCATTGATGCTGCTCCGGAAGAAAAAGAGCGCGGTATCACAATCAATACTGCGCACGTTGAATATGAAACGTTAAAGCGTCACTATGCACACGTTGACTGCCCGGGTCACGCCGATTACGTTAAGAACATGATCACGGGTGCTGCTCAAATGGACGGTGCTATCTTGGTTTGTGCTGCAACGGACGGCCCAATGCCACAGACACGTGAGCACATTCTGCTCGCTCGTCAGGTTGGTGTTCCACAGGTAGTTGTTTTCATGAACAAAGTTGACCTTGTTGATGATCCAGAAATGCTTGAGTTGGTTGACATGGAATTGCGCGAGTTGTTGAGCTCGTACGGTTTTGATGGCGACAACGCTGCAATCGTTCAAGGTTCTGCATTGAAAGCACTCGAAGGAGATCCTGCTTACGTTGCAAAAATTGACGAGTTAATGGACGCATGTGATACGCAGATTCCTGAGCCTGTACGCGAAGTTGACAAGCCATTCCTGATGCCTGTGGAAGACTCTTTCACAATCACAGGTCGTGGTACTGTTGCTACCGGTCGTATCGAGCGCGGTGTAATTAACGTAGGTGAGCCTGTTGAAATCATCGGTATGATGAAAGCAGAAGAAAAGCCGCTTACTTCTACTGTAACGGGTGTTGAAATGTTCCGTAAATTGTTGGATCGTGGTGAAGCTGGTGACAACGCTGGTTTGTTGCTCCGCGGTATCGATAAAGAACAAATCAAGCGTGGTATGGTTATCTGCAAACCAGGTAGCGTAAAACCACACAAAGCCTTCAAATGTTCTGTGTACGTACTTTCTAAAGAAGAAGGTGGCCGTCACACTCCGTTTTTCAACGGCTACCGCCCTCAGTTCTACTTCCGTACAACGGACGTAACTGGTGACGTAAAATTGCCAGCCAATGTTGAGATGGTAATGCCTGGTGATAACATCGAGTTGGAAGTAGTTTTGCTGAACACAATTGCTATGGAAAAAGGCCTTCGCTTCGCGATTCGTGAAGGTGGTCGTACCGTAGGTGCTGGTCAAGTTACTGAAATCATCGCTTAAGATACCTTTTTGTCTGTGTGTTTGTCCGGTTGTTTTTTGCGACCTTTCAAACGCACAGACATCCTTTTTAGGGGCATAGCTCAATTGGTAGAGTGGAGGTCTCCAAAACCTCAGGCTGCGGGTTCGAGCCCTGCTGCCCCTGCACTTATCGGTTAGTTAAACGTTGCTGGTTGTTGGTTTTATACTGACAATCGCTTTTTTTTTTTTTTTTTTATGCTGCGTTGCTGCACATTTACATTACGCCATTTTTAAAAATGGCTACAATAATCGGAAGATGGATAAAAAATTGATGCTTTATCTGCGGGAAAGCTACAATGAGTTGCTGAAAAATGTTTCCTGGCCAACTGCCCAACAGTTGCAGGAAAGTACTGTGGTCGTTTTGGTTACTTCCGCAATGCTTGCACTCCTTATTTTTGGAATGGACGCACTCTGTAGCCTGGTTTTCAAAACCATTTATGGTATTTGGAAATAATTTGATTCGTTTAACTAATCAACCCGGCAACCATGATTCAGGAAAAAAATACGAGTACCGACCAAAGCAACGACCAACGAAAATGGTACTCGCTGCGTGTCATCAGCGGTAAAGAGAGAAAGATTCAGGAACGTATTTTACTTGAGATTGAACGCTCGGGATGGCAAGAATTTATCTTTTCTGTAATCGTACCTACCGAAAAGGTGTACAAAATCAGAAACGGTAAAAAAGTTATGCAGGAACGAAATCTGCTACCAGGCTATATCCTCGTAGAAGCTTTCGGAAACCGCTTGAATGGTGATATCGCCAAACATATCAGCGATATGCCTAATGTAATCCACTTTTTGGGTAAAGAAGTTCCATTACCCATGACACAGGTGGAAGCTAATCGTTTGCTCGGTAAAGTAGACGAAAGTTCAGAAGCGGGTGAAGTCATGAGCGAACCGTTCCTGATTGGTGAAACAGTTAAAATTACAGATGGTCCGTTTGCAGAATTCGTAGGCGATATCCAGGAAGTAAACGAAGAGAAAAAGAAATTGAAAGTGGTCGTGAAAATTTTTGGTCGCGGCACAGAAGTAGAACTCAATTTCATGCAAGTTGAAAAAATCAGTTAATACTTTCTTTGATGCCCGCTTCTCCCGGGCTCGCTTCCACACCAGAAAGTATTATGATCTTTATAAATCGTTCAGAATCAGAGCGTAATGTTCTGAAAATTTTGAAAAATGGCAAAAGAAGTAGACATTTATATTAAACTCCAGGTGAAAGGCGGTCAGGCAAACCCTGCGCCACCAATCGGTCCAGCACTCGGTTCGAAGGGTGTAAACATCATGGAGTTCTGCAAGCGTTTCAACGCGCAAACGCAAGAATCAATCGGAAAAATTTTGCCGGTGATCATTCAGGTGTATAAAGACAAAACCTTTGACTTTATCATCAAAACACCACCAGCAGCGATCCAATTGTTCGAAGCATCCAAACTTGCTCCAGGTAAAGGTTCTCCAGAACCAAACCGTAAAAAAGTAGGTACGGTAACCTGGGAACAGGTGCGTGCAATTGCCGAAAATAAAATGCCCGACTTGAACTGCTTTACCATCGAATCTGCTATGAAAATGGTGGCTGGTACTGCACGCAGTATGGGACTTACAATTACAGGCGACGCTCCTTGGAGTAACAACTAAACAAACAAACGACCTTTTTATCGGTCGGTTGAAGGGAGTCCCGCCCATCGGGACGCTAACCTTAAATTAAAGTTCATAATGGCTCAAGTAACGAAAAAACGGAAGGTCGTTGATTCGAAGGTAGACAAAGACAAACTTTATTCGCTCACAGAAGCGATGGGTCTGGTCAAAGAAGTCAATACTACGAAATTTAATGCTTCTGTAGACGTGCATGTGCGTTTGGGGGTTGACCCTCGTAAAGCGGATCAAGCACTGCGTGGTACGGTTTCTTTACCACACGGTACTGGTAAAACTAAACGCGTATTAGTATTCTGTACACCTGACAGAGAAGCGGAAGCGAAAGAAGCAGGCGCTGACTTTGTTGGTTTGGACGAATACATCCAAAAGGTTACAGAAGGTTGGATGGATGTTGATGTGATCATCGCTACCCCCAACGTAATGGCACAACTTGGTAAAGTTGCCCGTATCCTCGGTCCACGCGGTTTGATGCCAAACCCCAAAACAGGTACTGTTTCCAATGACATCGCTTCGGCGGTTTCAGAGGTGAAAAAAGGTAAAATCGCTTTCCGTGTAGATAAGTTCGGTATTATCCATGCCTCTATCGGCCGTGTTTCATTTACGCCAGATCAATTGACGGACAATGCACACGAACTGATTGCTACCCTGGTACGTATGAAACCATCCTCCGCAAAAGGGGTGTACATGCGCTCTGTTTCTGTAGCAAGTACGATGAGTCCTGGTATTCACGTCGATCCTAAGTCTATCAAAGTCTAACGTGCTCAATTTGGTATTTTAAATGGGTTTTCCCATCGAAACGCCTCGACACGATTCAACTAAAACGCAACATTTCAACAATATAAGAAATGACAAGAGCAGAAAAAACGGAAGCGATTGCGGTCCTCAAAGAAGAACTGGGTAGTACCCCATTTTTCTACCTGACGGATTCGTCAACGATGCCGGTTTCCAAAATTAATATTTTCCGCCAGAAGTGCTACGAACAAGGCATCACGGTGAAAGTAGCAAAAAATACCTTGATTCAAAAAGCATTGGAAGATGCTCCAGAATCGAAAGGCTATAGCGCACTCTTCGAAGTGCTAAAAGGCCCAACTACGATTCTTTTTTCTGAAAATCCAAAATCGCCTGCAGTATTGCTGGAAGAATTCCGTAAAACGAATGAACGCCCGCTTTTGAAAGCAGCATACATCGATTCCTCTGTTTATATCGGCGACGACAACCTGAAAGCGTTGACGAAACTGAAGAGCAAGGAGGAGATGATCGGCGAAATTCTTGGACTCTTGCAATCACCTGGAAAACGCCTTTCAAGCCAAATTACGGCTACTGGTGGCAAACTTGCAGGGATTATCAAGACGCTTCAAGAACGCGAAGGCGCTGCGGAATAAGATCATTACTGCGGGAAACCGCTTGTTTTTCTTTGGCTTCCAAGTACGCACAATAAAGTGTTACAATTTTGAAATTCCCCTTAAAACTGTTTTTTAACCATTTTTTGCAAACAACTTTTTAAATTCTACAACAATGGCAGATTTGAAAGCACTGGCTGAATCGCTCGTGAACCTCACGATTAAAGAAGCCAATGAACTGGCCAATATCCTGAAAGATGATTACGGGATCGAACCTGCAGCAGCAGCAGTAGCAATGGCAGCACCAGTAGCTGGTGGTGGTGGCGACGCGGCTCCAGCAGAAAAAACAGAATTCGACGTAATTCTGAAAGATGCAGGCGCTAATAAATTGAACGTAGTAAAAGAGGTGAAAAATCTCTTAGGTCTGGGTTTGAAAGAAGCAAAAGATCTTGTTGACGGCGCTCCAAGCCCGCTGAAGAGCGGTGTGAACAAAGCTGAAGCAGAATCTCTAAAAGCTACTTTGGAAGCTGCAGGTGCGGTAATCGAAGTTAAGTAAGCCACGTTGATGCAGGGTCACAGGATCTGATGCTTTCAAGCCCATCCTGTTTATCACACAACAACAGTCTTGCTTATTCGACTCCATGCTTGTACGCTACTTCTCAACAGATATTTAATGATATGGCTTAACATGTTCCGGCTTTTCGGCCCAAACGTGTTAAGCCTATCTTTGTCTGTATGCTGTAGCACGCAACTATTATGACCATTTAAGTGTTTATGAGTATTGCTATCCGACCATAGCACACTCATGCCGAGTTTACTTCCGGCACCCGCCAATCAGCATTCAAGCATATAATTGCAAAAATGACCAATAACGGCATCTCTAACGGGGCAGTCCAAAAAACAGGCGTTCAGAATCGTTTTAGCTTCGGCAAGATTCGGCTCGCAGGTAATTATCCTGACCTCCTTGAAATCCAGCTCAAATCCTTTCAGGAGTTTTTTCAGCTGGAAACCACGCCCGAAAACCGTAATAGTGAAGGGCTCTACCGCGTGTTTCAGGAAAACTTCCCGATCACCGACGCGCGGAATATTTTTAACCTCGAGTTTCTCGATTACTTCATCGATCCCCCTCGCTACACCATTGATGAGTGTATGCAGCGGGGTTTGACGTATTCGGTACCCCTGAAAGCCAAATTAAGGCTTTCTTGTAACGATGAAGAACATATTGACTTCCAAACGATTGTACAGGATGTATTCCTCGGAAATATCCCATACATGACACCGAAAGGTACTTTTGTGATCAATGGCGCCGAACGCGTGATTGTATCCCAACTGCACCGCTCTCCCGGCGTATTTTTTGGACAAAGTTTTCACCCAAACGGTACCAAAATCTACAGCGCACGGGTAATCCCGTTCAAAGGCGCATGGATGGAGTTTGCGACCGATATCAACCTGGTGATGTATGCGTACATCGACCGGAAAAAGAAGTTTCCAGTAACCACCCTGCTGCGCGCAATCGGCTTCGATACGGATAAAGCAATTCTCGACCTGTTCAACCTGGCCGATGAAATTGCCTGCACCCGCGAAAACCTGGAAGGCTCGGTTGGTCGGAAATTGGCGGCTCGGGTATTGAAAACTTGGACGGAAGATTTCGTGGATGAAGACACCGGTGAGGTGGTAACCATCGAACGGAATGAAATCATCCTGGAACGCGATACTTTGCTGGATGAAGAAAATATCGAATTGATCCTTGATGCAGGTACCACAACCATTATCCTGCAACGTACGGATATCGATGAAGACTTTTCGATCATCTACAATACGCTACAAAAAGACCCGACCTCGAGCGAACTCGAAGCCGTGACTTACATATACCGTCAGCTGCGCGGAAGCGATCCACCAGATGACGAGACTGCACGTGGTATTATTGAGAAATTGTTCTTCTCCGACAAGCGTTACAACCTTGGCGAAGTGGGCCGTTTCAAAATCAACCGCAAGTTGCAGTTGGATATTGACGATAACAACCTGGTTTTGACCAAAGAAGATATCATCGCCATTGTGCGTTATATCGTAAGTTTGATCAATAACAAGGCCGAAATCGACGATATTGACCACCTTTCCAACCGTCGGGTACGTACCGTGGGCGAGCAGTTGTACGCTCAGTTCGGTGTGGGTCTTGCACGGATGGCGCGTACGATTCGTGAACGCATGAACGTACGTGATAATGAAGTATTTACGCCAGTAGATCTGATCAACGCGCGTACGCTTTCTTCGGTGATCAATTCGTTCTTCGGTACCAGCCAGTTGTCGCAGTTCCTCGATCAAACCAACCCGCTTTCTGAAATCACCCATAAGCGCCGTATTTCGGCACTCGGACCTGGTGGTCTCTCGCGCGAGCGCGCTGGCTTTGAGGTGCGTGACGTACACTACTCCCACTATGGCCGTTTGTGTACGATTGAAACACCGGAAGGACCAAACATCGGTTTGATCTCTACCCTGTGTACCCACGCGAAAATCAACAAAATGGGCTTCCTCGAAACACCTTATCGTCGTGTAGACGCAGGTAAGGTAATTATGGAAGGCGATGTGGAATACCTGTCCGCTGAAGCAGAAGATTACAAGAAAATCGCACAAGCCAACTCTCCGGTTGACGAAAGCGGCGCTTTCTTGAACGATCGTGTGAAAGCACGCGAACACGGTGACTTCCCGATTTTGACACCTGATGAACTGGAATATATCGACGTTGCCCCCAACCAAATTGTAGGGGTGTCGGCTTCCTTGATTCCGTTCCTAGAGAATGACGATGCGAACCGTGCCTTGATGGGATCAAACATGCAACGTCAGGCAGTTCCGCTGATTCGTCCGAACTCACCGGTGGTGGGAACTGGCTTGGAAGCGAAAGTTGCCCGTGACTCTCGGATGCTGATCAATGCAGAAGGCAGCGGCGTAGTAGAATATGTAGACGCAAACGAAATTATCATTAACTACGACCGTACTGAAGAAGATCAATTGGTTTCTTTCGAAGATGCGCGTAAAATGTACAAATTGACCAAGTTTATGCGTACCAACCAAGGTACTTGCATCAACCTGAAACCAATTGTACGCCGCGGACAACGGGTAGAAGAAGGCGATATTCTTTGTGAAGGTTATGCTACAGAAAACGGCGAATTGGCCTTGGGTCAAAACCTGAAAGTGGCCTTTATGCCTTGGAAAGGGTACAACTTCGAGGATGCGATCGTATTGTCAGAGCGCGTTGTACAAGAAGACGTATTTACTTCGATCCATATTGAGCACTTTGAGTTGGATGTACGTGACACGAAACTCGGCGAGGAAGAATTGACGGCAGATATTCCTAACGTAAGTGAGGAAGCTACCAAAGACCTCGACGAACACGGTATCATCCGCATCGGTGCCTGGGCGAAGGAAGGAGATATTCTGATTGGTAAGATTACACCAAAAGGTGAAACCGACCCAACACCAGAGGAAAAACTCTTGCGTGCGATCTTTGGCGACAAAGCGGGCGACGTAAAAGATGCTTCTTTGAAAGTTCCACCAAGTATCAACGGGGTGGTAATTGACAAGCAATTGTTTGCGCGCGCCAAGAAAGATAAGGTTCAAAAAGAGTCTGAAAAGGCGCTTTTGGATAAATTGGATGATGAACACGTAGTTGCACTCAACAAATTGAAGACGATCCTGATCGACAAACTTCAATTGTTGGTAAAAGATAAGGTTACGAATGGTATTCGCTCGATTTACAACGACGAAATGGTTCCGAAAGGCTCCAAATTGAGCGTTCAAATCCTGCGCGACCAGATCGATTTCAGCCAGGTGGATTACTCCAACTGGACCAACGAGAAAAATACCAACCACCTGATTGCACGTTTGCTGCACAATTACAGCATCAAAGTGAATGAAGAAGTGGGCCGTTACAAACGCGAAAAGTTCAACATCAGCATTGGTGATGAATTGCCAGCGGGCGTATTGAAATTAGCGAAAGTGTACATCGCTAAAAAACGGAAACTGAAAGTAGGGGATAAATTGGCAGGTCGCCACGGTAACAAGGGTATCGTAAGCCGTATTGTACGGATGGAAGATATGCCGTTCCTGGCCGACGGATCGCCGGTCGACGTGGTACTGAACCCACTGGGTGTACCATCTCGTATGAACCTGGGTCAGATTTTCGAAACGGTATTGGGTTGGGCCGGTGAGCGTCTTGGTTTGAAATTTGCAACGCCGATCTTTGACGGTGCAAAAGCAGACGAAGTTGCAGCCTGGATCGAAAAAGCAGGTTTGCCGGAATTGGGCCAAACATTCTTGTCGGACGGTGAAACGGGTGACCGCTTCCACCAGAAGGCGACGGTAGGCGTAATTTACATGCTGAAACTGAGCCACATGGTAGACGATAAGATGCACGCGCGTTCGATCGGACCATACTCGCTCATCACGCAGCAGCCATTGGGTGGTAAAGCCCAGTTTGGTGGTCAGCGTTTTGGTGAGATGGAGGTTTGGGCACTTGAGGCATACGGCGCATCGAATATCCTGCAAGAATTGTTGACCGTGAAATCGGATGATATTCAAGGTCGTGCAAAAGCGTACGAAGCAATCGTTAAAGGAGATAATTTGCCAGAACCAAACATTCCGGAATCCTTCAACGTATTGGTACACGAATTGCGCGGTTTGGCCTTAGATGTAAAATTTGAATAAACGCACTGAAGTGTGGAGCATAACATGTAACGGTTGTGCTCCACATTTTCAATAGGAAAAAGCAATGAGCACAACGACCGTTCCAAGCCTTCGACAAAGGTTTAACTTGTTGAAATTCAACACAAAACTTTGGTTGGCTGGGGTGTATTTTACCCTGATGGGCAATAAGTACAAAACGGAAGGTGTGGAATTGCTGATTCCAAGGGAAGTAACGGACATCAAGTTTAGAGGGCAGTTTCCGATCAATTTTTATGAAAAACAGGAACGGCGTTATCTAAAACAATACTTGAATCCGGAAGCGACGGTATTGGAACTGGGGGCATGTTTGGGGGTTGTATCCTGTGTGACCAATAAATTGCTTACGCATCCTGAGCGGCACGTTGTAGTGGAGGCCAACCCGAATCTGATCCAATTTATTGAAAGGAATCGGGAACACAATGGTAGCGGTTTTCAAATCGAACACTGTATGGTGTCGGAGCAGAAAAGCAATCCATTTTTTATTGGTCGTACCATTTTAATGAGCAGCAACCGTCGGGCATCTTCTACCCAAATTGAAGTTCCCGGAAAGTCTATTAAAGCGTTGGAACAAACACACGATCTACAATTCGATACCTTAGTAATGGATATTGAAGGCGGTGAGTTGCAGTTTTTGCGCGATAATAAAACCTGGTTGGAGCAATTGCACACCGTTTTTATGGAAGTACACCCGCACAAGGATATTTTATCGAAAGAAGAAGTAGCCGAATGCAGGGAAATTCTGGAAGAAACAGGCTTGAAATTGATCCTGGATGATGCCAATTTTTGGATACTAAAGCGCTAAAAGGATGGATTATATCTGTACCTGGATTTATTTGGACAATCCGGACGAAAGTTCGGAGTATCCGCAGGTAGGGAAACAATCGCATTTGCCAGCATTTCAATTGATTTATTGGCGGTGTATAGCCCTTTTTTATGCTTTAAGTACCCGATTCAATCCTGATCGCAGGCATATTTTGTTTTCCAATAAAGATTGGGACCAATTGCCGGAAGTGGATGGTTTGGATTTGGCGAATTTTTTGAAATCGAAAAACGTGGAGTTGATTGTACTTCCGCTGACCTGGCAAACACCGCCTGGTTATTTTGGAAAGTGGCGCAATCAGTTTTACATTTTTGATATTTTGCAGTTCATTGAAACGAAATACAACCATGCAGATGATTTCATCGTATTGGATTCCGATTGTTTAATCAATCAGCCGCTCGATGCATTATTTGCGCAATTACAGAAAGAAGGCTTGCTTGCTTTGCCCATGTCTTATGCGGATGGCCATGTTATAAATGGCGTAACCCGGGAAGGTATGCGGCAGATTTACACCGAATTAGATGGAAAAGACCCTGGTTTTAACCCAATTTATTACGGTGGTGAAATCCTTGCAGCAAGTTATAGTGTGGTAGAGCAGTTAAATGCGATGGCGCCCAGGATTTGGCAGGCGATGTTACAACGGTTTGAAAAAGGGCTTCCTAAGTTGAATGAAGAAGCGCATTTTTTGAGTTATTGTTACTTCAAAATAGGCAAATTTGGTTCGCTGGATGCATTTATCAAAAGAATCTGGACGGCGCCGCATTATAACAATGTGGTTTCCAAAGATGCTGCCTTGCCAATTTGGCATTTGCCCTCTGAAAAAACGGGTGGAATCGCCTTGCTTTTCAAAAAAGTATGCCTCGAAGGAAAGGAGTTTTCTCGATCAGAATTGGGTGCCTATGTGGGTGTCCCGACGCGAAAGCACTTTTTGAATACAACGCATTTTTTCCGGTACAGTTGGTTGTACAAGTTTATTAAAAAGCATTCTTGAAAAGCAAATTTGGCGAAATGAGCCATGTTCAATTGCTAAAATTTGCTGGAGTGATATTTCAACATATTGATTTTCAAGCATATTACCACATTTAGAAATATGCCATTCAAAAAGAAAAGCAACAAAACCGATCAGGCTTTCAGCACGATCATCATTGCACTCGCAAGCCCGGACGAAATTCTGGAGCGTAGCTATGGTGAGGTACTCAAGCCAGAAACGATCAATTACCGTTCATACAAACCCGAACGCGATGGTTTGTTCTGTGAGCGGATTTTCGGTCCTGTTAAGGACTATGAGTGCTATTGCGGCAAGTACAAACGGATTCGCTACAAAGGGATCGTTTGTGACCGTTGCGGGGTAGAAGTGACCGAAAAAAAGGTTCGTCGGGAGCGCATGGGACATATTCGTCTCGTGGTGCCTGTTGTGCATATTTGGTTCTTCAAAAGTTTGCCCAACAAAATTGGTTACATCCTGGGAACTTCATCCAAGAAATTGGAGGCGATCGTTTATTATGAGCGCTATGTCGTAATTCAAGCTGGTATCAAAGGCGAAGAAGGTCTGAGCAAAATGGATTTGCTGACGGAAGAAGAGTACCTCGAGATCCTCGATACCCTTCCGAAAGAAAACCAGCAGTTGGATGATACCAATCCTGACAAGTTCATTGCCAAAATGGGTGCCGAAGCGGTACACTCCTTGTTGAGCATTTTGAACCTCGATGATTTGTCGGCTCAACTGCGCCATGAATCGCACAATGAAACCAGTCAGGCAAAGAAAACCGAAGCGAACAAACGTTTGCGCGTGGTAGAAGCTTTCCGTGAAGGTTTGGAAAGTGCTGGTCAGCGTCCAGAGTGGACGGTAATCCAGTATTTGCCCGTTGTACCACCCGAATTGCGCCCCTTGGTGCCGTTGGATGGCGGTCGTTTTGCCTCTTCTGATTTGAACGATTTGTACCGTCGTGTGATTATCCGTAACAACCGTTTGAAGCGTTTGTTGGAGATCAAAGCGCCAGAGGTGATTTTGCGGAATGAAAAACGGATGTTGCAGGAAGCAGTGGATTCACTGTTCGACAACTCCCGTAAATCCAACGCGGTAAAAGCGGAAGGTGGTCGTGCCCTGAAATCATTGTCTGATATTCTGAAAGGTAAACAAGGTCGTTTCCGTCAGAACCTGCTTGGTAAACGTGTCGACTACTCTGGTCGTTCGGTAATCGTAGTAGGTCCAACCATGAAGCTGCATGAATGCGGTATTCCAAAAGCCATGGCTGCGGAATTGTTCAAGCCGTTTATTATTCGTAAATTGATTGAGCGGGGTATTGTTAAAACCGTAAAATCGGCCAAAAAACTGGTAGATCGCAAGGATCAGGTGATCTGGGAAATCCTGGAAAACATCTTGCGCGGTCACCCTGTGATGCTCAACCGTGCACCAACGTTGCACCGTTTGTCTATCCAGGCATTCCAGCCACGCTTGATTGAGGGTAAAGCGATACAGTTGCATCCGCTGGTTTGTACGGCATTTAACGCCGACTTTGACGGTGACCAGATGGCGGTACACGTACCATTGAGCCATGCTGCGATCCTGGAGGCACAGGTTTTGATGCTTTCGAGCCACAATATGCTCAATCCACAGGACGGTTCGCCGATCACCCTGCCTTCACAGGACATGGTATTGGGCTTGTACTACCTGACAAAAGAGCGCCAGAGCATTCCGGAGAATCCAGTACGCGGCGAAGGTCGTCGTTTCTATTCGCCAGAAGAAGTGCAAATTGCTTACAATGAAGGTCAATTAGACTTGCATGCAACCATTGAATGCCGCATTTTGAAACCGGAAGCGGATGGTAGCATCCGAACTGCGCGTTTAAAAACGACGGTTGGTCGCGTGTTGTTCAACCAGGCGGTTCCAGCAGGCATTCCGTTTATCAATGAGTTGTTGACGAAACGTAACCTGAAACTGATCATTGGTGAAATCATCAACAATACCAGTTTCAAAACGACGGCTGAGTTTTTGGATAATATCAAAGAACTTGGTTTCGGTTGGGCGTTTAAAGCAGGTTTGTCCTTTAACTTAGGAGATTTGATCATCCCTACCTTGAAGAAAACCGCTTTGGCAGCAGCTCAGATAGAAGTAGATGAGGTGTGGGATAACTACAATATGGGTTTGATCACCTACAACGAACGATACAACCAGATCATTGATAAGTGGACATATGCGGATAGCAAAATCACGGATCAATTGATGAAAGAATTGAGCACGCACAAACAGGGCTTTAACTCTGTATTTATGATGCTTGATTCTGGTGCGCGTGGTTCGAAACAGCAGATCAAGCAGTTGTGCGGATTGCGCGGACTGATGGCGAAACCACGTAAGAGTGGTGACACCGGTGGTGCGATCATTGAGAACCCGATCTTGTCGAACTTCTTGGAAGGCTTGTCGGTTCAGGAATTCTTTATCTCTACCCACGGTGCGCGTAAAGGTTTGGCGGATACCGCGTTGAAAACGGCTGATGCGGGTTACTTGACTCGTCGTTTGGTAGACGTTGCACAAGACGTGGTAATTCGTGAAGTGGATTGCAACACCTTGCGTGGTATTGATACAACAGCGTTGAAAGAAGGGGATAAAATCATTCAAAACTTGCGCGACCGGATTAAAGGTCGTTACAGCTTGCATGATATTACCCACCCGGATACTGAAGAAATGATGGTAGCTGCCGGTGAATACATCACGGATAAATTGGCTGGTGCAATTGATGATGCACAAATTGAAACAGTAACCATCCGTTCTGTATTGACTTGCGAAAGCCGTCACGGTGTTTGCGCAAAATGTTATGGTAAAAACCTGGCCTCCGGCCGGATTGCGGAAATGGGCGATGCCACAGGTATCATTGCTGCCCAATCCATTGGTGAGCCTGGTACCCAGTTGACCCTGCGTACCTTCCACACGGGTGGTACGGCGGTAATCGGCCAAACAGAAAACCAATTGGTTGCGAAAAACCCGGGCCGAGTAGAATTTGACTCCATCAAAACGGTAGAAGGAACGGACGCAAACGGTAACACGTTGCGCGTAGTAGTTTCTCGTACCGGTGAATTGCGGATTATTGATCCAAAAACAGGTCGTGTTACAGCGAATAACTACATCCAATACGGCTCTTTCCTCTTTGTGGTGGAAGGCCAGGATGTACAACGCGGTGACAAGATTTGCGAATGGGATCCATTTAACGCCGTGATTGTGAGCGAGTTCCTCGGAGCGGTACGGTACAACAATCTTGAAGAGGGTGTTAACTTCCGGATGGAACGCGACGACCAGACCGGTTTTGCCGAGAAAGTAGTAATTGAATCTAAGAACAAGCGTAAGATTCCTTCTATTTCGATTGTAGATTCGAAAACAGGCGAGGAATTGAAACAATACTCGCTGCCAGTAGGTGCTTACATCACCGTTGACGATGATGAGCAAGTGAAATCTGGTCAGCAAATTGTGAAGATCCCGCGTAAATTGGGTAAAATTGCGGATATCACCGGTGGTCTGCCACGTGTTACGGAGTTATTTGAAGCACGTAACCCATCCAATCCTGCTATTGTTGCGGAGATTGATGGTGTGATCACCTTTGGATCCATCAAGCGTGGTAACCGCGAATGTATGATCGAGGCAAAAGACGGCCAGAAACGCAAGTACATGATTCCGTTGACGAAACACGTACTGATGCAGGATGGTGACTTTGTACGCTCAGGTACGGCATTGACAGAGGGAACCATTGCGGTGAAGGATATTTTGGCGATCAGAGGCCCGTTTGCAGCATCTTACTATTTGGTAAATGGTGTGCAGGAGGTTTATCGTTCACAGGGTATCAATATCAATGACAAGCATATTGAGGTAATTGTACGTCAGATGTTGCGTCGTTTGGAAATTAAAGACCAGGGTGATACGCACTTTTTGGAAGGCGAACCAGTTGAACGCAATGAATTTATCGATTATAATGACTGGATTTTTGACAAGAAATTTATCACCGATCCAGGCGATAGTGCGAAGTTGAAAGCGGGTGCATTGGTAACTTTGCGTCAGGTGCGGGAGGAAAACTCCTACTTGAAGCGCAACGACAAAAAATTAGTGGAATACCGCGATGCATTGCCTGCTACGGCTGTTTCGATGTTGTTGGGTATTACTAAAGCGTCGTTGGGTACTGAGTCTTGGATTTCTGCGGCTTCGTTCCAGGAAACCACGAAAGTACTTTCTACCGCAGCAATTGCAGCGAAGAAAGACCACTTGATGGGTTTGAAAGAGAACGTAATTGTCGGCAAGAAAATCCCGGCAGGTACAGGTTTGCGCGAGTACGATCGCTTGCAGGTAACAGGTTCGGGCCGTCCGTTCAAGGAGAAGCAAGAAGAAGTTCTGGTAGAAGACGATATTTAAGGGATTCGATCTCTTCAAAATACAAAGCCGCTATTCCGAATGATTCGGGATGGCGGCTTTTCTTTTTTGCGCGGCATGAAAAAAAGGTAAAACGAATTGTGTTGGGTTAAAAATCAGGTATTTATGGTTTTAGGACGACCAATTGTTTGGGTTTTCCAATCAGGCCGGATTTGTTGTAAAGGGCTACCGGGTAAACACCACTGGGCAGGTGTAGCAAATTGATGGTATCCGTGAAGGTATTGCTGCTTACATCAATCAGTTCTACAAAAACGATTTGTCCTGCCGTATTCAGGACTTTTAACGTATATTCTTCATTAAACGCATTGTTGATGGTAAACTGGGCGATGCCGTTACAGGGATTGGGGGCCAGTACCAATTCGGTTTGTATGGCAGAAGTATCACTGCTAATGTTGATATCGTCCAGGAAAAAAGCATTGCCGGCATCACTGGTAAATACAAACTTTAACAGCATTTCTGATTGTTTGGCTACTTCAAACAAGTCATATCGGATGTTTTTCCAGTCCTTTCTACCGGGTGTTTTGAATTGTGCTGCTGGAAATGCGGTTGCGAGGTTGCTGCCTTGTTTGGACCAAATAGAACGCCAGCTTGTACCACAATCGGTGGAAATCATCACTTCCAATTGATCCTCGTTGCCATGGTTTTGCTGGAAATAGGCGTAATTGAAACGTAGTTGTGGCCGATTTAATTGGTCGAGGTTTTTAATGGGCAAGATCAGTTCGTTTTGGACACCAGGAGGGGTATGGAGTAGGCTGAGTGACAAGGACTTACTCGCCTTGCCAAAGCTGCTGACACTGTTTTTAAAACTCCATTTTAGTTCATTTGGATGCGTATTGTGGAGGATAAAAGGTGTATTCCGATCGGTCCTGCTGGCCGATTGAAAATTCAAGTTGAATGGAGCCGCGATGGATTCCACCATGTAAAATCCGGCTATTTTATAGGAATTATTGTCGAGGACGAATTCTTTCTGACCATTTGGGTTTGAAAGGGAAAATTGAAAACGGTGTTTACCCTTGCTGAGCGTGGTAGCGGGCAGGTTTACAATGGTAGAATGGCCTGGTTTAAGTTCGCCGGTCCATTCGATGGTTTGGCTGTTGTTTTGGTCAAACTTGTAAGAAATTATACATGAAGAAAGCGTTATAACGCCCGCATTTTTAAAAATCAAAACGGGCTCAAGGTCAGTAGCACAATTCAAAAGTTCAAGGCCTTGTACGCCTTCCGCAATCAGATCATAAGGAACCTCAATCAACCTGGTGGTAGAAAGTAGTAACGTATCCTGATCGGAAGACCATAAAGATGCACGCATAAACAGTCGGCCTTTATTTTCAAGATTTCGTGGGAGCGGCATACTGAAATCGAGCGCATATTTTTCTTGATCGGCCCATTGGATCGGTAAATTTTTGGTCGTGAGGCGGGTACGTATGCGGGCATGTACGCGATTTAGGTTGTTGCTGGGAAGCAATAGAAACCGATCTTCCTCCAGGGCAATTTGTATTTTTAACGTATTCGAAGCGCTAAATGCTTTGTTGGCAGTGATCGTGCAAAATATTTGAAGCGAATCAAGCCCTTTGGTCAATTGCTGTTGCAACGATACCGTAAATGGTGTCGTATGTGTATTTTCTTTAGTTGTGTTAAATTTGGGGATATTTTTATTCGCCGCATGAAGTTCTGAGAATGTATGCGTAGTCAATACAAACGTCAGAAATAATACACATTTACAGATAGGTTGCATTTTTGTTTTGTAAAAGTTGGATTAAGCAATCGTGCACTTTTGGTAATAAAAAGGTTTAAATTGGTAGGGAGCGTACCGCTTTGGGAGAAAAACGGTACAATGGTACAATGGTTCGATGGATTTTGGGCCGCAAAAACAAATAAAAAGACAGTGGCTGACATTTTCACATACGTAGCTACTAGATCATGAATACTTGACCTTTAAGCAACATGTCAGGTTTTTATGACAACGTACTGCTTGACTATTACAGTTAAGTTCGCTTATCTTTGCGCCATGCTTAATTTATTTTCAGTGGTACTGCATCATCATCACGGATTGCCTCCTGGCAAGCGTTGCTGATTTGCATATCATCTGAAAACAGATGTTGCCGCAAAACGGGCTTGTCGAATTTACCGACAAGCCCGTTTTGTTTTTATCCAAACTCATCACCAATTTAGAAATCAACATTTATGCTTCGAATTGCCATTCAAAAATCAGGCCGTTTGTTTGAAGAATCTGTGGGGTTGTTAAAAGACGCCGGTATTCGGCTGAGCAACAATCCACATCGGGTATTGCGTGCGGAAGCTGCCAACTTTCCGCTGGAGATCATTTTTTTGCGCGACGATGATATTCCGGAATATGTGGAGGAGGGGGTTGTGGATGCCGGTATTGTAGGCGAAAATGTAGTACTTGAGAAACGCCCGACAGTTTCTATCGTGGAGCGATTGGGCTTTGGGAAATGCCGCTTGTGCATCGCATTTCCCAAAAATACCCCATTTGAAGGGTATCAAAGTTTGCAAGGCATGCGGGTAGCGACCAGTTATGTTCGGATTTTGGAGGATTTTTTAAAAACAAACCAAATTACAGCGACCGTACATGAAATCAGCGGCGCGGTAGAAATTGCGCCTTCTTTGGGGCTTGCGGATGCCATTTTTGATATTGTAAGTACAGGTAGTACCTTGTTAGCCAATGGGTTACGGGAAGTTGCTACCGTGCTCGAATCAGAGGCCGTGATCATTGCCAATCCGGGAATGCTACCTGAAAAACAGGAGATTTTAAACCGCCTGCTGTTTCGGGTTCAAGCCAATCGCAATGCCAAGCAACACCGTTATATTCTGTTAAATGCGCCCAACGATCAACTGGAGGCTATCATTCGCTTGTTGCCAGGTATGAAGAGCCCTACCGTGTTGCCCCTCGCAGAACCGGGCTGGAGCAGTTTGCACAGCGTAGTACGCGAGGAAATTTTCTGGGATGTTTTAGAACAACTAAAAATGGCGGGTGCCCAGGGCATTCTGGTCGCGCCGCTTGAACGTATGATTTTATGATGCAACAAATTGATTATCCCGATTTTATGCAGGCTGTAAGTTTGTTGGCGCGACCAACGGTGGATACGACAGCCCAGCGTGCCAAGGTCCTTGCGATGTTGGATGCGATTAAATTGGAGGGTGATGCTGCGGTACGGCGTTTTGCCTTGCAATTTGATGGTTTTGTGCCAGATGTGCTGGAGGCAAGTTCCGATGATTTTAGTTGGGCGGAACAGCAATTGCCAGATGATTTAAAGTCTGCGATTTTGCAGGCATATTCCAATATAAAACGATTTCACGTTGCGCAACTGGTTCAGGAAGCGCCCGTAGAAACCCAGCCAGGGGTATTATGCTGGCGCAAAACGGTGCCGATTGAACGAGTGGGTTTGTACATTCCCGGGGGCACAGCGCCTTTATTTTCAACGGTTTTGATGTTGGGCGTGCCAGCACAATTGGCGGGTTGTAAAGAGGTTGTTTTGTGCACGCCGCCGCAAGCGGATGGAAAAATACATCCTGCTGTATTGTTTGCGGCGAATTTGTGTGGTATTCGGCGGGTGTTTAAAATTGGCGGCGTGCAAGCCATTGGTGCGATGGCTTATGGAACAGTAAGTGTACCCAGGGTATGGAAAATTTTCGGACCGGGTAATTTGTGGGTGACGGTAGCCAAACAAATGGTCAGTTTGGACGGGATCGCCATTGATATGCCTGCCGGGCCTTCGGAAGTGGCTGTTTTGGCAGATGCAGGGGCCAATCCGGCGTATGTAGCGGCCGATTTATTGAGTCAGGCAGAACATGGGGCGGATAGTCAGGTGTTGCTGTTGAGCGATAGCGCCGATTTACTGCAAAAAGTTGCCGTCGAATTGGCTGATCAACTAGAAAAACTGCCCAGGAAATCGTTCGCTGCCCAGGCTTTGGCGCAAAGCAAGGCGCTTTTGGTGCACTCCATGGAAGAAGCCATGCTTTGGATCAATGCTTATGCACCGGAACATTTAATCATACAAACTACTGATGCTGAGCACCTTGCAGGTGTGGTAATCAATGCGGGTTCGGTGTTTATCGGCCCTTACACGCCTGAGAGCGCGGGCGATTACGCATCGGGCACCAACCACACCTTGCCCACAGGGGGGTATGCTCGTGTATCGGGGGGCGTTGCGCTGGATAGTTTTGTGAAAAAAATCACCTTTCAACAAATTTCGGAAGTCGGGTTGCAGGCCTTAGGTCCGGTGGTGGAAACCATGGCGCGTGCCGAGGGCCTGGAGGCACATGCCCGGGCTGTTTCGATTCGATTGGCCGCAAAATTTTAAAATAATGGACGGAAAAGGTACAGATTTTATCAAAAACAGGATTGCGCCATTGGTTCGGCCCAATATTTTGGCTTTAAAGCCCTACGCCTCTGCGCGGGATGAATTTCAATTGGGCGGAGATCAAATTGCGGACCACCTGTTTTTGGATGCCAATGAAAACAGTTTGGGTGCGCCTATCCCGGGCAATTACCATCGGTATCCCGATCCGCATCAGCTTGCGTTGAAGCAATTGCTGGCTATACAACGCGGTGTACAAGCCGATCAGATATTTTTGGGGAATGGGTCGGATGAGGCCATTGATTTGTTGATACGCGCTTTTTGCATCCCGGACAAGGATTATATCGTCATTTTGCCGCCTACCTATGGCATGTATGGCGTCCAGGCGGCGATACAGGGAGCAGGTGTATTAAAAATCCCCTTGTTACCCGATTTTACACCCGATGTGGAGGCTATTCTGGAGCGAACCGATGCGCGGCACAAATTGCTTTTTTTATGCAGTCCGAATAATCCGAGTGGCAACTGTTTTCCGAGGGAAAAGGTCTGCGCTCTGTTGGATGGATTTCGGGGGATTGTGGTGGTCGACGAGGCGTACCTGGATTTCTCAGGGGAGGCCTCTTATTGTGATTTGATAGAAAAATACCCGAATTTAGTGGTGTTGCAAACCTTTTCAAAGGCCTGGGGGCTGGCGGGATTGCGCTTGGGTATGGCTTTTTCCAATGCAATGGTGGTTCAGATTTTGGATAAAATCAAATATCCTTATAATGTGAACAGTGCCACCTTAGGATTGGTGCAGGCTGCTTTGGGGCAGTCGAGTGTAGTTCGCGAGCAGGTAAATCAACTAATTGCTGCGCGGTTAGACTTGGCAATAGCTTTACAGGCGCTCCCGTGCGTAACACACGTGTACCCGAGCGCGGCCAATTTTTTATTGGTGCAGGTGCGCAATGCGGATGCCATTTATGCGTATTTGTGTGCGCAGGGTATTGTGGTGCGCAATCGGAGCAAAGAGCCTTTGTGTGAAAACTGTTTGCGCATCACGGTTGGAGATGCAGCAGCCCATGAAAAACTACTAACCGCACTCAAATCATACGAAACAACCGCTTAAACATGCAACGGATCCTTTTTATTGACCGGGATGGCACCCTGATTGTGGAGCCACAACCCGACCAGCAAGTTGACAGTCTCGAAAAACTGGAATTTTTGCCTTATGTAATCACGCAATTGGCGCGTATTGCTCGCGAACTGGATTATCGATTGGTCATGGTTACCAACCAGGATGGCTTGGGTACGGCAACATTTCAGGAATCTACCTTTTGGCCTGCGCATGAAAAAATGATGCAAGTATTTGAAAATGAGGGTGTTGTTTTTGACGCTGTGCATATTGATCGTTCTTACCCACACGAACAGTTGCTTACCCGAAAACCGGGAACCGGCATGTTGGGTGCTTATTTAAATGGGGATTACGATCTTGCCAACTCCTATGTGATTGGCGATCGATTAACCGATGTGCAGTTGGCCAAAAATCTGGGTGCCCGGGCCATTTTTTTAAACAACATACAGGGGAAACAGGCTGTGGCAGCACAAGAATCAGCCATGCCAGAAGAGTCGCGCACCCAATATGACCCAACACCATATGCTGATATTATTGATTTGATTGCGCAGGATTGGCGGGATATCTATACCTATCTGAAATTGCCGCCGCGGAAAGTGCAGCACCGGCGTTTTACCAAAGAAACGGATATTGTGGTAGATTTGAACCTTGACGGGGCTGGAAATAGTGTAATATCGACCGGAATCGGCTTTTTTGACCATATGTTGGAACAAGTTGCGCGGCATGGCGGTATGGATTTAAATATAAATGCAAAAGGGGATTTGCACATAGACGAACACCATACGGTGGAAGATACCGCCATCACACTGGGGGAAGCCTTTGCTAAAGCCCTAGCCGATAAGCGCGGGATGGAACGCTATGGATTTGACATGTTGCTGCCCATGGATGATGCTTTGGCACAGGTAGCCGTTGATTTTGGCGGTCGGCCCTGGTTGGTTTGGAATGCCGATTTTCAGCGGGAAAAAATAGGGGACTTGCCTACCGAGTTGTTTTTTCACTTTTTTAAATCCTTTTCGGATGCGGCGCGTTGCAATTTGAACATAAAGGTGGAAGGGCAAAATGAGCACCACAAAATAGAGGCGATTTTCAAGGCGTTTGCCCGGGCATTAAAAATGGCCTTGCGGCGCGATGCGGATCGTTTGGTTTTACCCAGTACCAAAGGTGTTTTGTAGGAAAATGATGGAAGTTGTGATTATAAAATACAACGCGGGCAATGTTCAGTCTGTGCAATATGCCTTGGATCGTTTAGGGGTTCGGGCGGTATGGTCAGATGATCCGGCCACGATTCGCGGGGCTGATCGGGTGATTTTTCCGGGTGTTGGTGCGGCCAAACCGGCGATGGCGTATTTGAAAGCAGCCGGATTGGATGACGTAATTCGTGGATTAAAACAGCCCGTATTGGGTATTTGTTTGGGATTGCAGTTATTTTGCACACATTCGGAAGAAGGCGACACCGATTGTATGGGGATTTTGCCGAATTCGGTGCGTAAGTTTGTGCCTTGTGGAGGCCAAAAGGTGCCGCATATGGGTTGGAATACCTTAACAACCAGGTCGGGGCTTTTATTTGAGGGAGTCGCATCGGATGCTTATTTTTATTTTGTGCACAGCTATTATGCAACAGAGGGGGCAAGTACGGTGGGTTCGACGGATTATTTGTTGCCTTTTAGTGCGGCTTTGGCGTGGGATAATTTTTACGCGGTGCAGTTTCATCCGGAAAAGTCGGGGGCAGTGGGGCAGCGCGTTTTACAGAATTTTTTGTTTGGTTAACAGCATGAAACATATATAACGAAATGAATATTATTCCCTCTTTTGATTTGCTGGACGGCCAGTTGGTGCGTTTGCGGCAAGGTGATTTTGATCAAAAAACAGTTTATCCGGCCGATCCGTTTGAATTGGCGCAACAGCTGGAAGAATCGGGCATTCGGCGTTTGCACATGGTCGATTTGGATGGTGCGCGTTCGGGCGTGCCTTCCAATTTGAAAATATTGGAAAAAGTGGCTGCCCGCACCCGGCTTGAAATCGATTATGGCGGTGGGTTGCGTTCTATTCCTGCTTTAAAGCAAGTTTGGGATGCTGGCGCGGCTTTGTTTTCAGTAGGTAGCGTGGCCGTATTGGCACAGGATGAATTTGGGGCCTGGGTAGAGAAATTTGGTCCGGATAAATTCCTGGTGGGTGCGGACGTGCGCGATCGAAAAGTGGCAGTGCATGGCTGGAGGGAGCAAACAGAAGTTGCCTTGTTTGATTTTATCCGCCAAATGCACGCTTTGGGTATTCGTCAAATATCGGTGACAGACATTGAGCGCGATGGCGAACTTTCTGGTCCGGCCATTGATTTGTATAAAGATATTATTTTACATTTCCCTGATATTGAATTGGTTGCGAGTGGCGGTATTCGCGATGTGGCCGATTTGGAGGAGTTGACGACCATGGGTTGTGATGGCGCCATTGTGGGAAAAGCCTTTTTTGAAGGACAAATTCCGTTGCAGTATTTCCGAATCAGCACCAAAGTGTGATATGTTGGCAAAACGAATCATTCCTTGTTTGGACATCAAAAATGGCCAAACAGTAAAGGGCATTCAATTTGAGCAACTTCGGTTTGCGGGCGATCCGGTGGTGTTGGCGGAGTTGTATGCCAGGCAGGGTGCAGATGAATTGGTATTGCTGGACATCACGGCCACAGTGGAGGCGCGCAATACCTTCGCCGATTTGATTTTGCGGACAGCCAAGGTATTGGATATTCCGTTTACCGTGGGCGGCGGCATTGATTCTATTGCAGCGGTGGAAGCCTTGCTGCGGGCAGGTGCGGATAAAGTAAGCATCAACTCGGCGGCGTTAAAACGTCCGGAATTGATAAACGAACTTGCGCAAGAATTTGGAAATCAATGCATTGTAGTTGCGATTGATGCAAATGTTGAGGTAGATGGACAATGGTATGCTTATTTAAACGGCGGCCGAATTGCTACCGATCGTAAAGTAATCGACTGGGCAATAGAGGCGGCTGAACGCGGCGCGGGTGAAATTTTGTTGACCTCGATGGCGCAGGATGGTACGAAAGACGGCTTTGCATTGGAACTTACAAGGGCGGTTTCGGAGGCTATTACGATTCCTTTGATTGCATCGGGCGGGGCGGGTACGATGCACCATTTTGCGGATGTATTTGTGCAAGGCGGGGCGGATGCAGCATTGGCGGCCAGTGTTTTTCATTTTGGGGAGATTAAAATCCCGGCGCTCAAACATTTTTTAAACGCGCATGGCATTCCTGTGCGACAAAACCAATAGATGGAAACGATTGATTTTGATAAAATGCCCGATGGGTTGGTGCCGGCGGTGGTACAAGATGCCCAAAGCGGTGCAGTCCTGATGTTGGGATATATGAATGCCGAGGCATTGGAAGCCACGCGCACGACACAGTTGGTTACATTTTACAGTCGCTCGAAACAGCGTTTGTGGCAAAAAGGCGAAACTTCGGGTAATGCCCTTCAATTGGTAGACATCCTGGTAGATTGCGATGGTGATGCGTTGCTGGTAAAGGCCATTCCGGCCGGTCCGGTGTGCCATACGGGTGCGGATACGTGCTGGGGGGAACGCAACAGCGGGCAGCCTTTTTTGAAAACGCTGGAAGTAATCATCGCCGAACGTTCGCAGGCCGACCCGGCGACCTCCTACACGGCGCGGTTACGGGCAGCGGGCATTGCGAAAATGGCCCAAAAAGTAGGAGAAGAGGCTGTAGAGACGGTGATCGAGGCTTTAGGTAACCAGCAGGACAAATTTGTGGATGAATCGGCCGATTTGATGTTTCATTTTTTAGTGTTGTTGGCGGCTAAAGGCGTGGCGCTCAGCGAGGTGGAGGCCGTATTGCAGGCGCGGCATCAGCGCTTGGCAGGGCGTGGGTAAATAAGGGATGGAATAGTGTCGCAAAAGAGCAAAAGACCAGAATTGGCAGGGTTTATTGGTGTCTTTTTTTGTTGTAATTGCTTGATGATTAGTTTGTTATGATTTTAAAGGTGGTTTTAGGTCATAAAAACGGAAAAATATAAATTTGTTGGCGTAGTTTTAGTTGTTTATGCATTACAACTTCATTTGGAGCAAGCGTTAAATTAGTTACAATAATTTGGCATTTTGTTTCACCGTATTTTTAATCCACCACAAAATTTCAAATCATTATTCGTTTTCCCATGAACGTAAGATCTTTTGCTTTCCTGCTGTTTTTTGTTGTATTTGTACTGGTTACCGGCCATGCCCAAGGGTATAAATTGGGGTTTACTGCGGGAACCAACTACTCCTTTTTACACGCGGATATGTTTGAAACTGCATCTGGTCGCCTGGGAGCCGTGGTAGGTTGTTCCTTTTTGATCAATATGGGGGACAAATTTGAATTTAACCAGGAAATCATATTCACGCAGAAAGGTGCCTCTGCCAGAGCGGCGTATTTTCAGGCAGAGCAGCAGCCCGATATTCGCACATATTCCTATTATTATAACACTTTTGAAACAGGGGTATTTGTTGGATACAAGCCGATGAAGACCGTGCCCGTGCGTTTTCAGTTGGGCGGATTTTGCGGCACCCATTTTCATGTGTTGGATCGCAACAGCCGCGAGTTGTTTGTGGGTAATTATGAAAATGTAAATTTTGCCACCCGTGCCGTAGATTTGAATGATGCTTTTTCGGGGGTAGATTATGGTCCTGCGATTGGCGTTTCAGGTGGGGACAATCGTTTTCGAATCAACGCGCGGTATTATTACGGCTTGCGGAATTTGTATAAAAACCTTGATTTTGTGGAGGGCGGGCATCACATTCGGACTGGTGCTTTGCGGTTGACGCTTACTTGTTTTTTGTAGAACATGCATCCCTTTGAGTTTGCGAATAGCCGCTATCGTTTTGTACGGTAGCGGCTATTTTGTGGTATTTGTACACTTGGGTAATTATGCTAAAATACGAGGTTTATCGCTTGGAAAGGTTGGAACGGGGGGCAATTATTTAGTAAGTAGAATATCGCATATCGCGATATGCGATATTTTTTTATAAATAATTGATTTTGAGTTGATTATATTTAATCCACTCACTCCTTCTGAAGCACAACCTTATCTGTCAACGGTAAAGATTGGCAAGTTAAAATATAGCCAGCCTTCAGTTCGAGTTCACCAAGAGCCTGGTTTCTTTTCATCGTAACCTGCCCTTCTATACATTTCATTTTGCAAGTGCCGCACAATCCTTTTTGGCAAGAGAATGGCATGGGAATGTTTTGAGCAAGACCGCTTTGGAGTATGGTTTGCGGGCTGTTTGTTTCAAAATGATACACTTGCTGCTGAATATTTACCGTTATTGTTGCTTTTTTAGTGGTTTGCGCCTCATTTGGGTTTGTATTTACAAGTGGTGTCGAGGAGATGTTTTTTCTTTCAAAAATCTGTTCATGGCGGGCTTCATAATCGTTGAATTGGGTGCCCATCCATATATCCCACCAGGTAAAATACAGGGCATAATTGCCATTAAACTGCTGATGGTGCATGTTGTGATGGGTAGAAGTGGTTATGTGCCGAAGTATGGGCGCTTTGGTCCATCCTTTGGGGTAAACTTCATAGCCTAAGTGGCCCAATACGTTATTGAGCATATCTAAGACCTGCCACGTAAGGATGACGCCCAAGTGTAACGGCATGACAAATGGCAAAATAAATGCCATGCCAGCCTCTACCACGGCTTCAGATGGGTGAAAGGCAAAAGCGGTGAGGGGCGAAGGGTCGGTGCTTTCATGGTGTACCCGATGGAAAAATTTGTATAGCCGAGGGTGGTGCATGGCGCGGTGCGACCAATAAAAGAAAGCATCGTTGAGGACCAGCAGTAGCCCTAAACTGACGATCATCCAGATCCAGCCGTATTGGTTTACGTCGTAGTATAGCTTGGTATAGCCTTTTGATTGTAAATAAACGAGTACCACATCCAGGACGGCAAATACCATAAACGTACTGGTAGAATGCAGTAAATCGTGTTTGAAATGATGGATATTGGCGCGTTCTACCTCCTGAATACGAATCGATTGCAGCTTTTTTTTCCAGATAATCCAGAAGGCTAAGAAAAATGGGAAGGCGAAAAGGGCATATGTGAGGGCATTTTCGAGAAAAGCCTCTAAAAACTGGGATAAAAATGCTTGAAACTGCATGGAGTTGAACTTTTGCGTGGCCGAAATTTTAACGTGCTGCAAAGGTTCGGGTATTGCGTTTAAATACTTTTGATGTACATCAAAAACTACATTTTGCCTGCCCTGATTCGGCTGAGCGTTTCCTGGGTAATATTTAAATACGATGCAATATGACCAAGGCTTACTCGATTGCTGATGTCTGGAAACAGGAGCAGGAGTTTTTCGTATCGTTGTTTTGCCGAAAGAAACTGCAAGTCACCGATGCGGTCTTCAATCTGGGTGATGTAAAACTTTTCAATTAGTTTGATGTACCAAAGGGCAAAAGTGTGGTGTTTTTGGAGTAAACGATGGAAATCGTGGAAACTAATTGCGAATAAAGTACTGTCTTCCATCAATTGGATACTTTCATGGGTTGGGCTTTGGTTCGCGAAACTGGGGGCTGAAGCCAGAATATCCCGATCAAAGGAAAACCACACATTGGCTTCTTTACCCTCCTCGGTAGTGTGAAAATAACGGGCAGCCCCTTTTTCCATAAACCACAGGTATTGGCAAGGGCGACCTTCTTTTAATAGTAAGTGATTTTTAGGAAATGTTTGCTCCTGGAAGTACAGATCTATTTCTTCTAAAATGGATTCGGGCAAAGGGTGAATGTATAGTAGGATCGATTTTAATGCTGGATTCATATCCTTTCAGCGTAGTTTTACGGCTTTTTAAGTTGCCTGTGCCGACCGTAAAGGTAGGTGAAATGGGCAAATTAACTTTTTAAATGGCATATTACAAGCAGCTTATAATAGACTTGTTTCGGCGTTTTCCCAAAAGTCTGGTTATGCCTAAACGCGGCTCCGGTAGCTTTCGTGCAGTGCTGGGTATTCTTTTTGGTTTGGGAACCTTGCTACTCAACATTTTAGCGCATCAAGCGCCAGCGTGGGTGGAGCATTGGTACAGCCGTGGCCTGTTTCAAGGTGTTCGGTACATTGTGGATGGGAGTACGGGTCGCTTGCCCTTTCCGGTGTTTTATCTGTTTTGGTTGGGGGTAGGTGTTTTTGGCTTGTGTTTGTACCTGTGGCGGCCCAAAATGGCAACTTTTTGGACAAAAGTTGGGTATTACTTGGTGCATTTGGCTGGATTTGCGGGTTTATTGGTCGGTCTTTTCTTTTGGCTCTGGGGTTTTAATTATGCCCGCCTTACTTTTGAAACGCAACTTGGCTTGGATGTGCAACCGGTTGAAACGCGGGTTTTATGGCAGGAATTACGCACAGAAACGCGTGTTTTAGATAGTTTGCGTACCATATTAGTCGGAAATGATACAAATGCGTTAAATAGCCAAGGTTTTTGGCCGGTGCAGGTGGAAGATACGATTCGGGTCAGGGTGGAAGCATGGCTTAGCCAGCAAGGTTTTCCTGTGGGCGGAAGAGTACGAGGGCGGTTTATTTATCCGGCCGGTACACTGTTCAAATTTGGCGCTTCGGGTATTTATTGGCCTTTTGTAGGCGAGGGTAATATTGAAGGCGGCCTGCATCCTTTGCGGAAATTGCCCGCGATGGCCCATGAAATGAGCCATGGTTATGGGTTTTGTGACGAAGGGGTATGTAATTTTATCGCCTATATTGCCTGTGCCGAAGATTCAAATGTGTACATCGCTTATTGTGCGCGACTGGATTATTGGAGTACTTTATCGCACGCTTGTTGGCAAAGTGACCCGCAGGAATATGAACAATCGTTCAAACCGAGCATTCCGGCAGGTATTTTGGCCGATAAAGCAGCCATTCGCAAGCAAAACAGTCAATACAAGGAGTTTGCGCCGCGCTTGCGGTACCAAGTGTATGATTCGTATTTGAAGGCGCAAGGAATAAAGGCGGGTATGTTGAACTATGATGCGGTATTGATGTTGGTGCAGGCGTGGCGGGCGGCGCGCCATCATAAAATTTAAAATTTAAAAAACGTTGGATTTAAACATCAACCTACGATCCATGTTGTTGCTGATTGCCATGCTGCAAGGCGTGGTGGTGGCGGGTTTGTTGCTGGTACGGGGACTTCGTCGCAAACAAACGGCGGATTTACTCTTGGCGGCCCTGCTGTTTCAGCTGGCTTGCTCCCTGATTGAGCATTTTATTGGCTTCATGGGCGTGTACGATTATGCGCGGGAGCATGGTTTTGACCTGACCTTTTTTCCATTCGACAACCCATTTTTATATGGTCCGTTGATATTGCTTTATGTCAAGGCACTTACGGATCGTGATTTTAGTTGGAAACGATGGGATTGGGCACATTTTGCCTTGCCGATAATTTATCTTGTAGTGCATTTTTCTATTTGGTCGTTACCCGATGCGGTCAAGTTTCAATTTTTGGATGAAGCGTTTTGGGGTAGGGTTATTCAGTGGGTGCAACAAGTTGGTTTTTATCTTACGTCCATTGCTTACTTAACGTATGCTTTCCGACGTTTTCAGTCCTATCGGAACCTGATTGAGCAGGAATATTCCAACACGGGTAAAATTACGCTCGATTGGTTGCGCTTGTTTTTGGTGGCGTTTTCGGCATATTTGGGCTTCGATTTATTGTTTTCGGTGGCGGGGCATGCGTTTCAGTTTTGGTACACGGGCTGGTATTGGCTCAATTTGACGCGGGCGCTGTTGTTGTATTATATTTCGGTAACGGGTTGGAGTTTTGCCCAAAAATCGAGTGTGCAACTGGCGGTATTGGAACAACGCAGTGTTCAAGCGCAGGAACCGGCCACCAGTAATGCAACGGGCAAACTCACGATGTTGCCGGAAGCCGTTGAAAAATATCATCCGCAATTAGCGCAATTTATGGAAATGGAGCGTCCCTGGCTTGATCCGGAATTAACCTTGTCTGTTTTGGCAGAAAAAATCGGATTAAATGCTTCGCAATTATCGTTTTTGGTGAATAATGGTTTTCAGCAGAATTTTAATGATTTTGTAAATACGTATCGGGTGGAAGAAGTGAAGCGAAAACTAAATTTGCCCGAATTTCAGCATCTTTCGCTGCTGGGGGTTGCTTTTGAGTCGGGTTTTAACTCAAAAGCGACGTTTAACCGTGCTTTTAAGAAATTGACGGGCAACGCGCCGAGTCAGTACGCGGGTCTCAAATCATAATCCGAGCCTACAAGCACAGGTCTCAAATCATGCTTTGCGGCGATTAGAGGGCCTTGGTCAGCCCACTTTTGCGGTATCAATTCGCAAATAAAACTGTTGACCATGCACAAGCAAAACACCCTCCTTTTTGTCTTTTTGTTTTTACAAATTTCCATTTTTGCCCAAAGTATCACAGGCTCCTTGCGCCTTAGCACGGGTGAAGCGGCCGAATATGCCACTGTGAAACTCCTGCGCGCTGCTGATAGCAGTTACGTAACCGGCACAGCGACTGAAGCGGATGGCCGTTTTCAATTTTCTAATTTAGAAGCCGGTCGGTACCTGATCAAAGCGGAATTATTAGGATACGCTGATCTTTATTCAGCGGCCATTACGTTGCAGGCAGGCGCGACCATTGAGGCGCCACCCATGACTTTTTCTGTCAACAATTTACTAAAAGAGGCTACGATCAGCGCCAAATTACCCACCATTGAACGGCAATTGGATAAAGTAGTGGTCAATGTGGAAGGCTCCACGTTGGCGGCAGGCAATAATGCGCTGGAATTGTTGCAGCGTTCGCCGGGTGTGGTGGTCACTCCGCAAGGATCTGTTATGCTGGAAGGAAAGGCGGGTGTGCGGGTATTGATTGACGGAAAGCCTACCCAGTTGGAAGGCGATCAATTGGTGGCTTTTTTGCAAAGTTTGCCAGGAGAAAGTATTTCAAAAATAGAATTAATTACGCGCCCATCTTCCAAATACGATGCAGAAGGGGTTTCGGGCATCATCAATATCCGCTTAAAAAAGAACCAGTCTTTAGGAGTAAACGGGGTTGCAACGGCGGGGATTACGCAAAGTATTCATGCGCGCTTGCGTACGGGACTCAATTTGAACTATCGTCCCGGAAAGGTCAATTTTTTCGGCAATGCCAATGTGGTAGATGGCGCCCAATCGATTGGACAGCAAATTACGCGCTATGCGGAAGGTAAATTGTTTGAGCAGACAAACCCTTTGATCGAACAATTTGGCACCAAATCTTTTAAAGCGGGGGCTGATTTCTTCGCCAACGAACGCCATACCTTGGGTGTTTTGGTGCTGGGTAATTTTTACAATAATATCTCCCGTAAAGATAATGTGACTCAAATTTCTAATGAAGGCAGTGCTTTGATAGACAGTACTTTGTATAGTTCTATTCTTGCGCCCAATAATAACGATCGCGTAAATTACAATTTAAATTACCGCTATACGGATACTTTGGGCAATGAACTTTCCGTGGATGCAGATCGGATTACCTTTCACAGTAAAGGATCCAATGCGCTTGAAAATCAGCACTTTAATTCAGAAAGTGTATTACTTTCCCGCGATGCATTGTTTAGCGACCTGGGTTCTAATATTACGATCTGGTCGGTAAAAACGGATTATGTCAAAACGCGCAAAGATGGCTTAAAAATCGAAGCGGGTGCGAAGTTGAACTGGACAAATTCGGACAATTCCATTCAAAGTATACGCACCGCCAATGGGCAGTCGCAAGCCGATGCGGGCCGAAGTAACCGATTTAATTACCAGGAAAATATAGCCGCTGCTTATACCAATGTGGGCAAACAAGGACAAAAACTTAATTGGCAATTAGGTTTGCGCACAGAACGGACCCAGGTTAAAGGCAAATCGACGGATTTATACGGGGCCGAATTAAACAAACCAGATACGACTTACCTGGGGCTTTTCCCTACGGCGTACCTGCAATACAACTTGAAGCCGAATCATCAATTGGGCTTTTCGTACAACCGTCGTTTGAGTCGCCCTGCTTACCAGGATATGAATCCGTTTGTATGGCAAATTGATCCTTACACGAGCGAGCGTGGCAACCCTTATTTGCGTCCTGCTTACACCCACGCTGCTGAAATTTCCTACACGTATCGGTATGCTGCCAGTATTTCGTTCGGGTATAGCCGCACCACCAACCTGGTAAATACGGTTGCACGGCAGGAGGGCATACAGGCTTACACGCAACCGCAAAATTTGAACCAGCAGGATAATGTTAGTTTGAATGTAAACCTGCCCTTGCCCATTAAATCCTGGTGGGAGGGGTATGTATGGCTGGGCGTTTGGCACAATCAGTTTCGTTCGCAGTTGGCCGATGCGCAATTGAACGCGGGCGCTTTCGGGGGCGGATGTTATGTTTCGCAACAATTTACCTTAAAACAAGGCTACGGCCTAGAGGCTTCTTTTTGGGCCCAATTTCCAACCCGCGATGGTGTTTTTGAAAACAAAGGCATTGCAAGTGCTTCAATTGGCGCGAAAAAATCACTGTGGAAGGATAAGGCCTCCCTTAAAATCAGTGTGAATGACTTGTTTCACACCCAGCGTTGGGCGCAATCGGTTGATTTTGGCTCGGTACGCGGCTCCATGCGCAATACCTGGGAAAGCCAGAATGTGGCTGTGAGTTTCAGCTGGAAGTTTGGCAACCAGCAATTAAAAACCCGAAATCGCAATAGCGGCGGGGCGGAGGATTCGGAAGGGCGGATCAAGGCCCGGAAAGAGTAGGGGAAAGTCGAGACTTTCCCTGATACATCGCGGATGGGTACGGACAAGTCGCGACTTGTCCCTACGCGCGACCTGCCCAAATGCATCGCAAGCTATACAGATTCAATCATTTCAAATCATAAACATTCATACACATGAAACTTTTCTTTTTTGCTTTGCTCTTTATGTTAACCGATTGCATAGCCTCCCAACCCGGTGTTGTGGAAATGCAGCAAAATAAACAACAATTAATTTCCTTTCGGGTGCATAACAACAGCATTTTACCGCATAAATATACCTTTATCGGCTATGAGCCAGGAACGGTGGGAAATTGGACGAATTCGGTATTTTTATTACCGGGCGCCTATCATCGGTTTAATTGCCCAGTGGGTACTAAAATATACCGGGCAGATGGAAAGCAAGTGGGCGTTGTGATGGGCGGCGGGAGTATTCGGAATGATGTGCCTTTTTTGACGGTGAAAGCGGAAGATGCGGGGAAGGCTTTTCCGTTGAGGAAATCTAGGTAGTATACAAGTCAAAATACCCCCTTGCCGTATCCTGAATCGTCCATGAATTTATTTCAACTTCCCTAAAAGGTCTTGCCAATAATGTTAAAACCAAAGCGCTTAATTCATTTTCTGTTGATGCGCACGCCGCAATTTCGGGCGCAATACCTACAGGTGTGCTTACCAGATGGCAACCCTGCATGCGTGCTTCTTCTAATACATAACCCAATGATTCAAATTGAGCCGTGTGCAGAAAAACCTTGGACTGCTGCATGTATTGGAACACCTCGATGCGCGGGATATGGCCGGTAAAAGTGACGGTATCCTGCAATCCCAACTGGTGTGCAAGTTGCACGATTTCAGCGTGTTGTGTGCCATCGCCAATGAGTACTGCCTTTAAATTTGGGTTACTTTTTTTACATAAAGCTACTGTCTGCAACCAAAGAGGCCAGTTTTTCAGGGGAATAAAGGAACCACAGCCTAATATATCAATAGGACGGTTGTTAGATAATTGTTCGGGAATTTCGAGTGGATCGATGCCAAAAGGGATCACCTGCCCTGCTTTCAGGTGGTTGGTTTTTTCAAAAATCTGGTTTTGAAAATGGGTCAGTGCGATCAGGTTTAGGCAATGCCTTGGTTTTAACAAAAAACGATAGCGGTTTTCGGGCAAAACGTCCTGACCCATTAAGGTGGTCCAGTGCGGAATGCCCCAGCGCCGCGCTAAATGCCGTCCCACCAACGAGCATGGCCCCAACCAAAAACTGTGGATCACATCGAAGGGGGATTTTGCATGCAATTTTTGCGCAAAACGCTGCATGCGCCACCAATTAATCCACCGAAAGCGGCTTTTGTTTTTTCCATAGCAAGATTGCACCGGAATGCCATGCCAGGTATAGGATGCAGCATCAAATGGATAGCTCAACGTGAGGATGCAAATTTCTACCCCCTCGCGTTGCATCGCTTTTGCCAATAACTGCAAAGGCGGAATGCAATTGAAATCCTGTTCGTGGGCAGCAAACCCCGGCGAAAGCCATAAAATCCGCATGAAAGGGTGATTTTATAAAAAAATAGGGGCAGACTTTATATGGTCCGCCCCTTTATATAAGGACGTCCGCAATCCCGCAAGGGGAGGCAAGACGGAAGGCCGGCGGGCCTGTCGAGCAGGCACCACCGGTTTGTTGGGGAAGGGTTATTTGATCAATTTTTTAGTTACACGCGCACCGGCGGGGTCGCGTAGGGTCACAAAATAAACGCCAGCAGCCCAATTTTCAGTACGCAGTTCGTAGTGATAATCGCCCGCAGGGAGCGCATCGGTGGTAACGTTGAAGATGCGCTTTCCTGCCAAATCGACCACATCCAATTGTACGGATGCCTGGTCATTCAAGGAAAAATCTACTGATGCAAAATCGGTTGCGGGATTTGGGTAAACGAGCATGTTTTGCACTTTCCCTGCCGCTTCTTTGCTGTCGAGGAATACGATATCGCCCGGAAATGGGATAAGTTGATCGATGAACAGGCGGTAATCGCCCGGCTCTAAGGTTAGGTTGGCATTTGCACCGCTTACTTCAAAAGGGGTTCCGGTATAATAATCATACCAGGTACCTGTGTGTTGGAATACAATATTGGCAGTTTCCTGGGCCGTGGAGATGTTCGAAACCGCTACTACATTCATGGTCGGACTGTTGAGGCGCACCGAACGCATTTTGCCTGTGCTTACATTGAGCAGGAAATCCGTCGTTTCAAAAACGTCGTAATTTTTGCGAAGTTGGAGCAGTCCTGCCGTGCGCCCGTACAAAAAGCGTCTTGCCGGATCGTTGTTATAATCCCAGCGGATGGGTTTGGGACTGGTGCGGCAATTGGTGCTGATAGAGCCGTTTTCGCAAAGATTAATAGAAAAATCGTAGCCCAATTCGCCAAACTGCCACAACATTTTTGGTCCAGGGATGGTGTACAAAATATTATTGAGCATGGCGATCCGTTTTACTGCGGTAGCCGTGTTTTTCACATTATAAGCACCATTTACGGCGCCGCTGTTTTTCAAATCGACCATGATGCGCTCTTCGTCGTGGCTTTCCATGTACCCGATCAGGTGTGGAACGGTCCAGCTGCGGTTTTTATAAGAAATACCACTCACGCTGGCATTTTGTCCGGCGGCAGTGCCTAAACCCAGGTCTTTGTAGGAACCATGCATGTTTCCCCAAAGCATCATACCATATTCGGCGAGCTCTTTTTCTTCGGTATTGTCGGCAAAATGTTCGAGGATGACGTAATTCGTCGGGTCTTTTGCCCAGATGAAGTTGGCATAATCCTTCAAAATGGCGATGCGGGTCGCGTCATATTGTCCCCAGGCGCTCACATTGCCTAAGGTTACTTTTTGGGTAAAGCCTTTGGAAAGGTCGAAACGGAAACCATCGACTTTGAATTCCTGAATCAGGTGGGCGAGGCAGTTTTTTACATAAGCCTTGGTGGCCTGACTTTCGTGGTTAAAGTCGTTAAAAACATTAAAATCGTGGGTTGCGGTAGGATTTAACCAGGGATTATCGGCGGCAGGGCGGTTGAGGGTCGCATTCCAGTACAGTTGTGCCAGCGGACTGGAGCCGGAGGCCTGGTTGAAGACGACATCAAAAATGACCGCGATGTTGCGTTTGTGGCATTCGTCGATGAGTATTTTCAGTGCTTCCGGTGAGCCATAATACTTGTCGGTTGCCTTGTGGTAGGCTGGGTTGTAGCCCCAGCTGATGTTGCCATCAAATTCATTTACCGGCATTAATTCGAGGGCAGTCACGCCGAGGCGTTGGAAATAGTCAAGGGAGTCCAAAATGGTTTGGTAGTCGTGGTTGGCTACAAAATCGCGTGCCAACAATTCATATACGACCAAATCTGTTTTTTTCGGACGTGCATAATTGGTTGCGCTCCAGTTGAAGGGCGTTTGTGCGGTTTGAAGCACCGAAACGGCGCCACCTGTTTTTCCGGTTGGGTAAGGCGTCAGGTTGGGAAAAGTACTGGCTGGGATAAACGGATCATTGCCGGCATCGAGTACGAGGGTGCTGAGCGGGTCGGCAATGCGCAGCGCGCCATTTACAAGATATTGAAAACGAACGGGTTGATTAACAGGCAGGTTTTTCAATTCAATCCACCAGGTATTGCCATCGGGGGTGCGGTTCATTTGAAACGCCGGGTCAATTTGCCAATTGCTAAAATCGCCGATGGCGTATACGATTTGTTTGTTGGGGGCGTACAAGGCCAGGCGAACGGTTTGTCCGTCGATGTAGTTGATGCCCAATTCGGTGTTTGCGGGCAACGCAGCGGTTACAATGGATGCTGGTACTACATAGATAAATTCGGAAGTATCTTTTTCGCCATTTGCGTCGGCCACCATTTGAATTTGGTGGTATCCTGCGCTGGCATTGAGGGTGTTTTGAATTTGCAGGCCATTGTTGGTATTCAGCAGCGTGCCATTATCGTAAAGGCTGATGGCGCTGGTTTTGGAGGCAGCCCCAAGTACCGGAATTACACTTCCAACAGTTGTGAGAAATGAGGCATTGATTGGGGTAATGAATTTGGTTTGCAGTGGACCGTTGACGGGATATACGTCGTAATAAATATCGGAACCATCTTCAGCGCGGCCTACCGTACTGCCATTGGTATTGCGGAAAACAAAAGATAGTTTCAGGACCGTTTCGCCCGCAGCAATATTGAAAAAGGTATTGATATTGATGGTCTTTTTCCATTTATTTGGTCCATCTGCCGTCATCGCGCCCACTGGATCGGCAATGCCCCAGGTGGTCGGCACGTATTTCCAGTCCGTCGGGGAGGTACTTAAATTGGTGATCACGCCCATGTGCGCGTACACGGGGCTCACGCCTACGAGGGCCGCGTTGCCTTTAGTGGCATCGTAGGTGATGGTGATGTTATCTTGTACCGTAGGAAACACCGGGTCGCAGGAAACCTGGGCAAAAACAGGGACGCTGTGGAGGAAAATCAGCAGGGAAAAAAGAAAAACAGGGCGGAAAATGTTTGTTTCAAGCATCATGGGAGCGAAATTGAGGATGATGCTGCACCTCGGGTTTGCATGTAGAGAGATGACAGCTTGAACAAAATTACACCCGATTTGGAATATATAGATGGAAAATGTGTTGGATTCGATAAAAATGGCAAAGCGTTGCTTGGCTGCGCGGCTGTTTAGTTCAATACCAAGTAAAATTCGAAAGGGTAGCAGGAAGGTTTTGAATATTTCTTCAGACGAATCGTAAGGGGGGGTATAATCGTGCTTAAATTTTCAGTATAATGAAAACTTAAGCGGTTTTTTCAAAAAGTTTTCATTATAATGAAAACTTTTCGTTTTTTTGCATAAAGTTTTCAGTATAGATGAAAGATGTCTTAGTTCGTCCCAAATATGATACCCGGATACGACCGTTTATCGGTAAATCACTCATAAAAGTACTGATTGGGCAAAGGCGGGTCGGTAAGAGTTATCTGTTGCGGCAAGTACAGGCCGAAATCAGCGCTACGAGTGCGTCCTATAACTTGATTCTAATCGACAAGGAGCGCGAAGATTTCAGGCAAATTACCAATGACATCGAATTGAGTGCGTATATCCATTCGAAGGCTGTGCTAACAACTGGTGTGATGAATTACGTTTTTATTGATGAGGTGCAGGAAATCAAAGACTTTGAAAATAGCGTGCGGTCCTTTGCCGCTCAACCGAATTACGACCTATATATAACTGGCAGCAATTCGGAAATATTATCTGGCGAATTGGCCACCCGATTAAGTGGTAGATATATTGAAATTCCAGTTTTTAGCCTTGATTTTAAGGAGTTTTTGACCTTTCACGACTTAGAAAGCAATCTGGAAAGCCTTCACCTGTTTTTAAAATACGGTGGAATGCCGTTTTTGCGGAATTTGGAATTAAGGGATGAACTCGCATTTGAATATTTGAAAAATGTATTTACCAGCATTTTATACCGGGATATTCTAACACGATATAATATTCGGAATATCAATTTTTTGGATCGACTTATTCGATTTACGGCAGATAATATTGGAAGTATTCTGAATGCTAAAAAGGTGAGCGACTACTTAAAATCGCAAAAAATCAATATTTCTGTAAATACTGTTCTGGATTATCTCGCTTATTTGGTGAATAGTCAGATCATCGTTCCGGTAAAAAGGATTGATTTAAAAGGGAAACGCAATTTTGAGGTCGGGGAGAAATATTATTTTCAAGATTTGGGCATGCGCAATGCTTTGGCAGGTTTTAGGATATCCGATATGAGTAAACTTATTGAAAACTGCGTCTTCCACCATTTGATTAGCAATGGTTTTACCGTATTTACGGGAGATTGGCAAACCCAGGAAATAGATTTTGTCGCAGAAAAAAACAACGAACGCGTTTACATCCAGGTCGCCTATGTACTTACGGAACAATCCACGATAGATCGTGAATTTGGTAATTTGGCGTTAATCCCGGATAACTATCGAAAATTGGTAGTAAGCATGGACCCGTCTTTTACCAATACGGTGAATGGGATTGAGCATTGGAATTTACAGCAGTTTTTGGAGGAATTTACCTAAACCTTAAAACGAGGATACCCCTACCCAAAATCAATCTCCGTATTATCCCCAATATTCAAACTCAAATTCATGCCTTTAATACTCGCATCGCTGCCAATCACCGAGTGATTCAACACCGCATCCTGCAAACCCGCGAAATTGCCGATAATGCTGTCTTTTACAATAGAATAACTAATATGCACATTATCACCAATGGTCACATTGGGCCCGATAATGCTGTTGTTGATGTGGCAATTGGCACCGATTGCTACCGGATGGATGAAAATGGTGTTTTCTGTTTCCGGCAAATGAAATTCATCGGTGGCGTACCCGCGCTGGTTAAGCAGCATGGCATTGGTTTCTAGCAGCACATCCTTACGGCCGCAATCGAACCAGTTGCTGACTAAAATTGTCTGAAATTTCACGCCGCTTTCGAGCAGGTATTGCAGCGCATCGGTGAGTTGGTATTCGCCTACCGTGCGGATATCATTACGGATGAGGTGGTCAATTGCGCGCAACAAGGCCGAAACCTCTTTGATTTTATACAATCCGACAATGGCCATGTTGGATTTTGGAATGCGCGGTTTTTCCACTAAGCGCGTAACAAATCCATCTTCCCCAAATTCAGCTACGCCAAATTCGCGCGGATCGGTCACCTTTTTTACCCCAATGCAGGAATGTGGGCAATTCAGCATGGTTTTGAGGTCCAGATCAAAAATCGTATCGCCAAAAGCAATAAATATTTCATCCTCATCCTCAATGCATTCGCGTGCCGTAATGATGGCATGGGCCGATCCTTCCCGCGATTCCTGATACACAAATTCGGTGTGAAGGTTCGGGTAGGTTTCCTCGATATAGTCCCTGATTTTATCACCGAGGTACCCGATTACGAATACAAATTCAGTGAGGCCGGCCTCCACCAATTTATCCACGATCAGGCGGATAATGGGTTTGCCTGCAACGGGCATCAAGGGCTTGGGTTGCGTGTAGGTGTGTGGACGAAGCCGAGTTCCGGCACCTGCAACGGGGATAACTACTTTCATTTTAGAGACAAACAGAGGTTTCACCGCAAGGCGGCCAAGTAACAACGTACTAGATTACAAAGGTAGATTTTTTCCGGCAAGCAGCTTTCAAATCTAGGATACAATACATGCGACAATTATTAAGCCAGAAAGATGAAAGGCAATTGTCTGTGTAAAATGATCGGGCAGTTCATTAAGTTTGCCACAAAAATCAGGACATGAATTTCATTTTTTCCGTTGCCGTGCGCGCTGTTTTCACATTTGTGGCCTTTGTAGCGCTCCAGTATGCATTTCACTATCTGGTGGTGGTTGCTGGTGGTTTACTGGCAGGTTTATTTTTCTGGAAAGTAAACGACGACCGCGCCTTGGGTTTGGGTGTGTTGATTGGCACCATTGCGTTCGGAATTTTTGCTTATTTGTACGGTACGGTTTAAAAACGCACTTGAACCGCCTGCCCTTCTATTGGAAAAATGATCCAATAGTGCAGGGATTTGTTGGGATGCATTTGGTGCAGGATCAATTGGCACCAGGCCAATATTTGTGCTTTTTGCTGGGCCTGCGTTTTCCATTTTTTCATGCCTTCGGCAAAAGGTGCAAACAGGACGATGCCCGCTGCTGTGCTATTTTCCCAATATAAATCGACCTCCAGGCGCAGTTGTCGTTTGCCAAAGCTGGCTGCTAAGGAGTGTTTTGCAAACATGGTTTTTGGTGCAAATTGTTGCATGATAAACCGTTGAAAAGCATCTACTTGTTGAGCCAGGACCTCTACCGGCAGGCTATCTTTCAATTCTCGAATGTCTACTTGCTGTTGGGCCAATTGCTGGATGTGCACCGGGGGCATGCCTGGTTGTATGGCTGCGCAGGCTGCTTGTACTGCTTTACTTATATTGGCCGAATAATCGCCTTTGTATTCCAGCCAGGCTGCAAAAGGAAGTGGATCGGCTGTTTGTGGGGCAGGGCCCGGCGCAATTTCCGTCAATGGATCTATCCACAAATTGGTTTGCGGGTTGTTGTTGCGGCCTTTTCGTTCGGGATGAAATGGCACGGGTGACAAATCTGGCAAGGATTCTGGAAATTCGCGGGGAAATGTTTGTTGTTCTAACTGACAGTAAATCAATTCATTGTTCCAATAAAACGGCGTTTCATCTGTATGTGGATCAAAGGTCGGAATGGATTCGTCGCCTTGATTGAACACCCTGTTGAGCCACTTGAACCCACGGGTGGTACCCGGAAAAATCAGGTAGTCGCGGGCGCGTGTGAGCCCCACATACAACAAACGGGCTTCTTCTTCGAGGGCCACTTTTTGTGCAATTTTCCACGCAGGACTGGTATGTAAGGCTTCCTCCAGCTGTGTGCCGCGCAATTGATCCGCATAAGGATTTACCCAAAAGCGCATCCAGCGGTTACCCAGAATGTTATTCAAATCGGGTGTTTCCAGTTCGGCAACCAGATTAATGCCCCAAATTTGTTCTTTCAGCGCTTGATCCAGGTTATGACAAATGGTAATGGGGTATTCCAAGCCCTTACTGCGGTGGTATGTGAGCACTTTGATCGCATCGGGGCTATCGCCAGCGCCTTGTGCATCCTGTTCATTTTCAGCAAGTTGGTTCAGCCAAAGCAATAATCCGCCCAACGATGCGGCCGAGTGCAGGCGGTTGCAAGCGGATTCGTATTCGAGCGCATAATACCGCAGGCGATCGAGGTTATCCAGGCGTTGTGCCGGGTTGCCCCATTGTGCGGCGATGCGGCGCAAATCCAGTTCATTTAAAAGTAAATTGAGGATTTCGGCAGCACTCAAATCGGTGGTATGGCTGCGCAGGCGGTTTAGTTTTTGCAAAAACGGGTCTTCGCGCAACCAACTACCCGATGCGCGGTGGTAGGGTGGAATGGGTTCGCTGATTTCGTCGGTTTCGGGCAGTGGTGTTGCAGGCGCATCCAGGCTTTGCAACCATGCTAAGCGGTGTTCTACGAGTTGTTCCAAGGGTTGGCCGCCCAGCATGCATACAATTTCGGCGGCGCTCAAGGCATCGGCGGCGGTGAGCAAGTAGCGCATGCAGGCCAATGTCAGGCGCGCTTCCTGGGTTTCGAGCAGGCCCACGCGCGCGATGGCCGCTTTAATGCCGATGCGGTGTAAAGCATCGGCAATGGCTTGGCAACCGCTGTTGTTGCGGCACAACACGGCAATGTCGCAAGGTTGCACCGGCCGAATTTGATCCCTTTTTTTATTAAAAACAGGTGTTTCACGTGTTAATAATGCCTGAATTTTGGCAGCAATCGCATTTTCTGTCCAGGGAGCCCCGGGTGTTTTGCGCTCGTCTGCTTCACTCAAAAGTCGCCAGTGAATGAGGGCGCGATGGTCCTCGCCAGGCATACGGTTGGGTAATTGGGCGTCAAGCACAGCCTGTTCTTGGGCGATGGTTGAAACCGGTTCGAGGGCCACTTGATCGGGCGGGGCATCGTGGAAGGCTTTGGTAAAAATAGCATTGACCGCATTTACAAGGTCGGCTCGACTGCGCCAGGATTTTTTCAAAATATTTTCGTCCAGAATACCTCCAGTAGCATCAATAATGGCTTTCATCAAAGCAGGATCGGCCCCCCGGAAGCCGTAAATGCTTTGTTTTGGGTCGCCCACCCAGATGGAGTGTTTGGCCAACTGGCTGAGTTGCAAAAAGATATCGAGTTGGATGGGGGAGGTATCCTGAAATTCATCAACCAACAACAGGTCCATTTCCTCCTGCAGGGTTTGGCGCACGGCATCGATGCGCAGCAACTTGCTGACATAGGTTTCCATGTCGGTATAATCAATCAGCCCGCGTTTTTGCTTGTACGCTTCAAATTCGCCGAGCGCATCCATGGCAATATCAAAAACGAGGTAAATAAAGCCTTTTACATCGGCGTGAAACTGATGGTGGGCATCGTGGCTGCGCGCAAACTCCCTCAGCGGCTCAAACAGATCCCGGCTTTTTACGGCAACATTGGTTTTGCCAATTTTTACCCATTCATGCCAGTACAATTCTTCGCGCCATTTGAGTTGGTTTTGCAACGCGCGCAAGGTTTCAGCGGCCTCACGGGTGGCTTTGGTGGTGTCTGCTGTGTTCGCATCCAAGGCTTCGGCCGTTTGATCGAGCAAACTCAAGAGTTGGTTGTTCCAGGTTGTTTCATCGCGCGGTTGTACAGGTGGAAGTAGGCGCTCAAAGGATTCCCAGGATTTTAATTTGCTGATTTCCAGCACTTCCCGCGAGAAATTATTGGCGCGTGCTACATCCGTGAGGTCGCGGATTACCCGTCGCCAATCGTAGGCATCGCCATACGTTTTTTTACTCAAACCCAGCCGGTCGGCCAGGCGGTTCATTTCCTCGATCCTTTTTTCGGTCAAAACCTGGGAGAGCGACTCATTGAACAGCCGTTGTCCATCATTTTCAGCAATAATTTCCACCAACGGCGACACCCCCGCTTCGAAGGCAAAACGCTGCAATAAACGCGTGCCAATACTGTGTACGGTGCCGATCAGGGCGCTGCCCAATCCATTGGCGGCTTCACTCATACCTTCCTCCAGCAGGCGTACGCGTACACGTTCCTGCAATTCGGCGGCTGCTTTTTGGGTAAAAGTAGTGGCTATGATGCCGTTGGGTCGAATGCCCGCTTTGAGCAGGTCCACCATGCGGCCGGTTAAGGTGTAAGTTTTGCCACTGCCTGCACCAGCAGATAACACGGTGATCTTGAGTGCCGGACTTGTATTTTCGGGTGTTGGGTGTGCCACAATTTTTGTCTTGTTTTGGCTGCTAAGGTCGTATTTAAGATAGAAACGTAAATATCTTTTTATCTTTCCGACCTTAATAAAATGCTATCTCATGCAAAATCGTCTACTGTTTTTTCCGTTGCTCTGCCTCGCACTCTTATTTGCACAATGTAAAAAAGCGTCTCCTGTTCCTTTTGAGGAAGATGAAGGGGAGGGTGGTAAAATGAAGTTACGCGAACAATTTCTGACTTTACAACACCGCGCAGCACCTGGTATCGACTGGAAACGAGCGAATGAATCGGTGATGGTACAGGATTATTTGCAACAAGCGGCAGCGTTAAGTCCGGCAAAATCAGCGGGCACTTTTGCCAATGGCAAAATTAAAGCGGCCTGGTTTGAGCGTGGCTCTTTAAACCAGGCTGGCAGTGTTATTGCCATTGATTATGTGCCTTCAAGTGATCAAATTTATACGATTTCGGCAGGTGGGACGCTTTGGCGCGGTGCTTTAAGTGGCAATAACTGGACGGAATTGAACCGCAATTTGCGTTTTAATACCGATATTTTACAAGTATTTTCAAAACCGGGTGGCGGCCAAAGAATTTTGACGGCCATCGGCAAAAAAATATGGTATTCGGACGATGAAGGCGTTAGTTTTACCGAAGCCAGTGGTTGGAATTATTACGACGGCTGGGGTGGTCCGATGCAATTGATTGCAGCAAAAGACGGTAGTACGGTTAAAATATACTACACTGTACTTACCTGGGATGCAACGCCCTGGGCGCCCCGTGTGCAACTGTATTACTCCTCCGATTTGGGTAAAACCTTTAATTTGGTCACCGTTTTTGCCCATGGAAACTCCGATCAAGTGTCGATGTGGAATCCGTACGGCACTACCGAATGTTATTTGCTCAATCAAAGCAACAGACTTTCGAGTGTGAATGGCACAACCGTAACCACTGTTGCCACCAACAGCACCTTGCCCACCAATACTAGTTGTCAGTTGCGCGGCCATCGCGCTACCAACGGTACCCTCACCTTTTATGCCATGACCGATCGTAAAACAGTTTATCGATCCAACAACAATGGTACCACCTGGACCTTGCGTGGTACCACCCCTTCCGGCGCCTGGTCAGTGGGCATGGAAGTGTCGTTGTCCGATCCGGCCAGGTTGTTTTATGGAGAAGTAAATTGCTATCGAAGTACCAACGGTGGTACTTCCTGGAATCTGGTGAACGAGTGGTGGGAATATTATGGGGATGTTCCGAATAAATTGCACGCGGACATCATGCAAATCGAGTTTTTTAGAAAAAGCAACAACCAGGAATTTGCACTGGTGCCCAATCACGGTGGCATGTATGTTTCGTATAATTTCCTGCAAACGACTCAAAATTTGTCCTTAACAGGCCTGAATGTGAGCCAATATTATGATGTGCGCACCGATCCAACCGATCCGAACTATGTGTATGCAGGTTCGCAAGACCAGGGTTATCAGCGTGCAAGTACGGCGGGTGTAGCGCCATATGGTTCTTTGCCTTTTACCCAGGTCGTTTCGGGCGATTACGGGCACATGGTATTTTCCGCCAATGGCACCCATTTTTGGAAACAATATCCGGGCGGCGATATTTCGTACCACCATGCACCCAAAACGAGCAACGACTGGTGGGATTCAAACTGGGTGATGACGGGCGATGATTTGCCTAATGTAGGTTGGATGCTGCCTACTGCAGAATACGCCCATTTGCCTGGTTTGAATAAAATTTTGATTGGCGGTGGCAATCTGAATGGCGGTTCCGGCTCTCATTTGGTTGAATTAACGGCAAGTGAACAGGCTCCTTACGATATTACGGCAACCCAGGATGCTTATGATTTTAAACCAAACAGCAACAATGGCAGTGCGCTGATTTCGGCAATTGCCGTCAGTCCGCTTAATGGTCGTTATTATGTTGCTACCGATGATGGTACTTTTTTTCGGAAAAATCAGGGCGGAAACTGGCAGAAAGCCACCGGTTTTGATGGCCCAAATGGTTTTTACCTGTATGGTTCCTGCATTTTAGCGTCCAAAATAAACCCTAATAAAGTATGGTTTAGTGGTTCGGGCTATTCTAATCCGCCTGTTTGGGAATCTAATGATGGTGGATTGACCTTTACGGCGATTTCGGATGGCTTGCCGGGCACCTTAGTGCAGGAAATTGCCAGTTCGCCAGATGAGCAATTTTTGTTTGCGGCTACTGATAACGGGCCGTATGTATATGATGTTGCCGCAAAAAAATGGTTTAGCCTGCGCGACGAAACCATGCCACTACAAACTGTTTATTCCGTGGAATATATTGCCAGTAAAAATTTGGTGCGTTTTGGTACCCACGGACGGGGCATTTGGGATTTTGTACTGGATAATATGAGCATATCCGGCGTGTCTTATCCGTCCAATTGCGGTGCAGGCTCAGGTGAAATTCTGGTAAAAGGCACAGGCGGCACGCCACCTTTGATTTACGAATGGTCAGATGGCCGCATTGGCCCCTGGTTGGATGCAGTATCAGAAGGCATTTATACGGTGACGGTAACCGATGCAAACGGCATCAGTAATACCCAAAGTTACACCATTACGAGTGGCGGCAAGCCGGTAAAACCTGCAAATATTGCCTTGAATATAACGCCTTGCAACCCGATTATGATCAGTTGGGAAGGTCCGGCAAGTGGTACTTACCAATTGCGTTATCGGCAGGGTAACAGTGCTTTATGGACCGTTTTGGGCAATATCGGGCAGGTGAAAAGTTATGCGTTGGATTTGGATGCCGCGAATGGTACGCAGGTTCAAGTGGCTTTGCGGTATGTATGTCCGGGCACCAGCCAGAGTGCCTGGGCAGCAGTTTCGGGTGTATTACCGATTTGTAATAAGCCGACAGAATTGGTTTCAGTGCCAACAGTGGTTCAGAAAAATGCAGATTGGCGTATTTATCCCAACCCTGCAAGTTCGTATGTGCTGTTAAGTTTTTCGGAAAACGTTGAAAATGAAGCCCTTGTACAACTCCTGGATGGTACAGGCCGTTTAATCCGCAGCGAACGCTTGCCGGCAGGCAGCACCGAGTATCGATTGGATTTGACGGGTGTTGCGCCAGGGGTGTATTATGTGTCGTTGGGGAATGGTTTGGTTAAAAAGTTGATGGTGGGGTAGGTTATATCTGTTTACAGCCGTAAATCAAGTATTTACGGCTGTAAATCGATTATTTAGAAGGTGCTATTCCTTTACAAAGCGCCCGCTGTATCGGTTTCCGGCTTTAGTACTTGGATGAAATAAAAACCGGGTGGCAAGGAGGAGGCTCAACAAGAATTGCAAATATTCAACGTTATTTGTGCATTCTTAACAAGCCATTCTTTAAATATGCGTCTTTCTTATGTTGCCTTGGTTTTGGTGGCTGCAATTGCAGGCTGTAAACCACAAAGCCCCAAACAAAGTGTGCCTTCCTCTCCCGATCAGATTAGCCAAGCGGTAGATGCCAGCCAATTACCTGCCGATTTTATGCCATTTTATGATAAATTCCACAGCGACAGCCTATTTCAGATCGCGCATATTGCCTGGCCCTTACAAGGGGAATCGACTGAGCCCATTGACAGTACCCACAACAAACGTATCCTGAAAGAATGGGATTTGTCCAAATGGCGCATGCATCATACGGTGGACTACACTTCTGGCGATTTTAAACGCAGTTTTGAAATGATGGGCGATGCGCTGGTCATTGAACGTATTTATTATGCTGCCGCCAATTATGGGTTAGAGCGCCGTTTTGTGCGGAATGATCAAGGTGCTTGGGAACTGATTTTTTACAGCGATATGCAAGAGCGGTAAACCGACAGGCGCCCATGAAAAACGCCCAGAACAACGTTTGTCGTTCCGGGCGTTTTTTATTTGCCTTTAAAACAGGCTATTTTAACCGCATATATTAGTTTTTCACCAATTTACGGGTCAATACACTTTCTCCATTGCGTACTTGTACAAAGTAAACGCCAGCAGGTAAGGTCTGCACATCAAACGTGATTTGATTGTCGCCTTTACCCAAGGTGCGGTGCTGTGTTATAGCCGCTTTACCGGCAGGATCGATGATGGAAACCATCACATCTTGCTCCGCGATCATTGGAACCTCCACAATGACCTGGTTGGTTGCAGGGTTTGGATATAAACCGAAACCGAGGCTTTCCAATTGCAATGGAATTTCAAATTCCTCCACCGGACCATCAGTGCTGCCATCGGTACGGAAAGCAGTTGCGCTCAGGCTTACACGCAGGGTGTAGCATTGTGTATTGCTAAAGGCGCCCAAATAACCGTACACTTGCGCGTAATATGAGGTAGACACTGTGCCGTTATTAAGAATAATTTGTTCATTGGCTGTTCCACTGAGTTCAGACGTTGCCAATAAATTCGAGGTGCGATACAACTTTAAGTCATAATCAGCAGGTAAGGTAGTCAAATCGATTTTGATATTTCTGGTAGCATTGGTGTTTGAAAACCGATTCCAGTCTACATCCGTTGCCGTAGCAATTTGTGCTTTCACGTCGGTATTTACAGGAATTACTTTGGCTGTGTTGCGGGTGTTGTTTGCTTCATAGGCATCGGTACAGTTGCCACCGCCGCCCGTTGCAAGGGTTGTAAAAGAGGCAGCCGTAGAATAAGCGCTGTTGCCACCGGTACATACCGCCTGAACCTGATAATTATAGGTCGTTGAAGCCGTTAAACCCGTCAAATTATACGTTGTATTGGTCAGGTTGCTTACGGTAGTCCAGGTATTGGAAGTAGAAACCTTCCATTGCAGGTTGTAAGAAGTTGCACCAGAAACGGTTCCCCAGTTGAGGGTTGCCGTGGTTTGTGCGATGCTGGTCGCATTCAAACCGCTTGGCGTACCGCAGGTAATGCTTGGCGGGTTGCAACCTGGCGAAGACAACAAGGATACCCGAGCACCAGATGCGCCAAACAACGCTTGTGCGCGTGCTTTTTGGCCTGCTGTAAACATATACATACAAGCATCGTCGGTGTAGTCCATATAATTCATAAACATATCACCATTCGGGCCATTGCTACAACTTACCTGAGGGAAAACAGGGCAGCCATAATGTTCGTCTGCCTGGTTTGGCGTGTCTGCAACCTGGTCGGAGCCGGTACAAGCAGTGCCGTCATCGCCCCAGATATGATAGAGGTTGAGCCAGTGGCCCACTTCATGGGTGCCTGTACGGCCTTTGTTGAAAGGCGCAGATGCATTAATGGTACCAAAGTATTGATAATCAATTACTACGCCATCCGTACTGGCAGCACCACCCGGGAATTGTGCATATCCCAAAATGCCACCGCTGATGTCGCATACCCACAGGTTGAGGTATTTGTTGCGATCCCAAATATCCAGACCGCCTTGTGCGGTAAATTTAACAGCGTCGTTGGTTGAGAACGCTGTAACGGTGGTTTGGCGGCGACGAATGCCATTGGTTGCTGCTCCGGAAGGGTCTTGTGAAGCCAGGCAGAAATTTACTTCCACATCGGCTGCTATGGATTGCCAAACGGCAGGCACCAGATTGGCATCGGCATTGAGTTTGCGGAAGTCGGCATTTAACACATCAATTTGTGTTTGAATTTGCTGATCGCTGATGTTTTCAGCAGCGGTATTCCACACAACGTTTACGACCACAGGAATGGTCACTACAATACGGTCGTTTGCGCCACCTGCCGCGATAAATTCGGCGGTGTTGCGTTCAACTTCCTCCATTTGTTGTTGGAGATCGGGGTTTTCCATGAGTTGCCGTGCCAGGACATCCATGGCACCACAATTTCGTTGGGCAAATGCGTACTCGGAAGAGAGGAAAAGGGTTGCAAGCAGGAGCAGAAGAAATTTTCTTTGCATGATTAAAAAAGCGTTGGTGAAGAAAAAACAGTGAAAGTTTGGTAAGAATGCGAAAATCGACAAATCGAATTTTGTAGAAAACAAATGGTAGAGAATTTTCGCAGGGCAAATGTATTTTTTTTCGTAATAAAAAAAGAAAAATATTTTTGTCTTAAATTTATAGGTGCGGGACTTTAGTTTTTGAAATATGTTTTGCTTGTGCGTATGTTGCTTTCTGGGACTATTTAAAAGGTTTGTTACAACGAACTTGCGCGTTTTTCCACAAAAAACATGTCCAGCTCCCCTTTCCCTTTTACCGCTACTTTGCCCCTTGGCACACAGTCAAATTGTTCTTTTACCCGTTCGTAAGTTGTCTGGCTAATATTCACTTTGCCGATGGCGCAGGCGCTTTCTAAACGGTTCGCACTGTTAACGGTATCACCCCAAATATCATACTGAAACTTTTTTACCCCTACAATACCTGCGACCACGGGACCGGTATGAATTCCGATCCGAATTTCAAAATAAGGCAGTCCCTGCTTCATTTTACGCAAATGCATCTGGAGCATAAAATCTCGAATCTCCAATGCTGCTTGCACCACATCCCCTGGATGGGTTTGGTTCGGTATTGGCAGCCCTCCTGCTGCCATGTAGGCATCCCCAATGGTTTTTATTTTTTCAATGCCGTATTTTTCACATATATGGTCGAAAGCAGAGAAGCACTCGTTGAGGTCTTGCACCAGTTCGTTCGGGCTCATTGCTTCAGACAATTGGGTAAAACCCTGAAAATCAGTAAACATTACAGTAACCTGATCGATCAGGGTTGCATCGGCCTTTCCATTGGATTTCAATTGGTTGGCTACTTCCAGCGGTAAAATATTGAGCAATAATTCGTCACTGCGTTTCCGTTCCTTATTGATGCGGTTGCGTTGTGTAAAAAAAGTACTTGCCAACAGCAGCATGAGGGCAAAACCACCAATAAAAGCATTGCGCTGAAATTCTTTACGGCGAATTTCCGCCTGCGCGACAGCATCCTTTTTGTCTTGTTCCAGTTTAGCAGATTCAGATTTCCTGCTTTGCTCGGCTTCTAAGGTAAGTTGACGTTCCTTGTAATCGGCCTCCAATTGTGTTCGTTTGAGTTGCTCTTCAAAGCGTAGAGCCTGTTTTTCTTTCTCCGTGCGCGCAGCGTCCTGTTTTTTTTCAAATTCAAACCGGAGTGCTGCCAATTCTAATTCTTTTTGAATCGCCAACTCTTTTTTTGCATATTCGTATTTGAATTCTTGTTGCAAAATTGCGCGCTGGTTTTCTTCGCTGTCCAGGCTATCCTGCATTTTTATAAAAAGTTCATAGGAAATCAAGGCGCTATCCGGTCGATTGAGCACTTTATAGCATTCGTGCTGAAGCTCCGCCGCCGTTTTAATTAATTTTACATTGCCAAGTTCCTGGGCTATTTTCATCGAACGATTGGCATAGGTAATTGCTTCAGCTGGATTATTTTGCGCCTGGTAAATGCCACTCAAGGCACTTAAGGAGGAAGCAAGGCCCTTTTTATCGCCAATTGTTTCCCTGATTTTCAGACTATTGCTTGCGTAATAAAACGCGCGTGGATAATCGCCGATAGATTTATATACCGACCCCAATACGGAAAGGGTACTTGCGATCCCTTGTTTGTCGCCAATGGCCTCCCGAATGCTCAGGCTTTGCTTTAGATATTCGATGGCTTTAGCATAGTCTTTTTGACTTTCGTATGCGTTTCCAAGGTTGTGCAGGGAACTACCAATGCCTTTTTTATCGCCGATTGCGCGTCTTATTTCCAAACTACGGGTATGGTATTCAATTGCTTTTGCAGTTTGGTGCTGGTTATTGTAAAAATTACCAATGTTGTTTAAGGCCGAACTCACGCCTTTTTGAGAACCAGTTTTCTCAAATATATCCAGACTTTTAGTGTGGTATTCAATGGCTTTCGCATAATCGCCTTGCGCATTGTAAATACTGGCAATGTTGATCATGGTTTGGGCTGCCCCCAGTTGATTTCCAGATATTTCATCCAATTTTAAACTTCTGCCTAAATAATCAAGCGCTTGCACATAATCTCCCTGGGCTTTTAATACAAGACTAATGTTATTGTACGCTGCCGATATTGCGTCCGGGTCGCCCAATGCCTGCATGGCCTTTAGAAAAAGCTGGTAGTATTTTAACGCCTCTGTGAGATTGCCTTGTTCCTGATAAATATTGCCCAACTGGTTTAAACTACGCCCATAACCTATAGGAAATTTAATCTTTATGGATAGGTCCAAGGCTTCCTTGGAGTAAGGCAAAGCCTGGTCATAATTGTCGGTTTTGATGAGTAGTCCCACTAAATCCGTCAATAGGTTGATGCGCAGTGTATCGGACGGGGTGGTTTCCAGTGTTTTTAGAAGTTTGTCAATACCTGGACTTTGGGCCCTGCAAGGGAGTGCCATTGCCCCGCAAATAACGAAGATCAGAAAAGCAGGTACCTTTTTTCTCATGCGGGTCTTTCCGTTTTGGGTTTTTAAAAAAGTTAGCGGGGGCGCTTTTAGAAACAGACTTCAAAGATCAAAGATAATTGATTGAATCCAATACGTGGAAATACCCCTAAAACCCCGTCTGAAACGACATTCGAATACCCCACCGACTCACATTCGGCTGGTTCAAATACGTCAGGCGCTGTACATAATCAATGCGCAACATTTTAAAAATATTTGCCACGCCCACACTAAATTCGGCGTAGGGCAATCGACCCAGGGTGAAGGTCGTCGGGTTGCCCGCAGCATCGGTGGGCAGGCGCAGTAGTTGGTTTTCACTCGACGGACGGTTGCGGTTGCTCAATCCACCATAAAGCAATTTTACACTGGCTACTTCTCGTAGTTGTAGTTTTTTTATAATGGGTATCTTATTTAAAATAAAGCCGTTGAGGTTATGGTGTACAATGAGGGATGCAGAACGATCGCCCACAAATTCCAGGAAATTCATCAAACTATAACTGTACCAATCGAATGCGTAAGATTGGTTGGCCCGTGGTATTTCCAACAACGGATAAGGCAGCGCACCGAAAAGTTGGGTGGCTTCCAGGGTCCATTCCGAGCGACCAAATGGGGCCACAAAAAAGGTCTTGCGTACCTTGGCGCTGATGCGCTGGTAATTGTATTGGCTCCCCGCAATGCCCTTGATGCCCATGCGATAAGACAGGGAAAACACCGGAAACTTGGTCAACATCGGCAAACGATAGGTTCGTCCCTGATAAAATTTCTCATTCGGCGCAAAACGCAAACCAAATCCCGCCTCCATGGTGGTTGGTGTCGTATTTTTTGCACCAGGCATATCGGGGTCTTCCAATTGATATTGCAAAATGCCGGCTGCGGGTAAATTGCGGTGCTGCGCCGTCAAAGCATAACTAAATCCATTTTGAAATTCGCGGAGGTATTCGGTGCGCAATGTATTGTAAAACACCATCTTATTGTTCACCCCCCGCTGAAAAGACAGCAAGATATTGTCCGATTGCCAGTTGGCGATATCCAATCCGGGCACCCGCAAATCGCGCTGGTAACTCAGCACCAACTGGTTGTTGGGAAACGTGCGGGGCTTGTTTTGACCAAAAGCATAAGTAATGGACCCCAACCCTTTCCAACTTAAATCCTGGGTGCCATAAGCCATATATCCTTCCAGGAGCATATTTTTCGATAATTTGGCATTGGTGCGCCCGCCCAAGCGCAAGCGATGCCCTTCTACTCCGTTGAAACTGTAGGTGCTTAACAACGGCCCAAGTTCCAGCCATCCAAACTTCTTATAACCTGTGCCGACCACGTTCATAAATTGCACCGCATTACGAAAAGCCCGCACCCGCTGAATACTGTCGATCATGTCCTCGATGGCGATTTCATGGGCATTACGTTCAAAATGGCGGTTTTGTATCCAAAATTGGTCGCTCCGATGCTTTACATCCCCGGTATCGCGTTGCAAAATGGTTTTGGTGCGAAACAAGGAATCCGGCAATGGCTCTTTGAGCGCATAGTTTTTATAGGATACCGATTTTTTGGCCAAAAAACTGCGCCCATCGGCCTTTTTAAAGATGTTAAAATCCATGGTAATGGCATCCTTTACGAGCATGAGCCGCCGTTTAGTCCCCGTACCAGCAAAATCGTATTCCTGCTCAATGTGCAAATCGGTCACCCAATTGAGGTTGATATCCCTCGAAATACCCATTTCCACCCGCCGCACGGCATAAGTAGAATCGAGGGCAACCAATAAGTTGCCCATAAAAGCCAGGTCGCTTTTGTTTTTAGGGGCAAAAAACACATCGGCGTATTGAGCACCATTCAATTCGACGGTATCTACAATATAAAAGCGGTAAAACGCCGTGGCGGTGCCCGATAAAGGACCTATAAATTCGGTTGTAAGCAAAGGAATGGTACCTTCGTAAATGTCGACATCCTGGTACAGGTTGGTTAAATACGCCGAAACGCCATCTTGGTCTACATCATAATCGTCATTCAAGACCGTTTGGGTTTCGCCCATTAAAAATTCTTTCCGGGTCTTTGGGTCGCGGCGGTAGCGTACCTGCAAAATGCGTTCGCGCAAATAAAAGGGGAGCGCAACCTTATTATTGACGCGGTTGGTGTCTACATGGTCAAAAATAAATTGAAATTTCTTGAAATACCAGCGCCTCCGAAACTTGTCGTTGATACCATTTATGTTAAACTCTAATTTTTCATAAGCATCATAGCGGTAATAATCGAGGCCTTCTTTCCGGTTTTGGTCTTTATGTTTAAATACCTCCTCGATCAGGTCAATGGCAGGGTTGTTTTTTCTGCGGTATTTATCGGGACGAATGGTTACTTCCTTTATATCTACCTGGTTTTCAGCCAATTCGATCAGGATTTCTTGTTTCAGGCCCTGTTGTAATTCAATTTCCTGGGTTTTGTAGCCGATGTAAGAAACCTTCAGGGTTTTAGCGCTTTTATGCGTTTCTAAAAAGAAATTACCATCAATATCGGTGCGGGCACCATTCGGATCGTTGCTAAACTGCACACTCGCATAGGGCAAAGGCGCGCGGGTTTTGGCGTCTAATACTTTGCCATGGATAGAAATAACACTGCCGGTCTGTGCACCAAGGGGCACAAACCGGCAGCATAAACCGCAAAGCAATAATAAGAACAAATGGAATCTTTTCATGCTGGCGGATAAAAATCACGGTTTATTCTTCGTCCGGCATAAGCGGCTCTACTTCAGGTACCTGGGCGCTTTCACCGGGCAATGGATCCGTAAATGGACGTTTTCCGATGAGTTCTTCAAGGTCGGAGCGGTGCAACACTTCTTTTTCCAGCAAAGCCGATGCGAGTGCGTCTAATTCCTTGCGTTTGTCGCGCAGGAGGTCTTTGGCACGGATATACTGCTCATCAATCATGATTTTTACTTCCTGATCGATGATATAGGCTGTTTGTTCGGAAAATGGGCGGTTGTAACTTTCACTCAACATGGAGTAATAAGAGACATTGCCTACTTTTTCATTCAAACCGTAATTGACAATCATTTCATACGACAGGCGGGTGATATGGTCGAGGTCGCTTTGTGCGCCGGTGCTGATTTTATCAAACACCACCGATTCTGCGGCACGACCACCGAGGGTCATACAAATATCATCAATTAATTTTTCTTTACGTGTAATGTATTGTTCTTTAGGCAGGTATTGCGCATATCCGAGTGCTGCAAGGCCGCGAGGAACAATGGTTACTTTTACCAAGGGGTGGGCAAATTCGAGGAACCAGCCGCAAATAGCATGTCCAGCTTCGTGGTAAGCAATGATCTTTTTCTCTTCCGGGCTGATGATTTTGTTCTTCTTTTCCAAGCCACCAATCACTCGATCCAGCGCGTAGTTGAAATCGTCCATATCCACCGCTTTTTTATTGCGGCGTGCTGCGATCAGGGCTGCTTCGTTGCACACATTGGCAATATCGGCACCTACAAAGCCGGGTGTCATTTCCGACAGGGCCATTGCGGTTACTTCTGGGGCCGTTTTGATATTTTTCATGTGTACCTCGAAGATTTGGGCGCGGCCATTCAAGTCGGGGCGACCAATACCAATTTGGCGGTCGAAGCGGCCTGGGCGCATTAAAGCCTGGTCGAGGATATCGGGGCGGTTGGTTGCCGCCATCAAAATAACGCCTTTGTCGGTTGGGAAGCCATCCATTTCAACCAGCAATTGGTTGAGGGTATTTTCGCGTTCGTCGTTGCCACCTTGTACGGCACCGCGACCGCGTGCACGACCGATGGCGTCAATTTCGTCGATAAAGATAATACAAGGCGCTTTTTCACGGGCCTGGCGGAACAGGTCACGTACGCGGGATGCACCCACGCCCACGAACATTTCCACAAAATCAGAACCGGAAATAGAGAAAAACGGTACGCTGGCTTCTCCGGCAACTGCTTTGGCCAGCAGGGTTTTACCCGTGCCGGGAGGACCTACCAAGAGCACCCCTTTGGGTATTTTACCCCCAAGGGTGGTATATTTTTTTGGATTTTTCAGGAAATCGACTACCTCCATGACTTCTTCTTTCGCTTCATCCAAACCGGCCACATCAGCAAAGGTGATATTCACCTTGGTATTGTTGTCAAAGAGCGTGGCTTTTGATTTTCCGATATTGAAAATCTGTGCGCCGGGGCCACCAGCACCGCCCCCCATACGTCGTATAATGAGCACCCAAAGGCCTAAAAGTAGCAAGAAAGGCAACAAATACGGCAAAACGGTAGACACCCAGTTATTGGATGGGTCGTATTCTGTTGTAATAATCGCCTTTTTCTCCTTGGTGAGCGCTTCGTTGAGTTTGGCTACTTTGGCTTCCAGCAACTCGGGTTTACCGATGTTCATGGTGTAGTGAAAGCGTTCAGTGCCAAATTTCTTTTCGTTGGGGTTAAAATCCTTGTGTTCACCAAAGCCCAGCGAGTCTTTTTTAATAAAAATATGCGCTTCCCGGTCGCTCACCACCACCAATTGTTCGATGTGGCCTTTGCGCGCCCAGCGTTCGATGTCGTTCCACTCGGCTTTTTTAGTGGCGCCCATGTAGCGCGACATCTGAATTCCGAGCAGAGCCAATCCGACGAGGATGTAAATCCACATAAAGCTAAACTTTGGCATCCCGTCACCGGATCCATTGTCGTCGCGTTGTGGGCGGGGTTCCTCACTATTTTTATCCCGCTTATTTTTCTTTGAATTATTCTCCATGGTTAATTTGATTTGTACAAGCTAAGTTGTTGTTGGTGCAGGCACACAGCGGATAAACACTACAAGTGCTTTTCCGGTTCTGTGAAAACGACCAAACGCAATTAAACTTCGCCGAATTCGGTCACTTTGGCGTCGCTCCAAAGTTGTTCGATTTCGTAAAATTCGCGTGTTTCTGGATAGAACACATGTACCACCGTATTAAAGTAGTCCATAAGGATCCATTTGGCATTGGTAGAACCTTCCATGTGCGTCGGCATGGTTTCAAGGCTTTCCTTTACCTTTTTATAGATGCTGTCAGAAATTGCTTTGACGTGTGTGTTGGAATCTCCTTCACAGATAATAAAGAAGTCTGTAGGAGCGTCGCCGAGATTCCGGAGATCGAGTTGTACGATGTTTTTTCCTTTTTTGTCCTGGATACCTTCCACGATGAGCTGATTCAGTTGCTCGGACGACTGGGTGCGGGTATTTATCCGCCGGGATGTTGTCAAATTCAAATCAAAAATGTTATTCTTTTCACTGTTTTGATACGGTGAAAAGATTTGTTAAACTAAAATGCGGTAAATGTTCGACTTTTGATGTCTGTAAGATTCCCCAAAGGTAAGCACCTTCACCGTTCCTTGCAAACTACAGATGCCAAACACACACTTTATAGGAAAAGTTTATTATCGATTTAACGAATTATCTTCCACGAACGATTTTGCGGCGGAATTAATTGCGGATGTACCGAAAGATACCACAGGACCGTACACAAAAAGCAAGCCACCCGAAGGAACGGTGGTTCGGGCTGACAGCCAGTCAGCCGGACGCGGCCAGTTTGGCAGTAAATGGGCTGCTGCGGCAGGATTGAACCTGACGCTGAGCGTCATTTTGTACCCCCATTGGTTGGAGGCCACTGCGCAATTTGACCTAAATATGGCAGTTTCGCTTGCCTTGCATGATACGTGCGCAACCTTGGGGGCAACAGCACCCTGTACTTTAAAATGGCCCAATGACCTTTATTTTGGCGACCGAAAATGCGCTGGAATTTTGATCCAAAACAGTATTTTCGGAAAAACCTTGCAAAGTTCGGTTGTGGGAATCGGTCTGAATGTAAATCAGCGCGCATTTGACGCCGATTTGCCCAAAGCCACTTCACTGTCCCTTGAAACTGGTCAGGAAATGGATATCGAGGCAATAGAACATGCTTTGTGTGCCCATTTAGAGCAGCGGTATTTGCAGTTAAAAGCCGGTCGACGCGCGGTTTTAACCGAGGAATACACCACTCGTTTGTATCGACTGGGGATTCCGGCTACCTATTTGCGTAAGGCCGACGATTGGGTGTTCACGGGCATCGTGCGTGGCGTACGCGCAGACGGACGCCTGCGCATGGAAGTAGATGGAGCGGAAATGATTTTTGATTTGAAAGAAATTGTGGCGTAGGGCCAGGTCGCGACCTGGCCAGGGCAACGCGATAACGCCTGGCCAGGGCAACGCGATAACGCCTGGCCAGGGCAACGCGATAACGCCTGGCCAGGGCAACGCGATAACGCATGG
>JAIYAP010000002.1 GCA_027488935.1 Saprospiraceae bacterium | reverse complement strand
TTTGACATTGTAGAGATTCGGAAATTGATTTTGGGTATTTACACTGAACTACCGAACAACACGAGCTGGCGTTTTGTAGATAAATCATTCAACTTCCCGAATGTGAACAACCCGTTTGCAGCACAGTTCCCTGAGAATAAATCGATTGTGAACTTGTCGGCGAACTTGTTGAACGAAGACTTCGTATCGGTGAAAGTGGGTGACGTGAACGGCAACGCGATTGCGAACAGCGCGATGTCAAGTGATGATCGTTCGAGTGGAACGTTATTGTTCGATGTGGATGACAAATCGGTAACGGCGGGTGAAACCTTCACGGTTTCCCTCCATGCAGCGGAACAGGTTTCAGGCTACCAGTTCACGATGAACTTCAAAGGTTTGGAAGTAGTAGACGTAACGCCGGTATCAAGAGACATGAAATCGTTGAACTTTGGTGTGTTTGCCGATGCAATCACAACATCTTATGATGGTAAAGAAGAAGGTGCGTTCACGGTAACGTTCCGTGCTACCAAATCGGGCAAGTTGAGCGAACTGTTGTACATCTCCAGCTGCATCACAAAAGCAGAGGCTTACGGTTTGGCGGATCCCGCCTCCGCAAATGCTACGGCGGGTAAAATGAATGTTGCATTCCGCTTTAACAACGGAGCAACTTCAACGGTAAGTGGTGTAGGTTTTGAATTGTACCAGAACCAGCCAAATCCATTCGTGAACAAGACGTTTATTGGTTTCCATTTACCCGCCGAAGCTTCAGCGCAGGCGGGTGACCTAATTCCAGTTACGTTGAGCATCTTCGACGAAACAGGTCGCATGGTTTACAACCAAAAAGGTGCGTTTGCAAAAGGGTACAACACGATCGCGATCGACAAAGCGTTGTTGAACACGGTTGGAATGATGTATTACAAGTTGGAGACGGCGACGGACAGTGCCACGAAGAAGATGATTCAGACGAAATAGGGTAGGGGCGCCCCTCGCGGGCGCCCACACTACAGGCGCGAAGGGCGCCCGCAAGGGGCGCCCTAACGGGTCGCCCAGACGACCGGCCGTCCCACATAACGTGGGGCGGCCGTTTTCTATACACGTCGGAAGCGTCCCCGACCACGCTTCCGACGTGGGGCGTTTAAAACCATTGCCATTTTAAAAATACAGTTTAATAATTTTGAATAATACTTCATTTTTAATCCATATTTGCAAGACTATAAAGCGGGCTTAATCCAAAGTTTTAGATTTATAGAAATGTAAAAATATTTATTAATCAATTTTTTAAATATTGTTAAATGTTCTCCACGTGAACGTACCATTCAACTTTCTTCTGGTCAAATTGTATCCGTTTCAAAGTCGAAACAAGATGCATTAAATAAAATTTTTAAAGACCTTCATAATGAATGGGAAATGAATCAGCAGGAAACTACAGATGCAGATTCGGGAAAATTATAAGTCCAAAGGAACATTGAATAATATACTAGTTATGTAAAATTGGTATGTGGTGTCCCAGTGTCGAAAACAGGAAAAAAAGCCGGGAATATTTGCAATAAGTCTACAATTTGCCATTTACCATTTTATTGTAAGGAGCTACCATTTTAATAGTACCTTTGCCTACGTTGTTTTGCATTTTGCCATTCAGGTGAAATTCTATTTCACGCAGAACATTCCTCAATCACGCTCAACTTCATCTCCGTCAAATTTCAACAACAGCATGTTACATGTCTGTTGCTTTTGCTGTTTGGGAAAAAATTTTTCCCATGACTAGGTTGTTGCATGCCTCCCCAAAACAAGCCGGTTTGCCCTCCAAGGAATTTTCCACGAGCGATAAAATAAAACGTATAAAATCATTTAATCATGGTGAAAAGTTTAAAAATGAAGGCTTCTTTGAATTTTAGCCTGGGATTTGCGTGGTTTCAGGCTTTTGCAAAAGGGGCTTTTTTGGCATTTTTTATTTTAAATGCGCTACCGGCCACGTATGCCAACATCGACGTATCGGTAACAAGCCCCAACCCCAATTATATTGCGGGCCAAACCAATTTGTTCACGTTTAACGTCAACTTGTCAGTGAGCAATGCGGAATACGTTGATCGTTTCCAGTTCGTATTCCCAGCCGGGATAACCGTCCTTTCCGGTATACCGGCTTCTGGCGGAGGCAATTGCGGAACCAACAACGGCATTCAAGCCATTTGTTCGCCCGTTATCAGCTGGAAAACAGGCGCCAACATCCCTTGTAATGGGGCATTTATCCCAACACAATGCGGCGTTTACAACAATGTAAGCCTGGTTTTTAAAGTGACAGCCATTGTTCCTGCCAATTTCACCGGCCCCATGACCGTTACCCTGAACAGCACCGGCGACGGGTATCCCAGCGGTGTTTCGAGCACCGAATCTGACGATATCGTGTTTCAATATACACCGCCCTGCAATGCGCCTGGCGGCCTCCTTGCTTCCAATGTTTCTTATTCTTCATTTGCTCTGGCCTTCAACAGCGTTTCCGGCGCAGGGAGTTATCAAACCCGTATTCGTCCGGCCAATGGAAGCTGGGAAGAGGGCGTCTGGGCGCCAGATCTGAGTGTTATTTGGCAAAATGCCGTACCCTGTACCGCCTACGAATGCCAAGTGCGGTCCGATTGTGGCGTAAATCAAAGCCAATGGTCTTCCAGCATTATGCTTACATCCACCGGATGCAACGATCCGTATTGTTACTCTTATGGTATTTCATCCAATGAGTGGATTCAAAACGTTCAATTTGGTGCCATCAGCAACAATTCAGGCAATAACAACGGCTACAAGAATTTTACCAACTTATCCACCACCATTGTAAAAGGTCAGTCCCAGTCCATTACGATTACGCCCAAAAATGTAAACAATGTGCAGGCGGCTAATTTTCTGGTATGGGTTGATTTCAACCACGATAACGATTTTAATGATCCCAACGAAATGGTAATTGCTGCCACTGGAAATGATGAAACGCCGCTTTCCGGTGTCATTACGGTTCCAGCAAACGCAGTTACTGCGAATACAAGGATGCGCGTGGAAATGTCCGTTTCGCAAATCCAGGGCCCCTGCGATATTGAAGATTACAGGGATGTAGAAGACTATACCATTAATATCGTTGATCCTCCTTACCTCAATGTTGCACCAAGTACCATTAATGTGGATGCCAATAGCGGTACCACGCTTTTCGTAGTGTCGAGTAACTGCCCAAGCTGGGCGATTACAGGGGCGCCGACCTGGTTGAGTGTGAGCACCTTAGTTGGCAGCAACAATAGTACAGTCAATTTAATTTATACCGAAAATAACACCGGTTTTGCGCGCATGGCTACCCTGACAGTGAGTGGGTGCAACATCACAAAAACCGTTACTTTGACCCAACAGGCCCATAGCCTGAATGTTACACCAACGTCATTCACGGTGGCCCCTAACAATGGCTCGTTAAATGTGGCACTTTCCAGCGATTGCAACAACTGGACTGTTACTGGTGCACCCGTGTGGTTGACCGTTAGCCCGCTCTCCGGCAGCGGAAATGCCAATCTTACCCTTACCTATACCACCAATACGGGAAGCGATCGTGCCGCTACCCTAACCGTTGCGGGTTGCGGAATCACCAAAACGGTAACATTAACACAGCAAGGTTTGAATTTCACCGTAAGCCCCGCAACCATCTTGGTTACCTATCCAAGTGGCAATTCATCCGTCAGTGTTTCAACCAATTGCAATGCCTGGAATATTACAGGCGCCCCCTCCTGGTTAACCGTAAATCCATCCAGCGGGTCGGCTGGAAATACCAACGTCAGCCTTTTCTACAGCGCCAACAACACCGGTAACCAGCGCGTCGCAACACTAAATGTTTCCAGTTGCGGTGTTGTTAAATCCGTTACGCTTACTCAACTTGCGGCGTCTATAACAGTTTCCCCACAAAGCCTCGATCTCGGATACACAAGTGGTAGCGCGAATGTGGCGGTTTCCAGCAATTGCACTGCCTGGACGGTAACTGGTTTGCCTGTCTGGCTGACGGCAACGCCAAGCGGCGGCAGCGGCAATGCCAATATTACCTTTAATTATACTGCAAATACCTCCGGCAGCGCACGCACAGCAATTGTAACCATTTCCGGTTGCGGAATCACGAAAACCATTTTCATCAACCAGGCATTTATTGCACTTAATGCCAACCCAACAACTTTCAGTGTTGGCTATCAAAGCGGCAGTTCCAATGTGACCATCGCTTCAAACTGCCCAGCCTGGACCATTACCGGCGCCCCAGCATGGCTGCTTGCTGTTCCCTCCAGCGGAACTGGAAATGCAACAGTCGGACTGTTTTACTCGGAAAATAGTACAGGAAACCCCAGAATTGCTACTTTACAACTGAGTGGTTGCGGAATCACGCAAACGATAACCCTAACCCAAGATCCGGTCATTTTCAGTTTGACCCCGCCCAACTTAACTGTTGGGTATACCAGCGGCAATTCGTCGGTCAAACTTACAAGTAACTGCTCTTCCTGGACAATCAGCGGCATGCCCGCCTGGCTCACAGTTACACCCACAAGCGGCAGCGGAAATACCTATTTTACCTTAAACTATCAGGAAAATAATACCGGAAACATTCGAACGGCAACCCTTAAAATTGCAGGTTGTGGTAAAGATACCTCGTTTGTTCTTACGCAAGAATCATTAAAATTCTTGAATGTTTCGCCCGATACCTTGAAAGTGGGCGCCCTTTCAGGCAGTTCCAGCATATCCGTTTCCAGCAATTGTTCGGCATGGAACGTTTCTGAAACGGCTTCCTGGTTTTCGGTTAACCCGATAAGCGGAGCAAACAATGGAACAATTACCCTAAATTTTGATGCCAATAACTCAGGCGCCCTGCGTTCGGATGTTATAAAAGTCAGTGGATGCGGTTATACCAAAACGGTCGTCGTTATCCAGAACTTCCTGACAATTTCCGTCCCCTGGACGGTGGTTCCTACCGGAGAAAACCACACCATTATTTTGCCCAAAAACATGCCATCCGATATTGCCGGTACGCCCCTACAAACGGGTGACTGGATTGGTGTATTTTACGATTCATCCGGGGTGAGCAAGTGCGGCGGATATGCCGAATGGAAAATAGACTCCTCAACTGCAATCGCTGCATTCGGCAACGATGGCAGCCTCCCAACCAAAAATGGTTTCAATCCAGGAGAAATTTTTAAAGTTAAAGTCTGGAAAAAATCTGTAAATCAGGTTTTTAATGCATCTGTACAATATGCCCCTGTTGGAAATCCTCCAATTGTAACACACACCAATGCGTATGCAAAAGACGGCATCAGCATGCTTTTGGCAATCCAGGCCGCTGCAGGCAATGTGCAGGCTGTTCCAATTGCCGCTGGATGGAATCTTATTTCGAGCTACATCGTACCCGATTTTCCCAATATGCTGGATGTGTTTGAAGATATTGCCCCGAATATTGTAATCGTAAAAGACGAAAACGGAAAGGTTGCTATTCCTTACCCACCAGCCAATGCTGTAAATACCATTGGAAACTGGAATGTTTTGAAGGCGTATCAGGTAAAGGCCAATCTAAAAGATACACTGTTGGTCCTTGGAACCAAAGTTGTACCGGAAAATACGCCCATGCCTATAGTGCCAGGCTGGCAATTTATTTCCTATCTTCGAACCTCTCCCATGAATGTTGAAACGATTTTTAACGGCATCATAAGTAAAATTGACGCCGTAAAAAGCAATGATGGGAAGGTTTATTTGCCTCAGTCAAACATCAACACGCTCATTGCGCTCATTCCAGGCCAGGGATACCGCGTGAAGGCCAACGCCGCCACGACCTTGGTGTATCAGGCCAATGTTGCCGCTCCCGATGTCGCACTCAGGCCGGCAATTGTATACAACCTGAAGCATTTTGTGCTGGATAGCAATTTAAACACCGGAAATAATGCAATTCTGGTTTTCCCCGATACCCTTTTGGTTGGATTGTTACACAATGGTGACGAAATTGGTGTTTTTAACCAAAAAGATACATTATGCGGTGCCGCGATTTACAACGGCTCTGGAAGCTTGGCTGTAACTGCCTGGGGCGATGATCCAACCACCAATACCCAAATCGAAGGCATGACTTCGGGAGAATTCTATAAATTGAAAGTATGGAAATCCCTTGAACAAAAAGAATACAATACAACGTATGCTTTTTCCGATTCAAGTACGACCTATCTGCCCGATGCCATCGAATTTGCAACCCAATTGATGCTCAAAGACATCAGTGCCGTACAAATGCTGGGCATCAATCGCGCACAACTTGAAATTTTCCCGAATCCGACTTCTGGTGAAATTAACTTGAAGTTTACAACTGCCCATGCGGCATTTGCAAATATTTCCGTTTTTCGCATGGATGGGGCCCTGGTTTTGAATAAGACCGACTGGGAAATTCCGGCTGGCGAACACCTCCGGAAATTGAACCTGCCGCAAAATCTTCCTTCCGGTACGTATTTGTTAAAAATTCAATACGGAGAAGAGACTGTTTTGCGCAAAATTCAATATAACAATTAAAAGCCTATTAAAAATATAATTTTTTCCGTTTTCGACACATTTTTCATTAAAAATGTGTCGAAAACAGAAAAAATGTGCTCTAAGATCTTTAAAATGCTTAGTTTTTAACCCATATTTGCAACGTATTTTCAACAGGACAATTGATTACCCTGTCAAATGACAAACAAGAATTTAGAAACATGGATTGGAAGCAAGATGTGTTTTCAATTAGTAGGAGCGCAGTATGTTGTTTTAAGCCCAATGGAAGTTTTAAGTGTAGAGGCCGACGGTCAGGTGTGTTTACTTACCCTGGCAGATGGGAACCGGATTACAGCAGCCCGGCACTTGGGATATTACAAAACTGGATTGATTCAAAATTTTCAATTTATAGAAATATCAAAATCGTTATTAATCAATGCGTTTCATATTATAAAATATGCACCGCGTGAACGAACGTTACAACTTTCCTCTGGTCAAGTTGTATCTGTTTCAAAGTCGAAACAAGAAGTGTTAAACAAGGTTTTCAAGGACCTGCATAATTTATGGGAAATGAATATATCAGAAAAAACGCTTGCGGATTCGTAAAAATTATTTACATTAACAATATGTTAAAACATGCTGGTTGTGTAAATAAGATAGTTGGTTTCCTCATTGGGGTATTTAGTTACTTACATGGTTGAATATAGAATTGTGTGTAATACTTTTGAAGTGAAAATTTGATTTTAATCCAAAATGAAAAGTTGGTGTTTCCCAGTGAATAATAAAATATTCACAATTCTCAGGTTTTTGTGCTTTTGTATAGTGGATCAAAACCTTCGAAGAAAGTAACTAGGATTACTTTCCTTGCCTATTGTTGATGTAGCATCAATGTTGGAAACGCTTCATCCCACCTACTTTTCAATTGTACTTTTTCATTTTCTGTTGCAACATGCCTTTGCATGGTTTGCACTTCCGTATTTACAGGGCGTTGGGAGAATGATCATTGGTTAATTGCAATAAATTTTACTTAATAATACATCTTCTCATGAAAAAAAGGTTTACCCAATCATCGCTTGGGATTAATCACTTTGTGCACAGCTTAAGCACGCTGATTACTCCTCTGCTTTTGCTGATTTCATTTCAGCTATCAGCGCAAATCGTTCCAAACGGCAATTTTTCTTCAGGAAGTAGCGGTTGGACCATACTTAATGGTAGCGCTACAAATAAATGGTTTATTGGAACAGTCCCGATTATTCCAGGCCCTGTTCCGGTTGGACTTTCCGGGAATTACGCCTATATATCGAATGAAAATAGTGGCTTAACCTGGACGTATAGTGAAACATTTTCATCTGTTGTTCATCTTTATCGGGATATTACCTTGCCAGCGGGTGTGCCTGTTTTTAACTTGACATTTGATTGGATCAATAATGGTGAATCGACTTGGGATGAATTAATGGTTAGTACTGCGCCAACCTACTATACCCCTTCGGCCAGTACAGTAAGTTTAGGACAAAATGGACTTCCTGCGCCTGCGACCACGCTTGCACGGTTATCTGGGCAAACAACCAGACAACCGGCAAGCGTGCGTATTTATGGTAGTGATTATGGTAATTGTAATTTGCCAGTAACCATTCGGTTGATTTTTACCTGGAAAAACGATGATTCTGTTTTAGGCAATCCACCTGCTGCTTTAGACAACATTGCGATCAATGAAGTCCCTATGACCTTGTCCATTAGTGGACCCAAGGCGCGTTGTGCAGATGCATCAGATTATACCTTTTCAGCAACCCCGCTGCCTAATGTACAACCAGGCTCGACCAGTACTTTTAACATTGGTCCGGCAACACCTGGATTAATCAATAATAACAACGGTACTGCAAGTTTAGATGTATCACAGGTAACATCGCCCGGTAAGTACAATATTGAATATGCCTATACTGCGGATGGTTGTACCTATCGCATCAGCGATACAATTCGCGTTTTTGGTGTTCCGAAAGCGAACTTAAAAGAAACGTTGGCAGGCTGTTTGAATCCAGGAGATTCAATTGATCTGGGGGTAATGTTTGATGGATCCAATACTGCAAATGGTGTTTGGAGTCAAGAAAATGGCCCTGCTGTTGCCTTAAACGGATCAAAAATTGAAATACCTGACAATGGGGGGTGTTTTACTTTTAGGTATGTAGCACCCAATCCAAATGGTTGTCCCAATGCGCCCTATAAGGACGATGATCAATTATTAATTACGATCCAGCCGAATCCACGTTTTACCTTAACAACACCTGATCCATCGCCTATTTGCAGTGATGGTACACCTGTTATGGTTAATATTGATGTTGAGAGTGCAGGGCCTAATCAGTTAATTACGATCAATGGCAACACCGTTTTGGAAGGAATGAACGCATTGCCTGCACCAGCAGCAGCGGGTTCAATTATTTACAAAATTTGTCTTACTGAAACGATTTCAATACCTGCAGGTTGTGGATCCTCCTTGCCGGGAACAGATTATGACACCTGTTCAAGCAGGGTTTGTAAATCTATAACGGTTTATAATGATGGAAATGATTGTGGTGCAAATGCCGCATTTGCAAGCGAATGCCCTCCCGACTTTGAATTGTCCGATCCTTGCGATGTAGAAACAGACCCAAGCCTGGATTTGTCTTGCAGCTTTTTTACCTTGTCAGGTCCCGATTTGATTGAGGCAGAGCTGGACCCGGTGAATGGCGTTATTTCCTGCTCGGATGAAGAAATTTGCTTTGATTGGCAAGGCAGCCTTCCCGGTGCATTGGGTGATATCGCTACGGGTGGCCCAACACTTTCTGAGTTGAATGTTGCCACCGAGGTGATTTGCGACATCATTACGTTTGAGCTTTGCCTTGACTTTGGGTTTTTAGGTAGCCTTTGTGTTGACCCAATTCCGTTGGGCAAATACGAAGATTATTGCGATTTTACCATTGGCCAGATCATCTTTGACCTCTTAGGTGACCTCCTGGGTGGTGATGGTGGCGGTGGCGTCATTGTTGCAGATACCGACGGTGACGGAAACTTTGATTATGCTGCGACAGATTATGTTTTCCCAGCGGCAAGTGATGATCCGAACCAGGAACAGGCTTGCATCCCGAATAACGTTAAAACACCACAGGGTACCATCACTGTACGAAACGTTGTTTCCTGGCCATTTGCTCCGGCTGGCGCTTGTGGTGTAGTTAATTCTGAAGAAATCAATTTGTTGGAATTGTTGCCAATCGGTGCTATTCCTTTGGTGGGTATTATCATTGAAGACCTTTTGGCTGCTGCATCTTGTAATGTGAACCTGGTTTTTTCAGATGAGCAAACGGTAGAAATCCCAGTTTTCAACGACCAACAACCTCTATTTGCAAACTGCAACGATAGTGGTTATGTGTTTACCGTAGACTTAAATTGTGATTCTGAACTAAACTGGTCTATTCCGGTTGCATACGATGGGTGTTACGGCGGTATCCTTCCGTTTCAGGGTAGAACGGCTGCTGTCAACACCGCTTTTTATAATGGAAGTCTGCCACCGCTTGTAGTGGCAAATCAGTCAGGTTTGTACCAGACGATGGGGCCGGTTCCAGGTTCGGATTTGCCACCAGGCGTTCATGAAGTAGTTTATACTGCTTATTCTTGTGCGGGGATTGAATCGGAATGTGCTTTCAATGTAGTTGTAACAGCAGGTGATCCGGAACTGGAGGCACCACGCGATTTTGTAGTTAAAACAGATGTGGATCAATGTCAAGCAGTTGTAACCGGACTAACGCCTTTACAAGGGATTGGTTGTGCATCTATCATTAACTATTCAGTTGATTATCCAGCAGGCTCCGGCTTTATGGATGTCGTGGTAAACACATCCTATTCTGCGGCAAATGTAGGTACCCACAATGATCCGAGTGGTTTAGCCTTCCCTAAAGGTGTAACCACCATCATTTATACGATGTTGGTGGACATTGATGGCGATAGCATTGTAAACGCAAACGAGCCGAATGAAATTCAACTTGACACCTTTACTATTACGGTAGAAGACAAGCAAGCGCCGATCGCAACTTGTGTTGATGTAGAGGTTCAATTGGATAATACCGGAAATGTTACCGTTTATGCGCTAAACCAATTGAATGGATCTGCATATGTCAATGGCGGTTCTTCCGACAATTGCGATGCTACTCCAACCATTGAAATTGCAAAACCGGGCGGTGCCTATGGTCCATGGGTGACTTATAGCTGTACGCAAACAGGCGATAACTTTGTGAATCTTCGCGTAACAGATGATGATAACAATCAGCGTACTTGTATTGCGCGTGTACGTGTAAATGACTTTTTCGACGGCATTCAATATGCTTTGGATTTGCCAGAACTTTGCTTAGAGGCGAACAATCCAAGTCAGTTTGATTTCAGTAACTACCTGGTTATTACCTTGCCTGACGGTACTACCCTGAACCATAGCCAGGTTGCGGCAAATGGTTATTTGGGCGATGCGCAAGGTGGTTTTGGTATTACCGCATTTGCGCCAGCACCTGGCTCAAGCAATAATCCGGGCACCATTTCACAAGATGGAATTTACACACCTGGTACAGGAAGCGGCTTTGTAACGATTTCTTACGTAATGGCTTTGCCAGGTGTAAGCATCCCACAAAATGGTAATTTGGCAAAGGTGGGTTGTTTCGAAATCGTACACGCTACCTTCGAGCTCCGTCAGCCCCTCAACATGGGCTCGCCTGAATGTATGTGTTTCGACAACGAAGAACGGATTGTTGACCTCGGTGTAATCACCGGTGGTTTGGAACCATACCGCATTCAATATTCAGGCACGCGTCTGGACGTGGATGGCGACGGTATTGCGGATGATGCCGATGGTTCTTATATCTACAACGCTGCCAATGGCCACAATATCAACGATTTCCAGCAGGATCTTGGCGAATTGCGCGTAGTGTACACCCAACCTACCTGGTCTTTCACGATTGTGGACGCCCGCGGTTGCGAACTGTTCCGTTCTGGTTCTTGCGATAACGACGACTTTACCGAAGGTCCGCAAATTCTTTGCACCAAACCGCAAGTGAACTTGACGACCGAACAATTCCTCTGCGAAAGCCAATACAGCTGGCAGCATGTATTGCCTACGGATAACTGTGCAGTAGTATTATACGACTATCGCATTTTCAATCCAGACGGCACCATTGAAGGTCCATTTAACCTGGATGCCTTGTTGAACATCGCACCTGGTGCACCGATCAATGCCTTGTTTGAAGCAGAATACGAATTCCAATTGGGTACTTCTACGGTTTATTACTATGCAGAAGATGCGCAAGGAAACTTCACAACTTGTACCTTCCTTGTAAATGTAGTGGACAATGATCCACCGTATTTCATCAATTGCCCTTATCCTCCGGTAGTTCAGAATGCCGAAACGGGCCACTGCGATGCGTATGTAGATTTCGCTTTGCCTTTGGCTGCTGATAACTGCGATATGCCTGTGGTAACCCAAATCGATAACACCGGCCTTACAACAGGTGATCGTTTCCCTGTTGGAACGACTGTGATGTACTGGGAAGCGGTGGATCTCTCAGGTAATAAAGATACTTGTCAGGTAAAAGTGATTGTCAACGATTACTGGCAAGTGCCCACTTTGACTTGTCCTGCGAACGTAGTTCAGAAAAATGATACCTGGCTTTGTGGTGCAGTGGTGAATAACATTGCCCCTGTTTACGACGGACCATGTAGAAATAATTACGGCGTTACCTATACGATATATGGTGATGCTGCTTTGACCCAAGTAAAAGATTGTGGCGTGGCAAATGCCAGCGGCGAATTCTTTGACGTAGGGGATACCTGGGTGAAATACACCGTTCAAAACCAGCCATTGCTGCAAATCACGGAAGTAACACAATCAGGTGCCGTAGACCGGATCGAAATTTCGAACCTCGGACCTGCTGCAATTGATATTACTTGCTTAGAGGTAAAACGGACCTCTGGTACGCCTGCAGCCAATCAGGTAATTGGTCCAATTACACAATTGCCATCTTTGGCGCCTTCTATTTTGCCAGTAGGCGGTACGCGGGTGTTTAGCTTTGCCTTTAATGGTGCGGCTAATTTGCCTGCCTGCTATACCATCTCTTACATGGGAACCATTTTCGACGAAGTGGCAACCAATGGATTTGCTGGTTGTAATGGTTTCACCGGTACTTTGGCGGGTGGCGACGTAATTCGCAAATGTGAAGACGATACCAATAAAGCAGCCGATTGGGTGTTGGCAGAAAACTGCTACCCACTTACGATCGGTGCCATCAACCCTGATTTGGAAGTGATGCCGAACAATGGCACGCAAACTTCCTTGCAGTCGATCCTGCCAAATGAAATTTCTTGCACCTTTAAAGTAACCATTCAGGACAAGGAGAATCCATTCTGCGGTAAACTCACGACGAATACAACCTACACAGGTGCAGGCATTGCGAACATCAGCGCTGCAACTTGCAACCGTTCTACGATCACCATTCCGCCAAGCAATTGCATCATTGGTGATATCGTGTTCAACCGCACGGGTACAGCGACACCTGTTAACTCAACCATGACTTTGATCAGCCCAAAAGGCATCAAAGTGGTGGTTACTGAAATTCCGGATGACTCTTTGCGTACCTTGTTTGCACAAAAAGCAGAAGGTACCTGGACTTTGGACATCGTACCAAAACCTGGTCAGACGCCTACCATCACAGGTTGGTCTTTAACCATCAACTGTATTGCGCCATTTGATCTTCCAAACCAGAATTTACCCAATGCAGTAGGTCAGTGCGGAACAAACTTTACCTGGACACATCCTTATTTTGTCGACAACTGCTTCCAGGGCACCATTTCGGTAGCCTACACTTCAAGCGATGCTGCTTGCGTGCCTACAGGGGGCAAATTGCTCGACATTGGCGGTTATTCCGTTACCCAATTCTTCTGTGTAGGTACCACGAAAGTGACCTATACCCTGACAGATGCGGCGGGTAATGTTTCCATTTGTGGCTTCGACGTGAAAGTAAACGACGTTGAAAAACCAAAAGTGGTTTGTCCGGCTGATATTTTCATCAACCTGAATGGCGGCGAATGCGGTGCTTATGTATCGTATGGTCCATTGAGCGCAACCGATAACTGCGGTGTGAAAGACACCGTGATCACACCACCTTCTGGTTCATGGTTCCCGATTGGCAACAAAACAGTTACCATCGTGATCAGTGATAAAGCAGGCAATACGGCAACTTGTACCTTTGTGGTAAGCGTAATTGAATACGTGCCATCTACAACGGCCTTAATTTGCAACGACTTAACCAATGTTTCCCTGGATGCTACTTGTGTATATGTCGTAAATGCAGATGCTGCCTTGGAAGGCAGCGAATACCACTGCTACGACGATTACATCATCACGATCAAAAATAATGTTGGTCAGCCAGTAGGCAATACATTTACGGCAGCAAACATTGGAATAACGTACACCGTAACGGTGTTGGATCCAGAAACAGGAAATTCCTGCTGGACTAACATGAAAATTGAAGATAAATTGGTGCCTGCCCTTACTTGCCCACCTGCTAAAACAGTGGCTTGTAGCGAATCTACCCAGATTTCAAACACCGGCAATGTGATCATAAAAGATTGCAGCAACACCAATACGGTAATTGATGATGTATTCACTGATTTGGGCGATTGTGGCACGCCACGCGCACAAATTGTACGCACTTTTATTGTAACGGATGTACGCGGCAACCAATCTACTTGTTCTCAAACGATTACCATCTCCAATTTCAACCTGGCCGATGTGATTTTCCCTGCGGATAAAACGGTTGACTGCGAAACGTTGTACAACAATCCTGCGGGCACTTCTCCTGCACAAACAGGCGCTCCGAGTATCAATGGTGCTTCCATTTTAGGTGCGGTATTGTGTAATGCAAAAGTGAACTACACCGATACTTACTACGATGGTTGCGAAGGCACTTACACGATTTTGCGTCAGTGGAATGTGTTGAGCGATTGCTTGCCATTGTCGCCAAACAACCCGGTTGGATTTACTCAGCGTATTAAAGTGGTGGACAACGGCGGTCCAGTATTTACCTGCCCAGCCAATGTTACGGTTTCTACGGATGTGTTGACATGCTGCGCTACGGCTGCATTGCCAGACATCATTGTTTCGGAAGGTTGCTCGCACATCCAGAATTTGCAGGCAAAAGTGACCGGAACGAATCCAGTAAATGGCAATATTATCACCTTTACAGTAGGTGGCTACCTCGGTGATTTCCCAGGCAACAACTACTGGAACCCTGATACTTTGGCCATTTTTCCATACACACAGTGCTTGCCACAAGGTATTTACAATGTCCAGTATACGGCTTCTGATGAATGTGCAAATACATCAAAATGCTCCTTCCAATTGACTGTTGCGGATTTGGTTCCACCCATTTCGGCATGTGATGAATTCACACAAGTTGGATTGGGAATTGATGGTATGGCATTTATCAATGCATCTACTTTTGATGATGGCAGTTACGATAACTGTGCGCCGGTTGAATTTAAAGCGCGCCGTATGAATGCCAACACTTGTCAGTCCGATACCGTATTCTACGATCAGGTGAAATTCTGCTGCTCGGATATCAACGATACGATTTTGGTCGTATTCCGTGCGTATGATGTAGACGTACCTTCCGGCGAAATCGCAAGAAATGCATACGAAGGCCGTTATAACGATTGTATGGTTCAGGTATTGGTTGAAGATAAAATTAAGCCTGCCTGCTTGCCACCCGCGAACGTAACCGTTACTTGTGAAAACTTTGACCCAAGTTTGTGGGCGTACGGTAAAGCAGAGGTAACCGATAATTGCTGCCTGGATGACACCAAAGTGTATCAGGGTCAGGCTGGTTTGACGCACAGTGTGAATTTGAGCCTGTTTGATACTGTTTGTAACAAAGGCACCATTACACGTACTTTCCGTGCGTTCGACTGCGGCGGCAACTCTAGCCAATGCACGCAACGTGTGTTGGTAACCTACGAACAGGATTACTTCGTACGTTTCCCGAACGATGTGATTGTATCTACTTGTGACGGTACGGGTAACTACGGTGCACCAACCTTCTTCGGTGAAGACTGCGAATTGTTGGGTGTATCTTTCGAAGATGAAATCTTCACGGTGATACCTGATGCTTGCTTCAAAATTGAGCGTACCTGGACGGTAATTAACTGGTGTACTTTCAATCCGAATTTGCCTTGCATCAATGTACCGAACCCGAATCCGAACGCGACAACCAATAACCCGGCGAATTTGCCAGGCGTAGTGGTTTCACCTTTGGGTACGCCAACACCTTGGAATCCAACGGTGGTGAAAATCAACCCAACGGATCCAACCGCAACCAATTACTCGACTTTCTACGACGCGAACGCCAATTGCTACCGATACAAGCAGATCATCAAAATCATTGATACGCAAGATCCTGTAGCCACTTGCCCGGCATCGCCAGTAGAATTCTGCGATTTGACGCCAAACGACCCACAATTGTGGAATCAAATGTATTGGTGGGATAACACCATATCTTCGCATGACTTGTGCGAAGGTGAAGCAGATTTGACCATCACTGCTACCGATTCTTGCTCTGCGGCAAATGTAAACTTCCGCTACTTGTTGTTCCTCGATTTGGACGGCGATAACGTGATGGAAACCGTGGTGAGCAGCACAAACTTGCCAGGTGTAAACAACGTACAATTCGGCAACGCAGCAAATGCAAATTATGCTGGCGGAACACCGCGTGCATTTGACGGTCGCCCCGTTCCATTGAATCAGCAATATCGCTTCGGCCTGGATTGGACGACCAGCGGTAAAGTTGCTACTGCAAAAGTACGTTTCGACAACTTGCAGTCGCCAATTGCGCTGCCAGGCACCGGTAACAATGTATTACAAGGTGTAGTACCACAATTGCCCTACGGCACCCACAAAATCAAGTGGTTCGTAGAAGACGGTTGTGGTAACGAAACCATTTGCGAATACACGTTTGTGGTAAAAGATTGTAAAAAACCAACGGTAGTTTGTTTGAATGGCCTGAGCGTAAACATCATGCCAACGCAAATGATCACGTTGTGGGCATCCGACTTCTTGCAATACACAGAGGACAATTGCACACCAGCGAATCAATTGAAAATCGCGATCCGCAAATCAGGTGACGCAACCCCTGGCTTCCCAGTAGATGCACAAGGCAACCCAATCACCAACATAAACTTTACTTGCGATGAGTTAGGTACCCAGTTGGTTAAATTGTGGTCGATCGATAAAGCAGGCAATGCTGACTTCTGCGAAACTTATGTAATCGTACAGGACAACAACAGCAACTGTCCGCCAAGTGCAAATGCTGCGAAAGTGGCTGGTGTATTGGCTACAGAAGCAATCAATGGTGTGGAAGAAGGAAATGTTGAAATTGTTGGTTCTGGAAACGGAATTCCATCGTTCACCTTTACCACAATGACTGGTTCAAACGGTAACTACAACTTCAATGCGATTCCATTATCGTCCAATTCAACGGTGACCCCGACGAAAGACGACAATCCATTGAACGGTGTATCTACCTACGACTTGGTGTTGATCAGCAAGCACATCCTGGGCATCGAATCGTTGAGCAGTCCTTACAAAATGATTGCAGCGGATGCAAACAAATCCGGTTCGATCACGACGTTTGACATTGTAGAGATTCGGAAATTGATTTTGGGTATTTACAATGAATTACCGAACAACACCAGCTGGCGTTTTGTAGATAAATCATACAGTTTCCCGAATATAAACAACCCGTTCCAGGCACCGTTTGCAGAAGTGAAATCGATTTCGAACATCCTCAGCAATAAATTCAACGAAGATTTTGTATCGGTGAAAGTGGGTGACGTGAACGGCAATGCAATTGCAAATGCAGCCATGTCAACCGAAGATCGTTCAGCAGGTACCCTGTTGTTTGATGTAGATGACCGTGCGGTTACCGTAGGGTCGACCTTTACGGTCGACCTAAAAGCAGCAGAAGCAGTGGCTGGTTACCAGTTCACGATGAACTTCGCTGGTTTGGAAGTGGTGGACGTAACCCCAGGTGCAAACATGACTGCTGGCAACTTTGGCGTATTCGCTGACGCGATCACTACTTCATTTGACGGTGCAAACCAGGGTGAATTCGCGGTTACTTTCCGAGCGACGAAAAGTGGTCAATTGAGCGAAATGTTGAGCGTATCCAGCCGCATTACGAAGGCAGAGGCTTACCCATCCTCCGCAAATGCTGCGGCGGGTAAACTCGATGTAGCGTTCCGCTTCAACAACGGCGCAACTTCAACCATCGCGGGCGTAGGTTTCGAATTGTATCAGAACCAACCAAATCCGTTTGTGAATAAGACCTTTATTGGGTTCCACCTTCCTGAAGCAACAACTGCTACTTTGTCGATCTTCGACGAAACAGGTCGAATGGTGTACAACCAGAAAGGTGCGTTTGCGAAAGGATACAACACCATGGCGATCGACAAAGCGTTGTTGAACACAGTGGGTATGTTGTATTACAAGTTGGAGACGGCGACGGACAGTGCAACCCGCAAAATGATACAGACGAAATAGGGTAGGGGCGCCCCTCGCGGGCGCCCAATTACGGGCGCGAAGGGTGCCCGCAAGGGGCACCCCAACGGGGCCGCGAGGGTCGCCCCGACGGACGGCCGTCCCACATAACGTGGGGCGGCCGTTTTTTATACACGTCGGAAGCGTCAGGAACCGAATAAGTTTTGTAAGATACTAAACACATCCCCGGAAAGTTCAACGGACGACAAGCTACTTTCCCTATCTTTGAATTATAAAATGATAAATACACCGAAATCACCTGACTAACAAAGGTGCCATAATCCAAAAGTGAAATAATACCATGAAAAGAACCGATACACCCGCTTTTTTATCCATTATCTTGTTTTGTATTTTAATTGCAAGCGCAAATCAATGTTTTGCAGGTAATCTGAATTTGAATGCATGGCAGGATACGATTTTGGTCAATTGTCCGCCGAGCAACACCATCCTAGGCGATACTACCGACAATGATCCAGGCTTTTGGAAGGAAACCTACTGGTATGATGCCGCGAACCAGGTGTATGACCTCTCCGAAGTTGCGGTAGACCTCCAAATTACCGTAAGTGACTCCTGCTTCGGTAATACAGATAATATTCAATACCAATTATACCTGGATTTAGATGGCAATGACACCCTCGAAACGGTCATCAACAGTGAAAACTTGGGTAGTGCCGGATTGGGCTGGAACAAGGTGTTGTTTGCCAATGCGGGTATTCCAAATTATACCGGCGTCCCGCGCCAATTTGACGAACGCCAGGTAGCAACCAACGAAAAATACGGTTTTGCCCTGCAAATTACCCAAACGGGCCAAACCCGCACCGCCGCCGTGCGCTGGAATACTCAAGCCGATTCAAATGCGTACGTTTTGCCACGACTGCCCCACGGCAAGCATAAAATTGTCTGGATCATTCAGGATACCTGCGGGAATTTGCAAACCTGCACTTCCAATTTTACCATAAAAGACACCCAAAAACCGAAAATTTTGTGTCTAAGTGGGTTATCGTGGAATTTTCCTTTTCCAGAGTTTTTCTTTGTGGGGTATACGAATTTCTTACAATCAGCTACCGATAATACCTCGCCTGAAACAGCACTAAAATTTGCCATTCGAAAAACAGGGACCGGGACAGGGTTTCCGATAGAAATGAATGGTAATTCAATAGAAAATGTTGAATTTTATTGCGAAAATATAGGGTATAATTCCGTAGAACTATGGGTAATGGACCAAGCGGGCAATTCAAATTATTGTACCACAGATGTCCTCTTAATGGACGGCTATATGAATTGCGAATATTTCCCAATCACCAAAGTAAAAGGCAATGTATCAACCGAGGCCGATTCCGCGGTAGTAGATGTGAGAATTGCCGCAGCAAATCTAGGTGGCAATGGATTTCCTGCATTTGAATTCACCACCCTTACCAATCAACTGGGCAATTACATCTTTAATGCCATTCCACCGCAGATCCAGAATTTAAGAGTAACGCCCTATAAAAACGATCATCCGCTCAATGGTGTTTCAACCTTCGATTTGGTGCTCATTTCCAAACATATCCTGGGTATTGAGTCTTTGAATTCACCGTACAAAATCATTGCCGCCGATGCCAATAAATCCAATTCGGTTACTTCAATAGATATTGTTGAAATCCGGCGATTGATCTTGGGGATTTATGATTCGCTGCCGAACAATACCAGTTGGCGATTTGTAGATAAGTACTACGTTTTCCCAAATGCCGTGAATCCGTTTGAGGCTTCATTTAATGAAATTTCCTTTTACACTGATACGCCAAACAAATATGATGTTAATTTCGTTGCCGTTAAAGTAGGGGATGTAAATGGGAATGCAATTTTAAATGCCTCCAATAAAAATGCGGTGGAACGGTCTAACAACACCCTGCTTTTGTCCACCGAAAACCGAACCATAAAAGCAGGTGAAACCTTTACCCTGCAGCTCGCCGTAGCCGAACGGGTTCAAGCTTATCAGTTTACCCTGAATTTTCAAAATCTGAGCCTCCTGAATGTCAATCCGCTATCCACGGACATGAACCTGGGCAATTTTGGTATTTTTGAACATGCGCTCACCACGTCTTATAATGGCACACAAGCGGGCGCCTTTGAACTGACTTTCCGCGCGCAAGCCGATGGTCAAATCAGCGATTTCCTGTATTTATCCGATAACATCACCGCAAGTGAAGCCTATCAGCACAACCAACGCATGGAAATTGGGCTACAATTTAATGGACGGGATGTTGCTCCGACCCAGCATGTAAATTTTGAAGCATATCCCTGTCAACCCAATCCGATGGGTACTGCTACCCGAATTGGCGTCGTAACCCCGCGTGAAATGTTGGTAAAACTGGAAATTTTTGACCTTACAGGTCGTCTTTTGTATACCCAACAAGGCCAATTTGAAAAAGGTTACCATCAATTTACCGTAAATCGTACCGATTTGCCTGAAAATGCAACAGGAACGCTGTTGTATAAAATAGCATCCGATGCAGGCGTCATTACCCGAAAAATGATCGTGTTGCGATGATTTCGCTGCTTTAAGCAACCCTTTAAATCTAAAAATCGATTAATATTAAATGTTTTGAATCATGAATAAGGCGTCTATCCCAAGCATTTTACTTTTTTGTTTTTCATTTTTATACGCTTTTCAAAGCGTGGTATACTGCCAGCCGCCCGTTAATGCCCCTGACAGCCTGGTCCTGAATTGCCAACCAGCGTCATTCGTTATCGGGGACAGTTTCGACAATAATTTTTTTTACTGGAATGAAACCTACTATTGGGACCCCACGATAAGTTCGCATGATCTATGCGAAGAACGGGCAACCTTAGCACTCGATATCACGGGTTCCTGCCTGGGGGCTGCTACAAAAATTCAATACCAGTTATTCCTGGATTTGGACCAAAATGACACCCTTGAAACGGTCATCAACAGTGCTAACCTCGGCAGCGCTGGATTGGGCTGGAACAAGGTGCTGTTTGGTAATGCAACCAATCCCAACTTTACAGGTGGCACCCCGCGCCAATTTGATGAACGCCAGGTAGCCAGCAACCAGAAATACGGTTTTGCCCTGCAAATTACCCAAACAGGCCAAACCCGCACGGCCGCAGTGCGCTGGAACACCCAGGCCGATTCAAATGCCTATTTTTTGCCCCAATTGCCCCACGGGAAGCATAAAATTGTCTGGACGATTGAAGATACCTGCGGAAACGTACAAACCTGTACTTCCAATTTTACCATAAAGGATACCGGAAAGCCTAGTATCCAATGTTTGCCAGGTTTTACTGTGAATATTTTCAGCAACGGGAAAATACAACTTTGGGCATCGGATTTTTTACTCTCCCTTTCAGATAACTGTACGCCCCAAAATAAATTGATGATTGGGCTGCGTAAAAGCGGAACGGGCACTGGGTTTCCACTAGAGGCTAACGGCAATCCCCAAACAAATGTAATCTTTACTTGCCCTGAATTAGGCGTCAGAGACCTTGAACTTTGGGTGAGAGACAAGGCTGGAAATGCAGGCTTTTGTACGACGAATGTCACGGTCAAAGACCAAAATTCTGAATGCGGCCAACCGCTCTCTTTGCGTGGCAGGTCTGCAACGGAGGCAGATAAAGGTGTTGAAAATGTGTCAATCCATATTGCGGGTTCGGGCCTCATTTCGGTGCCTTATTCGCAATTTTTTAAAACAGGTGTTGGAGGCGGTTACGTTGCATATGGCGTGGGAGGTAACCAGGTCGTTATCACACCCAGCAAAAATGATAATCCAGCAAATGGCGTATCAACCTACGATTTAGTGCTTATTTCAAAACATATTTTAGCATTAGAGGCCTTGAACTCGCCGTATAAAATCATTGCAGCCGATATTAACAAATCCAACTCCGTAACTTCTTTCGACATTGTAGAGCTGCGCAAACTAATTTTAGGCATTGACACCGCTTTTCAAAACAACACCAGTTGGCGTTTTGTAGAAAAAAATTATGTTTTTCCGAATCCGCTTAATCCGTTTCAGGCTGCTTTCAACGAGCAAATTACGCTTCCAAACTTTTTAGGATGGGCAAATTTTCAGGATTTTGTAGCCATCAAAATTGGAGATTTGAACGGAAGTGCCATTACAAACGGGTCGGCAATAGAACCAGAGGCGCGCAATGGGCATACTTTAATGCTATCTACCGAAAACCGCGCTGTTAAAGCAGGCGAAACCTTCACCCTGCGCCTTAACGCGCATGAGCGCGTACAAGCCTATCAGTTTACCCTCCATTTTCAAAATCTGAGCATTCTGAATGTCCAACCGCTTTCCAGGGACATGGATTTGGGCAATTTTGGTGTTTTTGAAAATGCGCTCACCACATCTTATAATGGCACTGAAACGGGCGCCTTTGAACTGACTTTCCGCGCTCTGGCCGACGGTAATATCCGTGATTTCCTGTATTTGTCTGATGAAATCACGCCAAGTGCAGCCTACCAGCAGGATCAACGTATGGAAATCGGATTGCAATTTAATGGACCAACGGCAGGCACAACAGCGGATTTTGATTTTTCGTTGTTTCAAAATCAACCCAATCCATTTGAATCGCAAACTAAAATCGGTTTTTTTTTACCCTACAAAACTTCATCACAAACCGAAGCAATACTGGTTAAATTGAAAATTTTCGATTTAATAGGCAATCTCCTTTACACCCAACAAGCGCAGTTTCAACCTGGTTACCAGCAATTCATCCTGAACAGCGCCGATTTGCCCATCAATAACACGGCGCTCCTGTTGTATCAGGTGGAAACCGTATTTGGGAGTAGCATGAAAAAAATGTTGGTGTTAAAATAATGGCTGAAAAAACTTGACAACTTGACAAGATGTTTGTACTTTTGTTCTAAAACTTACCCATGCGCACATACACGATTGGTGATTTTAAGGCAAATCTATCCGAAATACTCGATTGGGTTCGGGAAGGTGAATCCATTGCCTTGGCTTACGGCCAAAAAAAAGAAATCGTTGCCTATTTGGTACCGCGTAACACAGATGCCCTTAAAAAACGGGAACTTGGGTTATTATCCAACAAGGCAAAGATTTCTTTTCGGGATGATTTTAAAATGACGGAATCCGAATTGTTCGATCTATGACCTATTTATTGGATACCCACACTCTTATCTGGGCAATAACAGAACCTGATAAATTATCTGATACCGTAAAATCCTTGATTGAAAACCCATCGGAACGTATGGTTGTAAGTGCCATCACTTTTTGGGAGATATCTTTGAAATATCGGTTGGGAAAGTTGCAGATGGACCAAATTTCACCCGAAGAACTAATAGATGTTTGTAAACGAATAGACCTTGAAATACTTCCCATAGATCCCTGGTTATGTGCAACGTACCATCAACTGAAAGCAAATTATCACAGCGATCCGTTCGATCGAATGCTCATTTGGTTGGCAATTTCCCAAAAAATGACCATTTTAAGCAAGGATGGTATGATGAAAATGTACGAATCAGAAGGCTTGCAAATTATTTGGTAAACCTGACGCACCAAACGAACAGGCCCCCAATCATCCCATAAAAAAATACCCAACGAGGCAACACCTTTAACCACGGGCCCCACCCATGGAAAAACAATCCCCCAAAGAATACCCTGTTGCGAACAAGAAACGCGATATTTGCCGCTCGAAAATGAAGCAACATGGCTGCAAAGAGCAAATCCAATCCAAAACAAACGCCAAAACCGGCTACTACCCCCAAACAGGTTGCCAAACAACCCGTTAAAGCCGCGCGCCCACCACGTGTAAAAACAGCGCCCCTCACCCAAACTTTTGCCAAAGGATACTGGCGCAACCACTGGATACCCTCCCTGATCCTGGTCCTGTTGGCCTTTGTTTTGTATGGTGCATCCATTCAATACGGGTACATCCTCGACGATGAAATGGTGGTTTTGAAAAATGCTTTTGTGCAAAAAGGCTTTGCTGGCTGGAGTGATATTTTTGGAGCAGATAGCTTTATGGGCTATTTTCAGGATAAAAAGAAATTGTTTTTGCTCGAAGGTGGACGTTACCGGCCACTTTCATTGGCAACATTTGCGGCCGAAATCGGTATTTGGGGAGCGAAAAACCCGAATTTACCCCATATCAGCCATTTTATCAATATTCTGCTATACGGTTTGACGGGTGCTTTGTTTTACCGGGTGTTGGCGGGTTTGTTTCCATTGGCTGAAACAGGTCGTTGGTACACCAGTGTAGCATTTTTTGGAGCTTTGTTGTTTGTTATGCACCCGCTGCACTCCGAATGTGTGGCCAATATCAAAGGCCGCGATGAAATCCTGGCCCTCTTGGGCTGCCTTGGGGCGGTATATGCCACCTTAAAATATTTCGATTCTAACCGCATTGGCTGGCTGTTTTTGTCTGCGTTTTGCTTGTTATTGGGCATGTTGTCCAAAGAAAATGCACTCACCTTCCTGTTTGTAGTCCCTCTCACGGTTTGGGCCTTCACCAGCGTGCCACTTTCCCGCATCGGTGCAGCAACCATTCCGCTGTTTATTGCCGTTGTAATATTTGTATTGGTGCGCTTCAACGCACTCGGCTTTATGCTCGACCATGGTAAAGCGGTGACCGATTTAATGAATGATCCGTTTTTGGACATGAGCTTGGGTCAAAAATTGGCCACCATTTTCCTGACCCTGGGCTGGTACATTAAGTTGCTGTTTGTTCCGTATCCGCTCACGCATGATTATTATCCGTACCATGTACCAAAAGTGGGTTGGACCGATTGGCGCGCCATCGCTTCCCTGGTTTTATATTTGGGCATGGGTGTTTGGGCGGTGCTCAATATTGGGAAAAAACGCGTGATGGCCTACAGCATTTTGTGCTGGATTGCAACCCTCAGCATTGTATCCAATATTTTTGTTTCGGTGGGTTCCTTCATGAACGAACGTTTTGCCTACATGCCTTCCATCGCATTTTGCCTGGCATTTGGTTGGTTTTTTGCCTATAAATTGCCCGATTGGATCAAAGAAACGCGGCAAAACTTCAACTTTATCGGGGCTATCGCGGTGCTTTCAATTTGTGGTATTTTTGCCGGGATCACCATAAAGCGGGTTCCAGACTGGAAAGACGCGATGTCGCTCAATATCGCAGCCGTGAATGTATCTGCCAACAGCGCAAGGGCACATTCCTTTTATGTGACCTCGCTGTACACCGATCGTTTTTTGAAGGAAAAGGATAATATGGTGAAAAAAGCGCTGATTGATACCATGGACTACCACCTCAAGCGGGCCCTGGAAATCAATCCCAACTACGCGTCTGCCCTTGTGATGCGCTCGGCAGTGGCTGCAGCCCAATTCGAACAGGATCGGCAGTTGGACAAGTTTTTCCACGAAATTGAATTCATTGCAAATAAGATCCCATACAACACCAATTTCCGCGATTTCCTGGATCAATACATGAAATACCTGGATGGCTCAAATTCTGATAAATATGTATCCTTTTGTCATAGAATTGGTTATGAATTTTATTGGAAAGAAAAGCAAGATCCGACGACCGCTTTACATTTCCTGGAATTTGGCCTGAACCGGCAAACGGAAGATCCCCGCATTTTACAGGCCATGTCTGAAATTTACCGTACCACCGGCAATGAAGCCAAGGCTGCTGAAATGAAGGCCCGCTTCGAGGCGCAACAATAAGTTAAAAAATTGGTTTGTGTTCGTGGCTGATACGCGCATAGGCGAAAAACCGGCATTAAATGCCCGTTTTTCGCCTCCATTCATTCAATTATTATCAATCCTGGCACACGTTTATGAAAGTTACCGACCATTTTAAAACGGCGAATAAAAATACCCTGGTTTCCTTCGAAGTATTACCTCCCCTGAAAGGCGGCAGCATGCAATCGATTTTTAAAACCCTCGATGGTTTGATGGAATTCAAGCCGCCGTTTATTGATGTAACCTACCACCGCGAAGAATTTATCTATAACAAACGTCCTTCGGGATATTATGAAAAAACGGCCATTCGCAAACGTCCGGGCACCGTGGGTATTTGCGCAGCACTCATGCACCGTTACGGCGTAGATGCCGTGCCGCACCTGATTTGTGGTGGATTTTCGGCCGAAGAAACGGAAAATGCACTCATTGACCTGAATTTTTTGGGCATCAACAATGTGCTTGCCTTGCGCGGCGATGCGCGTCAGTTTGAAGACAAGTTTATGCCCGAAGAACACGGACATAAATACGCCCTCGACCTGGTGCATCAAATTGCCGATATGAATCAGGGCCGCTACCTCGATCCCAATATCCTCAACGGGGAAAAAACCGATTTTTGTATCGGTATTGCGGGCTACCCGGAAAAACACTTTGAAGCGCCCAATTTGAACAGCGATTTGCAATACACCAAAGACAAAGTGGATGCAGGCGCAGAATATATCGTCACTCAAATGTTTTTCGATAACAGCCACTATTTCAATTATGTAGCGGCTTGCAAGCAGGCGGGCATCCATGTACCCATTGTACCCGGATTAAAGCCGCTTACCAAAAAATACCAGTTGAGTTCGATTCCGCGCAAATTCTTCATCAATTTTCCAGAAGACCTTGTTAAGGAGGTCATGAAAGCAGAAGATGATGCGGCTGTGCGCCAAATTGGTATTGAATGGTGCATACAACAATCCCTGGAGCTCAAAGCGGCGGGGGTGCCTTGCTTGCACTACTACACCATGGGCGATGTGTTAACCAGCAAAGCCATTGCCGAAGCTGTGATTTAAAAGGCACTTAACGTGTTTTAATCCAATTTTACCGCACTTCTGTCGTTTCATCCCTTATGCGATTCGAAAATCCTGACCTGTTACAATTATTGTGGATCCTGTTGTTCCAGGCCGTCCTTTTGTGGATGTATTGGCGTTGGCGCACACGCACCTTGCGTCGCCTGGGTTCGCCCGCCCTCGAACAACGCTTGCTCATGGGGTTCTCTGCACCGCGTTTTTGGATAAAAAATAGCCTTTTTGCGTGCTCTCTGGCGTTTTTAGTGATGGCTTTGGCCAATCCACAAAAAGCAGTGGAGGTTGCGCCGCCCGAACGCGCCAGTTCGGATATCCTGCTTGCCCTTGATATTTCGAACAGTATGTTGGCTGCGGATGTGCAAGGCAGTCGATTAAAACAAACCAAGGAATTTACCACCAATTTGATCAAAGCCCTGGATGGGGAGCGGATGGGCTTGCTATTTTTTGCTGGTGCCGCCTTTCCGCAAACGCCCATGAGTTCCGATTACGAATCGATGCTTATGTTTGTGCAAACCGCCCAACCCAATTTTATCACCGACCAAGGCACGGACATTAAATCGGCGCTTGAACTCGGTAGTCGCATGTTTACCAAAACTGATGGGGGTGGACATGCGATGATTCTGATCAGCGACGGCGAAAACCACGAAGCCGCCGCCATGGAAGCTGCAACACAAGCGGCGGCGGATGGTATGAAATTGTTTACCGTACAAGTTGGTACGCCCAGTGGCGCTACGATTCCGGCTGAAACGGGCGGTTTTCGAAAAGATTACACTGGACAATTGATTCGAACGGCCTCCAACGAACCGTTCTTACAGTCCCTGGCCAAAGCAGGTGGCGGCAAATCGTTTCGGTTGAGTGAAGGCGCATCGGCTATTCGCGGCATTCAGACAGAAATTGCCCAGTTGGCCAAAACAGTAGTAAAAGAAAAAACACGCACCATTTATGTAAGCTATTATCAATGGCTGTTGCTCCCAATTTTGCTTTTATTGATGGTTGAACAGCTGCTTTGGTGGCGCAAAAAGGTATAATTCGATGAAAAAAAGTTGTTTTATCCGATGTTTTGTGTTTTTCACCGCTGTAAGCACCCTGTCTGCCCAAACGCACCTGGAAATGCGCAAGGCCGAAAAACTATATGATCAAAATGCCTTTGGCAAAGCCGAATTGGCCTACCGCAAAGCAGGAGGCGCCACCGCAACGTTTAATGCAGGGAATGCTGCTTACCGCCAGGGCAATTTCAACGATGCCATGTTGCTGTTCAAAAGTGCGGCACAAGGTCAGGCCCAAATACCCGATCGCGCCAATGCGCTGTATAACCTGGGCAATGCGCTGTTGCAATTAGGTCAATATGATGAAGCCATAGAGGCTTATGAAAAAAGCCTCCGTTTGGTGCCCAACGCCTCCGATGCCAAGAAAAACCTGCAAATTGCCAAAAATATAAAGCAGGATTTGCAAGAACCGCCCCCGCAGCCACCCCCTCCTCCTCCGCCGCCGCCCGTAGAAAGGCCTCGGAAAGACTACCTAGATCAGGCAGACCCAAGCAGAAAAAAAGGCAAACAAGCCCTGCCTTTAACTGCGGAGGCCGCGCGCCAAATGCTGGCCAACAGCGTACAACAGCAAGAAGCACAAAATGCCCTGGAGTACCGGGCACTCGCGCCCGCTACACGACCTTCTAAGGTGAAAAAAGATTGGTAGTTCGCGCTTAATACGCGTTTTCGTGCATCAAAGTTTCAATTTCCTCTACTTCAATTGGAATTTGTGCAAACAAATCAATTGGGCCATGGTCGGTGATCAGGATGTTGTTTTCCAGGCGGATACCCAGTTGTTCTTCCGGGATATAAATACCTGGTTCACAAGTAAATACCATGCCTGCGCGGAAAGGTTCATAGCGGAGGCATACATCATGTACATCGAGTCCTAAGTGGTGGCTCGTTCCGTGCATGAAATATTTTTTATAGGCCATTTTATCTTTATCCTGCTGCGCTACGTCTTCTTTGCTGATGAGTCCGAGGCCCAGCAAGGCACTTTCCATCACTTTGCCCACTTCCTTTTGGTATTCATCGAGGGTGTTTCCGGGCACCAGCATGGCGCGGGCTTCCTGTAATACTTGTAGCACCGCATTGTAAACAGCCTTTTGGCGTGGTGTGAATTGGCCATTTACCGGAATAGAACGGGTCAGATCGGCCGCATAATTGGCATATTCGCTGCCAAAATCCATCAAAAGCACATCGCCATCCATACATTGTCGGTTATTTTCGGTGTAGTGCAGCACACAAGCGCTTTTACCCGAAGCAATAATGGGCGAATAGGCATGGTCGGTGCAGCGGTTGCGGATAAACTCGTGGATAATTTCGGCCTCCACTTCATATTCCCAAACGCCCGGTTTCACAAAATCGAGCACCCGGCGGAATGCTTTGCCTGTAATATCCACACTGTGTTGAATCAGATCTACTTCATGCTGGCTTTTTACCATTTGTAATTTTTTCAAAATGGGGGCCGAGCGGTGCAATTGGTGTGCGGGGTAGCGTTGCTGAAGGGTACGGGCATAGCGGACATCGCGGCTTTCCACGGGCGTAATAAACCGGTCGTTTTCGTTCAAATTGAGGTAAATGCCCTCCGAAAGCAACAAAAGTTCGTGTAAAATCACTTCGGCTTCATCCAAAAAGAGCACCCGTTCAATACCAGAGGTCGCTTTAGCCTCCGCTTTGGTGTATTTATGGCCTTCCCACACGGCAATATGCTCGTTGGTGCGCTTAATGATCAGCAATTCTTTAAATCCCTCGCGCTGACAATCGGGGTACAGCACAAGCATCGATTCTTCCTGATCGATGCCACAGAGGTAAAAAAGTCCTGTATTTTGACGAAACGGGAAAAATTGATCGCCCGAACGCGGCATCTGATCATTGGAGTTAAAAACAGCAATGGTATTGGGCTTCATTTCCCGCACAAAGCGTTTGCGGTTGAGTTGAAACAACTCAGTAGGCAGGGCTGTATATTTCATTTTAGGTACAAATAGCGTGTCGCAACAAGAATGGGTTGAATAGCAGACGGGTTTGATGCCGGTAAAGGTTGGCAAAACCACGCCCAAAGAAAGGTGAGATTTATTTAAAAATACAAATGCTGCGCGTTAAAATCGGCGAAATAGACATGCATTGGCATAAAAGCAGATTTTTAGGTAAGAAAATGGGCTATAAAAAGGGTGTGTGGCCCAAATGAAAAAGTTTTTGCAGGCGGTCAATTCAAGGCGTATGAAAAATACTATTTTTGGCCCGGTTTTCAGCGAAGAAAACCAGGCATCATTTTTCAACGATTTTATCCACCACGTATTATGAATTTTCCTGCTGATTGCAAATACACCAAAGAACACGAATGGGTTCGCTTAGGCGACAACAACACGGCAACGGTTGGTATTACTGATTTTGCGCAAAGTGAACTGGGCGAATTAGTGTACTTAGAAGTTGAAACAGTAGGTAAAGTGGTGGCGCAAGATGCTGTATTTGGCACCGCCGAGGCCGTAAAAACGACTTCTGACTTGTTTATGCCTGTTGCTGGCAAAGTACTTGAATTCAACACAACCCTTACGGATGATCCGTCGCTGATTAATTCTGATGCTTATGGCGCGGGTTGGATCATCAAAATTGAAATAACAAATCCGGCAGATCTGGATGCTTTAATGGATGCTGCTGCTTATCAGGCGCTCGTGGGCTAATGATCCATTGTTTGATTAAAATACGCGATACTTTCAATTCATATTGACGCAATATCTTGTATCAATATGAAAAACAGCAAGGTGTTAATCGTAGAAGATGAACCTATTATCGCAGCTGATTTAGAAGATCGGCTGATCGAAATGGGATGTCATGTGTTGCCCGCATGTAGTAGTGGTGAAGCGGCTTTATTGACTTTTGCAGAGACAAAGGTTGATTTGGTGTTGATGGATATTCAATTGGGAGGGAAACTGGATGGTATTGAAACCGCAAAGCAGATGCTAGCTTTGGCGCCTGTAACCCTTATTTACCTGACCAGTAACGCCGACGAAACGCATTTCGAACGCGCCAGGCCTACTTTACCCGCTGCATTTTTGTCCAAACCATTTCGTGGGAAAGATTTAAAATATGCCATTGAACTGGCGTTGAGTAGAGTGCCCAAACCTGCGTTGGCAACGCCAGAAAATACCCAGGTCTCGCATATTTTGAATGATCGGCTGTTTGTAAAAGTAAAAGATCGATCAGTTCGGATCTTCTTATCCGATATTTTATGGGTAGAAGCCGATAATTACTATTGTAAAATTGTGACCTCCCAAGATGCGCATTTGATTGGACAAACCCTCAAGCAAATAGAGGCAATTCTCCTTGAATTGCCGGAATTCATGCGGGTACATCGCTCTTTTTTGGTAAATCTTACCAAGGTTGAAGCCATTGGAGATGGGGTAGTGTTCATACAAAAAAAGCAAATCCCAATCAGTAAAAATGCACGTGAAGCGTTGAATATCAAACTGCAAAGAATATGAAAAAATATGTTTTATGCATCTTGTTGGGATTTCTTCAAGTCGCATTCGTAAACGCTCAGCAGCAGGAGCCGCTGGATACCCTTTATGCGCGTGCTGTGCGCCTTTCGGCAACCGGTGAGATAAAAGAAGCGACCCGCTTGCTTTTGGAGGTGCAAAAAGTGGCTGAACGCGAAAAAAACGATCGAATTTTATGTAAAGTCCACTTGGCAAAGGCCAAAATTGGATTGATTAGTGAAAACAATGCGGCTGTTGAAGATGCCATCAAGTATGCCACAGTGCATTGCAGTACTTGTAATGATTCAGCAGGCCTTGCCCGAATTTATCTGATTAAAGGGGTTATGGGCATGAAGTACGAGCAACTTGATTCGGCAGTATATTGGATTAAAGAGAGCGCTCAGGCGTATGCAAATTTACAGGATACCATCGCTGCTGCCAATGCCAAAGCCAAATTGGGAAATGTGTTGGAACGCATGGGAAAGTACAAGGATGCCCAACCTTATTATTTAGAGTTTTATGAAACAGTTAAAAATGGTACGGATCCAAGGGCTTATTTAACGAGTAATATTTATTTGACCGGTAATTATCATTATTTGGGAAATGCAGAGCGGGCATCATTTCATAACAAACTTTTTAAAGAACTGGCCAGCAAGCTTCATGCTAATTATGAATATGCAGAGTCGCTGCGGTATGAAGCCCTCATTTCCGAACTAAAGGGTGATTATGTAACAGCATATAGTGCAGCGATGAATTTTGCCAATTATTACGTAGATACGTTGTTAAGCGAACAGATATTGAAACAAAGCGAGGATTTTAAGGCCCAATACGAAACGGAAAAAAAGGAAAATCAAATTGCCTTGCAAGCGGTTGAATTATCAAAGGCAAATATCTGGTTTTGGGTGTTATTCGGGGGGCTTGGATTGGCTATTTTGGTTGGAGCTGTATTATATCGTTTGTTACGTCAATTGCGCAAACGCAATGAGGAAAAGGAGTTTTTGATCAAGGAAATACATCATCGCGTCAAAAACAACCTTCAAATATTATCGAGTTTGCTGTATTTGCAATCGCGTAAAATTACCGATGATGCGGCTTTAGATGCTGTTCGTTCCGGGCAAAGTCGTGTGGATGCCATTGGATTAATGCACCAGAAATTATATATGGGGGATAATATTGCCCAAATCGAGATGCAGGATTACCTGGAACAATTTGGTCAAAATTTGATGGATGCCTTGGGTGCCGATGAAAACCAGATTCAAATTCGGTACGAGATGCAACCTATTTATCTGGATGTAGATCAAGCAATTCCCTTGGGCTTGATTATCAACGAGTTGGCAACAAATTCTATAAAATATGGTTTCCCAGACCAACAGCAGGGGGAAATTACCATTGCCCTGTACTGGGACGCTCAAAAACGGCTGTGTTTGGAAGTAAGTGACAATGGCGTGGGAATTTCAGCCGAACAGGAACAAAAGAACAGCACCAAGTTTGGCACGCAGTTAATTGAAATTCTGAGTAAAAAACTACAAGGCAAAAGCACACCGATGTCCTTGGTGCAAGGATATGGAACCCGGATTGTTTTTGACAAATGGGAAAAATAGTCGTTTTTATTCGGGCATTGAGTGCCAGTTGGCTGGGAAAATGTAGGTATTGACTTGTATTTTTGCGTACTTCATTGAATATTGTAGTAGTTAGGACTGAATTCTGACGATTATTGTACCAATATGAATGTTGGTACCGTCTTTATATCCGAGTATGACCCAATTATTGCACTTCAGTTGCGTACGCAGCTGGAGGGTATGGGATATTTTACATTAGAATTAGATGCTATATTAAGTGAAAGCAGTGTAGTAAGTTGGCAGGGCCCTTGTTTTGTTGTAAGTAATTGGAGCACTCAATTTCAAGATACTTTGATAAACAGCATTTTAGAAAAAATTCCAAGCGTAAAAATATTGTACCTCACAGCCTTGCGTGTGCAAGATTTACGCCTGGTATCTGAAGATACGAAGATCTTATTTAAGCCATTTACCCGGCGTCAGTTTATGACATGTATGCAAAATCTCTAAATACACTTCCCTTGCTTTTTATATGTGCTCACTGGAACAAAGCGGTGTTTCACTGGATTGAGCCTGGTTAACAGCATGCACAGCGGTTACTTTTGAAAAAAAACCTTTGAAATGCGGGAGAAATGACCATTTCGAGGGTGCAAAATCATTTTCAAAATCCATCCTCTTATGAAAAGTTGTTTTACATTTCCATCCTTTTTCCAGTGCCTGGTTCTTCTTTGCATTTTTACAGGAAGCGTTCATTCCCTGCAAGCCCAGGCTACCCTGACCGTTCAAGGCGTACTTACCAAATCAGATGGTAGTGCTGTGCCAGATGCTCCATACGCCATCACCTTTCGTTTGTGGAAAGGTGCTTCCACGACCAATCCGAGTGATATGGTACATCAGGAAACCATCAGTGACGTAGAAACCAATGGCGGGGTGTACAGCGTCGTGTTGGGCACCAATGGCACTGCCATCACAGCGCCATTCAATCAATTGTATTACTTAGGTGTAAGTGTTGGCTCCTCCTCCAATGAATTGTTGCCACGGCCTTTGTTGACGCATGCGCCGTATGCCTTGTCTTTGATCGGGCAGAACAATAAATTTCCGAGCACAGGCTTAGTCACTGCGGATGCAATCAATGTTGCCGGTGATTTGAGTATTGGAGGCTCCTTTAATGTAAGTACGGTGACGGCAACTGGCGCGATTAATGGCGCGTCTTTGACTGTAACAGGCGCTGTAAATAGTGGGCCAATTACATCATCGGGCGCTATTAGCGCCACTGGAGCTATTAGCGCCACTGGAGTTGTTAGTGGTGCTGCATTTGTTGCTTCTCCAGGTGCCCCAAACGCAGGTGTTGCCGGAAAAGGTTATTCGTTCACTGGGAATAATTCAGATCAGGACGGTGGGTTGTTTTCCCTTGGTGATAATAATGTGGCACTTTATGCCAATGCGGTAAAAGCATTGGAAGCAACCAACGGTGGTGTTAGCATTCCGGGGAATTTACAGGTTTCTAATGGTGCAACGGTAAACAAAAATATGAATGTGAATAACAATCTTACGGTATCAGGCCCAGTCGTATCCGGTGGTTTTCAGCAACAGCCTTCCTTCCAGGTGTTCGTAGATGGATTTAAACAATTTGAAGTTGGTCGCTGGAGTGGTGGATCACCTATTCCATTGGGTGGTATTAGAATGTATAATTTAACCGATTTCAATGGTAAAAATATGCAATGGGATGAAAACAATGGATTAATTGGCGCAGATAACTCTTCCCGCAGGTATAAATACGATATCAAACCATTAGAAGCCGATTTTACCGCTATTCTGAAAGCGGAGGCTAAAATTTACCGCCGTAAGAGCGATACTACCCGTATTGAGATTGGTTACATCGCGGAAGAAATGGACAGCCTCGGCCTTAAGCCTTTGATTTTTTATGACAAGGAAGGTCGCGTAGAAGCATTTGATTACGAGCGCATGATCTTATATGTTACGGAGGTATTAAAAATACAGCACAAAGACATTGAAGTGCTTCAGACGGAAATTGCCTTGTTGAAATCTGAAAATGCCGCTTTACACACCGAAAACATAAGTTTAAAGACGAGCAAAGGAGCTTTGTTGAAGCAGCAACAAGAATTCACGGCGCAGTTAAATGAGATTTCCAAGCGTATTCAGGCACTTGAGTCGGTAGGCACAGGGAAATAGTTGGCTTTCCCAACTATGCTTTACTACATCACTTCAATAAAAAAATCATGAAACATATATTTAATGGCTGGCTTATAGCCATGCTACTGTTGTTATTTGGGGAATTAACCCAGGTAAGCGGACAGAGCCAGTCGGTAGATCCAGGTTGTTTTTTTGTCGCGAACGGCGACACCGTCCCAGCCTCGGCCTTTCTTTCCTTTGGCAGCGGGGTGAAATTGAAAAGCCTCTCCCGAAGAATGAAGGTGACCATTGGGCAACCCGTGGTAGGAACCGCGCTGGGCGATAATTTCAACAGCTACTATGGATACTGGACCGGGTTTTTAGTGGCGCCTTTGCCGCCTATGGTTACAGCGACTCAGGGTGACTTGCTCGATCGTATCCAGATTTCCTGGTCGCCCGATCCGCTCGGATCTTTTCCCGTGGGTGGTTATAAAATATTCCGCGATGGCGTTTATTTGGCAGCCGTGGATAACAATACCCGCAATTACAACGATTTTAATGTCATTGCAGGGCGCCCCTACAATTACGAAGTGCGCGGCATCAATGCGTATGGGGAAGGTTCGGGCGGCAAAGCCCTTGGGTTTCAGGTGCCCAATGGTGTGGTAACCGGCTGGATCCGTACCCCCAGTGGCAATCCTGTACCCAATGCGCTGGTTACCCTCATGCCGATGCAAGGGTTTTCGGCCAAATTCGGCCAATTTGATGGCGCTTTTGCACAGCCAGACACCAGCACCAATGGCAATTTTTTGCCACTTGCAGACAGCGATTGGAGTATAACTTTTTGGGTAAAAACCAGCTCGTCTCCCGCCAATGCTACTTTCCTGCAAATAAAACCGATCCCGTTTAACATCCAATTGGGAACAAACGGTTCGGTGCAAGTGCAAGCCAACGGGACAACGCTTCAAGGCAACTTTACACAAAGCGCATCGGGTTGGCGGCATGTTGCCCTCAGTTACTCCGATGGAACCTACAACCTTTATCTTGATGGCGTGCTGGCCGATTTACAAACAGGCGCAGCCATCCTTCAATCTACCAATCTTTCCATAGGTGCGCGCACCAGCAACCCAGGATGGGAAGGCAAATTAGATGAATTGCGCATTTACCACAAAAGGCTCGATGAACTGGATCTGGCAGATGTAATGGAAGGAACCGCTTCTACCCTGACACTCGGTTTGAAATACTACTGGAAAATGGACGAAGAGCGCGGCACCAAGTCGTTTGATGTATTTAACCGTACTAAATTGTACTTCTGCGGTTCCATTTTCGACAAGGATCGTCCTCCTGTGCGCACCTCGGGTCAGAGCAACGAGGAAGGATATTACCGCATCGAATCAGCCAGTTACGGCACGGGTACGACCTTTTTGGCCGAGCCGATGAAGAATTTTTACAAACATCGTGCGCTCAAATTTACCCGGGCCAATGAAAGTTACGCCACCTTACCCGATTTCTCCCTCACCCCAAAATCCACGCTGGAGTTATGGGTTAGAAGCAGCGGTCCGGATGGCATTCAAACCCTGGTATCCAAAAGATGGCCAGGCGGAAATAACTTGCAAGTGCAGTTAATTCCAAACGGTACCAGCAATGAAATCATCTTTAAACTCAATAATCAGGCGCAGAATTTTGGCGTATTGGGCATTGATTACCGCCATTTAGCCTTCACGCTCGACAGTACCGGAAGCGGAACGGCCGTAAGTGCTTACCGCGATGGTGTATTGTTGGGATCTGCCGTAATGCCAGCCTTTTCAGGTGCTGCAGTAGATACTTCCGAACCTTGGGTGTTGGGTGCGCGCAAATCAGGAACCGATTTCCTGGATTTTTATGGCGGCCTAATCGACGAATTTGCCGTGTATGATACCACCCTGTCTAACTCGAAAATACTGGAACACAAGCAAAACTCGCGCGACATTCAGGAGCGCGGCTTGCGTGTATATTACGCCTGCGATGAAGGATCGGGCAGCTTGCTAAACAATGCAGGCTCGCTGTTGATCGATAAAAACGGGCGGACGTACAATACCGGGTGGACCAATATGTCGCCCAATCAAAGTACCACGCCGCACGAGTTTTCACCCAATACCCGTCAGGTAACCCTCAATCCGAGTGTAACTTCCGTTGATCAGGTGGATTTTGTCGACCGATCTACCATTCCGGTTTCCGGATTTGTGCGGTATCAAAATACCGATTGCTTTGCCCGCAGCGTAGAAATTTTGGTAAATGGGGAATCGTATAACCCACGGATTTATACCGATACCACTGGTAAATTTACGATTGATCTGGAGCCTGGAGCAACCGTTTATTTGTCGCCTAAATACGAAGATCACGCGTTTTTGCCCGCAAGCTGGCAGGTCTTCAACGTAACCAGCCCCATCGCTGGCATATTATTTAACGACATCACCACCCGTAAAGTAAGTGGTTCAGTGGCCGGTGGCCAATGCAAGCTGCCCATAATTCAGAATCCTTCAAAGCCATCGGGGACCAAATGTATTTTGAAAGTGCGCACCATTGATGGTTGTTTTGAAAAACTGTTTGAATTTGGGGTGCTTGATACGGCCGAGACGGTGCAGTATGAATTTGAAAAATTGCCACCCTTACAAATGACCGTTTCGGTGGTAGAATTTTCTGATCCGACCATTAAAACTTTTTTCCAGGTGCAGGGCGGCACACAAATCGATATGCGTACCAAGAAGGATACGATTATTGATTTTATTTATTTTTCGCCTCCGCAACCGGAAATTGTGAGTGGTCTGGATCCGATAAGTGACACTTGCTCAATCATAGTATTGAATCAGGGTATTGCCTACACGGTGGGCATAAAGGTGCAAGAATATTACCTCGGGCAGGCTTGTCCACTCGACACCGCCAACATTCGCATCATCAATGATTTTGCAGGGATCGTAGTAGACACTACCTTGAGCAATGGTTTGTTGTTGTATAAATTTGTTGCAGGTAACCCGGTTCCGACGCCACCATTTTTGCAAAATTTCCAGATAATTGCCACTTCCATTGAAGGGAATGAATCCAGTTTAACCAAACAGGGTCTTGTAACGGGTATTCGTGCCAAATCGAATACGTTCACCACCCAACTACCCGAAGTGCCTTTGCTGGTGCTGCGCGATCCGCCGGGTGATAAGAGTTACTCGTTTCTGGAAAAAGAACAACAGGTTTGCCATTCCATTACGACAAACCTCGAAATAGAAACCGGTATAGTTGCGGGGGTTGAGATTGATCTCAAACCTGAAATTATGCTCGTAGCGGCCCCCTTGGGTATTGGCAAAATTAATGTTGCGGGTGGTGGACCAGTTATTAACATCGATGGCGAGGTTACCTATAAATTCTCATCCGAGAATGCCATCGAAATGTGCACCAGCTTCAAGGAACGGATTGCAACAGGGGCCGACGAATTGATCGTGGGGCCATCCGATAGCATTCCATACCTGACTGATCCATCTGGTGCAACAGCGCCTTACGCCAATGGTTGGGTACAAGGCGGCGATTTGTTTATGGGGGCTGGTCTCAATGTCGAATTCGGCTTTGTGGACGTAGTAACCTTCAATGATACCATTTGTGCAGGTGAAGTAAAGTCACGTGTATCCATTTCACCTAAAAACTTTGCAACAACATACTTGTATTCCGAATATTACATTCGGAACAATGTCATCCGGTACCTAGATGCGATCATACAAGATCCCGGGGTAGACCAGGGCAAACGTGATACCTGCCTGCAATCCAAATCGAGTTGGTTAAAGATCCTGAATGATAATAAAGCGCAAATAAAAGCAGCAAAATTTCGGAAAAATTTGTCCTATGACGGAAACATAGAGTACGAATATTCCGAAACAAGTGATACGACAAAAACAAGTTCAACGGAGAATTCTGGTGGTGTTTCCCTTGATGCTAGCGTCACCCTCGGATTTAAATTTGATGGAGTAGGAGTAGATGCTACGGTGGGCTTCAAGTTTGCAACGATGGGCGGACGAAAAGATGAAAACAAGAAACAGACTGGTATAACAACCGGTTATGTATTGGGTGACAACGACCCCGGCGATGCCTTTACCGTGGATATTGCAATGGATTCCGTGTACAAAACCCCGGTATTCCGAACGGTCACCGGCCAATCCAGCTGTCCATGGGAGCCCAAAACAGCACACCGGGAAGGAAATACCCTGGAATTTAGAGATGGCAGCGGTGCTGTGGCCGTAGATGTACCCGCCAATGAACCCGCTGTTTTCAAATTCACCTTGGGTAATAAAAGCGAAACCAATGAAACCTGGACGTACGCCTTTACTGCGGGCCCAGAAAGTAACCCAGATGGCGCTAAAATATTCCTGAACGGCGCAGCGCTCGACCATCCAGTATTTTATGCAATTCCTTACGGAGAATCGGTTCCTATTACCGTTACCCTCGAACGCGGACCAGAAGAATATGACTACGACAGCCTGGAAATCGTGCTGTACTCCTTGTGCGAAGATGAACGGGCCAATGCACTGGGTATTTTACCGGATGCCGACACGGTTTTGTATTCTGCCCAATACATCAGCGCCCATTTTATTCGCCCATGTAGTGAAGTCGACATCAACGTACCACAACAGGATTGGGTCATATTCCCGGATCCGATCACTTCTGGTTCGGATGACATCATGCGCATTACAGTTTCCGGCTATAGCAAATCGGTAGATGAATTTGATAAAGTGCGGGTGCAGTACCGGCGATCCGATGGGGATGGAGCCTGGATCAATATTGTGCCGCCAGTGGATCCCTTCATCAATGCCACCCAACCCGGGGCTGAAATTGAAAAATCCGATCTTGGGAACATTTTTACCCAATTCTACTGGAATACCCTCGGGCTGTCTGATGGCCCTTACGAAATACGCGCCGTTGCCGTGTGCAGCGGCGATGCATCCGACAAACCTGGTTATTCGCAAGTGATCAAAGGCCGGATTGAGCGCCAACCGCCAAGCCTAATTGGTACGCCGGAGCCGTCCGACGGAGTATATAATGTTGGCGATGAAATTTCTTTTTCGTTCAATAAGTCGGTCAATTGCAGCAAAATCAATGCCTTGGACAATGTTTTGTTGTTTGATGCAACGACCGATACGCCCATCGATATTGACATCACCTGTTACGAAAACAAGATTATCCTGGATCCGAATTTCCAAAACAAGTTTTTTGAAAACAGGATTCTACGCGCCGAGTTGCGTGATATTGAGGATAAAATCGGCAATAAATTGAAATCCGCACAATGGGAATTTTATGTCGATCGCAACGAATTGGCCTGGCTAACGGATAGTTTAGGGATGACCAAATTTGAAGATGAAACTCAAACGGTTACCGCAAGCATCCAAAATCGGGGCGGTTATCCGGTGCCGTTTACCCTCAAAAACATTCCTGATTGGGTGCATGTAGTGCCCAACCAAGGCACTTTGGCGCCCAACGAAATTCGCCCGATTTCCTTTACCATTGATTCGTCTTTGGCCTTTGGATTGTGGTCAGACTCCATCGTACTGCACACGGAAACAGGACAAAACCCATTCTTTATGGGCGGCGATGAAGGGCTTCCTTTTGGCGTGCGGGTAGTTTGTCGTCCGCCGAACTGGACATTGAATGCCAATTTGTTTGAGAATTCCGAAAATATGGTACTGGAACTCAATATTCAGGGCGAAATTTCTACCGATGTGGAAGATATGGTGGTGGCCTACATCGGCGATACCTTGTGCGGACGCGCGAAAGTGCGTTATGTGCCCCAGGTTGATAAATACCTGGCTTATCTGACTATTTATGGCAATCCAAACCATGTTTTGGCCCCCTTGCGGCTCGAAATTTGGGATGCATCGGCCTGCCTGCGTTACAGCGTGGTGGAAGATGATTTTCTGTTCCAACCCGACGATGTACTGGGTGATCCTTTAGCGCCCCTGGTGATTCATACCAGCAATAATGTATTGCGTGCAGTGCCGTTGGGCTTTGGCTGGAACTGGTTGTCGTTCAACCTCGCATTCCCCAATCCGAATGTAGATTCAGCCTTGATTTCGCTCAATTATCCGGCAAATGACCTGCTGAAAGGGCAAAATGCCTTCTCCGTATATTTCAACGGAGGCGGCTGGCTGGGTACCCTGGAGACGCTGGATAACAAAACCATGTACATCTACCGGGCTGATCAGCCGGATACCTTGCAAATGTTGGGTAATGTACTGAACCCGGCTTCTACGCCCATTCCTTTGGTTGCGGGCTGGAACTGGATCGGATACATCCCCAATTATGCGCTGCCCATCAATCAAGCCTTGAGCTCGGTGGTTGCCCAAACGGGTGATTTGATTAAAAGCCAGGTCGCTTTTGCGCAATACATCAACCCCGCTTTTGGCTGGATCGGCAATTTGCAATACATGCAGCCACCCAATGGTTACCAGATCAAACTTTCGGTGCCCGGAACTTTAACCTACCCGCCGCCCAGTACGAATAGAAGCATAAATCCAGGACAAACACTTCAAACGGCCCCAATAAAGACCCTGGATCGCGGTGCGCCGACTTCCAGTTTCTGGACGGTGGACCCAACGAAGTTCGAAAAAAGCATGACCCTGATTGGTATGCTAAGAGTCAATGGATCAAATGCGACAAGTTCAACGATGGAACTTGGGGTTTTTGCAGGAACAGAAATTCGCGGTACGGCAACGGCCATTTACATTGCGCCGCTGCAATCCTACCTGTTCTTCCTGACAACCTATTCGAACACGGGTGGGGAGCAATTGCGGTTTAAACTCTTTGACAGCAGCACGGGCACGGTTCAAGTATTGAATGAAGTCATGTATTTCTCACCGGATTTGCACCAGGGCAGCATTGAGGCACCCGTGCCCTTTACAATGGGCATCACAGGTACCGATGAAATTCAGTCCGAACAGGCATTTGAGGTACAACCCAATCCTTTCAGTACCGAAACCTTGTTGCGTTTTGTATTACCAAAAGCACAGGAGGTCCGTATTAGTGTGCTGAATATCAACGGAGCCCTTGTATCCTTTGTACAAGCAAATGCTTCAGAAGGCTTAAATACCCTCCGTTGGAAAGCACAATCGGAAACCGGAACACCGCTTTCGTCGGGTGTTTATTTCATACGCCTGGAAACGGCTGCCGGCAGTGTAATTAGAAAAGTGATTTTGCAAAAATAAGGGAAGCAGTGGGCGCCTGCCTTGTCGGGGAGAGATAGGGCAGTGCGTTCCACTGATTGCATTGAAAAATGTTCTTCATTCAAAAAAAAGAAACAATGAATTTTTTTTCCATCACTTTTAAGCGTGCGCTGCCGGTGTTCGTTTTGCTAAGCTGCATGTTTGGCCCCATTCGGTTGGCAGCAGCAGTGGACATTGCCGCTGCCCATGCATTAAACAATGCCCCGCCCAACTGGTTGGTTAACCCGGACGATTATGAATTCAGCATGAACATGGTGATTCGGGTAAGCAACCAGGGCGTAGCTAATAATGCACCGAACAACAAGATCGGTGTTTTTGTAGGCAACCAGGTACGCGGTGTTGCTGTGCCTACCCTGATTAACGGTGCGGCTTACTACTTTATCACCATTTATTCCAATGTATACTTTGGTGAAAACCTAAACTTTCGGGTGTATTATGCCCCGGATGATGTGGTTTACCCTGTGCTGGAAACCGAAACTTTTGTACACAATAAAAGCATCGGATCTGCGCAAACACCTTTCTGGATTGATATTGATCCTGACGCGGATTTTCCGCCGGTTTTGCTACCTATTCCAGCAGACACAACGTTGCAAACCATCCCTTTTGCCCCCATTAACCTGAACGATTATTTGGTGAGTTTGGATGGGGATCCGGTTGTTATTTCTGTGTTGCCGAGTGCTAATTTAAATGTTACCCTGGTAAATGGCTTGCTATCCGTAAGTCCCGTGCTCGGGTCTTGGATTGGTACCGATTCTGTGCGCATCATTGCGAAAGAATCGACGCCCAATCAATTGGCCGATACGGTTTTTGCCCGTTTCACCGTGCTGGCAGATTATGGGCCGCCGGTATTTCAAAACATACCCAACCAGACCATTTTCCAGGGGCAAAATTTCACCCCGTTTGATTTGGATAATTACCTGACATTCAATGGTAATTGCCGGCAATTTGACTTCAAAACGTTTCCTTTTACAGGTGCTGTTGCTGATCCAGCATGGCCCATCGTAGCACCGGGTGTGCAGCCCATGCAAATCGTTGTACGACCGCTTTTTGCCGAAATTCAATTGGCTGGTCCGGGCACCAAACTGGCTGCTTTTGTAAATGGTGTGCTGGCAGGCTGGGCTGCACCAACGGGTGTTGCACCGAATGTCCACTATGCCCTTCAACTGAGCAATGTGGGGTCTGGAGCCATCTCTTTTCGGTTTTATGATGCTGCACGGCAGTATTTATACGAAAAAACAAGCAACCTGAATTTTGTAGCAGGTGGTTCAGTAGGATCTGTTGGTGCGCCTTACAGCCTGCAATTGTCGCCGCTGGTGCCGACACTCAATGCAGCCGGGGTCGTGCAAGTTGGCATCCAGGATCCCAATTGGTTGGGTACTTTCCCGGTAAGGGTATTGGTATGGGATTGTCTTTTCCCGCAATTGCGCCGTGACTCCGTGAATGTCCTTTTCAGTGTAGTTTCAGACGTGCGCCCGGAAATTACCACGCCGCCTGCGGTTAGTTTTGAAGAAAACGCCTGTAACACCCTGTATGATGCACAAACGACTGATCCGAACAATACCGAAGGCGTGGGTTTAACCTACAGCCTGGCCGGTGGTGCAGATGCGAATCGTTTCACCATCAACGCCGTAACAGGGGTGCTCAATTGGGCAAATGGTTTTACCCCCAATTTTGAAAATCCAGCGGATGCCGACCAAAACAACCAGTATTTGGTTCAAATAAGGGTTGTAAATCTGTCGGGTTTATCCGATACCTTGGCGCTCACGGTGACCATTACCAACCAGCCAAATGAACCCTTTGCGGCCAGCATCAACGGTGGCATTGCATTGGTTTGTACAACGGCTTCTGTTACGCTTGAGGCAAATGGAGGTGTTTCCTACCAATGGAGCAACAGTTCCGCCCAAAGTTCGATAGTCGTGACCACACCCGGTATTTACACCGTAACAGCCACCAGTTCAGGTGCTTGCACGGCTACTGCTTCGGTGACGGTTGCACCACCGCCCACTATCACGGCGGCCGGGAATACAGCGATCGTTTGCCTGGGTACGCCGATTCAATTGAGCTCCACACCAAGTGGCGGATCCTTGCCCTTTACTGCTTTTTCATGGACTGGTCCGAACAATTATAGTTCCACCCAGGAAGATCCAAGTGCTTTCCCAGCCACAGCGAATGCGGCAGGGGCCTATACCGTTACCGTAACCGACAACAAAGGTTGTACCGCGTCGGCTTCGAAAACCATCCAGGTTTCCTCGAACGCAGCACCAACCGTAACGGCCAGCAGTAATACGCCCGTTTGTGAAGGTGCCTCTATTGCATTAAGTGCCAATCCGGCAGGGGGCACTGGTAATGGTTACCAGTTTCAATGGGCAGGGCCTAATAATTACATAGGGGTAGGACAAAATCCACTGGTTTTCACGGCGATACTTGCCTATAATGGCACTTTTTCGGTGACTGTTACCGATAATGCAGGATGTACTGGCACTGGAAATACAGTTGTTGTAGTGCATACAAAGCCAGCTATAACAGCGGGAAGCAACAGCCCTGTAAGTGTAGGTGCCAATATTTTACTGAATTCAACGACCACGGGCGGTTCGGGTAGCGGGTATGGATATACCTGGAGTGGACCCAACAATTATGTTTCCAGTCAGGCGCAACCGGCAGGATTTCCGGCAACCTTGGCCGCAACAGGCGTTTATAAAGTGACCGTCAGCGACAGCAATGGCTGTAGCAATACCAGCAGCACGACCGTTTCTGTAGTTGCCTGCCCTACCATTAGCGCAGCGGTTGTGGGCAGCACCTGTATAGGCGGTAACATAACCCTTACTTCCTCCCCGGCTGGCGGAGCATTGCCTTATACTGTTTTTGCCTGGTCTGGTCCGAATAACTATACTTCCAATGTAGAAGACCCGGCTACTTTTCAAGCAAATGGCAATGCTTCAGGTCCGTATACTGTCACGGTAACCGACCAACTCGGATGCACCGCAACCACAAGTGTAAACGTTAATGTATTATCTGGCCCAAGCATTACCGCAGCCAATAATGGTCCACTTTGTCAAAATGCAATCGCGCTTCTGACTTCAACACCGGTGGGTGGTTCGGGCGGCAATGTGTTTGTGTGGACAGGCCCCGATAATTTTGGCGCATCCAATGAGGATCCGGCTCCATTTACTGCAAGTATAGCAGCCGCAGGCTTGTACCAGGTGAAGGTAACCGACAACCAGGGATGTACTGCCACTGCTACCACGAACTTGGTGGTTTATTCGAAGCCTAATATTATAGCCTCGTCAAATTCACCCGTTTGTTTTGGCGCTAATATCAATCTACAAGCTAGCACCACTGGCGGTTCGGGCGTTTACAGCAGTTATAATTGGACTGGTCCATTGAATTTTACCAGCACCCAGGAAGATCCACCAAGTTTTATCGCAAATTCCATCAATCAAGGTGGTGTGTATCGGGTAACCGTTACCGATAATGCTGGTTGTGTTGGCACGGCCTCTACCACTTTGTCGGTTTCCAGCAACGCAGCGCCCACCATTACGGCGACTAGCAATGGCCCAATCTGTGCAGGAAATAACCTCGTACTCAATTCCTCCCCGAATGGTGGTACGGGCAACTATATCGCCTTTTCCTGGGCTGGTCCCAATAATTTCAGTTCCAGCATGGAAGACCCGACCCCGTTTTTGGCGTTTGGCAATGCAAATGGCGTATATACCGTTACCGTTACCGACAACAACAATTGCAAAGGCACGGCGAGTCTTCCGGTTGTGGTGAGCGCACCCCCGGTCAATCCAAGTAGCAACAGTCCGGTATGTATTGGAGGAACACTTAATTTGTTTGCAGGTGGTACCGGCCAAAGTTATAGTTGGTCAGGCCCGAATAATTTCAGTTCTGTGGCAGAAAACCCGGTCATTTCACCCGCCACCGCAGCAGCAAGTGGCACGTATATGGTTTCTGTAACCAACAATGGCTGTGTGGGCACCGGCTCGGTAACCGTTTTGGTTGGTGATGTTGTGCCGCCTGTGGTTAATTGTCCTGCTACCCTGACCATTTTTACTGGAAATAACAATTGTAATGCGCCTTTGCCTGCTTTTCAGGGCGCTTCCAGTTCCGATAATTGTGTGGTCAGCAGTTTTACCCAAACACCATTACCTGGTTTTGTCGTTTCAGGGCACAATACGGTACAAGTTGTTACCTACCTGGCTACCGATGCCGCTGGAAATACAGCTTCTTGCACAACTACTGTTACCTTGAAGGATAACATAGTCCCTGCAATAATTTGTCCGCCAAACACCACCATTACGGCCAATGCCAATTGTAGTGGTGTTGTAGGTGCTTTTGCACCTATTTCGGTCAGCGATAATTGCACTACGAATCCAACTGTTTTGCAAAGCCCAGCAGCTGCTACGGTGCTAACGCTCAATGCTTTACAATTGGTTACCTTGACTGCCAACGACGGCAACGGCAACACTAATTTCTGTACTTTTGAGGTGGTGTTGAAAGATTTGACGCCTCCCAGCATTACATGTCCAGCCAATGTAACCCTCGTAGCCGACGGAAACTGTAGCGGGATCGTAGGTGCTTATTCGGCGGTTATTGTAAGTGATAATTGCAATGCCAACCCAACGGTAACACAAAGCCCTGTATCAAATACGGTTTTGAGTGGACACAACGATGTTGAAACCGTGGTACTCACTGCCGATGATGTCAACGGCAATACAACCAGTTGCAGTCTGACGGTTACGTTGATAGATATCACGAAACCCGTAATCACTTGTCCTGCTAATACAACCATCGCAGCGGATGGAAACTGTAGTGGCGTGGTGGGAGTTTACGCGCCCCTGACCTTGAGCGATAACTGCGCTGCCAACCCGGTCGTAGCCCAAAGCCCTGCGGCAAATACCGCATTAAACGGTCATAATGATGTGGAAACGGTGACCCTGACCGCCGATGACGGCAACGGCAATACCCAAAGTTGCAGCCTGACGGTTACCCTTAAAGATGTTACAAAACCGGTCATTACCTGTCCTGCCAATACGACCATAGCGGCCAATGCGAATTGCAGCGGTGTGGTAGGTGCTTATGCGCCGATCACCTTAAATGACAATTGTGCAGCCAACCCAAGTGTAACCCAAAGCCCAGCCGCAAGTACCGTCCTAAATGGCCACAATGATGTGGAAGTGGTTACCCTCACGGCCAACGATGGCAACGGCAATACCCAAAGTTGCAGCCTGACCGTTACCCTGAAGGATGTCACGAAACCAAGCATTACTTGTTCTGCGAATACTACCATCGCTGCCGATGCGAATTGCAGCGGTGTGGTAGGAGCCTATGCCCCCGTTGCGGTCAGTGACAATTGTAGTGCCAATCCTGCGGTGACGCAAAGCCCCGTGGCAAGTACCGTGTTAAGTGGCCACAATGATGTGGAAACCGTGACCCTAACTGCCGACGATGGCAATGGCAACACACAGTTTTGCACGTTTACCGTAACCTTAAAGGACATTACCAAGCCCGTAATTACCTGTCCGGCCAATGTGACCCTCAATGCAGATGCGAATTGCAGTGCGCCCGTGGGTGCTTACCAGGCCGTTTCGGTCAGTGATAATTGCTCCGCCAATCCGACGGTAACGCAAAGCCCGGTTGCCAGTACGCTGCTCAACGGTCACGACGATGTTGAAATAGTCACCCTGACCGCCAATGACGGAAATGGCAATACCCAAAGTTGCAGTCTGACCGTTACCCTGAAGGATGTTACCAAACCTGTTATTACTTGTCCTGCGAATACGACCATCGCAGCCAATGCAACGTGTAGTAATATCGTGGGTGCTTACCAACCCGTTACCCTGAGCGATAATTGTACGGCAAATCCCGTGGTTACCCAAAGTCCAGCCGCCAGCACGGTGCTCAGTGGGCATAATGATGTGGAAACGGTAACGCTCACGGCCAATGATGGCAATGGCAATACCCAATTTTGTACGTTTACGGTAACCTTAAAAGATATTACGCCGCCTATTGTGGTGTGTAAACCTTTTACCACGTATTTGAATACCACCGGATTGACCAATATTGTAACGGCCAATGTATTTCAAAGTGGTTCCGACAATTGTGGCACGGTCAACCAAGTTTCCGTCATACCCAATATTTTCACCTGTGGCCAAGTAGGTCCCAATACGGTTACCCTTACTGTAAATGACGGCAATGGCAACAACAGCACCTGTACTGCAATCGTGACGGTTTTGGATACCATTAAACCGACCATGATTTGCCAAAATGCCACCCTGAACCTCAATGCAAATGGTCAGGCAACCCTAACGGTCGCGCAAGTCAACAATGGCTCTTTCGACAATTGTAGTATTGCCGAACTTACCCTGAGTCAAACGCTATTTACCTGTGCAAACTTAGGCGCCAACCTGATTACCTTAACCGGCAAAGATCCTTCTGGTAATCAAAGCGTTTGCTCGTCCGTTGTAACGGTATTCGATTTTATCCTGCCCGTTGCAAAATGCAAAAATATCACCGCCAGTCTGGGACCAAACGGAACGATCACCGTCAATCCTGCCTTGGTAGACGATGGTAGCACGGATAATTGTTCGATGGTATTTACCCTTACACCGGGCACGTTTACTTGTGCCAATATTGGTGTGAATGTCGTGACTTTCCGCGCCACAGATGCCGCTGGGAATACGGCCACCTGTACCGCACGTGTTTCTATTAAAGACGCTACCGCACCAACGGCCTTATGCAAAAGTGCTACCGTGTTCCTGAGCGCAAATGGCCAGGGTACCCTTACCGTGGCACAGGTAAACAACGGAAGTTTCGACAACTGTGGCATTGTTTCTACTACGCTGAGCCAAACGCTTTTTGATTGTTCGAACATTTCAAATTCAGGCCAAGCCGTGGTCATGACCCTAAAAGATGCTAGTAACAACACCAGTTCTTGTCTGGCACTGGTGTTGGTGAAAGACGCCATGGCCCCTGTTGCAAAATGCAAACAAGTCACGGTAAAACTGAGTGCGAATGGCACCGTGTCTGTTACCGGAGCCAGCCTGGCCTCAAATAGTTACGATAACTGTGCGGTGTGGTCCTTTACGCCGGTAGCCAAAGTGTACACCACTGCCAATATCGGCGTGAATAACCTGCCCATTACGGTAAAGGATTTCACCGGAAACAGCGCTACCTGTACGGCCGTAGTGACGGTTGAGCCTTATAGCATCGCTCAATCTGCCACACAACGAGATGATACGGAAGACCAAAGTCTGGATGCATTCTTGAACATTTTTCCAAATCCAAATGCTGGTCAAGCCAATATCGTATTCAAATTACCCGCTGAACAGCAATATGTTTTGCGCATATTTGATTTGAACGGACGGTTGATGTTAGAGGAAGCGGCCTTAGGCATGGAGGGCGAAAACATACAGCTCTTAGACACGCATGCATTTTCTGATGGACTGTATTTTGTCCAATTTATTTCGGGAAAAATCAAAAACCAGGTCCAAATGGTGGTGCAACACTAAAATTGCTTGTCTATCAATGTTGATTTGATTGTTTAAATTTTCTGTTCCGTAAGAACCAAAGCGTTCTTGCGGAACAGTTTTTTTTATAAACCATTGAACGTTTTCCCCACACCCGTGTAAGCAGTTTATCTTCCATCTTTAAATAAACTGCACATGAAAAACAACACCTGCCATCGCCTCCTCTGTATTGTGGCGATATGTTTGCCCAGCCTCCTTCCGGGCTTTCCTTTACCTGTGCTGCATGCCCAAACTAACACCAACAGCAGCACGGCCGATTTTGAAACCCGCCTCGATGCAGCAGCCCGCGCCGGAGATGCCGCCCTTTGTGCTTCCATTTGTGAAGCCTGGTATGCAAGTGGCCAATTTATACCCGGCATGCTCAACTGGAACTACAACGCCCTGATGTCGGTCGAGCAAGGTGCGATCATCATTACCCAAAATGAAAACGATACTTACCCGACACTTTTACTTCAAAATGCCCTGCATGTGCGCAAAGATGTGCTCATTTTACACCATACATGGCTAAAAGATCCGCAAGTACAACAACTGCTCAACGATCGGCTCCACTTAAAACCTGAAGTGGCTGTTTTGGATAAAACGGATGTACCCCAGTTGTTAAAATTCGCACAAAATGAACCGGTAGCAGCGCCACTTTATTTTAGCGTACTGGTCGATCAAAAAAACCTGGCGCCTGCGCAACACAATTTATACATCACCGGATTGGCCATTAAATACAGCCCAAAGCCTTTTGATAATGTAGCCGTATTACGCGATAACTATGAAAACAACTTTCGGGTCGATTATTTAAAATTAAACCTCGAATCCACTCAAAATCAGGCGGTTATGGCCCGCTTAAACCTCAATTATATTCCTGCTTTTTTGCTCCTGTATCGTTATTATGCCAGCGTAAACAATACCAATGCCGCCGAAAACATCCAAAAGATGGCCTTTGATCTTGCGCGCGCCGGTGATCGACTCGCGGCCACCCAGGCTCTGTTCAACCAAATTCCAGCAGGTGCCTTGGTTTCTGAAATAACCGTGAAGACGCTCGAAAAACCCATGAAAAAGGTAGGAACACAATTGTATGCCTCCGAAACCGAACTGACCAATGCTCAATATGCCGCCTTTTTGCGCGATTTAGTCAGCAATAAGGATTTTGACCAGCTCATGGAATGTAAAACGGCCAAAATAGATTGGCGGGCCTTGTTACCCGAAAACCTGCGCAATTTGCCCGACGAGGTACTCTTCAAACATGGCCATCCCGACGACCCGGAAGCCCCCGTCGTGAACATCAGCAGGGCATCTGCTGAGCGATATTGTGCCTGGATTACGGACGTTTACAACCAGTCTACCGCTAAAAAGAAGTTTAAAAAGGTCGTTTTTCGCCTTCCTACCGAAAATGAATGGAAAATTGCGGGCGCTGGCGGGATCAAAGAAGCGGGGTTTCCCTGGGGCGGATATTATGTGCGCAACAGCAAGGGATGCTATCTTGGCAATTATTTGGTCAATGAAACGTGTGATACGTGTGCCGTACATACCAACAACTGCAATGACGGCGGATTTTTCCCGGTACCTGTTTCAACGTATTATCCGAATAATTTTGGACTGTACAATGTAAGTGGCAATGTGGCCGAAATGGTGCAAGAGCCCGGTATCGTAAAAGGAGGCAGCTGGAATCATTTGCCTTATAAAGGAAGCCTGACCTATAACACTAAATATGCTGGCCCAGACCCAGCGGTCGGCTTGCGGGTATTCATGGAAGTTATAGAGGAATAAACTTGACCATGGTTATTTTAAACGCTTTACAAATTAAACATGCCCAATTCTGATCGGCATCCAGACATAAGAACGTACCCCGATGCAAGGCTGATGCAAGAAATAGCCCTGCACAACAACGAACGGGCATTCGAGGTGCTGTACGACCGGTACAGTGCCCGAATGTACCGTTATTTTTACCGTTTATTATGGCAAAATGCTGCGAAGTCGGAGGATTTTACCCAAGATTTGTTCCTGAAAATCATAGAAAAGCCGCATTTGTACGACCCTTCCCGCAATTTTTGCACCTGGTTATACACCCTGGCAACCAATATGTGCAAAAATGAATATCGCCGAAAACTAACCCTTAGCCTGCAAGAAACCGAGGTTCAGGAGCAGATTTACCACACTTTTTTACCCGAAAAATTAGACCAGCAACGCCTCGATGCAGAACTCCGGGAAGCCATCGGACAATTAAATGAACCACACCGCCAATGCTTTGTATTGCGCTATCAGGAAGACTGCTCCGTAGCCCAAATCGCCGAAATTATGGATTGCCCGGAAGGCACCATAAAATCGCGGTTACACTATGCGCTGAAACAAATTACCGAAAAAGTAGGCGCTTTTTATAAAGCGTAACCACTTTGCGTTGATTATAATCCTCTTAAAATCAAAGAATTATTGTTGTTGATAAAATAAATGGAAAATGCAATTTTTAAACATTGAAGAATTGGCCTTGCAAAAGGATTTCGATGCCCTGCTGCCACAAGAGCGCGCGCAGGTGTTGGCAAACATGTCCCAAACCGAATATGCGCATTTACGGGCATTGCTCCTTTGTGCGCCACAATTAGATGCCGAAATTGTACCGCCTCCCGCATTGAAGGGGCGCTTGATGGCACAAATGCTAGCCCAAAAGCCAGCACTGGCCGTTTCAAAACGGGGTTTGTTGCACCGCGCTGTCCCCGTTTGGCAAATGCTGCTTGCTGCCGCTGCGGTAATTCCTTTGATATACATTGCCCAAGGGGCTAAAAATCAAGGAGAAGTGCAGCCAATAACCTTGGTTCAAACCAAAACAGATACGGTATTTCAAGAAAAAATCATTTGGCGAGATCGTATTAAGATACGCACCCGCATTGTGTTTCGAGAAAAACCAAATCATCCGGAAATGGCTGCAAGCGATCTTTTCCCGGTCCCAATTGCAGTATTGCCCATTGATACAACCGAATTGAATTCAGTTTCAAAAGGCTCCTCGCTGGCCGATGATCCGGCTTTAATGGGCTTTTTTACAAAATAGGTAAGTTGGTTTTACTGCGCAGTGTCCAACTTAAAAAGATCAGCAAAATACAAAATAAGGGTATAGGCAATGGCTGTAAAATAGGTGGGATGCTGATCAAAACCTGCTACGCCGCATGCATTTAAAACGTCATAAAAAATACTGACCAATGTATATATGCCAGCAAAACGATACAACATCTTGCGGGCATCCTGTTTCGTAAATTGCATATTTTAATAGTTTTTAAGGTGAATTACAAAGAAAACAGTTTTTAAGCAAATTTCCAAATCAACTTCCTGCAACCACTAACTCCTTCCTCACCGAAACCGCGAAAAATCCAACATCCGCAACTTTGGCGACCGCAACCAGGTGGCATATACCACCACCAACGTAACCGCCCCGCCAAAGACCACCGAAGGCACGGTGCCCATCATACTGGCCGCCAAGCCACTTTCAAAAGCCCCAATTTCATTCGAAGAGGTGATAAAGATCGTACTCACCGACGATACCCGTCCTTTCATGTGCTCCGGCGTGAGGTGCTGCACCAGCGAAGAACGAATAAACACACTCACCTCGTCCAACATGCCCGCCGTAACCAAAAATGCAAACGAGAGCCAAAAATTGGTCGACAAGCCAAAGCCAATCATACAAGCCCCAAAACCTGCCACACTGGCCAGCAATAGTTTGCCCGCCCCTTTACCCAACGGACGGTGCGCTATAAAAAAGGCCATGGAAATCGCCCCAATCGACATGGCCGCGCGTAAAATACCCAATCCTTCCGGACCAACTTTCAAAATATCTTTGGCAAAAACCGGCAACAAAGCCACCGCGCCCCCAAACAACACCGCCAATAAATCCAATACAATGGTGGTGATAATCAATTGATTGCTAAAAACAAACCGCAAGCCCTCGCGTATGCGCACCAGCGCGGGCTCCATCAAATGCGTCGGCGGTACCGGCTTCGAGGTGATTTGCAGCGTACACACCAAAGCCAATGCGCACAACACCGACATTACCCCAAAAGCCAACTCCGGGCCATGCCAAAAACCATACAACAACCCACCAATGCCCAAGCCCCCAATACTCGCTACTTCCCAGGTACTGCTGTTCCACGCAATCGCATTGGGCAGCAATTTGCGATCGACCAATTGTGGCAAAAAGGCAAAGTTCGCCGGACTGAAAAAGCCACGCGATATCCCGTTGGCAAAAATAATCCCGTATACCGCAATTAAAAGGGTTGAAACAGGTAAGGTGTCCTTGTAAAGTACCAATCCACACAGCGCCACAGAACACAACAACAGCAACGATAAACAACCAATCAGGATATTCCGGCGGTTGTATTTATCGGCCAAATGACCCGCCCACAAGCTGATGCCAATAGCCGGAACTGCCTCCGCCAGGCCAATTAAGCCCAGCATCAAGGGACTGTTTGTCAGCTCATAAACGTAGTATTGTACCGCAACAGACATAATCTGTACCGTAAAGGTCGTCATCATGCGCATCGCCAAAAACCAGCGGTAATCGGGTATGCGCAACGCAGCGTACGCGTCAGGTTTGTTTGCTTGATCCAAAACAGGGTATTTTTAAGCCGCAAAGTTGCAGAAAAGATTCGCCTTCGACGATTAACTACAAGATTTCAATGTTTGGAAAACGATAATTTTTAACCTTTGCACTCCAACGATCAACTATCAACTAACAACTAACAACTAATCATGGGATTATTAGATGGAAAAGTCGCGCTCGTAACCGGTGGCGCGCGCGGAATCGGTGAAGCCATCGTACGCACGTTTGCAGCACAAGGCGCACAAGTAGCGTTTACGTATGTATCGGCATCTTCGGCGGAACGGTCTGAAAATTTAGCCGCTGAACTGGGCCCTTCCGTAAAGGCTTACCAAAGTGACGCAGGCGATTATGCACAAGCAGAAGCCCTTGTTGCACAAGTTGTTAAAGATTTTGGTAAAATTGATGTATTGGTCAACAACGCCGGCATCACCCGCGATACTTTGATGCTGCGGATGACCGAACAGCAATGGGACGATGTGATCAATACCAACCTGAAATCGGTATTCAACCTCACCAAACATTGCCTCAAACCCATGATCCGCACTGGAGGTTCTATCATCAACATGAGCTCTGTGGTGGGTGTGTTTGGACAAGCAGGTCAGGCCAATTATGCCGCTTCTAAAGCGGGAATCATCGGTTTTTCAAAGTCGATTGCCAAAGAATACGGCTCGCGCGGCATTCGCTGCAACGCCGTTGCCCCTGGTTTTATTGAAACTGAAATGACGGCGGTGCTGGATGAAAAAACAAAAGAAGGCTATTTGAGCGCTATTCCGATGAAACGCCTCGGCAAAGGCGAAGAAGTGGCCAATACCTGCGTGTTTTTAGCCTCCGACATGGGCGGATACGTGTCCGGACAAGTAATCTCCGTTTGTGGCGCGTTGAATTGTTAATCAAGAAATAACGTGTATCTACCTTGTAAATAACACGATTGGCCGATCTTTATCGTTCAATCGTGTTATTTATCGTTTTTTCATGTTTTCTTTCCTTCTAAATACGGATTTTATGTTTAAGATAAAGTTTATTCCTTATACGTATCTGCTACTCATATTACTTGGAACCGCTTGCGGTTGGGTACATCCCAAAGAGGCTTTTAATTCAGATAAAATTCCCGCACAACCAGATTATACCCAGCTAGCCAACTGGGCTGCCCATCCCGATAAAGTGGATTATGCCGATCGCACCCCTTGTTCGGAGGTGCAAAACCTGGATGAAAAAGCCCCGGTGGATGTTTTTTATATTTATCCAACGACTTATACCGGCTCCAAAAAGTATGAAAAAAACTGGAACGGGGCCGTGGAGGATACCCTGTTGAATAAAAAAACAGACGAGTCACCTATTCTTTTTCAAGCTTCCATTTTCAACGGGTGTGGCCGCATTTTCGCCCCCCGCTATCGCCAGGCACATCTAAATGCCTTTTATACCAAGGATAAAAAATCGGCCAAACAAGCCCTGGATATCGCTTACGAGGACGTAAAAGCCGCCTTCGATTATTATTTAAAACACTGGAATAAAGGCAGGCCCTTTATCCTGGCTGGCCATAGCCAAGGCGGCATGCACTCCATGTACCTGCTGCGCGATATGATCGAAGGCACACCCCTCCAAAAGCAGTTAGTCGTGGCATATATCGTTGGCTGGCCGGTGGATCCTACGTTTTTTAAGTCGGCCAAACCTTGTGCAACACCCGATCAAACAGACTGTTATTGCACCTGGCGCACCTACGAACGCAATTATGTGCTGAAAAATGCTGAAAAACTGCCCCAAAAAGGCATCGTATGCACCAACCCGATCAACTGGAGTATTGAGCCCAGGGTATATGCGCCCAAATCGGCCAACATGGGCGGTGTGGTGCGGCCTTTTTGTGCCATTTACCCGGAACTCACCGATGCCGAAGTGTACAACGGGGTGGTGATGAGTGTAAAACCTAAATTTCCAGGTAGTGTATTCATGCGCACCAAAAATTACCATCCGGGCGATCTGAATCTATTTTATATGAATGTGCAGAAAAATGCACAAGATCGTATACAGGCCTATATGAAAAAATAGCCCATGCAGGTGTACAGTCTTTTCGACCTCAACGAACACATCCGGCAGGTGCTGGCCCTGAATTTTCAGCAGCCCGTATGGATTGCTGCCGAAATTGCGCAAGCCGGGCAATCACGGGGCCATACTTATTTCGAATTGGTGCAAAAAGGGGAGGGGGCCGAACCCATCGCACAGGCCCAGGCGGTATTGTGGGCAGCCGATTACCGACGTTTGTTGCGCAGCATTGGCCCCACGCTCGAAGCCATTTTAATCGAAGGCCTGGAAGTAAAAATCCGCGTGCAGGTCGATTTTCATGAGCGTTATGGCCTGAAATTACAAATAGTGGATGTCGACCCGACCTTTACCTTTGGTCAGTTGAGTTTGCAGCGCCGCGAAACGCTGGAGATTTTACGGAAAAAAGGGCTGCTGGAAAAAAATCGAAAACTGCCACTTCCCCTTGTTTTACAGCGCATCGCCATCATAAGTTCTGAAACGGCGGCGGGTTTGCAAGATTTTAACCAACATTTACAGCAAAATATTTTCGGCTATCATTTTGATTGTCAATTATTTACAGCGGCAATGCAAGGGCGCAATGCCGAATCGGAAATAAAAGCCGCTGCCGAATTAATTGAAAAACGGGTGACCGATTTCGATTGTGTGGCAATTTTACGCGGTGGTGGTGCGCGCCTCGATTTGGCGGCTTTTGACGGATTGCAATTGTGTCAGGCCATCGCGCATTTACCCTTGCCTGTTTTGGTAGGCATCGGCCACGATGTAGATGAAACCGTGCTCGATCTGGTCGCACACAGTAGTTTGAAAACTCCCACCGCTGTTGCCGATTTTATCGTACAGCATAATGCCCAATTTGAGGGTGCACTCTTGGGTTTGAGCAACCATTTGGCGCAAATATCCACCCAACAAGTTCGTTATCAGACACTTGCACTGCAAGGAATTGAATCTGCCCTGCAATGGGGCGTACGCGATTTTCAGCGCAAACAAACCGCTCAACTTGAATCCATCGAACGCAATTTGCCTGTTTGGGTCAAACACCTGATTCAGGGGCAGGTACAACAATTAGAGCAAGCCTTGCTGTTGTGCCGTGCCGTACATCCCGACAATGTTTTGCAGCGGGGGTACAGCATCACCACAAAAAACGGGGAGCTGTTGCGCTCCCCGTCTGATATAGCATCGGGTGATCTCTTAACAACGCGTTTGCAGGATGGAACCATCCAAAGCAAAGCCTTGTAGTTTACTTTTTGTACCGGGAACTGGCCGTCACTGGATAGCGGCGCGCATACGCTTGTGCCTTAGGAATCAAACTTTTCAAGGTTTGGCTGCGTTTGGCAGGATCCGGGTGGGTGCTCAAAAATGCTGCCGGACGGCTACCGCCCAGTTTATTCATCCGTTCCCAAAAAGGGCCGGCTTCATTGGCGTTGTAGCCCGCCATGGCCATCAGATACAGGCCTATCTCGTCGGCTTCTGTTTCGTGTTTGCGGCTAAAAGGCAATAAAACGCCTACTTGTGCACCTGCTCCTGCCGCATTCATCAAAACCTGCCGTGTAGCCGCCGGTTGTTGTGACAAAGCAAGATCGAGTGAACTCAGGCCTAATTGTGCTACCATGCCCTGGCTCATACGTTCGTTGCCGTGGTTGGCCAAAGCATGCGCAATTTCGTGGCCCATCACACAGGCAAGCGCATCTTCATTTTGAGTAACTTTCAAAATACCCGTGTACACCACCACTTTACCGCCGGGCATACAAAAGGCATTTACGGTATTGGCATCATCCACCACATTGAACTCCCAGGCAAAATCCTTGAGATCCTTTTGCATGTTTTTAGCCTTGTAGTAAACATCCACGGCAGCCCGTAAGTCATTCCCGATTCTGCGCACCATGTCTACCTCCTTACCGGAGGATAAGGTTTTGTTTTGCTGGAGGAAGGTTTTGTACTCCGTAAAACTCAACTGGTTGATGGTTTGCGTCGGAATGAGGTTCAATTGTTTGCGGCCCGTAAACGCGGTTTTGCTGCAAGCAAGCAGCACCAGCAGGATCGGGAGGACGAAAAAAAGTTTTTTCAACATAGGTTTTGAATAAGTTGGCTATTATAACGGCAAAACTACCCAAGTGTCACATACTTGGCAATAGTTTAGTATAAATATAACACACCAAAGGCAGGTCGGTTGCGACCTGCCTTTGGCATAAAATATAACACAGGAAATGAATCCTTATTTTCCGCGGAGTGCGCGTGGAATTTCGATCGAAGCAACTGGCACAGCCGGGCTATTGGTAATATCAACTCCGGTTGGAATGATGATATCACGAATACGCAAGGTAGAGCCCAATTCCATGTCAGAAATGTCCGCAAACACTTCATCCACCACGTGTTCTGGTGTGGTAAGAATGTTGATATTGCGCATTTTGGTCAAAAACTTGCCACCATTTTTTACGCCTGGAGCAGTACCTTTAAAACGCAAAGGCACAGAAGCCTTGAATTTTACGCCCGGAACCAATTCCAGGAAATCCAGGTGAATCACCTGATCATTTACCGGGTGGAACTGAATATCCTTCAAAATGCACTTGTGCACCTTGCCATCCAAAGTGATTTCTACCATTTTGAAAGAAGAAGTGAACACCAAAGTGCGTACTTCTGGAGCATTGATGCCGAATGAATGGCTCTCACCGCCACCACTCTTATACATTACCGCTGGGATGATACCCGCATCACGGAGTTTGCGTGCTTTTTCTTTACCGGAACCCTCTTTAATATGTCCCTGAATCGCAATGATTTCCATTGTTTTTGCGCTAAAATTTATACCTGTTTCAAAAGCGAGCGCAAAGGTAATACGATTATTACCCAATTACAAAGCTAATGGTGAAAAATGTGTTTATTTTTTTTGAAATAAGCCTAAAGACCACGTCTCCGTTTCTCCTGCAGCACCAAAGCAAATTCGCGGCCTGCATCGCCGGTTACAGAGGTATTCTCCTGCGCACGCCGAATAAGGTACGGAATCACGTCCTGCACCTGTCCATACGGCACATATTTACCCACCCGGAAGCCTGCTTTGGCCAGGTTGAAGGTAATATTGTCGCTCATGCCATACAATTGGCTGAACAGACAATGCGGGTGATCACTTGGAATGCCCTTTTGTTGCATCAAATTTACCTGCAACATGGCACTTTCGGCGTTGTGGCTGGCATTGCACAAGGCAATGTGCGTGTAATTATCCAGGCAAAAACGCAATGCCGTATTATATAGGTCGTCGGTAGCCAACTTGTCGGCATTAATTGGACTCACATAACCCATCGCTGCTGCCCGGTTGCGTTCCTTTTCCATGTAGGCGCCGCGCACCAGTTTGGCGCCGAGTAAAAAACCTTCCTTGCGGGACCGGTCAAAACTTTCAATCAAAAACTGTAGGCGGTCGGTGCGGTACATTTGAAACGTATTGTACACCACCACCCGGGTTTTGTTGTAGCGCTTCATCATCAGCCATACCAAATGGTCGATGCTGTCCTGGATCCAACTTTCCTCGGCATCAATAAAAATCGAAATGCCTTTATTGGCAGCGTGGTAGCAAATCGCGTCGATGCGTTTGAGTACATTGCGGTATTCGGCCAGTTCTTCGCGGCTGAGCGATTGCGCGCCCTGCATGCGTTCGAGCAAGCCAAAACGCGCCAAACCCGTAATTTTCGTACTCACCACCGGGATTGTTTTTGCGCGGGAGGCAAAATCAATCGCCCGGATATTTTCGTTCATTGTATAATTGAAATCCGTTTCGGTCTCCTTGGCTTCTGCGCCATAGTCCAGTACGGTCAGCACATTGAACTCGGCAAGCCTTTCTATACTGGGCTGACTGTCGAGCAGGGTGGTGCCGCCCACAAATTGCGGGAAAATGGTGCTTTTTACCGCTGTTTCGGCAAAAGGCAGCTTGTTTTCTACGGCCCACAAGGCCAATTTAGAGCCATATTTTACCAGCGAGGCTTTGTTCATCATTTTAAACAGCCAGGCAGTGCGTTTCAGTTCAGCATTGCTAAAGTGGGAAAAGGCGATTTCGGTATTCTTAAAATCTACTTGCATGTCGGTTCGATTATGGTTAGGCGGCACAATTTGGTTTTTTGACCCCACAAAGAAACGTCAGGTATTCCAGATTTCCCATGCTTTTTCGGCTTGTGTGTGCAACATGATCAAGCCGTTTTGGGTAAGGCAGCCCTGTTTATGCACATGCTGCAAAAACAAAGTCTCCAATGGATTGTAAATAAGGTCATATACAAAATGTTGACTTCCAATGCTTTCCAGCGAAAGGGGCGGATATTCTTCCAGTTTAGGTGCCATTCCCAGGGGCGTAGTTTGCACAATCAATTGCACCGTTTCCAGGAGTAGGGTGGCCTCAGAATATGACACAAATTCAGCACCGGTTTGGCTGGTGGACACATATTTATAGTCAATGCCGCGTTGCCGCAACACATACGAAACTGCTTTAGCCGCCCCGCCAGACCCCAAAATCAGTGCTTTTTTCAAGGGGAAAGGGCAATGAACGGCGTCTAATCCGGCCGCAAAACCCGCAGCATCGGTGTTGTACCCAACCAAGGCCCCGTTTTTGCGGCGGATACAATTGACTGCCCCCACCTCCCGCGCGCTTTCGTCGAGCGCATCCAGCAGGGGCATTACCGCTTGTTTGTAAGGGATAGTGACATTCATGCCCACCAAATCGGGGTGTTTTTGCCAAATTTCGGGAAAAGTATGCAAATCGGCCATGGGCATGAGTTCATACGCCGCATCCATAATGCCTTCCCGTTCAAATTTTTCGGTAAAATAGCGCTTCGAAAAAGAATGTCCCAAGGGGTAGCCGATCAGGGCAAATTGTCGCATAGGTAAATTTGAACGGCGTTTGTTCGTTTCGTTCGGCCGTAATGGACAAATATGCGGGGATTTGGGGGATTTGCAAGGGGGGGGTATTGCCCGTAGGAAATAGATAAGGTTTTGGCGATTCTGGAAAAGAATTTTTATGCAAGCAAAAGATTAAGATTTGTATACTAGAAACTGATAAGTATATTTTATATAGATTAAAATTTTATATGTTAAGTTTGAGCATCAGTGGCAATTTTAACATTTGTTTTATATATATCTAAGAGTCTTCCCTTATTTTTGTAAGAGTTTGATTGATCGTGAATCCAAAACATCCAAACACTTCTTTTGGAAGTTTCTTTTTTTATGGTTTGTTAAACTTGCTTTTATTCCATTTGAGACCACTTACTGCACTAGGTCCCTCTCGTTATCTAATAGATGGATTAGGACTTTCCAATTGAAAACTAATAATTATGATTGAAGTTCACTAAAGGTACCGCTCCTTGAGTAAATTTCCTGTGTACTTCCATCGTTTGAAACCTTTAATTTACAAAATACAATTATCATGCAAACAAATGAGCCAAAACCAATCTTTCAGGGTCTATGCACCAAGAAAGAAATTGCCAAGTTTCTTAAAATTAGTGAGAGAACTTTATATCGAAAGCTAAAAAAGGCAAAAATAATTACAGGGCCTGAACTATTGACGCCAAATAAGGTACGACAAATTTTAGAACAGTTAGGTTGTTAATCTGCTATGAGTTAGTCCAAAATGTTCGTTCTGATGGAAGTACACCTATTGTCGAAATAGTAATGTATTATACGGTGATAGATTTAGTGCATTTTTCCTCTAAATATCTTGAAAATTTGTACAACTACTAATAGACATATTGTGCTGGGAAGTGTAATGAAAAGAACAGTCCATTTTATGGCCTTGGATTTTTTACATCGTTTTCAACTTCCCACTGCAATATGTCTAATCCATATTGCATAGGATTTGTAAAGGTCGTTTAAATTAACAATCATAATGGCGCGCTTTGGCAGAAGTTGGCAGAAGTTGGCAGAAGTTGGCGTGACGTAATAAATTTATTGCTATTTACCTTTGCAACATCAAGTTGACTATTTGTTTTCTATTAATTTAATTAAACCTCGATTGTCGTGAGATCATCAATTTTTTACGTAATGCTAATTTTTATCCTACCTGGTTTTTCTGGTCTTCATAGCCAAACACCTAGTATACGTCGCTATGGAACCCAAGAATATCAAAAAAAACTAATTGAATCCAATCTATATCTGAAAGATAGTATACAAATTCAGGAATCATTTATTACTGATTTTATTAAAGTGGGCTCACCAACGCAATTAACTATACCAGTGGTGTTTCATATAATTAGTAATTCGGATATGCCAACCATTACAATTAATATGATAAGTCAACAATTAGACGCAATTAATCGTGATTTTGATGATTTAGATACAAAAGTATATGGAATGAGCGAATATACTGAGCCCTTTATTGATAGAGCAAGTATTCCGTTGAAACGCTTTTGCTTACCAAGTTTACAGAATGCTCCAACAGGGCTTACTCCAATCAATTATGTTTCATCTAAACAAAATAAATGGCAAGTTGGAAACCAGATGAAATCGAGTCAAAATGGTGGTTCGGACCCCTATAATCCAGAAAAATATCTTAATATATGGGTATGCGATTTAGTCGATTCGATAAGTGGTTTCAGTCAAATGCCCTGTGGACCATTGGAAACGGATGGGATTGTTATTGATTATTCCTACTTTTTAGGAATATCACCTAACGATAGTACATACAATCAAGGGAAAACACTTACACACTTAGTAGGCAGCTATTTGGGGCTTAATGAATTATGGAATGAATATTACCCTTGCTTTGATGATGGTGTTTTTGATACGCCAGTCCATAATGAACCGAATAGAGGAATCCAATTAGCAAACAGGCATGTAAGTACATGCTTTGGAAACGAAGTTGAAATGACAATGAACTTTATGGACAATACAGATGATGAATTATTGTATATGTTTACAAAAGGACAAATTCTTCGTATGCAGGCGTTTTTATCACCTGGAGGCTCAAGAAATGGATTGGTTAAAAATAGTTTTCACTGTAATGATACTCTGTTAGTTGATGGGAGATCTGAAAAATCTGATTTTAAAAATTTAATTATCCAAAATGATAATAGGTTGTCTTTGTCAGTTAAACCTAACCCAACATCAAGTTCGTTTGGATTATGGGTTTCTACAACTAATAGTCAAGATTTAATAAAATTACAAATTGTTGATATCTTAGGCCAAGTTATTTGGAATGATAACTCTCCAGTTTCAAAAGAGGATTTTTTTCGCGAAGTAAACTGCTCAAATTGGAATGAAGGGGTTTATTTGATCATTTTAAAGTCTACGGATTGTTTTCTTTTCAGGAAAATAATTGTCAGTCACTAAATCTAAAATTTACAATTTTTAAACATAGAAACATGGCTAGAATTATCTTTCAACTTTCATTTTTTTTCTTCTCTTTTTGGTGCATCAAGGCAAATTCCCAACCAGTTAACAACTTATTTGGAGATGTTGTAATGCCATCGCCAAATGCTTCAGCCTTAGGGAAATATACGGATGCACCAGTCGATTTATCCTCAGGCATACCACAGATTAGTGTGCCAATATATAATTTAACGCAAGGTCCATTATCATTACCCATAAGCCTTGATTACCATGCTTCTGGTTGTAAAGTTGCAGAAACTCCTACTTGGGTAGGGACAGGCTGGGCGCTTAAGGCAGGTGGAATGGTGGCCCGCACGGTTTTGGGTATGCCTGATGAGTTTGACGCGGGCTTTTATTATACTGGTCAAAATCTTAATGTAGCGCCTAATTTACCAATTTCAGAATTATTGAGTAATAGTATTGTCAATAATACCACAGACGGAGAGCCTGACTTGTTTTTCTTTTCGTTTCCTGGCTATTCCGGATATTTTTATATTGATTATTTGCATCAGCCAACATTGATACCTCATCAAGATTTAGTTATTAAATTTAATGGTAATAATACGTTAGGCTCATCTCCTCAAACTGATCGCTTTCAAAACTTTACAGTTATTACACCAGATGGTAATAACTATATATTTGGAAGCGTACCCGGAATATCAGAAAATGGGTTTGAATCCATTGAAAATACAAACTTTGGTACGTCAAAATATCGAAGTGGGTGGTATTTAATGCGAATTGAAACATCAGATGGATTACATAAAATCGATTTTTCTTATGAAGAAGAGAAATTTACATATGTTTCTCAGGGCGTTTCAGGAAAGGATTTTGTTGATTTTACTGCAAATGTGTGTTGTTTACCTGAACAACCCCAAGCTTATCAATTAGATTATTTTATCAATTTAACTTCAAAAAGGCTAAAGTGGATTCAAACAACCCAGGAAAAAATCTCCTTTGAAGCAACTACCGATAGGGAGGATACGGGGGTTCCACTTGGAAGTACAATTAAAGCAAAACGTTTGGATAGAATTAAAATCGAAACTTTTGTCTCGCCAATTTGGTGCAAACGTTTTGACTTGGATTTTGATTACTTCAAGGTATCACCTACATCTAGTAACTTTTGGGAGAAACACTTAAGGCTCCTAAGTATTCAAGAAATTACTTGTGACGGATTATCTTCAAAACCCAAGGAGTTATTTCAATATGAGGGTGATTTTTTGCCTTCCACACTCAGTAGGGCATATGACCATTGGGGTTATTATAATGCTGCAGGTGCTGGTGTACCTCCTACAACGCTTGATCCCGATGGAAGTGGGCCAATTCCTCCTGTTACTTTTGGTAGTGGTAGTAGAGAAAGTAATGAAACTGAAATGAAAAAAGGGATCCTTAAAAAAGTAATTTACCCAACAGGGGGAGCGGTTTCGTATACTTATGAAGCAAATGATTATAAACTTTGCACAATCGGTGCCCCAGTATCGTTGTTTTCGTTTACAGCACCAAGTTGTCATGCATTTGATGTTACAAGCAATACCATCAGTTTTAATTCAAATTCGTTGTCTTCTTTAACTTATAAGATAACACATACTCCTCCTTCAACATGTGGTTCAGGCGTTCAATTAAATTACAATTACACATTGCAAATTTGGAATCAGAGTAATAACACATTAATTAATACCTATCAGTTTAATTCAGCGACGAATGTTGTTCTTCAAGGTGATTTATTAACTTTATTCCCTCAAATTCAGGCAAATAATATCTATTACTTTAAAATATTGACAGCTAGTTCTGAACAGACATTTACGATATACCAACCTTGTACAGATATAAAGGTTGGAGGACTCAGGGTTAAAGAAGTTCGAATTAATGACGGTATTAATTCTCAGAATGACATTGTTAAATCATATTCTTACAAGGGAAGTGATGGTTTTTCTTCAGGAAGTTTGTATAAAATTCCTGTATATGGGATAATATTAAATGGACTCATTGACTTACTCGGTCAAGATTGTTACAATACATCATTCTCTGTAATTGTATTTATGCGAAAATGGACAAGTATTCCGTTTCTTCCAATAAGTTCATTTTCAGGCCGACATATTACATACAGTAAGGTAAAAGAATCATCTGGCAACAATGGCTATATAGAATATGAATATATTTCAACAGAAGTTACGCCACAACCGAATACCTCTTTCCCAAGTATTCCAGAAACTATTGCATTAAATCTGGGAAAGCAAACAAAAAATACAGTAGTAACTGCAAACGGCCTTACCTTGGGGGTAAATAACACAACTTTTAATGCAACTTATTTACAAGGAAATGATTATTTTTTAAGGGTATCTCCTGTAACTTTTTCTTACACTTGTGGAGGGGTTTTTGACACCCAAACTAAATATGCGAATGCTTTATTTTCAAACTATACGGGTTATTCTCTTTTAACTCAAAAAGAATCTATTTTAGATGGAGTTTCTACGATAACTACCTATACTTATAATAATGACCCAATTAATTTTCAATTAGCTCCAGAGAGTGAACAAATGACGAACTCTGATGGGTTAATTTCAAAAGTTGAATATAAGTATAATTATACACTCAATGATGCTTTAACTCGGCAATTTCTTATTAACCGAAATATAATTTCTCAACCATGGGGAGTCAGAAAATGGGTTTCGAATATTTTAGTTGATGGTTCAGATAATGAATATGCTTTTTATAATTTAACAACTGGGGCTTATCAAACTTCATCGACCGGTGGATTTGCTAGATTGTACAAGCAGTACAGATATGAAACAACCTGGGATGCCAATGGTGTAATTATTGGACCGAATACCATTCTAAAGGCTACAATAAATAGTTATGACTCAAAGGGTTTTCCAACATCTTACCAAGCTGCCAATTGGCTACCTATTACATATGAATGGAATACAGTTGGCACTTTAAAGAAAAAAACATACAAAGATTTTGTTTGGGAATATACCTACCATCCAGGAACCCAGTTTTTGTCTTATGTAAAAAATATTGATGGTCAGGAAACTTGGTATGATTATGATGAATTCTGGCGTTTGAAAAAGATATCATCAAGACCTACCACAATTGGAAATAAAAGCTCTGCGAATGTTTACTCTGAATTTAATTATCAGTATATAAATATTAATAATTTAAAAAATTATACAAAAACAAAGATAACATATACCCCAATCGCAGGTAGTAATATAATTTCACAAGAATCATTTGAATACTTGGATGGTCTTGGAAGGCATCTTCAAACGGTTGGGAAACAACAATCGCCTAACCAGAAAGATGTCGTAACTGAGGCTACGGAATATGACCCAAATGGTCGTATATCGAAAGTTTACATTCCTTATGAAGTTACCACTGGTACCACAGGAGCATTTACCGCAATTCCCAATGGAACTTTTTTTTCAAAAAACATTTACGAACCCTCCCCACTTAACCGCCTATCACTTGTTACACCACCTGATTGGTATCCAACACAAGTATTGTATGGTGCAAATGCTGTAAACGAAGTATTAGTTCCAGGTACAAGCACTTATTTTACACCCAATTCTTTATTTAAAACAACAACCATTCTTCCAGATCCAACTTGTTCTAAAACTGGATTTCCTAATGGGAATAGAAAAATTTCCTTTAAAGATAAGAAAGGTCGAGTCGTGTTAGAGAGAGAAACTAATGCTTCTGGGACTTTAGTTGCGGATACTTATACAAAATACGATAACAAAGATAGAGAAATATTGGTAATTCCACCTGGAGCCTCTGCAGCTGATGCTGATCTGGTTTTTAAATATACGTATGATGGCGAAGATAAAACACTTACGAAAAAGGTGCCAGATCTTGGATTAATGACCTTCAAATATAATGACCGTGATCAACTTGTCTTTGAACAGGATGGGAATTTGGCACAAACTTCTAATTGGCAATGCAGTCGATATGATGATTATGGAAGATTATTAAAAAGTGGTTTGTTTACAGGTACTATTCCTAATCCAATTCCACTTTCATTAGATCCAACCGACAATTATATTGAAAATACTTATGATGGTACGCTGCCAATTCAGAAAGGAAAATTAATTAAAAATAGAACACGTGTATTTGATGCAGGAAATACATGGTTAGAATCTAATTATTCGTTTGATAATTATGGGCGAGTAAATCTTATTTCTGGCAATAATTATTTACTCCCCAATGATTTTAATGCTGAAAGCACTACCTTTTCATACGACTTTGCAGATAATATTCTTCAGGATATTAAGACTAGCAAAAAAAATACTACCACCTCTTATTTAATTACACAAAATCATCTTTTTGATCATTGGGGGCGTAATACTATTAATAAACATAAAGTCGGAAGCGGACCGGAACATATTTTAAATCAATTAAACTATAGTTTTAAGGATGAGTTAATCGAGCGGAATATTGGAAAAGCGCCTGCATTTACTGAATACTTGCAAAGTGTGGATTATAGTTATAATCCACAAAGTTGGTTGCAAAGTATCAACAGTTCTTCATTGGGGGGAACCAATACCAACATAACTACGTGTCCCACACCTTCTAATATTCCTAACCCTGGAGCAGCAAGTACCTCTCCGGATTTGAATGATTTATTTTATCTGGACTTAAAATACGACCAACTACAAACAGGTATAACCGGAACCGTTCAAAAAAGTGGAAATATTAGTCAAGTCATTTGGAGAGTCCGTGGTCGTGAACGTCAGTCTTATTCATCCAATTACGATTTTCTTGATCGAATTTCAACATCTACTTATCAAGACATAAATGATCTGGGAACAGCAACTTCGAATTCCTCTGCGTGGAATGAAAGTTTAACTTATGATTTGAGGAGCAATATTCTTTCAGTAAACAGAACAGGTAAATATAAAGTAACTCCTGGTGCAAGCTGTTGGACTGATGGGGTAATTGATAACCTCACTTTTACATTAAATCCGGGTTCTAACCGGACCCAAAAAGTGGCAGATGCTGCACCCACTGCTTCAAAATCCTTTGGTTGGAATAACGCTGCAAATGCGCCATCCACGGCACAATATTCATATGATGCCAATGGGAATCTGGTGGCTGACCCATACAAAGGTATAAACTCAATTACCTATAATTACCTCAACTCCCCTAAGAGAGTAACTTTTGCCGGGAAGAAAGTAATTGATTTTATTTACGATGCATCAGGTCGAAAAATCCGAAAGGTTGTCACAGATAATGGTATCCTTGTCAAACAACAAGATTATTGGGATGGAATGGAATATCAAAGTACCTCTACCAACTCGTTAAGCTTGGAGTCTATTTATCATCAGGAAGGAAGGGTTTTTAACACAAATGTGGGCACATCAAATTCGGATGCATTACGTTATGAATACTGGATATCGGATCATTTGGGCAACACAAGGCTAAGCTTTACTGATAAAAACAACGATGGCAAAATAGACGTAAATAATTTATCTTCAAACGAAGTCCTTCAAGAATCTAATTACTACCCATTTGGTCTTTCCATGGATGGTCCTTGGATAAATGATGCCGCTTTGGATAACAAATACCTGTATACATGTAAAGAATTTAACGATGATTTCGGATTGAATTGGTACGACTATGATCAAAGGTGGTATGATCCTTCAATTTGTAAATGGCAAGGTATCGATCCTATGGCAGAAAATTATAAATTTGCCACTCCATACAATTATGCACTCAATAACCCGTTTAGGAATAGTGATCCAGATGGTTCTATGGTGTTGACGGATATTTACCTAAACACTAACAATGAGGTTATAAAAACGATTTATGACGGGGATTCGCGGAATCACTATTTTAGGGGTGAATATGACGGTGACAAATTGAATGTGTATGATGACTTAGGGTTTGATTATGGGGAGAAAATGCATGCATTGGATGGTGTTACAAATTGGTTACAACGCGCTACCATTGCCACTCAAAACAACCCAAGTTCTCACGATGTAAGCGGACTTTACGCATTCGCCGACCAAGCCCCAAATTACCTGACTGGAACAGTAAATGCTCTTTTTTTGGGGGAATCTTTAATTGGTGCTTCTGCGTCTTTGTGGCGGTTTGGAATGCGGAAGTTGGCGGAGCGTGGTTCTCAAGTCGCAGCTAAGGGGGTAACACCGTTTACGACACAGTTTACCAAGTCCAGTTTACAGCTCGGACAACAAATGCACAAGATGTATAAAGCAGGGCTAGCGGATAAAGTAAACACCTTTAAAGAATTTGTTCTACCAAGCGGTAAACGTATTGACTTCCTTGATATAAAGAAAGGCATCATTTACGAATTGAAGCCCAATAACCCACGAGCCATTTTGCAGGGTCAGAAACAGTTACAAATGTACATGCAGGAATTGCAGGGCATGCCTAAATATCAGGGCATTCAATGGAAAACCGTTTTAGATACTTATTGATATGAAAAGCAAAGAATTTAAGAAAGTGTTTGGGGATGTAGCCAAATCCAATGGTTTTGAAAGATCCTTTGGGGGGTGGTTCAAAGAGGCGGAAGAGTGTATAGTTGTTCTTGACTTACAGAAATCGAACTTTGGGGATTATTATCAATTGATGATAAAGGTCTATGTGCAAGGTATGTTTGGAAATAAGTATTCAAAGTCTAAAGACCTTGTTAAAAAAGAGGGTGGAGATGTTTTTAGGGGTGAGCCGCCACACTACAAAGATGTCTTTGATTTTGACCAACCAACGGACGATGAGAAGCGGAAGGAAAGATTAACAAAGTTATTTATTGAATTTATCATACCTTTTACTGAGAAAGCTTTGAGCCGACAAGGACTTAAAGATCTTGCAGCCATAGGAGAAGTTTTTTTACTTCCAGCAGTCAAAGCACAATTAGTATAAAACATTTAAATAGTCCAGGCGTTTCAATTGAGCTTTTAAATGTTCCATATTGGTCAGAAACCTGCCTGGTAAGTGCTGCGGAAATGTTTTCTGGGGCAGCAATATTTTTACTGAAGAAGTACTTGAACTGACATACTTTCTGAATCATTACCTTTTTGCGCAGTTTTGAGGTTGGCCTAGTTCCTAATGGATTGTACTGGCTAAATTGCAAAATGCAACAGGTGTTCGCATAATTCCGGTATCTGTATTTAGGAACTGAGGTTATGCAAAGGATTTCGGCGCGAGTGCAATGGTTTTTGTCTCAAACGCGATGTCTTTGGAATGATATTCGGTTTATTTGCTTTGCTGGCATAATCCTTTTCTCACGATGTAAGTGGATTTTAATCATTCGCCGACCAAACCCCAAAGTACCTGGCTGGAACCGTGGAGGCGCTGCTCGTGTGATTGATATGTTTTGATAAACCCCCAATCTGACATATTTTTATACCTAATAAATAATTCATGCAGGAATCTATTATTGTGCGCGATCCTAAGGTTATGCTTGGAAAACCAATAATAAAAGGGACTCGGATTACTGTTGAATTGGTGGTCCGCAAAATTGCGGATGGATTTAGTATTCAAGATATTTTAGAGGCTTATCCGCATTTGAATCGGGAGCAAGTGGTTGCGGCATTAGATTATGATATGACGCATGCAGCTAATTTCTCCAATCAATGACAGGAGTTTTTTCTACCGCATAGTCTTCACTTTCGATAGGACTATTGCCTTTATGCGCTCCATCTTCCGTTTTATATACAAGACACGGTGTGGTATTGGGTGAAGCAAATCTTCGCATAAGCCAAAATCAATATTAGATATAGCCTTGCTGAAACACCATCGAAATTCAAATAGGAGCAACGATTTTTATCCCCAATACGATATCTTTGGCACAAGATTCGGTTTGTCTGTTGGCTTTCATATAAGAATGATATTCATTCGATTCATTAACACAAAGTTTCTAATATAAGTCTGTAAATTAGCCTCGAAAATTTCAAAATTTGGAAAATTTAATTTGAAAATGAGAAAAGCGTTCAAAAAAGTATGGTTCCAAATGTCACTACTGGTGTTTGGCTTATTGCTGGTTTTCTGGTTTACAAATATGTATTTTAGCCCTACAAACAGCTTAACAATTGAGTTAATTAGGGCTAGTTACACCATATCAGTTTTTTATCTGGGCCAACGGTTGGGAAGACAAAGAGAAGAAGAAAAAAGTCAAAAAGAAAAGCGCGACCTAAGAACATATGTATACACAATTCTGGAATTTTTAGAAAATCCTTACAAAGAACAGATTGAAAACCTTAACTATTTAGTTGATCAGATGAGGACATTTGACAACGTAGATTTCGTTTTTCCTCAAGTCTCCTCATTCAACTTTAAGAGTATTAAACAGCAAAATGACACAAATTTGTTTGCTGCATTTGTGTTCAATCTAGATGGCGACAGGTATGAGAAAACGAAAAGTTTCGCTATATTTAAGACTTCTGTCGAATACTACGATAAGGTGATAGATCAAACCTTACCTGAGTTATTCAATGCTTTTATTGACAAACTTACGACAATCAATAAAGAGTATATGTACTATGCTAAGCCTATCGAGAGTCAATTTCAAAGACTTTTGGTAGAGGCTATAAACGAATCTAAGAGTGACGATGTAACTCAAAAGTTTGTTAAGATAGCTGAAGAGAATCAAATCGCCACAGTATCTCATTCGGGTTTGAAAAATGCAGGGTTCTTTTTTGATCATATTATCCAACCTTTATTAGAGGTATGTAATGAGTATTTAGGCGATGTTAGGTGCCAAAGCATGATAAATGGTTTATCCAACTGCAAGACATCATTTGAATCTATGGAACAACATAAAGTTCACTTTTCTGGGATTCTTGAGCAACTAATAGGTGATATGGAAGAACAGAAGGTGAAACTAGCAACCGCGATTTCTTACTTTAAATACCTAGATAAAGAGAACAAATGAATAAAATTATTGCTTCTGGAGTTGTAAGCGAAGTAAAAACTGTTTAAGTGCAGCAACCACTTTGTTGATTAATATGCTCAAAGACCATCCTTTGCGATAGTGCATCAATTGTGGCGGGCCTGAAACCAAACCGTGGCGTAAGTTGATTTTTCTTTTTGAAGATGTAAAGGCCAATCGCAACCCTTAATCACATCTAGCCATCTTCTAACCTCCAACCTTTAGTCGGAGGCCATGTGCCACCCACCCATCATCTTTAAAAAATATTGTTATGCAACTTTCGCATCCAATATGAAGTGCGGACAATCCTCCTGTAAAGAAATTATATTTACGATTTTTCCTTAGGAAAAGTGTTGGGTTTTACATTTTTTCCTTCGAAAAAGTGTGTTTTGTCGCATTTATTCAAAGGAAAAAATGTAAATTTGCGCATAAAATCAAAGGAAAAAATGAAAAGAGCCCTATATTCGGCTTTAGTCCATTGGAAAAATGCCCGGAATCGGAAGCCCTTAATCTTGCAGGGAGCGCGACAAGTGGGCAAAACCTGGCTCATGCGGGAGTTTGGCAAAAACGAATTTGAACAAGTGGTTTATCTGAATTTTGAGGCGAGTACACGTCTAAAATCATTGTTTGTATCGGATTTTGATATAAAGCGGGTACTTTCTGTTCTTGAAATCGAAGCCAACCAGAAAATACTGCCCTACAAAACATTGCTCATTTTTGACGAAATACAAGAAGCGGAAAAAGGGTTGACAGCATTGAAATATTTCTGTGAACAAGCCCCGGAATACTACATCATCGCGGCTGGTTCTTTATTGGGTGTTTCTTTGCAGCAAAACACCTCGTTTCCCGTTGGTAAAGTGGATTTTTTGCGACTCTACCCGATGAGTTTTTTCGAATTTTTAGAAAATACGGGTCAGGGCCTGCTCAAAGACCATTTGGAGGCGCAAAACTGGCAGGTAATCGAGCCTTTTCACGATAAACTCGTGGAATTGTTACGGCTGTATTACTTCATAGGGGGCATGCCGGAAGCGGTGCAATCTTATATCCAACAAGGTGATTTAAGAGAGGTCCGTGCAATTCAGAACAAGATTCTTATCGGCTATGAAAATGATTTTGCAAAATATGCCCCTATCGAAGTTGTGCCAAAAATCAGGTTGGTTTGGCATGCCTTGATCAGCCAATTGGCCAAAGAGCATCGAAAATTTGTATATGGGCAAATCAAAAAAGGGGCAAGAGCGAAAGACTTTGAAACAGCCATTCAATGGCTTTCCGACGCCGGTATGGTGCTGAAGGTAAGTCTGGTAGAAAAACCAACAATACCCTTAAATGCATACGCCGATATGGATGCCTTCAAATTGTTCCTGTTAGACATCGGGTTGTTAAATGCGCTTGCGGAAGTTGACCCAAAAATCCTGCTTGAAAAAAACAATATTTTGACGGAATTCAAAGGTGCACTAACGGAACAATTCGTGGCGCAACAACTACAAATCAAGCATACACTTTATTATTGGACGGCTACCAACGCGACTGCCGAAATTGACTTTTTAATTCAATCACAAAACGAGGTAATCCCTATTGAAGTAAAAGCAGAAGAAAATTTAAAGTCGAAAAGTTTGAAAGTTTTTGTCGAAAAATACAAATCGGACACGGCAATCCGTACCTCCATGAGCCCATATCGGGTACAAGATTGGATGACCAATATACCTTTGTATGGCGTTTCGACAATTGGATAATTCCCTGATTCCTATATGCTACTTGGGTCATTTGAAACAGACTACGCTGTCAGAATCTCTAATTTTCAAGCTCCCGACTCGGCCGCTCCAACTCCTTGTGAAATACTTTCCGAAACTCACTGGGTAAAAAGTGGAATTTATGCCCCATCCATTTCTCTAATGTGATGGCAACCAAGGCATATCCTTCTGTAACACCCGGCAAAGGCGCAATAATTACGACAAAAAATGGCAAAAAACGTGGTAAATCCCGGAGCTGCGCATAAGCGGCTTGTAATTCTTCCGGACTGGGGTTTTTAGACTTCGTAGAAACCAGTATCCGGCCGCGACCTTCCCGCAGAAAAGTCTGGAACATTTTGGTCGTCTCAGCGCTCTCCTGCCAAAATGCGGTAAAAACGAGCTTGGGATAATGGGCAAATTTATTAAACTGTTTCATGGACACTTTTCAAACCTGTGTAAACGCTCTGGCAATTGATTTTGTGTAAATTATCTTGACCGCTCATTTCCAATGAAGCAAAACCAATTGCGATGGCGTATAAACCCGCAAATATGCAGGAAATTTCAACATTATGCAGGAGTTTTTCCAAACCAACTCAATAATCCCACCCCGGTGATCACCACCGCCGTTCCGGCCAACTGCAGGGTACTAATTGGTTCCTGCAAGATAAAATACCCCAGTGCAATGGTAGAAACCGGTCCGATAAACCCGATGATCCCGGAATTATTGGCCCCCACAATCCGAATGCCTTCGACAATCAGAAAAGTAGGGATTACCGTAGCCACTACCGCCAGCCAACCCGACAAGTAATACACTTCCATTGGATAACGAAATATATCTAACCCGTTGTATATCAAAGATTGTACCAGTGCAGGTACGGTGGCTGCCAATACGGCATAACTGGTAAATTTGACAGATCCTACCTTGTGTACATACTCGCCCGTGAACACCACATAGAAAGAATAGGTAAAGGCACACCCAAACACAAACAGTGCGCCCCTGACCAAATCGGTTTGAGCGCCAAAGCCTTTTTCGGCTACAAAAACGAGCACAATGCCCAAATACGTGAGCGCCATGGCGATATACTGAATGCGCACAATGCGCCGCTTAAACAACACCGCAGATAAAATCAGCACCATGGTCGGATACGTAAACAACACCAAGCGCTCTACGCCGGCCGTTACATATTGCAATCCCCAGAAATCGAGCATGCTGGAAATGTAATAACTTAAAATGCCTAATCCGCTGATCGCCAGCCATTCCCGCGGGCGAAGGCGCACATTGTTGCTGCGTTTTGATAAATAAATGATTGCTGCAACATAAAATGGCAAGGAAAATAGCATCCGCAGAGCAATGACAGACACGGTGTCGATATCATAGCGGTACAACAATTTGACTAAAATGGCTTTTGCAGAAAAGCAAACATTGGCGATCACAAGGATAAGGATACCGAACAAAAAACGGGAGCGAACTGGGCGCAAAATAGTAAGGTTGGATGGATCAAAGTTAAACATCAAACGCTTGCTAAAAACGATTGTTCACTTCCGTTCAAGATTGGACACAGCGACCGAGCAACAAACGGGCGGGCAAGTCATCTGGATTTTTTTGTACGATCTGTTGAAACAAGGCATGCGCTTCGTCCAGTTTCTGCATTTTGAGTGAGATCAATGCGGCTTCAAAAGTGCTGCGAAGTTCCATTTTAAGCGCGAGCACCGCGGGCCGTTCTCCGGCAACCACTTCATAAATGGCAATACTTTCCGATTTTCCATCGGGAACAACCTGGTCCAGCAGCCGGATGGGAAACTGTTGCGGGTTAGGTAATTGCAGGAAGGTATTTTCGCCAATCAAAATATTTACACCATAGGTTTTGGTGAGTGATTCTATCCGCGAGGCAATGTTCACAGCATCCGAAATCACCGTGCCTTCCATACGATCCTGCCCTCCGACAGTACCGAGAATAAGCTTTCCGGTATTCAATCCGATGCCAATGTGTACTTGATGTTGTTGTTCCTGGTTAAAAATTTCCAATTTATCCATCATTTCAAGCGCTGCCTTCACGGCATCTTCTGCCGAAGTAGGGAAAAGCGCCATAATGGCATCGCCGATGTATTTGTCGACAAACCCATGGTATTTCCGAATCACGGGTTCCATGATACCCAGATAATGGTTGATAAACTGAAAATTTTCCCTTGGGCTGAGTTGTTCAGAAAGAATGGTAAAGCGTCTGATATCGGCAAACATGACGGTCATTTCCTGTTGAACATGATCCCCCAGTTTGACTTCCGTAATTTGGGATTTATTCAGATATTTTAGAAATTCCTTGGGTACAAATCGTTCATAAGCCCGGTTGAGGGCGTTTAACTGATCAAACAACAGGGCATTTTGAAGCGAAATACCAGCCTGACTCGACAAGAGACCCAATACTTCGGCGCGTTCGGGGGTGAAAGCGCCAGCTGTTAGGTTGTTTTCCAGGTACAGAATGGCAATCAATTGGCCTTGGTTGAGAATCGGGTAACAGGCAATGGATTTGGGGCGCTGAGCAATCACATAAGGATCCAGGGCAAACCGCTGGTCGCTGAGGGCTTCTTCCAATACAACTGCTTTATGGGTTCGGGAAACATAATTGACCACCGCGAGGGCCAATTCCGCTTCCTGGGCGGAAACAGGGGCCCCGCTTTGTGTATGTACCTCCCGCTGCTCCTGGGTGCCAGTGGCCCTAACGTTCCAGATGCCCTGCCCATCCGCCACCAGCAGGTAGCCCCGTTGAGCGCCCGCATTTTCTATGGTAATTCGGATGAGGCTGGAAAGCACCTTCGACAATTCTATTTCTTTTGAAAGGATTTGAGAGGCTTTCAAAACAGATTTAAAATCAATGGAATTGCTCCCGGAAATGCCTGGGTGTTCGGTACTTTTTTTAGTTACCCCTTGTAATGCTTCCGGATATGCCTGCAACAGTTGAATACAAACAGCCTGAGCACCCCACATTTCAAATTTTTTGTAGGCCTGGAGTAGGTGAAAAGCGGCATCGGAATGTTGGGCGGCGTATTGGTGTGCAATGGCCTCATATTGAAAGTACTGCCCTTTGGAACTTAAGACAATGGCCTGTTCAAACTCAAGGAGCGCCTTCTGGGGCTTTCCGGTCAATTCTAAGTACACACCGTTCAATATGTGGTATTTATGCAGGTAATTGTTGGGACTAAACTGTGCCCTTTTTCGAAATATGCCCACCGATTTGCGTATTTCACGCAAGTAATAGCGTTGCTTCGACGCGTTGCTTTGTTTATACACACGTGCAAACAACAGGGCCCGGAAAAAGTAAAACTCCGGAAACATAATATCGAAAAACAGGGCCTGGATATCTGGTTCCGCATTTTTTGCTACTTCTACACCCAATTCCGGCTGGTTTAAATAAAAAGCCAGTTGCATTTGAAGCGTGTAAAACCAACCGGCATGGATGTCGGAAAAATTGGGATAAACCAGATAGGGATCTACGATTTTCAGTTCGGTCGCAGGTAAGGTGCCGCGTAGAATATCCATAAATAGCACACAAGCCTGCTGGAATTGGGTGGTATCCGGCTGATTGGCATTGAAGGCAAACCGTTGAAATCTCAAGGCTTTTTCCCGCAGTTGATCAATAGGTAATCCAATTAGTAGATAAAATAGGGTAATGGAGCTGGTTGCTGTGGAAGCGTAATAAATATTGCCGCTTACATTCAGGTTTTCGTGCGCTTCTTCAAAGATCCCGGCGCAGGTTTTCAAATCCTCGGTATGCACGCCACATATAGCAAGTCCAAATTTAGCCCCTCCCACAGAGGCATTATTCCCAACTTTCTGGGCAGATAAAAGGCCCAAGCGGGTAAACTCGAAGCCTTTGTTAAACTGACCGAATCCGAGTGCCAGAATCTGCCCGTAAATATTAAATCCAGAGAAAGAAAATACCCCATGTCCGTATTTCAAGGTATTTCTAAATATGCGCAAAGAAATAATGGCATAAAGTTCTTTGCTTGTACTCAAAGCATAGGAAAGGCAACGGAAATAAAGCGCCTCAATAATTTGTGCCTTTTGGTTTTGGAGCAAGGGCAGTGCTAATATGTCATCCGATGTTTTATTACCGAGTGCAATACGTGTTTGGATAATTTCAGGCAAAATGTCTAGTTGACGGGGTTTATCGGGCAGCCGAATTCCAAATAAGCCCAGGGCTTCTCGGCATACTCGATAAGTTTCTGAAAAATTGGCCAAATGCAATTGCGACATGGCCTTCACTTGCAGGATTCGTGCCTTTTCAATGCTGCCAGAGGCTTTTGCAAGCAGTTGTTGATACAAAATTTCTCCTGCTTCTGTTTTTCCTGCCAAAAAAGCGCATTCAAGATGCTCCAGCGAAACATCAAAATACCAGGGAGCAGTGGTTGCCTGCCACTCGGGCAAATACAGGAAGGCTGCATCGCTGAAATAGGTATAGGCCAGCCCGTAAGAAGAGTTGAGTTTGGCCTTGCTTGCTGCTGCGGCGAATACCTGAACGGCTTTTTCGTTGGAGGCATCCTTTGCCAAAATCGCCAATCCGTTATGCAGGTGTTGGGCAATATCAAACAGATTTCGGTCAATTTCCTTCTGTGCAAGTGATTGGAGTTGATGGGTGGCTATTTGATGATGAATCTGCGATTTCTCGGCCTCCGGGATCAAGCTGTAGAGCGCTTGCTGAATCCGGTCATGGCTGAAAGCCAACAAATTTTTCAGATTTCCAAGGGCGTTTACGGCCAGGGTTTCGGGCTCATCTGCCCCAAAACTCAAGGGGCGGTCAACGATGACAAACGCATGAAGCAAGGCCTCTGTGAGGGCCAACCAGCAGGCGTCTTCTGTTTTTTGGGCCAGCACAGAGAGGTGGTCGAGGGTAAAGCGGGGCCCAATGCAAGCGGCGAGTTTGAGTAATTCGAGGGTTTCTACCGGCAATTCCTGTACCTTTCCCAACATCAGGTCGGCAACATTATCGGATAGCGGCAGATGTTCCAGTCCCTGTTCTTGCCAACACCAACTATTGCTGGAATCATCAAAAAACAACACCCCCTGCTTGTGGGCGAGGTGCAGGAATTCGATGATGAAAATGGGGATGCCGTTTGTTTTAGCATGCAATTGCCGCACCGCTTCCTGCATACTTGCTTGCGTACCCGGTAAAATCTGGGCAATCAGCTGCTGAAGATTTGCCACCGAAAGCGGCTTTAAATCGATGATAAAGGTGCTTGCATTTTGTTGAAAAACCTCCTGAAGGGCTGCCAATTGGGCATCTTCTGCTTGAAACGGTGCAACACTAGCACCAATAAGTACCAAGGAGCGGTTAAAATTGTGCTGGGAAAGGGTTTTCAAAAAGGCCAAAGACGGCTCATCGGCCAAATGAAGATCATCCAAAAACAACACCATGCGTCTGCCTTCCTCTTGCATAGCCGTGATGAGGTTGAGTAAGGCTGTTTTCAACCTGTTTTCGGCTTCATCTGGCGTGATGTCAGAGTCAATGGGCTGCTGTACACCCAACAATAATTCAAGTTCGGGAATGAGGTCGGTTGCCAATTTCCCCTGATTCCCCAACGCAGCCTGCAGTTTCTGTCGTTTTTGGTGCAATATTTCAGTTGGCGCCGACAGGAATTGTTCGGCCAATCGGGCCAAGGCCTCCGAAATCCCAGCAAAGGGGACATTTCGGGAATAATTTTTATAGGTTCCCGATATAAAATAAATATCGCTTCGCCCCGCCAACCGCGCTTTTACGGCGTGCATTAATGTGGTTTTGCCCATACCGGAAGGACCGGATATCCAGATCGCCGAAAACCGATCGGGGCTTGGGTTCTCCAGTATGTCAACAATCTGGTCCAGTTCATTTTCCCGTCCAAAACTGTGTTCGGGCAGGTACAAACTATCTGAAATGTCGCCCCCGCCTAATGGAAACATCTGCTCCTCCACTCCGAGCCCAATTAAATCGGAACACTTTTGCAAATCCGCAAGAATACCCCGTGCACTTTGATAGCGATCGCGGCCATTTTTGGCCATCATCTTGTGGACAATTGCTGCCAGCGCCGCCGGAACTGCGGGGTTTAGCGTCCTAACCGAAGGCGCCTCTTGCGCTATATGGCTGTAAATCAGACTAATAGAGTCTGAATAGGGGAAAGGCAGCTGTCGGGAAAGACATTCATAAAAAACAATACCCAAAGCGTAATAATCGCTGCGCTGGTCTACCTCGGCCCGCAATCGGCCCGTTTGCTCGGGTGCAATGTAGGCCAATGCATTTTCTACATCATACAGATCAATATTGATTTCAAGTTTTTCGGCATCGTTGAACGTTGAAAATCCAAAACCGGTAATCCGGATTTCGCCACTTTCCGGATCAAACAAAATGGCGCTCGGATTCAGGCCGCGGTGCACCAATTTGTTTTTATGCAAGTTTCCCACGGCCTCCACCATGGCTGCAAATACCCTGATTGCTCCCTGGGGATCCAGGTACAACCGATTTTGCGTGCGCAAATAATGAAGCAGGGGCAAACCTGAAAAATCGGGATACTGAATGTAAGTCCGTTTTTCTGCTTGTAACATGCCTTCCGAACGAAGGGCAAATTCGGATATCAGGTGTTCTGAAATGGCAAAATCGCGCTCAAAAAAGAGGAAATCTTCCGATTTTGGATAATCCGAACTGAATGTTTTAAATAGTTGTGCCTTCCCGTCGGTACGGTGCGTTCCCCGAAACCAGGAAAATGTTTTTCCGGAAAATAAAAGTTGCACGTCGGTGTAGGCATCAAGCATTTGCATGGACAATCACGGTGTTTTCTCCTTCGTCGGCCTTATAGCAGTATATCATCCAAATATAAATCAGGTCGAGTATCAATACTGCCGAGCTCAAGACCGTAACAGCATAATCCTTGGGAAATTGAATTAAGAAGAAAATGCTGTACATGAGGGTGCCCAGCATTTTCATCCAGGCTACCCATTTGGAGAAAGTCTGGGTTTTATGCAGGCGCAACCAATTGAAAATATACGTGGAGGAGATCAGGAAATTGAGCAGATAAGAAGTTTGGGCCCCCATCGGATTGTCTAACTCGGTTTGGACAAATGCGGAAACAATGGCAGCCGATGTGAGGGTTAGACCAACAAAAATGGGCTTGGCGTTCCGCCGCAACAAGGGTAAGTCAATCTGTTTGTATCCGTATCGCATCACACTAACGAAAATATATACATCGATCAGAAACCAGGCACGGTATGACCAAACATAAAGCTGCCCCATGTTGATCCTGTCGTGAAAAACGAATCCCCAAAGAAATTCCCAGGCAATATCGCCACATACACAAAAAACAGGCATTTCTACAAACTGGTGCTTCCGAATGTTGTGTATGGTTATAAAATAAGCAACAATCCAGCCAATAGCGCCTAAAGCGGCTAAAATTAGTACAAGGGGGCTGTAATCGGTGGTGTTAATCAGTTGGTTCATAAATGTTTTGGAATTGAAATGACAGGTTTGCTTGAAACATGCGCTATTGAAAAAAACAGCGTGCCCTATGCGCATGAGAACTACTTTTCAGGCGGATTACGGTAAAAAATCAGGATTGCCAGTCTTTCATTAAAGAAGGCGGTATGCGAAACTGAATGCCTTTATGTTCATTGAAGTACAAAATCATTTTTTGCAGAAAATGATTGCGGGTGCGACCTATGTATTTTCGGGGTACAGCGTAGTGATGTCTTTGAAAAAGGCGGTGAAAAAACAAATGCAATCTAAACCACGCATCGAGCAGCACGCGTTCGATGACCGATGTTTTTTCAAACTTTAAAACGCCTGCCAAGTCCTTGTTGACAAAATACCGGATCATCATGATGGGCCATTTTCGTTTTATCGGATGATGGGGCAACATGCCGGAAATAAAATCTACCAAGGCTTTTATCAAAATTTCACCATCATTAGAAGTGCCTTTTTGGTCGTTGAAAATTTGGAATCCCAATTTCAGGCCATCGGAATAGGTTTCGGGATTCAATTCTGGTCGGAGCCCAGTCAAATGGCCTACGATGCGCCAGCAATGGAAATAGGCTTCTTGCTCCTCGGCAGTGACATGGGCGCCCATGTTTTCCAATCCTTCCAAAACCATGGCAGAAAACGACATCAAGGTGCCTGCCATATCCTCCTGGTTGATGGGCTCTCCATAAGTGGCCAGGTCCCACTGGCTTTGGCTTTTCAAATAGTAGCGAATGGAGGCATGAATGAGCCGAATTTTTAAAGCAACCTCAATGCCATTTCCTTCAGCAAGAAAGGCACCCGGCTCCATCACGTCGAGCACAAACTGGGCGGTTTCCATCAACCTATGGGCAAATCGGTCCTCTTTTCCTTTACGGGTAATCAGGCGCCCTGTTTCAACCAACACATGCGCCCCATGCCGACAACTGTACGCCGCAGGCAGGGAAACATAGAAAAGTAACATCGTTATCTCTACGCCAAAGCGCCGGAACACATCCTGTCCGATGGCGCACTTTTGCGCGTCGGCCCATGCTGGAAGCACTACATTGGTTTCAAAATAGCGCCGAAGCGCCGAGGAAGGCGGCAGCTCTTTTAACTTTTGATTGGAAGATAAGGTTTGGTACAATTGCTGCATCTGCCCAAAACCTTCGGCCATAATGTCAACAATGGCCTGATCTGCAACAGGATCGGCCTCCAACCTCATCTGTGCCAGAAAATCGCGGGGCAATAGCTCCTGAGCATTCATGTTTTCACTGGTTGTGCAATCGAAAACAAGTTTGCCATGCAGATGGCACCACATCGATTCGATTGTTTTGTTCAAATGGTTTTTCTCGAAGCGCGGGATCTGGAATAAAAGCAGATTATAGCCGACACAGGGTGGTTAAGAAAACGGATTACGTCTTACCCATTTAAATCCGGGTATAAGAGTCTATAAAAATTTATATTTTCGCTAATATGAAAGTCTTTTGGATGATTTTTGCCCAATTGAGCCTTTTTTTGCCAAAAATACAAAGTTTGGATAAAATCCAACAAAATTCTCGCGTGTGTTAATAATTCCTGGTAGGTTCCCGTCATTTTAATTGGATTTAAAATATGTAGATGAGGGGAAATTCAAACGCATATTGAACGATATAAAATTACCTGGATTTATCTTTGAACCCGAAACTGACCTATCACGATGCGCACACAAACCTTCCTATCCAAAATTGCTCCCTTAGATGCCCAAAAGGACCATCTTGAAATCAGTCATTGGGTGGCTTACCACGATTTCCCCTGGGATAGCACGCGCGCGCTGGAGTTTGCACTGTTTCGCACCTTTGCGGTACCTAGTATCGGAAAACTGCTGTTGGGTACCCATGAATTCACCGAGCGCACCCAAAAACGCTACGACGATACCGATTTGATCCTGAGTGAAATCATTGAGCACGGGTACGAAAGTGATCGGGGCAAAGCAGCCCTCGCGCGCATGAACCAAATGCACGGCCGCTTCAAGATTTCTAATGATGATTTTAAATATGTGCTCACCACCTTTGTCATTGAGCCTTATCGCTGGAACAAACGTTTTGGCTACCGAATTTCCACCCCGAAAGAACTGATTGCGGGCTATACTTTATGGGCAGAAATCGGGAACAGGATGGGTATTCAGGATATTCCGCCGAGTTTTGAGGCGATGGAGCAGTTTAACATCCAGTACGAACAAACGCAATTTGGCTACACCGAGGCTGGCCGAAAAGTTGCGGATGCTACCCTGCATTTGATGTTGGGCTGGTATTTACCCCGGTTTTTGTTTCCGGTAGCTAAACCTTTTGCTTATGCCATTATGGACGAACGCCTGCGCCAGGCCATGCATTACCCCCGCCCAAATTGGCTGGTGCGCGCCAGTTTGTACAGCGCCATGGAGCTGCGAAAATGGATCCTTGCGTGTGTGCCATTGCGGAAGGAGCCGAAATTTCGGACGAAACGTCAGGTAAAAAGTTACCCGGATGGGTATATCGTGGAGGATTTGGGGGTGCGTTAAAAACAGGGCAGGAAAACATTTTTTGAATTATTTCGGCAAAGATTCCTGGTTTGAAATTGATTTATTAAACACATTAATTATGCGAAATCACATTATTTTGAATGTTCTACTGCTGGGATTACAAGTTTTTTTGTGCTTGCCTTTATATGATCTAGTCCATTTTCCATTTGTGTACACCATGATCGGAACGATGTTTATTTTTGTGACATTGGGTTTAAATGGATTTTATATAATTGCCAAGGCGATAAGATATTTCATAGCACGAAAGTACTTGGCTGGAGTGGCTTTGACGCTGTTTGTTGTCGGGACAATGTTTGCCTATTATTTTGTATGTATGATCGGTTTTTTGCCAATTGCTGGGGTTTTCCCAGATGGCTTACGGGAGTAAAATTGTTAATGAGCGAGCCAATTCGCCTTTACAAAGTGACCCAAAAACAACTTATTCCCTACTCACCAATTCGCCGACCCAGGCATCTTGACTTGATTACTACTTTGTTCAACTAATTTTAGAATTTCGTCATCCCTTTTTATGGTTTCACTGGTCTTAAATTCTACTTTTTCGTTGTATTTAAAACCATAAAAGTCACCATAGAATTCACGGTTTTTGCTAATTGTCAACGCACTATCAAGCGTAATTCCTGTAGGCCTTATTTCGTAATAAATGATTGGGGCGTAACCTGTTAAGGAATGGTTGACACCCCAGGTTTCGCCGACGCCCCAAAAACCTGCCAGTTCTAAATTTTCGTCCTCGTCTAGGTTAAAAGCACGCGGAAAAAATGTCGGCATTTTTTCAGTGTAAATTATTTGATCTTGAAACACTTTAAAGTATTTCACATAATTTTTAAGTGGTCGATCGTTAATTTCGACTAAAACTTCGAATGTTTCATGGTCAATCGCTCTAACAATTGGGTATATCGAATCGCCAAACTCATATTCTGTAAATGAAGTGTCTATATAAATTTGTTTGTTATTGTGGGTCAAAATAAAAAGTGAATAAACTTGCAAGGGGGCCAAATCTTCATTTCGTCCGACTTTTATTTCAAAGTCATGGTCAAACTTTATGGTCTTTTCAATTTGATTATCAATGTTTGATTTGGCCTGTAAAGTATCCGCAGGAAGGTCTGGAGAACTGACTGTTTTGGGGACATTGCCGCTTGAGCACGCGGATAAAATAAATAGTATAAAAATTGTCATATGAATTTGCTCTGATTTCATGGTTGCTTTATCTGTTTAGATGGCTAATAACCAAGACGCTATAACGAAACAAATGGTTTCCTTGTAAACACCCTTAATATCAACGGCCGAATAAATCGAAAAATAAGATAACCCAACCCAGCAAAGATCAAAATGAAAACCGTCGGCAAGAATGCGCCGAAGGTATAACTCATTCCCAAAATAAAACCCAGCATGAACTCGCTGTAATAGATCGGAATGAGCAGACTAAGCAGTAGCAATACGAAAGGCACGTTGTCTAAAAAAAGTTGGTAGTCATTTGTAAAGGAAACCGCGATCAAAAGACCCATGGTTAAGCCCAAAAAGAACCGCACTAAGATTTTAATATTTTGATTATCTGTTTTTTGTGTAGATAAAGCCTGTTTATTCAACCGCTTCTCTATCCGGCCCAATGCAAGCCAGGTCAAAACAGGCAGCAACAACCCACCCCACCAATTAGAAATTTCAGGTAAGTCGGCGCGCTGCAGGATATGATGACTGGGCACGCCACCATGCAGGTGTTGCCAAAAAAGCAATCCAAAAATCACGATGGTGACCAAAGTGGTTATCAATATTTTTGGTGGGACAGTATTTTTGTTTTGCATGTTGATCGATTGTAAATATGTTTTGCGTTTAAGCGTCATAGTAACGATACGCTGCACAATTTAAGAAGACAACCTTGATTTGAAAAGCAAATGATCATTTATATCGCTTTTGTCAGGTTTAACCTGGCTTAAACGATATAAAACGTATTCATTACCAATGATCTATTGATATCTCCCACAAAAAAGCCCGAATCCACTCCCAAAAGGAACATATCCGGGCATCTTTATCTTCTAATTGTATGCTACAACACCGGTAACCGCTTCGTAACCACCTCTTTTTCATTGACCATCGCTTTCCGGCCAAAAAACAGGCCCGCGCCATCGGCATCTACCAGCACGGTATCGCCTTTTTCGTAGTTGCCTGCTAGCAGGTGCTTGGCCAATTCGTTGATAAGCGTGCGTTGCAAGGTGCGTTTCAGCGGCCGCGCACCAAATTGCGGATCAAAACCCTGTTCGGTAAGGTTTTCTGAAGCCTCATTGGTGATTTCTATTTTCAATTCCTGTTTGTGCAACAGTTCCACAATGTCCTTGGTGAGGATGGTGAGGATGCTGCGCATTTGGGATTTGAGCAAGGGATGGAACACAATCACCTCATCAATCCGGTTCAAAAACTCTGGACGCAAGGTCATTTTGAGCGCGTCCATCACTTCACTTTTGGCGGTTTCAATGAGTTCGTGTTTGCGTTTTTCCGGTACGGTATCGTAATCTTCGTACACTTCCATGATCCGATCGCTCGCCAAATTGCTGGTCATGATGATGATGGTGTTTTTGAAACTGGCAGTCCGGCCTTTGTTATCGGTCAAGCGCCCATCATCCAGCACCTGCAACAACACATTGAACACATCGGGATGCGCTTTTTCTATTTCATCGAGCAACACGATGGAGTAGGGGCGACGACGTACGGCTTCGGTCAATTGACCACCCTCGTCATAACCCACATAGCCCGGAGGAGCGCCTACCAGCCGACTCACCGCGTGTTTTTCCATGTATTCCGACATGTCAATGCGGGTTACGGCTTTTTCATCGTCGAACAAAACACCCGCCAAGGCTTTGGCTAATTCGGTTTTACCCACCCCGGTCGGTCCGCAGAAAATAAACGAACCAATGGGTTTGTCGGGATCACTCAATCCTGCCCGGTTGCGTCGAATGGCGTCGCACACGGCAATCACCGCTTCATCCTGGCCAATCACGCGCTGGTGGATTTCATTTTCCAGGTTAAGCAAACGCTCGCGCTCGCTGCGCAGCATTTTGGACACAGGAATGCCGGTCCAACGCGCTACCACATCGGCAATATCGTTGGCGGTCACGGTTTGGGTCGTCATGCGATTTTCGGGCGCAAGACTGCCTAATTTATCTTCTGCAGCCAGCAACATGGCTTCCTGGGCCGGAATATCCTGGTATTTTAGTTTGGAGGCTACTTCCAGGTTGCCCTCGCGTTCGGCGCGCTGGTACTGGATATGCAGGGCTTCAATTTTTTGTTTGCAATTCTGAATCGCTTCCACGATTTCTTTTTCCGAATGCCACACGGCCCGCAAACTGTCGAGTTTTTCGCGCAAATCCTGGATCTGCTTGTTCATACCCTCCAGTTTTTTAGCGTCGTTTTCCCGTTTAATGGCCTCCCGTTCAATTTCTAATTGGCGCAATTTGCGGTCCAATTCGTCTATTTCTTCAGGTACAGAATCCAGTTCCAAACGCAATTTGGCGGCTGCTTCATCAATCAAATCGATGGCTTTGTCCGGTAATTTGCGCTCGCTGATGTATCGGTGCGACAATTCGGCAGCGGCAATGACGGCCTCATCCAGAATTTGCACTTTGTGGTAGTTCTCGTATTTTTCCCGAATACCGCGCAGGATAGAAATGGTGTCTTCAACGCTTGGTTCGTCTACATACACCGATTGAAAACGGCGCTCCAGGGCCTTATCCGACTCAAAATACTTCTGATATTCATCGAGTGTGGTCGCGCCGATGGTGCGCAATTCACCCCGTGCCAAGGCTGGTTTGAGGATATTGGCTGCATCCATTGCGCCTTGTCCGCCCCCCGCGCCCACGAGCGTGTGAATTTCGTCGATAAACAAAATCACCTGTTCATTGGAGTCAACGACTTCTTTAATGACCGCTTTGAGGCGTTCTTCAAATTCGCCTTTGTATTTCGCGCCGGCAATCAGGGAAGACATGTCCAGCGAGAAGATTTTTTTGGATTGCAGGTTTTCGGGCACGTCCTGGCGCACAATCCGCCAGGCGATGCCTTCCACGATGGCCGTTTTACCCACCCCTGGATCGCCAATGATGACGGGGTTGTTCTTTTTCCGGCGACTTAAAATATGTAGAACGCGGCGAATTTCTTCATCACGGCCAATGACGGGGTCTAATTTGCCATTTTCGGCCATTTCCGTCAGGTCAATGGCGTATTTCTGGAGGGCATTGTACACGTGTTCGGTGGTTTGTTCGGTCACTTTGCGGCCTTTGCGCAGTTCTTTGATGGCTGCAGTGAGGGTTTCGACGGTAGCGCCGTTTTCACGGAGCAGTCGGGCTGCTTTATCGGCGCCTTTGGCAATACCGAGCAGCATGAGTTCGAGAGAAATATAATCATCACCAAAATCCTTGAGCATGGATTTGGCCGCCGCCACGGCTTTATTGGCGTCGTTTGTCAGGAATTGTTTGTCGGCCCCGCCTTGTACACGCGGCGTATCCCACACGAGTTTGTCAAGATCGGTGGTCAGGCGGCTCATGTTGGCGCCCGTTTTTTTCAATAAAAAGTCGGTAACAGAATCGTCTACTTCTAACAAGCCTTTGAGCAAGTGGGCCGAATCTACGTTTTGCTGTTCGTATCCGGCCGCAATTTGCTGGGCTTTTAGAATGGCTTCCTGGGCTTTGATGGTGAAATTATCGTATGTCATGGTTGTTTATTTGCACGTTGTAAGTTGGATTTAACCGATTTGAGCAAATCTGTTTCCAAGTTTAAAGATCGCGCTTTTTTTTGAAAAATTGGCAGATTTTAGGATCAATGGAGGTCAAATTGGCATAAGGACCTGTTTTTCTCTGACAAGTTTGGAGCGAAGGCAAAAAAAAATCTGCAAGCCATGGGGCCTGCAGATTTTTTAAGAAACTGGATATAAGAATATTCTTCGACTATTGGATCACCACTTTGGCTACCGACATGCCTGCATTACTTTCCAAGCGTACCATGTACACACCCGCTGGGATGTTTTCTACATCAAGGGTGATAATTTGCCCTTCATACATGTCTTCTTGCATGTTTTGCAGGGCTATGCGGCCTTCTGCACTGATCAGGGATACTTTTACATTGCCCTGTAAAGCCGTATTTAAGGAAATACTCAATACGGATTGTGCTGGGTTGGGTTGCAACGTCATGGCCAAAGTCTGTTTTTGTGCTTCGTCAGCTGCAACTACCGCACAATTGGTGTTTACAATTACACCCGCTTGATCCAATCCGGCTTTTGCCAGGTCGCCTTCTGTAGAAGTTACGGTAGCCTCGCTTTCGAAGTTCACCATATCAATGATTTGCACTTCATCAATAAACCAAGCGCCACCGGCAGGACCATTATTATCGTCGGTGCCAAAACGGAAGCGGATGTTAATGTCTTCGCCAAGGTAGTCGCTTAAATCAACATACGACTGAATCCAGCCATTCGAATTGCCAGAGTAACCGCTCAGGTAAGGAATTGCGAAGGTGCCATATTGTACTTTTCCGGTGTAAGGGTTGCGGAAAGCGCGGTCAGCAGAGATGCGATTCCAGCGGAAGGAAGGGTCGTCTACTTTCTGAATTTCAACAAAACCGGCATCTGCACCTGTTTCGGTGTTGTATTTATGCCAAAAACGCAACACAGGTTTGTTGCCAAACACCGTGACAAAATTGCCTGACTCTAAGGTAAAGTCGGTGAAGGCAGTCGTGCTGGCAACGCCTTTAAAGGAACCGGTACCTACAATTTTATCGGCAGTTTGCAGGTTAAAGAACTCCTCCGCGCCGGCTGTTTCAATGGACAACGAGAACCAGTTGTTGGTATCGTCCATTGGATCTTTGTAATAGCACAGGGAATTTACGCCAGCCGCCACTTTTGCGGTATAAGTCAGGGTTACGGTTTGGCGCGTTTGCAAAGTACCCAGGTTCCATACTACAAAACCGCTATTCAAGGTGCCGCCATTGGAAGCGCTTACAAATTCCAGTCCTGCTGGCAATTCATCGCTAACGATTACACCGGTTACAGCATTGTCTTTGTGGTTGGTAATTGTAATGGTGTATTGTGCAGTGCCACCGGGTTCAACAGTTGGCGTACTGGTTACTTTGGTGATTTTCAATTCTTTTACACAAGTCGGAATTGGATCAAAGTTTTCAATACCGTCGCCTGCATTGTCTGAAGTACCTTGCGATGCGAGGTAGCCCAAACCGCGGCGGGCATAAACTGCCGAAATCAGACAGGTATCCGCACCATTGTAGTTGATGAGGTCGGCCATGATGATTGCATCCCGGCCATCAATGAAACCGGGACTGCAGGGTTGCAGTTTCATGCCGTCCATGACCAGTTGAACCGCGCGGGCATTGCCACTGTTTACATCTGTGAGGGTAGGGTCAAATCCGTATTTTTCCACCATTGCCCAATAAAGGTCCCAGTTAACTTGCGCCCATATTTCACCCAACGCATGCACAGCGGTATTTTCAGCCACCGTAGAAAACGTGACCGGATTGATGCTCATATCGGTAGAATACGGATACCGGCGAATACCTTGTCCATCGTTATCCTGGCGGGATACATATGTACCTACACCGCGTTTTTTTGTACCCACATCACCCGCTTTTGCAGAGGTAGCAAGCGTAAAGAAATCGCTCCAGCCTTCGCCCATCTGTTCGGCATTGCCCAGGCAGCTGGTTGTATTGGGGCCGCCTGTCAAGCGGTTGCTGATACCGTGTCCATATTCGTGGGCAATAATCCCGTTATCAAAATCGCCATCGTAAAATGCCGGACCGGTAATAGCAGGCTGTACCATAGATACATTCAGGCCAGCGCCAGCATACTGCCGCAATTTGTCGCAATCGCCTTTGCCCATCATTACAACGGGAATGGTCACAGAACCACCTACCGTGCCGACTGCCATATTGATTGTTCCGTCTTCAAAATTGCAAATAATACAGCCTTTTGCGCCGGCATTTTGGGCATTCAAGGCTTTTTCTCCGAATTGGCAAACGCCACGGTCCACAATCGCAATTTTACCACTCACACCGGTATATGGATTGCAGCCCAGGGAGCCTTCCGGGGTGCCATCATTGACCACCACGACATCGCCCGTAACTGGTGTTGAAGAAATCGGAGTTCCCCAAGTAGGGTTAGTTGCGCTGTAAGAACCCAAAATGGCACCTGGCGCATTTACAGTAATAATTTTACCACCTTGGCGCGACCAGGTGTACATCTGCATGCTGCCGTTACCGCCATCGGGTGGCGTAGCAAAATTGGCATTGTCGGTACCGCTGCCATCGAGGGCTTGTGCAAGCACATAGTCGCCACCTTGACCACCTTTACCGTAGTTATTTGCCTGAAAATTACCGGCCACCTCATCAAAACCAAAGCGGTAGGTAATGTCGTGCATCATGTTATTCATGTAGAACAAGTTGGTAATAGCGGCATTTCTGTTGGCTACAGGCTCAGCATCCGGGTCGAATGGGAAAATAAATTCGAGGGTAGCACCGGCATCAGCGGATTCCCCAATGCTTGGGGTATTATCGTTTGCACTATCATCGAAGGCCCAAACATTATTACCCCGGGTGTAAGTGTACTCATTGCCTTGTACGCCGTTATCATCCAACCAGCCAAATGGCGATGATTCAAGATCGGCGGGTGCAATGAGCAATTCACGCGTACCATGCGCAGGGCTTTCTACAGGTAATGGGAATACACTGTACACTTCCCCTTCCAAGGTGGTAGCGGTTGCAATGTTTTTTTCGGTTGCTGGCGCATTTTCCAAACAATCTGCTTCCAGTGCGTCAGCATGTTCCGCAGCACAATATACTGTTTGGTTGATCTTTTGCAACAACACTCCGGTTTGTGCATCCACGCGCAAGTTCCAGATATCCGTGGTATTCGCTTGTTGGATGATCATCGTCCAGGCCAGTTTTACGTCGCCGTATGCTTGTACCTGATAACAGATGGAAACTGAAATAGGAGATTTTGATACCGCGCCGCCTTCAAAAATGAAGTTCTGGTCGTTGATTTTTTGCCGTATTGCAGGCACGGGAAAGCCGGCAAATCCAAGATGCCCCATGGCCATTTCGAGTGCACGAGCTGCACTGAGGGAGGGTAGGGTGGTATTCACCTTTTGTTCCAAGTTGCTTACAAAACGATGTCCAAGGTGCAAAACTTCACCATTGGGCTTCACGTGCAGGCCAAAAAGGGCATTGAACACCGGAATGCCATGGTGTTGTTGCTGCACCCAAACATGCGTTAAACCATTGTTTTTGGAAACATATTCATCCGTAACGCGTACATCCGCTACATCAGATGCAGCAAGATTAAAACGGGCAGGCGCTGCTTGTAAAAAGCGGAGCGCCGTTTCGCGCGGGGTACGGGCTGTTTGTGCCGAAGCACTGATGCCAAACAGAGAAAGGCAGATAAGTAGGAGAAATTGTCGAGTCATATAACAGACAAAAAGTTTGAATTTGACAATGATATGCGGTTAAAATAAAAAGCCGATTTATAAGGAGAATGCCAAAGGTAATTAGGTTGTTGTGTATCTTTAATGTTAAGTGTTGGATTTGTTCAGGAATTGCAAAAACTGTTAAAAATGAAAAAGATCGCACCATTCCGTACTTTTCGTTTTTCGTTTTTCACTTTTAAGCCTTGGTTCTTCTACCTTTGCCGCACTACCGAAGCATCCTGATCGATTTTTTCCTTATCAATTGCCGCTCAAGGCACTGAAATCATGCCCGAAGTCAAATTATTTTCTTGCACGGCCTCCGAAGCGTTGGCCGCAGATATCGCCCATTATTACGACGCCCCCTTGGGCGATAAGACCCTCGCGCTGTTTAGCGATGGGGAAATGCAAACCATCATCAACGAAAGTGTGCGCGGCGCCTACACCTTCTTTATTCAAAGTACTTGCCAGCCCCACGACAATCTGGTGGAACTCTTGCTTTGGATTGATACGGCTAAACGTGCCTCTGCCGGTTATATCACGGCCGTTATTCCGTATTTTGGCTATGCACGCCAGGATCGAAAAGACAAGCCCCGGGTGCCAATTAGTGCCAAATTAATGGCCAATTTGCTCACCATCTCGGGGGTAAATCGCATTATGACCATGGATTTGCACGCCGACCAGGTTCAAGGCTTTTTCGATATTCCGATGGATCACTTGCGCTCTGAGGCAATTTACATTCCGTACCTCACGGAACAGGATATGTCGAATACCATTTTCGCCAGCCCGGATGTAGGCGGCGTGAAACGTGCCCGCATCTATGCCAAACACTTCAAACGCGAGTTGGTCATTTGTGATAAATACCGCACCAAAGCCAATGAAGTAGCCGCAATGACGGTTATCGGTGACGTGAAAGGCTGCGATGTGGTACTGGTGGATGACCTGGTGGACACCGCAGGCACGCTGTGCAAAGCCGCCGACGCGCTGATTGAAAAAGGGGCAAAATCTGTACGCGCCATCTGTACCCACCCGGTTTTGTCAGGAAAGGCCTATGAAAACGTGGAAAATTCGCAACTCACCGAACTGATTGTGTGCGATACCATTCCGTTGCGCCGTGAATCAGATAAAATTAAAGTATTATCGACGGCCAATTTATTTGCCCGCGCTATCCGCAATACCGTAGAGCATCGCTCCATTTCAGCTTTGTTTCATCAGTAGGCTGACGAGGACCTTAAATCCATAGCAAGAAAAGCCGGGGTAAGCCAATCATACCGCTTCCCGGTTTTTCCTGCCGTTCCATAAATAGCCATTGCAATAGGCGCCCAAACCATACTACCTTTGAGGCAAGTTTTCTCATAGTATGTTTTGATTTTCCTACTGCTGTCCCTTCTTAGCAGTAGGATTTTTTTGATCATCCGCTCTTTTCGGCCCTCGCAAATATTCGGTTTGGCACTTGGCGCAGCTTTTTTAGGGCTGCGCCGGGTGCGGAAGATCTTATCTTTGCGTTTTCTTTCCACCTCCAAGGGCTGTGCGATGAAATTTCAACTAAAAAAACGACGCGTCTTATCGGCAGGATTACTGCTGTTTGCCATTGCCTGTTTCGGCCAGGTCAAAAGCGCGGCCTATCGGGTCATGCTGAACGGTTTGCTCAAACATTCGGTACCGGAACGCACTATACAACAAGTTGTACAAGATAGCTCGAATCTGGTGTTTGTAGACGCCCGCGAGCCGCGTGAGTACGCAGTAAGTCATATTCAAAACGCTGTTTTTTCCGGGTACGACCATTTTGATCCTAATACACTGGCGCAAGTCCCTAAAAATCAAGGCATTGTGGTCTATTGCTCGGTGGGTTACCGCAGCGAAAAAATAGCCGAAAAACTCCGGGACGCCGGTTATTCCAATGTTTCCAACCTCTATGGCGGCATTTTCGAATGGGTCAACCAAGGGCATCCCGTGTACAACGCTGCCGGATCCACGAAGGAAGTGCATGCCTTCGACCGTACCTGGGGCATTTGGTTACACAAAGGCAAAAAAGTGTATCGGTAGGCAACCTTACTCGTACTGCTCCGCGTAATACTGCAAATAAGCCCCCGAGCGCACATGGTTCAGCCATTCTTCATGCTCCAAATACCATTCCGCCGTCAAACGGAAGCCTTCTTCCGCACGAATGGATGGTTCCCAACCTAATTCATTGCGCAGTTTGGACGCATCAATGGCGTAGCGGCGGTCGTGTCCGGGCCGGTCTTTTACAAATGTGATGAGTTGGCGTGAAGTGAGTGGTGCATTCCCGAGCAGTTCATCCATGATATCGCAGAGATTTTCCACCAAATCAATGTTTTTCCACTCATTGTTGCCGCCGATATTGTAAGTTTCGCCTTCTTTCCCTTTATGATAAATGGTGTCGATCGCTTCGGCATGGTCTTTTACCCAGAGCCAGTCGCGGGTGTATTTGCCATCGCCATACACTGGCAGCGCTTTCCCTTGTTTGATGTTGCTGATAATCAACGGAATCAGCTTTTCCGGGAAATGATAAGGGCCGTAGTTGTTGCTGCAATTGGAAATGACTACCGGTAAATGGTAAGTATGATACCAGGCGCGCACAAAATGGTCGCTGCTGGCCTTGGATGCCGAGTACGGAGAACGCGGATCATACGCGGTTTCTTCCGTGAAAAAACCTTCTTCGCCCAAAGAGCCGTACACTTCATCGGTCGAAACATGGTAAAAACGTTTCCCTTCCATGTTTCCCTCCCACGCTATTTTAGCAGCGTTTAACAAATTCACCGTACCCATCACATTGGTTTCCACAAAGGCCAATGGGTTGGTGATCGAACGGTCTACGTGACTTTCGGCAGCCAAATGAATCACGCCATCAAACTGGTAGCGTGCAAATAAATCGTTGATCCAGGCAGCATCGGTGATATCGCCGCGTTCAAAAATATAATTCGGCGCTTTTTCTACGTCGCGCAGGTTTTCTAAGTTGCCCGCATACGTCAGCGCATCTAAGTTAACAATTTTGTAGTGCGGATAACGCTGCACAAACAAACGAACGACGTGCGACCCAATGAATCCGGCGCCGCCTGTAATGAGTAAATGAGGCATGAATTTGAATGTTTTATCGTTGATTAGTTGCGCGGAACGGCTTTTTTAAAATATTCATACGTCAATTTCATGCCTTCCTCGCGGTTGTACTTTGGTTCCCAACCTAAGATGGTACGCGCCTTGGTGATATCGGGCTGCCGTTGTTTCGGGTCATCCACGGGCAAAGGACGGTAATCAATAAACGCTTTTGGATTGTCGACCAGGGCCAAAACTTCATGCGCAAATTGCATCACCGTGATTTCAGATGGATTGCCAATGTTCATCGGCTGGGGATAATCGCTCAACAATAAGCGGTAAATGCCATCCACCAAATCGTCGACATAGCAGAAAGAACGCGTTTGTGAACCATCGCCAAACACCGTAAGTCCTTCACCGCGAATGGCTTGACTGAAAAATGCCGGCAATACCCGACCATCGTTCACGCGCATACGCGGACCGTAGGTATTGAAAATACGGATAATGCGGGTTTCTACCTGGTGGTAAGTATGGTAGGCCATCGTAATGGCTTCCAGAAAACGTTTTGCCTCGTCATACACGCCACGCGGACCGACCGGGTTTACATTTCCCCAGTATTCTTCGGTTTGCGGATGTACATGCGGGTCGCCGTACACCTCGGAAGTTGACGCTACCAGAATGCGCGCTTTTTTCTCCTTGGCAAGGCCCAGCAGGTTGTGCGTACCCAAAGAACCCACTTTCAGCGTTTGAATTGGCATCAACAGGTAATCAATCGGGCTGGCGGGACTGGCAAAGTGCAGAATGTAGTCAAGATGGCCCGGTACATGCACGAATTTGGTAATATCGTGGTGATAATACTCGAAATTCTTTTCTTTGAAGAGGTGTTCGATGTTATTCAGGTCGCCTGTGAGCAGGTTGTCCATGCCAATGACATGGTACCCTTCGGCGATAAACCGGTCGCAAAGGTGCGAACCGAGGAATCCGGCGGCGCCGGCAATAAGAATGCGTGGAGTGGCCATTACGTTTGTTCGATATATTAAAATTGAATCATGCGCAAAAGTAGGAATTATTGTGTTCGTGGCGTGTGGCTTACACATGGCCCGTTTTGTTACATTAAAATTCCGCGTATTTTTGCAGCAATTATCGCGTGTTCGGCCCTAAAAAGCCGTTTCCAGGGCTATGCAAATAGCGCACCAAATCTTTTTGCAATGAAAATTTAATGTAAAATATTCATTTGTTTAAAAGATAATACTTGTCTTTACAGACCAAAATTGTTCACTGTTTTGATTTTATCTGATGCAAACACTCATCACCATTCTTTCTGTCATCATCGGTATTGTATTTGTCCTGATGTTGTTCAGCCTTTTGGCCTCCACGGTCATGGAGATTTTGGCAGCCTTGCTTTCCCTGCGCGGACTTCATTTGTTGCGCACCCTTAAAAATATGTTGGGCGATCAAACTTCCAAATTTCTGGAACATCCATTTTTTCGCCAATTAGCCTACGCAACCGGCCGAAAAACGCCCATGACGGCCTATTCGTTGCCAGCATGGATCAATAAATCGACGTTTAGCGCTATTTTGATCGATTTACTGGAATCAAATAGTGGTGGGGAACTTGAGCAAAAAATCCATGCCTTGCCAGATGGTGACCTAAAGGAACTGTTGCTTTACCTCTACCGCCAAACGGATGGCACCCTAACGCAATTTAAAAATAAAGTTGAAAACTGGTTTGATGAAGTGATGGAACGCGCGTCCGACTGGTACAAACGCTCTACCAAATGGTGGTTGTTTGGCGTTGGTTTTACGATGGCGATCATTTTTAATACCGATACAATCCAGATTTATTCCAGCCTGTCTACCAATTCGGTACTTCGGGAAGATTTTGTAACCCTGGCGACAAAATTTATTGAGCACAATGACTCGGTACCGAGTTTTGATGCCAATCAAGAAAAGGCATTGGATGTGGTAGTGCCTCAATTTACGGAAATGGCCAAGACTTACAAAGAGTCCGTTACTTCTCCGCTGGGCTTGGGTTGGAGCGAAAGCCAATTTAACCTGACTACAACCCAATGGCTGGTAAAACTGCTGGGTTGGTTGTTATCGGGCATTGCAGTTACGTTTGGCGCGCCATTTTGGTTTGAAATTTTGAAAAAACTCATCAGCATCAAATCGGGTGCTGGCGGTGGCGGATCCGGTTCCTCCACGGTGGTTGTAAATACATCTGGTGGGACGACCATACCCGTCAATAACCAAGTTGCCGAAACATTGATGTTTGAAAAAGCAAAGGCCCCTGCCAAAGACGATAAAAGCGAAAAAGACCAGGAAGGATTCGGGTAGCCAGCATAAACTATTCATTTATACGCCATAACAATCGGTTTTGACCTTTAAAAACGGATTGTTATGGCGTATTAAAGCGTTACCAAAAACAGAAAGCATGTCGCTTCAAGCAATTCTCAATCTCGGCAGAGGGGTTACCACCGCCGAATTGGCACAATCCAAGTACCACCCCGCTGTAGTCACCATACAATCTATTTTGTGCGATCTGGGTATCCTGGATCCCATCATTGGCGGCTCGGAAGCACGCGATTTTGGCCCGATTGCCAAAGCCGATGGCAGCATTGGGCAAAATACGCGCAATGCTATTTTTGAGTTTTGCCGCCTGGCTGGTGTTTCGTACGACCAGGAAGGGGCCTTGAGTTTGGCCGCCATCCACACTTTGGCCGCCGCCGACCCAAATACTTTTTTGCACGTCGAATTTGAATATGCCTCCGACGATGATTTGGGTACCCGTTTTGCCAAAAGAATCCTACGCTACATGCGTAAAAAGGGCTACTGGATTGCCCGCAGCCCCAACGCCTGCAATATTGTGTACGTGGAAGGCGCCAACGCCAATGGAACCCTCAATCCGGATACGATTAACTTGTGGAATGACCGCCGCATGGTCATTCGCATTGCCCCCGGTGGTCGGCCCGAAGTGCTCATCAACCACGAAGCCACCACCGAGCCGGGTATTCCATCGCCCCACAACATCAATCCTTCCGGTACCGCCCGCATTGGGTTCGGACAATACAAAAGCTGGCGGCAAGGCCTGCACAAAGAACGGCAACTGGCGCTGGTACAAAGCGGTCCGGTGAAAGTGTACCGCGATAAAAACCGCGATAATGTGCGCAGCGGCGACAAAGTATACGTCGGCGTGTTTGGCATTAACCAGCACTCTACCAACAACTTACCCATGTATGTGGGCGATTATAGCATCGGCTGTCTGGTGGGACGGTATTATTTGGAACATTTGCCCTTTTTGATGACTGTTAAGAACGATTTCCGATTTTTGTTAAATACAAATTACGACTTCGTTACGACCGTTATTTCCGGGGCTGATTTACAGAAGGAAGAACCATTATAAACCGACCCAACCATGTATAAAGTAAAATTTGGCGGCAAACGCGGCAAATCCTTCCAATTGGTAGAAAGTCCAAACATGGTGGTGATTCGCACCGTGGGCAACCAAGACCTGGAAAGTCTATCGATCGGTGCTGAAAGCCAATCCTTTATCAATCAATCCACCGAAGTACTGGGTTTTCCGGAAGCCGGTGTTTCGGTGCGCCGACTACTGACCCCACCCCAACAGAACCTGTCGATGGCACTCAGCCGCCGGGACAGCATGCGGGCAGTGCTCAAGCAGGAAGACGACATTCGTTTTGCGGGCCGGGTGCTCCAAAATCCGGATACCGGCGCGGTGACACTTTATACCGAGAATTTTTTTGTAAAATTTAAAGACAAACTCGGCCCGGATGCTTGTACCCGGATCATAGCGGAATATGGCCTCAGCATCAAACGCAAGTTGCCGTTTGCCACCAATGCCTATTTTGTAGAAGCGGCAGAAGGCACCGGATTGAAAGTATTTGAAATTGCCGAAAAGCTGCTTGCCGAAAAGCAGGTGGATTATTGCCACCCCGAATTGATTCAGGAGCGGCAATTTAAAGCCATTCACCCTTTGCAATGGCACCTGGCACCTACCCGAATTAACAACACCCACATCGATGCGCACGTCAATATCGAACAGGCCTGGCAAGTATCTAAAGGCCAGGGCGTTACCATTGCCGTTATCGACGATGGCCTGGATTTGGCGCATCCCGAGTTTGAAGGCCGCATTGTAGCGCCGTTCGATGCGACGGAGAACAGCGACGATCCGCGGCCGAAAGACCCAAAAGAAAACCACGGCACCTCCTGCGCGGGCATGGCTTGTGCGGCGGGATTGCCCAACGGCGCTTCCGGCACGGCCCCTGAAGCCAATTTAATGCCCATTCGCTTGCGCAGCGGCTTGGGCAGCATGAACGAAGCCAATGCTTTTGTGTGGGCCGCCGACCACGGTGCCGACGTGATTTCCTGCTCCTGGGGCCCCCGCGACGGTGCATGGTGGGACGACAAGGATCCGGTGCATCAAGAGGAACAAATGTTACCCGATCATACCCGCCTCGCCATAGAATACGCCATCAATGAAGGCCGCGGGGGCAAAGGTTGTGTGATTTTGTTTGCGGCAGGCAATGGCAATGAAAACATCCTGAATGATGGTTATGCCTCTTTTCCGGGCGTAATTGCCGTGGCAGCCTGCAACGAAACGGGCAAACGCTCGGTGTACAGCGACTTTGGTCCGGCCGTATGGGCTTGTTTTCCAAGCAATGATTTTGGCCACTCCGGTTTAAACCATCCCGCCCCAATCAGCAGCGGCTTGCGTACCACCGATCGTTTGTTGCAAGATGGATACGAAACCGGCGACTACACCGATACCTTTGGCGGCACATCCGGCGCTTGTCCGGGTTTAGCGGGCGTTGTAGGACTCATGCTATCTGTAAATCCCGACTTAAGCTCCTCCGAAGTAAAAGACCTCATTCGGCGCTCCTGTGTACGCATCGACCCGGAAACAGGCGCTTATAACGAAAACGGACACAGCAATTTATATGGTTATGGCCGCATTGATGCCGGATTGGCCGTACGCAATGCCCTGCCCGTAGCCCATCCAGAAATACCGAACATAACAGGCTCCGTACGTTTCACCGTGTTGGGTGAATTGCCTTTATCGCAAAACAGCATCACCGGCGGATTTCAACCTGCCCGCAAAGTACTGGGCTTGCGCCTTGCATTGGAAAACCCCATTGCTGGTTTAGCGCTCAAATACCGGGTAAATATCCCTGAATTGGGCATTCTAGAAAACTCCGAGCCCGGTGGGTACATCGGCGTGGGCAATGCCCGTCAGCGCATTGTGGGTTTTTCCGTTTACTTGGAAGGCAGCGCTGCATCAAATTACGAGGTAGAATACGCCGGACGTTTCAAAGGCCAGCAGGCGCTCAATCTTGCCCGCAACGGCGCGATTTGTGGCGGCACCAATGCCTTGGGCAAAACCCTGGAAGGCATTACCGTACGCATCCACAAAAAAGGCGTGTAATATTTGCTATTTTGGCGACGGTTGCGCTATATTTGCGGCCGCTTTTGAATGAAGGGGGATTAGCTCAGTTGGTAGAGCGCTTGCATGGCATGCAAGAGGTCATCGGTTCGAATCCGTTATCCTCCACCCACGTAGAAAGGGTTCCACGGAGTTACGCGGAGGTACGGAGGGGCACAGAGTTTTCTCCGTGTAACTCCGTACCTCTAATCAACTCCGTGAAACCCCTCGTACCTCCAATCAACTCCGTGAAACCCCTTTTTTCTCCGTGCCCCTCCATACCTCCGCGTAACTCCGTGGCACCCTTTTTTCTCCATACCTCCCCTTTACGACAACACAAGCCGCTTCAACCCATCCTTAAGCACCTGAACATTGAAATTAATCAAAAGTCCGATTTTAAATTGGCCTAGTTTCATATAGGTAAGCGTTTGCGCTACATGCAATTCGTGCAATTCATCTACGGATTTTAACTCAATTACGATGGTATTTTCTACTAATAAATCAATTCGATAACCGTAGTCTAACCTAACTTCTTTGTAAATAACGGGCATTGGCTTTTCTTTTTCTACAATTAAGCCAGCATTTTTCAACTTGTAAAAAAGGCATTCCCGGTAAGTGGATTCTAACAAGCCTTTTCCCAATACCTTGTGTACTTCAATGGCTTTTCCAATGATTAATTGGGTGATTTCGTGGTGTTGCATAGTGTTTTGATTATGGATTAATGCTGTGAAGATTATGGTGAAAAAAACCGTTAACGTTTGATTCGGGAGTTTATTGTTGGTTTGGTGAAAAAAGGGTGCCACGTACAAAAGGGTCACGGAGTTACACGGAGGTACGGAGGGACATGGAGTTATTCATTTTCGAAAGGGGGATCATTTCGGTATTAGGCAAGCATCTTCCTTTTTAATACTTTGAAATCAAGAAGTTATAACAAATCAAAAAAAACTCCGTGCCCCTCCGTACCTCCACGTACCTCCATGGAACTTTTTTCCTTCGTGCCCCTCGGTACCTCCGCGTAATTCTGTGGAACTTTTTACCTCCGTGCCCCTCCGTACCTCCGCGTAACTCCGTGGAACTTTTTACCTCCGTGCCCCTCCGTACC
>JAIYAP010000044.1 GCA_027488935.1 Saprospiraceae bacterium | reverse complement strand
CACGGAGGAACTCAGAGGTATGGAGTTACACGGAGAAAAGGGGTTCCACGGAGGAACTCAGAGGTATGGAGTTACACGGAGTTAAGAGGGTACCGCCTTTTTTCTCCGTGCAACTCCGTGCCTCCGTGAATCTCCGTGGAACTTTTTCTCCGCGGGAACCCAAAATACTTCCTCCCTGATGCAACGAAACCGCATTTATTCGGACCTTATAGTTGGATAAATCAACCATACATCGAATTTCCAGTTTCACCGGAACGCTGCCATGTATCTTCACCGTGTTGAAACCCTTGTAAATGCAATAATTTTAAAAAATTCCAAGCTGCTACCTTTATGCGCTACCCTCTTGCCTTCCTGCTTTTATTGATTACCACCCTGCTACAAGCCCAAAATCCTTCGAAAATGGATATCAAAGGCACCATCCGCGATAGCAGCGCCACCGAAATCGCGTATGCCACCGTGATGTTGTTGAGTCCAAAGGACACCACCCTCCTCAATTTTACCCGCAGCGACGACAAAGGTAATTTTGTCTTTAAAAACGTAAAAAACACCGATTACCTGCTCAAAATATCCTATATCGGATACATTCCACACCAGCAAATGGTGCGCAGTGTTGCATCCAATGCGCAAGACTTGGGCACCATCGTGATTAAACCGATCTCCCAAGCACTCATGGAGGTGGTCATTCGCACCGCCAAAGCCCCCCTGAGTATCCGCGGAGACACCATAGAATACGATGCCACCACCTTTAAAGTACCACCTGGCTCTACCGTGGAGGATTTATTGCGCCGCCTCCCCGGCATTCAGGTGGATGCCGATGGCAACATTAAAACCCAGGGGCAGGATGTTAAACGGGTGTACGTGGATGGAAAATCATTTTTTGGCGACGACCCAAAAAGCGCCACCAAAAACCTCGGTGCCGAAACCATCTCCAAAGTGCAGGTGTACAATGAAAAGTCGGAACAAGCCAAACTAACCGGGGTAGATGATGGCAAAAAAGAAAAAGCCATCAACCTGGAACTAAAAGACCAATATAAAAAGGGTTCTTTTGGCAAAATAACCGCCGCAGTAGGCAGTTCGGACCGCTGGGCAGGACGGGGCAATTTCAACCGATTTAACCAAAAACAACAACTTTCCTTTATTGCGTACGGAAATAACATCAACCAAACCGGGGTGAATTGGGAAGATTACGGCGAATTTAAAGGCCAAAGCACGTTTGGCAACTACGACAACGGCGACTTTGGTTTCGGCGGCGGCGGCGGACGATATTACTTTTCAAGCAACGATGATGCCCCACTCAACAACTTTGACGGACGCGGATTTACCCGCAACTTCGGCGGCGGCAGCAATTATAATTTCGACAATAAAAAAACGAAATTCAACGCCAGCTACTTCTACAACGAAAGTGCGCTTACCCTCGATCAATACGGTTTGCAGCAAAATTTCCTGCCTGAAGGATCCTTCACCAATACCGATACCACCAACAAATACGACTTTCGGGGCAACCACAGCGTATCTACCCGCCTCGAACAAAACCTCGATTCGAGCGATGTACTCATCGTAAAAGCAAACATCCGCCTCAGCAATTCCAATGCGTCCACCCGACAAGCACAATTGTTCAATGGGGGCAATGTGCAGGCCAACAACAGCCTGAACATCAACAACAGCAAAGACCTCAATGCCTGGCGTGTATCCAGTGCCGCCATTTTCCGCCACCGTTTCAAGAAAAAAGGACGTGCCTTTGCCGTGAGCGCCGGATACAACAACAACGAATCGGATGGCACCGAAAACCTGTTTTCCATCAACCGCTTTTTTGAAGCCAACGATTTTACCGAGCAGATACGCCAACTCAATAACAACGTCAGCAACAACATTCAGTACAAATCCAGCGTATTGTACACCGAATCATTTGCTAAAAAATGGTTCCTCGAAACCTTCTACAATTTCAGCACCACCAACAATACCGTCGATCGGCAGGTGCGCAACCCCGATAAAAACAACGAACGGATCGAATCCCTGAGCGTTTATTACGACAACGACATTCAATACAACCGGGTCGGCAGCAGTTTGCGGTATTCGAACAAAGGCCTCAACGCCTCCGTAGGGTTGGCAGGACAACAAATCAAAATTAGTGGACAATATAGCCTTGATCAAAATACCGCCCCCACCGAAACACCCATTAGTCGGCGTTTCACCAATTTGGTGCCCAATGTGGACATGAATTACGAGTTACCCAACAACATTTGGCTGAATGCAGGTTACAATTACAACGTAACCGAGCCCCAATTGAGCGATTTACAGCCCGTTCCCAATGTAAACAACCCCGCTTTCCGTTCCGAGGGCAACCCGAATTTGACACCAGAACTGTCTAACTCCATCAATTTCAACGTCAATCATTGGAACCCTGCGTCTTTTGCCAGCCTCGGCATCGGATCCAACATCAGTTTTTTCGACAGTCGCATTGTGTATAACCAAACCACCGAACTGATCGACAGCATTGGCTTGCGTACCACCACCCGTCCCTCCAATGTTTCGGGCGGCAACCGGTACGACGTGTATTTGTGGTCGAACTTCCCGATTGTAAAAACCAAGTTGACCATGGGTGTCAATGGCAACCTGAATGGCAGCAAAGCCCCTTCTTTGGTAAATGGCATCCAAAACGAAACCACCAACAACGGTTTTAACATCAACATCGACTTCAACTATACCCCCATTCAGCAATTGATTTTTGGTGTAAGTGGTAGAATCGGGTACAATTTGATCCAAAACTCCATCCAGGAAGCACAAGACCAGCAGATCCAGAACCACGGCATAGATGGTTCATTAAAGTGGCAATTTGCCCCCAAATTCTTCTTTGAAAGCAACCTCAATTATGCCATTTACCGCAACGATCGATTCGGTTTCAATCAAAATATTCCCATTTGGAATGCCTCCGTTCGCCGTTTATTTGGCAAAACCAACCGCATTGAAACACGTTTGGCCGCCTTCGATTTACTCAACCGCCGCGTAAGCATCTCTCAATATGGTTCACAAAACTATGTAAGTCGCAACATTGCAGCCACCCTCGCGCGTTATTACATGGTAAGCGTGAGTTACAACCTGCGGGGCTACGAAGATAAACTCAAAAAGAACGATTGGTGGTAGACCGGCACCACAAACCCCAAAAACACCAAAAACACCAGCATAACCATATAACCCAATCCTTCAATCTATCAAAGGTGTACCGCACCAAACCAAAATTAATATTCATGAGATCATTGGCCTTGCTACTCCTATTTTTGTGCGCCAACAGCCTTTTTGGACAAACCATGGAAGGCTCCATCCGCTATTTAGTCACCCACGACTGGAGCAAAAAAATGGCCGCTGTCGATTATATCAGTGCACAGCGCCGCGAACGCATCGCCTACATGTGGGGCAACCGTTCCGAGTGGAAAGTGTACACCAATTTGTATTTCAACGCCACCGCCTCCAAATACGAAGACTCTGAAGAAAAAGCCGAACCCGACGATGAAGGCTACTCTTGGCGCAAAGAAGCCTACGCCATTTACCGCGATTTTGATAAAAACACCGAGCACGACATCATCGAAATGCTCGGTAAAACCTATATTGTAGACGACAGCCTGAGCGTGCCCGACTGGAAAATCAAAAACGACCTAAAAGAAGTAGCAGGGCATGTATGTATGAATGCCTATTGGGATGACACCCTCAAAAACCAGCAAGTACGCGTATGGTTTGCGCTCGATATGCCCCACAGTGCCGGCCCCGAACGCTTTTGCGGTTTGCCCGGCCTCATCCTCGAAGTAGACGTCAACAACGGCGGCATGCTCATCACCGCCGACAAAATTGAAATGCGGCCCCTCACCACCGAACTCGCCCTGCCCAAGAAAAACAAAGGCAAAAAAGTAACCGAAGCACAATACCGCGCCGTCCTAAAAGAGCACATGGACCTAAAAAGAAAAGACGAAGAACCGCCCTTCTGGGGAATACGATATTAGTTGTTAGTTGATAGTTGTGAGTTGATAGTTGTTAGTTTGGACATGCCCAAATATGGTTGACAAAATTGGAGTTGAATATCAATGCAGGTTGGTATTCAAAACCCCCAAAACCGTCCCACCGGGGCACCCAATATACCCCAGCGTCCCACCGGGACGCCTCAACGGAATGCCCAGCCTACCCCAGCGTCCCAGCGGGACGCCATCTTTGTAGCCCCCCGAGGGATGTATGATGTAACAACCCGTCCCAGCGGGACGGTATATTTGTATTGCCCAGCCCAATGTGAGATATTTGCATCACACAACCAGATACCAAACATACCCGCCGGGACGCCCAATATACCCACCTGTCCAACCGGGCTACCGTATATTTGTTCCACCAACCCAACCATCCGTCCAATTAAGACGTTATCATCACAACAAATCAGATACCCAACATACCACACCGTCCTAGCAGGACGCCATCTTGGTAACAACGGAATAAAAAATGTAACAACCCGTCCAAGCGGGACGGTATATTGGTAACACCAACCACCCGCCCAAGCGAGACGTTATCAACACAACAAATAGATACACAGCATTACCACCCGTTCCAGCGGGACGTCATCTTTATAACCACCCGTCTCACCGGGACGATATCATTCTACCATGGCCAACACCTACACCCAACTATACACCCACCTAGTTTTTGCAGTCAAATACCGACAAGCACTCATCTTACCAACCATCCGGGAAGAAGTTGAAAAATACATGACCACGGTCCTGCAACAAAAAAAGCAAAAAGTGCTCGCCATATATCTAATGCCCGACCATGCCCATATCTTAATCGGACAAAACCCCGCCATAGCCTTGTCCGATACCGTCAAATTAATAAAAGTAGAATCCACCAATTTTATAAACGAAAAACAATTTATACCAGTAGTTTTCAAATGGCAAGAAGGGTTTGGCGCATTTTCCCATTCCAAAAGTGAATTGGATAATGTGATTAAATACATCCTAAACCAACCCCAACATCATAACAAACAGTCGTTTCAGAAAGAATATTTAGCCACCCTTCAACGATATGATATCGAATTCAAAGACGAGTATCTATTTGAGTTCTTTGAAGAAAACGGGAATAATATATAACCAGATATATGCCTTTACAAACGGAACGCTGGCTTTTATATATCATTTGTATCAAATTAAACGACAAACCAACTTGCCCCCCCCAAAAAAAACCGCATCCATTTACTCCCAGCGCGCCATACATCCCAGCGGACGCCCAACATACCCACCCGTCCAACCGGGACCCCAACACCCCCACCCGTCCCACCGGGACGCCCCAACGAAATGCCCAGCCTACCACAGCGTCCCAGCGGGACGCCATCTTTGTAGCCCCAAAACGGGGTGTAAAATGGAACAACCCGTCCCAGCGGGACGGTATATTTGTATCGCCCAACCCAACGTGAGCCATTTGCATTATAACAACCAAATATCCAACATCCCCACCCGTCCTAGCGGGACCCCATATTTGTAACAGAATGCCCTACCCCACCGTGCCAGCAGTCGGTATGTTTGTAAAACATGTTCAACATTTGGCATGCTTCGGACACGCGTAGAAAAGGGTCGGATGGACGTAAAGAAGTGTCAGACGCGCCCAAAGAAGCTTCGGATGCGCGTAGAGAAACTTCAAATGAGCCTAGAGAAACTTCAAATGAGCCTAGAGAAGATTCAAATGAGCCTAGAGAAGATTCAAATGGATGTAGAGAATCTTCGGACGCGCGTAAAAAAGCTTCGAATGGACGTAGAAAAGGCTCGAACGCGGGTAGAAAAGGTTCGGAAGCGCCTAGAAAAGTTTCGCAACCGATTGGAAAAACTGCTTCCATGGCCTTAAATGCTCATTCTAGGCCATATATGCTCCTTTCCAGCATATAAATGCTTCTTCCCTGCGCATAAATGCTTTTCCCCAGTGCATAAATGTTCCTTCCCGGCGTGTAAATGCTCCTTCCTCGTGCATAAATGTCCTTTCACATCGCATATATGATCCTTCCCAGCGTATAAATGATCCTTCCCAGCATATAAATGACCCTTCCCTGCGCATAAATGCTTTTCCCCAGTGCATAAATGTTCCTTCCCGGCGTGTAAATGCTCCTTCCTCGTGCATAAATGTCCTTTCACATCGCATATATGATCCTTCCCAGCATATAAATGACCCTTCCCGGCGTATAAATTGACCTTTCCCTGCGCATAATGACCTTTCCTAGCACATAACCCGGAAACCCAACCCAACGCCCCTAAATAAACAATCAAACATCCAATCGGAAATCGGACATCATGTAATCGGATATCGGAAATCAAAACGATAACCCCCTGATTCCCAACACCCTCCCACACGCCAAAAACAGTTAACAAAAAATTTATCTACAAAAGCTACCAACTTATGTACAGCATCGAGTAAGTTTGCTACTCAATTTTAATAGTCATAATGATCGACGCGCTCATCTCCTCCAAAACAAGGATAAAACTCCTTCTGAAGTTTTTCCTCAACAGCAGCACCACTGCGTACCTACGCAGCTTGGAGAGCGAGTTTGGCGAGTCGTCCAATGGCATCCGCATCGAACTCAACCGCTTAGAAGACGCCGGATTGATCGAATCCAGCGCCAGCGGCAACAAAAAGATTTTCCAAGCCAACAAAAAGCATCCCCTTTTTCAGGAAATTCACAATATCTTGTTGAAACACATCGGTTTAGATCAAATCATCGAAACCGTAGTACAACGCATGGGAGATGTCCGTAAAGTGTACCTCGTAGGCGATTTCTCCCGCGGCTTAGACAGCCAAATCATCGATCTACTGTTCATTGGCACCTTCGATATTGGTTATTTGGCCAACCTGATAGAAAAAGCCGAAAAACTCATCGGCCGCAAAATACGGTACCTCATCTACTCCGAACAAGAAGCAGATAACCTCGACTGGTCACAATACAACCCGGCACCCATGCTCCTTTTTGGAGAAAAATAAACAAAACGAACCATTTTTTTACTCATAATCCTGCATAAATAACAACAACATTAACATGTATCAAGCGCTCATCGAAAAGAAAAAAACCATGGCAGTCATTGGATTAGGCTATGTAGGCCTGCCGATCGCCCTGGAATTTGCCCGGCATTTCCGCGTAATCGGTTTCGACATCAATGAGGCGCGGGTGAGCATGATGGCGCGCGGAGAGGACCCTTCCAAAGAATTAGATGCCGAAGCATTTGCCAATACCGACATCCTGTTTACCACCAATCCGGAAGACCTTAAAAAAGCCCAATTCTTCGTCGTAGCAGTACCCACCGACATCGACGAAGCCAAAGTACCCGACCTGACCCCGCTTAAAAAAGCATCCATCAGTGTAGGAAAAGCCCTCAAACCAGGTGATTATGTGGTGTTTGAATCCACCGTGTACCCCGGTTGCACGGAAGAAGATTGCTTACCCATCCTAGAAGAACACAGCGGATTAAAACTCCACCAGGATTTTAAAATCGGTTATTCCCCCGAGCGCATCGTGCCGGGCGACAAAACCCGACCGCTCACCAAAATACTAAAAATCGTATCCGGCTCCGACGCAGAAGCCCTCGATAATATCGCTGGGGTATACGGCCACATCATTGAGGCAGGCATTTACAAAGCCCCCAGCATCAAAGTAGCCGAAGCCGCCAAAGTCATCGAAAACACCCAGCGCGACCTCAACATCTCCTTGATGAACGAATTGTCCATCATTTTCGATCGCATGGGCATCGATACCCAGGAAGTCATCAAGGCCGCCGGCACCAAATGGAACTTCCTGAAATTTTACCCCGGCCTCGTAGGCGGACATTGCATCGGCGTAGATCCATACTACCTGATGCACAAATCCATCCAACTCGGCTACGAACCCCAGGTCATCCTCAGCGGACGCCGCATCAACGACTCCATGCCCGGCTACATCGCCAAAAAACTGGTCCAGTTAATGATCCAGAAGGACAAAAACCCGCGCTCCGCCAAAGTACTGGTGCTCGGCATCACCTTCAAGGAAAACGTAAGCGACATCCGCAACTCCAAAGTAGCCGCCCTCGTACACGAACTGCAAGATTATTCCGTCAACGTACACCTGTCTGACGCCCACGCCTCCCCCAATGAGGTAGCCCACGAATACAAACTAACCCTGGTTGATAAAATATCCGACGATTACGACGCCGTCGTTGTTGCCGTAGCACACGATGCATACCGCCAATACGACAGCGCCTATTTCAAATCGATTACCAAGCCTAATCCGATTTTGATGGATTTGAAGGCGATTTATGAGGAGGTGGATCCTTCGATTCACTACTGGAGACTTTAATTTTAGTTGTTAGTTGTTAGTTGTTAGTTGGGGCTTTTGAAATTGAAACCCTGTTTAATCAACCTGATTTCGGATACCGATTGAGCATTATAAAAAACCAAACCAAAAAAATAAACCATTACCCAAATCACAAAAACCCGAAAAACCAACGAATCAACCGCTGAAACACCAATCAAAGCCCGAAGGGCTGACATGATTATAAAAAACGCGAAAGCCTGAAAGGCTGACATGATTATAAACCAAATACCAATTATCGTTACCGCATAAGTGCTCGCAACTTATGAAAGGCGAAGCCGTAATTTTTTAGTTGTTAGTTTTTAGTTGTTAGTTTTTAGTTGTGAGTTGTTAGTTGGGGCATTACCCGGAAATATCAATGTAGCCAACCCAATTGACCTCGGAGCGGTCACGCATTTGTAGGCCGATATGGTTATAAAAAAATCCCTTATTTTTGCAGCATAAATTTGATATCATGGAAGCTGTAAATAATCCAGACTTAAACAACTGGGTAAACCATAACAAAGCGCTCCTGAGCCAATATAAAGGCCAATGGATCGCTTACAATGAAAAAGGTTTGATTGCGCATGATGAATCCTTGGCGGCATTGTGCATCAAAGCGAAAGAAATAGACAATGACTTTCTAGTCTTTTTCGTAGATCTCCAATTCGGAACAATAAAATTTAGAACCATCCCCAACTAACAACTAAAAACTAACAACTAACAACTAACAACTTTCCTCCTATGATCCAGATGGTCGACCTAAAAACCCAATACCAGCACATAAAAGATGCGTTGGCAGTGGAAATACAGGACGTACTCGATACCTGCCAATTCATCGGCGGACCAAAAGTAAATGCGTTTAAAGAAAGTCTGGAGCAATACCTGGGTGTAAAACACGTCATTCCCTGCGCTAACGGAACCGACGCGCTGCAAATCGCCATGATGGCCCTCGGATTAAAACCCGGCGATGAAGTCATCGTACCCGCGTTCACCTACGTGGCCACCGCCGAAGTAATCGGACTACTCGGACTCACCCCCGTCATGACCGACGTTGATCCGCACACCTTTAATATCACGGCCGATTTAATCGCGCCCCACATTACCCCGCGCACCAAAGCCATCGTACCCGTACACCTGTTCGGACAAAGCGCCGACATGGAGCCGATCCTGGCTTTAGCCGCAAAGCACAACCTGTACATCATTGAAGACAATGCCCAGGCCATCGGCGCGGATTATACCTTTGCCGATGGAAGCGTGCAAAAAACCGGTGCAATGGGCCATTTTGGCTGCACCTCCTTTTTTCCTTCCAAAAACCTGGGATGCTACGGAGACGGTGGTGCCATCATGACCAACGACGATGATTTGGCGGCACAAGCGCGTATGATCGCCAACCACGGCCAGTCCAAGCAATATTACCACGACCTGATCGGTGTGAATTCCCGTTTAGATGCCTTTCAAGCGGCCATTTTAAATGTGAAATTGCCCCACCTCGACACCTATAATGCAGCCCGCAACCAAGCGGCCAATTATTACGATGCGGTTTTCAGCAAAATTCCGCAACTGACCATCCCGGCCCGGCAACCCAATTCTACCCACGCCTTCCATCAGTACACGCTTCAGGTGGCCGATGGACAACGCGATAACCTGAAAGCCTACTTGCAGGAAAAAGGTATCCCGGCCATGATTTATTACCCGGTGCCGCTGTACCGCCAACAAGCATTCGCGGCGGCCTGGCACGGACCAGCGGAAGGGTATCCGGTGACGGAAGCGTTGTGTACTTCGGTGGTTTCTTTACCGATGCACTCAGAGTTGAATGAGCCTATTTTGAAAGAAATCACGGATGGGGTGTTAGGGTTCTATTCCTGAGTTTTTTGAGAAAAAAAGGGGCCACAGAGTTACGCGGAGGTACGGAAAAAAAAGTTCCACAGAGTTTCACAGAGGTACGGAGTTACACAGAGTTTTACTCCGCGCAACTCCATACCTCCACAAAATTCCTTCTCCGTGGAATACCTTCTCCGTGCGACTCCATACCTCCGCGTAACTCCGTGGCCCCCTTTAAAAACTCCGTGCACCTCCATACCTCCGCGTATCTCCGTGGAATTCCTTCGAAACATCTCAAGTTCTCCATAGTTTGCAGTATCTACCCATAGGCATACAAACATTCGAAACCCTCCGGGAAAACAACTATCTATACGTAGATAAGACGGAGTATTACCACCGATTGTTGACCCTGGGCAGTCGATTTACCTTCTTTAGTCGCCCCAGAAGATTTGGTAAATCCTTGATGCTGAGCACCCTGAAAGCCATATTTGAAGGCAAAAAAGCCCTTTTCAAAGGCCTCTGGATAGAAAACAAAATCGAATGGGCCACCAAACCCGTCATTTATATAGACTTCAATGCAATGAACTTCCGGAACAATACCCTGGAAGCAGAACTCGATAAAACGATTACCGAACAAGCACAACACCACGGCATTGTACTACAGGCCAACGACGGTGCAAAAGCAAAGTTCACCGAATTACTCCAAAAGTTGGGCAGTGCCGTAGTCCTGATTGATGAATACGACAAACCCATCACCGATTTTCTGGGAGAACCGCAAGCAGAACAACATTTAGGGGCACTCAAAAATTTCTACGGGGCCCTAAAATCACAAGACGCGTTTGTCCATTTTTGCCTGCTAACAGGGGTTTCCAAATTTGGAAAAATCTCCATCTTCTCCGACCTCAATAACCTGCAAGATCTTTCGCTTTCACCGTTGTTTGCCAACATGTTGGGGATTACCCAGGAAGAACTGAATCATAATTTCCAACCGTATTTCTATCACTTGGTTAGAAATAATAATTTGGATATCAACGATCTAAAGCAACAACTCAAGAAGTGGTACAATGGCTATTCCTGGGATGCAAAACATACCCTCTACTGTCCTTTTTCCTTGTTGAATTACTTTTCGGCAGCGAATCCAACTGGCGCATTTCATAATTACTGGTTTGAAACAGGCACCCCTACCTTTTTAACCAAACGTATCCGGGAAGAAGGTTTTCTGCCCAATGATCTGGAATGGCGCGAAGCAGGATTTTCAACCGTTCAGGGCGCTGACTTATCCAATGTAGGCATCACCGGTTTATTATTACAAACGGGATACCTGACCATAAAAGAACAAAAAACCTTGCCCAACGGCAGCGTAATCTATACCCTGGGTTATCCAAACGAAGAAGTGCGGCAATCGTTCAATACCCATCTGTTCGCCGAATATGCCCAAACCCCTGTTGACCAGGTAGAGCATACCATCAGTGCACAAATGCGGCATCAATTGCAACAACAAAATTGGCCCGCATTCATACAAACCCTAAATAGCGCACTGGCGAATATTGCCCATCATATATATCGTCCAGGAGAAGATTGGTTTCATGCAATGACCCATCTTGCCCTTACCTTGACAGGTTTGCAAGCCATTTCAGAATACAGCACCTTCAACGGCAGAATCGATGACGTGCTATTCGATGGACAAACGATTTTTATTTTCGAATATAAAATGGACAAATCCGCCAACGCCGCATTTGAGCAGATCGCCCAAAAACAATATGCCTTACCTTTTCAAACCCAAGGCAAAAAAATCATCGGCATCGGTATCAATTTTAGCAGCGCTACAAAATCCATCACCGACTGGGTAGCCCACCCGATCGAACTGATCCAGACGATAAAAGTTTAAATCAGCATGTTTTTAAAAAAAACCTAAAGTATGTTCGAGCAGTGCTTAGGGTTGCTCAAATGTGTTGATCTCCTTGAAGAAATGCCAGCAAAGGCAATAATCGCACTGGAAACAGCAATTATGGAAAGCTACCAGAACGATTCGGGAGTAAGTCATGAGGCAGCCAAACAGATGTTTGAGAAATGGGGCAATTCCTAAAATACTTTACATCAGGGATCAAAGGCAAGAACCAAGAAAAACAAATTCAATAATTAAATAGTACTCAATTAGTTATGACTTCGGAGAAGTCATGCATTTGTAGAAAAACCAAACCCCAACCCACCCCTAACGACTTCGGAGAAGTCATGCATTTGTAGAAAAAAAATCGAACCCCAACCCTACCCTTCTGACTTCGGAGAAGTCATGCATTTGTAGGTCATGCATTTGTAGAAAAAAACGAAATCCCAACCCCACCCCTTACGACTTCGGAGAAGTCGCGCATTTGTAGGCATTTGTAGAATCGGTGGAATTTTCCAAGCCGCACCCCCAACTAACAACTAACAACTAACAACTAACAACTAACAACTATCATAAAAAATTTTGGTCTCATCGGAGCTGCTGGCTACATCGCCCCAAGACACCTAAAGGCGATCAAAGAAACCGGCAATCAATTGCTAGCTGCCTATGACCCCAACGATTCCGTAGGCATCCTAGACTCCTACTTCCCCGAAGCCAGTTTTTTCACCGAATTCGAACGATTCGACCGGCACCTGGAAAAACTAAAACGCCAGGGAAACCCGATACACTACCTGAGCATCTGCTCCCCCAACTACCTGCACGACGCCCACATACGCTTTGGATTGAGAAATGGCGCAAACGTCATCTGCGAAAAACCACTCGTACTCAATCCCTGGAACGCCGAAGCACTGATGGAAAATGAAGCCGAAACCGGCAACAAAGTGTTCACCATCTTGCAACTGCGGTTACATCCGGAACTGGTTCAATTAAAAAACAAGCTCCAACACACCGGAACCAAGCATCAGGTGGAACTCACCTACATCACGGCGCGCGGCCAATGGTACTACACCAGCTGGAAAGCAGAAATGCCCAAATCAGGCGGGATTGCCACCAACATTGGCATCCATTTTTTTGACCTGTTACTCTGGTTGTTCGGTCCGCTCCAATCCATGGAAGTACACCAGCATACCCACGACCGGGCTGCCGGATACCTCGAACTCCAACATGCACAAGTGCGGTGGTTTATGAGCATCAATGCGGATACCCTGCCCGAAAACCATAAAAAAGCACAAAAGCGGACATTTCGGTCCATTACCATCGCCGGACAAGAAATCGAATTCAGCGATGGATTTGCTGACTTACACACCAAAAGTTATGAAGCCGTGCTCCAGGGTGCCGGATTTGGCATAGCCACGGTGCTGCCTGCGATCGAAATGGTACACCAAATACGCACTGCCATACCGAAGCTTGAAAGTGATCAACAGCACCCATTCGTGCAATTGCCACAAAGCCCACACCCATTTCAGTAGGAAGCGTTTAAGTTCCTCATTTTTTAAAGTACAACCCGTTTAGCCTTGTTTAGCCTCTTCAAAAAAACAACTGCTGCTGCCCCAATGGGCTACGCAGGCCTTCAGGTAGATATGCATTCCCATATCCTCCCCGGCATTGACGACGGCGCACCCGACCTGGAAACAAGTGTACGCTTGATAAAAGGCTTAATGCAACTCGGCTTCGAGGCATTTATCGCCACCCCCCACATCTACCAGGAACTCTACCCCAACACCAACGAAACCATTGAGGCCGCACTCCAGGATACACGGATCGCCCTAAAACAAGCAGGGATACAAGTACATTTGGAAGCAGCAGCAGAATACATGCTGGACGACCATTTCGAACAACTGCTCGAAACCACACCGCTGCGCACCTTGCCCGGCAATCGGGTACTTATTGAAATGTCGCCCCTCTCTGCGCCACCCAATTTGGACCATATCCTGTTTCGTATGCAACTAAAGGGATACGTACCTTTGATCGCCCACCCCGAACGGTATTTATTCATAAAAACCAACAAAGCGCGGTACCACGACTGGCACGACCGCGGATGCGAACTACAACTCAACTTGCTATCGATGACCGGGTACTATGGACCAAGCGTACGCGACCTGGGCCTCTACCTGTTGAAAAATAAATTGCTGCATTTTGCTGGCACAGACCTACACCATATCAAACACCTCGAATTGCTGGAAAAAACCTTGAAAGATAAAAATCTGCAAAAGTTGCTGCAATACGAAGGGTTACAAAATAAAAAGTTGTTTCAAAACTAAAAGATAAGTAGCATGCATACTAAAAACATATTGGTTACAGGCGGCGCTGGATTTATTGGCTCAAACCTGGTAGATGCCTTATTAGAAGATGAACGCGTGGGTAAAGTGCGGGTATTGGATAATTTACTGACCAGTTCCGTAGAAAACATCCAGCACCTATTAAACAACCCAAGGTTTGAGTGGATGGAAGGCGATATTCGGGATTTTGATACCTGCATGAAAGCCATGGAGGGGATGGATTTAGTAGATCACCAGGCAGCATTGGGCAGTGTACCACGCTCCATCAATGACCCGGTAACCACCAATGGCATCAATATTGGCGGCACTTTGAATGTATTTGAAGCAGCACGCCAATCCGGCATAAAAAGAGTCGTGTACGCCGCTTCCTCTTCTACGTATGGCGACCATCCTGATTTGCCCAAAGTAGAAGATAAAATTGGCAAACCACTGTCCCCGTATGCCGTAACCAAATTGGTGAATGAACTATATGCCAGTGTGTACGGCAAACTATACGACATGGAGTTTATCGGATTGCGCTACTTCAACATTTTTGGGCCGCGTCAAAGCCCCAAAGGCGCTTATGCTGCCGTTATCCCCTTGTTTATGCAGTGTTTTTCGGAAGACAAAGCCCCGCAAATCAATGGCGATGGCACCTTTAGTAGGGATTTCACTTATGTAGCCAATGCGGTGCTGGCCAATCGATTGGCATTATTCACCGAGGAATCCACTGCCCTGAACCAGATCTACAACATTGCCTGCGGACATACCACGAGTTTGAATCAAATGGTAGAAGCCTTACGCACCATCAGTGGAAAAGACATCCAGGCCAACCACGGCCCCAATCGAATGGGTGATATCCCCCATTCTTTGGCCGACATATCCAAAGCCCAAAATATGCTAGGCTACCAACCTCAAATGTTGTTTCAAGCAGGCTTAACCCAAACCTACCAATGGTTTTTGGCCAACCAGGCAGCGCATACCGCTCCAGCAAGCGTCTAAAACAACAGCACTTCACAGCGAATCCGCCAAAATGATCAAAATATTAAAAATAGCCCTGGCATGTTTCCTAATCGCGTCAGCTACCGCAGCTTGCGTACACCACCGCGAACTGATCTCCTTCCCAGCCGATCAAATTGTATTTACCAGCCCGGAACAATTGTCCAACGCCACAACCTTACATGCCCAGCCCGATGACCTGTTGCGCATCACCGTGTTTAGTTTCAACCTGGAAGCAGCAGCCCCATTTAACATAGAGCCGGTGCAAAGCCAGGGGAACAACCAGATGATGATGCAGCAACTCAACAACGCACAAGGCAACTACCCGCTCGAATTATTCAACGGGTATTTTGTGGACCAGGAAGGTTTTATCAACTTTCCGGTATTAGGACGTTTGAAAGTGGGCGGACTAACCATCGCGCAAATTGAAAAACTGATTGCAGAAGGTACGCAACCCTATTTAAAAGACGCCGTAGTCAATGCGCGTTTTTTGAATTTCAAAATAACCATCCTGGGTGAAGTTAACAATCCAGGTATCATACGGGTAAGCAACCAACGCATCAATATGTTGGAAGCCATCGGTAATGTAGGCGATTTTACCCCCTATGCCAACCGAACCAATGTATTACTCATTCGGGAAGAAAATGGGCAGCGTACCTACCAACGATTCAATTTCCAAACGGACGAAATCTTCCGCTCGCCCTATTTTTACCTGAAACAAAATGATGTGTTGTATGTAGAACCCATTCGGGCAAAAGTAGCCACCGTGCAAGATCCATTTGCCCGAGGGGTCACGTACGGAACAGCCTTTATTTCCATTATTACCTTGGCGATTGCCCTGTTTAGATAGGCCCAACCCTGTACATTTTCCAACCTAACGCCTTCAACCGCTTGCAAGATAACTCATTTGATTTAAAAAAAGACAACCAAGAAGAACAAGGCATCGACCTGCGCGAATACTTCTGGTTGTTGCTACGCAATTGGTATTGGTTGTTGCTTGGCCTAATCGTAGCCTTGGTGGTTGCACGCCTTTATTTGAGGTATACGCCCAAAATATATCAGGTAACTGCTTCTATTTTGGTGACCGACCCCAAAGATGGAGGACTGACGGAGGAAGCTTTACTGGGGGAACTGGGTATTAGCAATAGTTCGCCCATTGAAGATCAATTGCAGGTTTTCAAATCGACCAACCTGATGCGCCGTGTGATTGATTCCCTGGATTTGCAAAACCAGATTGTAAGTAAAGGACGTATCAAGGCTTCCGAAACGTATAGAGTATTCCACCTGATTCGCCTGGATTCTTTGCCTCCTCCCCTCATTTTTGAAATGCGTGTATTGGACTCCATGCATTACAGCGCCAAAACCAACAAACAGACCGACACCACCGTTTGCACCTTTGGCGTACCTGCTCGTTTGGAGGAACTTCAATTTATCCTACAAAAAAAACAGCCTTTGCAGGTTGGGAACATATACGATGTAAGTGCCCTTAGTGCCGTGAACATGGCAAAAATCTACGCCCGTAAATTATCTGTAGAACTACTTAAAAAGGCAAACGTACTCAACCTGACCCTCAACGATGAGCTGCCTGATCGAGCCAAAGACATCCTAAATGAACTAATTGTAGCATATAACGATGGCGTAGTGGAAGAAAAAAACATGGCTGGGCGCAATACCCTGGCCTTTATTGATGAACGCCTCAGTTATATTGCCAAAGAACTGTACGAGGTAGAATCGGACGTTCAAAACTATAAACAAACCAACAAAGTCCCCATTGACCTACCCAGCGCTGCAGTGGAATACTTAAGTCAGGTAAGTGAATTAGATAACCAACTTTTAGAAGTAGAGGTACAAACAGGTTTGCTCAACAATATCCAGCAATACCTGAATGATGCTGAAAAACAATACAAACCGTTACCTGGAAATTCCCAAATTTTGGGGCCATCCCTGGGCGAGCTGATCAAGCAATACAACGAATTATTGCTGAAACGCTCTACCTTAATGGAAGCAGCAACCGGCGCGAATCCAGCCGTCAATACCTTTGAGGAGCAATTAGCCTTTATAAGGGAAAGTGTGCGCAGCTCGCTCAACAACATGAGCCGGGAATTGCAAAGCCGCAAAAACACCTTGCAAGGCCGCTTAAGTCCCATAGAGCGACGCATTGGTGCCGTACCCCGCAACGAACGGGAACTGTTACAAATTATGCGGCAACAAAAAATCAAAGAAACCCTTTTTCTCTTTTTACTCCAAAAAAGAGAAGAAACGGCCCTGAGCATTGCTGCCCAAACGGCCAATGCGCGTTTTTTGAATAATCCTACGAATAACGGACCGATTTCGCCCAAAGCGCAGATGGCCTATTTATTGGCAATTTCTTTGGGATTAGGATTACCAGCCGGAATCGTGGTTTTGCGGAAACTGCTGGACAACAAAGTGTACAGCCGTAACGACCTGAGCAAACTAACGAGCATCCCGTTTTTGGGTATGATCGGGGTGCCCAAGGATAGCACTAATGCGATTGCGATCAAAAAAGGAAGTCGAACCTCGGTGGCAGAAATGTTCCGATTGTTGCGCACCAATTTATCCTTTAATGCCGTAGGCAGCAAAGAACAAGTGGTGTTGGTGACCTCCAGCGTTAGTGGGGAAGGAAAAACCTTTATCTCCATCAACCTGGCAATTACCCAGGCCCTTGCAGGTAAAAAGACCATCATTCTTAGTTTCGACTTGCGCAAACCCAAGGTGGTCCAATATCTGACCGGCCAATCCGAAAGTAAGGGCATCACCAACTGGCTGGTAGACCCCAACCAGGCACTAAATGAATTAATTAAGCCCGCACCGGGTATCGATAACTTGTTCTACATCGGATGCGGCCCGGTGCCGCCCAATCCCTCCGAGTTGATTTTACAGGAACGCTGTTTTGACTTATTTGCGCAACTAAGGGAACAATTTGAATACATTGTGGTGGATACCGCCCCCTTAGGCCTCGTAACCGATGCCTTGTTGCTTATGCCTATGGTGGATCAAACCTTAATTGTGTCACGTTTTGCCATCAGCCGAAAGCCTTTTATTGCAATGTTACAAGAATTATATGGCGCCCAAAAACTAACCCGTCCTGGCATAATCCTGAATGGCGTGAAAAAACAAGGTGGATATGGGTATGGGTATGGGTATGGGTATGGATATGGATATGGATATGGATATGGATATGGATATTATGAGGAGAAATAGGCTGCAAACTTTCACAAAGTAAAATCCTAAACTTTATCCTTTTTCCAAGGGTTTTTAGTTGTAAGATTGTTTCATTATCCTTTGGAACCATATGAAACATTAATGTATAGAATGATTACTAAAAACACACAGTTCCTCTAACCCACAAACCCTAAATATCTAAATAAAATAGCAATGATCTGCAAAATTATCGAATTTCCCAAAATCTTCGATCCGCGTGGGAACCTGACGTTTTTGCAGGAGCCTCAACAAGTACCATTTAAGATTAAAAGAGTATTTTGGACTTATGATGTGCCTGGAGGGGAGCAAAGAGGGGGGCATGCATATCACAATCAACAGGAATTGATCATTGCCCTTAGTGGAAGCTTTGATGTCGTAATCACTAATCCTAAACTGAAAGGCAGTATTGAAAAATTCTCCCTCAACCGTTCCTATTACGGTTTGTACTTGCCTGCTCAAACTTGGCGGCACATGGAAAACTTTTCAACCAATGCACTTGCGCTCCACCTTTCAGATCATTTCTATGATTTAGACGACTACATCCATGATTTCGACCATTGGAAAACACTTACTGTATGAAACGCTCCACCGTTTTTAATTGTACGTTATTGCAATTACCACGTATTTCTACGCCGGGTGGGAACATTACAGCCATCAACAATGGGATTGAAATCCCTTTTGATGTACAACGGGTTTATTATTTATATGACGTACCCGGAGGCGAAAGCAGAGGTGGACATGCGCACAAAATCTTAGAGCAAGTAATCATTGCTGCAAGTGGAAGTTTTGATCTACAAATTGACGATGGAAAGGTTAAAAGGACGTTTACTTTGTCAAGACCCTATATGGGAGTGTACATGCCAGCTGGTTTGTGGCGTGAATTGGATAACTTTTCTTCGGGTGCAATTTGCTTGGTGTTAGCGTCTGAAGAATATGATGCAGCCGATTATATAAGAGAGTATTCAGAATTTAAAAACTATAAACATGAAGTTTAACAACCGAAATGTCCAGATTAGCCCAAAAGCAAAAATAGGCCAAAATGTAAAAATTGGTGATAATACAGTTTTATACGATAATGTAAGAATTGGTGATAATTCAATTATTTGCAATGATTGTATAATCGGGGAGCCAAATTTCGATTATTATGAGAACCTTGAGTCAAATAATTACATTAATCCTGATACAATTATTGAAAATAACAGTTTTATAAGAAGCCATAATATTATCTATGCTGGCTCAAGTTTTGGTCAAGGTTTAAGTACTGGGCATCGTGTTACTATCCGAGAAAATACGAAAATGGGTAATAAATGTAGAATAGGTACGCTTTCTGACATTCAAGGAAATTCAGTATTTGGAGACCATTGTTGGTTACATAGTAATGTACATATAGGACAAAAATCTACCCTTGGTAATTTTGTATTTGTATATCCCTATGTTGTGTTTACAAATGATCCAACTCCCCCTTCAAATATTTGTGTAGGCCCAACAGTTGGTGATTATTCACAAATTGCTGTATTCTGCGTATTATTGCCAGGAATAAAAATTGGCAAACATTGTCTTATTGGCGCAGGAAGTATTGTTGGTAAGGATGTCGATGATTATCAACTAATATTAGGAAATCCAGCCAAACCGATTAAAGATGTAAGAGAAATAAAATCTAGAGATACTGGCGAGTCACATTATCCTTGGCCTTATAGATTTGATAGAGGTATGCCTTGGCAAGGAATACCATTTGATGATTGGTTAAAAACAAATGAAACAATATGACCATTCCCTTTCTTGACTTCGCTCCTATGCATGCTGCTATTCGATCTGAAATGCAAGAAGCATTTCAATCGGTATATGATGGATATTGGTATATCATGGGCAAACAACTCATTGATTTTGAGGAGGCGTATGCACAATTCAACAAAACAAGATACTCTATTGGTGTGAGTAATGGCCTAGACGCCCTGTCCTTATCATTATTGGCCTTGGAGATTGGGCCCGGAGATGAAGTAATTGTGCCATCCAATACTTATATAGCATCCGTTCTGGCCGTCTCGTTCGTAGGTGCAACGCCGATTTTCGTCGAACCAGACATCAAGACTTATAACATTGATCCAAAGGGAATCGAACAGGCTATAACCGAGCGTACAAGAGCCATAATGCCAGTGCACCTATACGGGCAGGCATGTGAAATGGAAAAAATCATGGCCATTGCACTTAAACACAACTTGTATGTTGTAGAGGATAATGCACAGGCCCATGGAGCAAACTTCCAAGGCAAACTAACCGGAAGTTGGGGCCATATTAACGGCACGAGTTTTTACCCTGGAAAAAACCTCGGTGCCCTAGGCGACGCAGGCGCCATAACTACTGACGATGATGCGTTGGCTGCAAAAGTGCGTACCTTACGCAACTATGGCTCCAAAGTCAAATACCATAATGAAGTGATGGGGTATAATATGCGCCTAGATGAAATGCAGGCCGCATTTTTATCCGTTAAACTCCAGCACCTAAATGCCTGGACGGCCGAACGGCAGCAAATAGCCATGTGGTATATAGAAACACTCAACGGTGTCGGCGACCTTATCCTGCCTTACACCCACCCGAATGCTGGACATGTGTATCACCTGTTTGTAGTGCGCACCCAACAACGCGATGCTTTGCAGCAACACTTGAAAGAAAAAGGGATTGGTTCCTTGATTCACTACCCTATCCCCCCACATCTTCAGGAAGCATATAGATCGCTTGGATATAACAAAAGGGCGTTTCCAATTGCAGAGGAAATAGCAGAAACTTGTTTGAGTTTGCCTTTGTGGGTTGGGATGATAGAAGAGCAGGTACTTGAGGTAACCCAATGCATTGCTAAGTTTTATCATGGCTGAAACACAAACAGCCTACAGGCAGATAATGAAGGCTACTTCCATTTTTGGAGGTGTGCAGGTATTTCAAATAATAATTGGAATTATCCGTTCAAAATTCATTGCTGTATTATTAGGTCCAGCCGGCATGGGCATTTCTGGATTATTGCAATCAACACTTGGAGTGATTTCAAGTCTAACCAATTTTGGACTTTCAACTAGTGCCGTAAAAAACGTATCTGCAGCTTATGCTACTGATAATACTGAGGAGTTAAATAGGGTTACTACTATATTTCGCAGACTGGTATGGTTCACCGGCATGTTAGGAGTTGTTCTTACACTATTATTATCTCCATATCTTAGCCAAATTACTTTTGGCAACAAAAAATATACTTGGGCCTTTGTAATCTTATCGATTACATTGCTAATAAACCAAATAAGTGCCGCGCAAGATGTTTTGATCCGTGGAATGCGTCGGATCAAATATATGGCTCAATCCTCTATATTTGGAAGTATACTGGGCTTGCTTACTACTATTCCATTATACTATATCTATGGTGTTCAAGGAATAGTACCAGCACTTATTATTGCTTCCATTTCCTCACTTGCCCTTAGTTGGTATTTTGCGTCAAAACTTTCGGTCGAAAGAATTATTATCAGTTGGAAAGATATTTTCGGGGAAGGAAAAGAGATGTTATATATGGGGTTTATGATTAGTTTAAGTGGAACAATTACTATGTTTTTTTCATATGGAGTACGCATTTTTATCAGTAATTATGGGTCTGTAAATGATGTGGGCTTATATAATGCTGGCTTTGCAATCATCAATACTTACGTGGGTATGGTTTTTACGGCAATGAGTACGGACTACTTTCCCCGATTGTCAGCCTTAGCACATAAACCAGAACAGGCAAACCAGATCATTAATCAACAGGCAGAAATTGCAATATTAATATTATCACCAGTTTTAATGGTATTTATAGTTTTTATTAAATGGATAATCTTCATTTTATACTCCACCGCTTTTTTGCCTATTCAAAACATGATGCTATTTGCTGCCGTAGGGATATTATTCAAGGCACTAAGTTGGGCAATTGCCTTTCTATTTTTATCTAAAAGTGCAAGTAAATTGTTTTTTTGGAATGAATTAATTACAAACGTTTATATGCTGCTGTTTAATTTAGCGGGTTATTTTTATTATGGTCTAACTGGATTGGGAGTTTCCTTTTTGGCTTCATATATTCTATATACAATCCAAGTATACCTTGTATCAAATATTTTTTTCCATTATAAAATGTCTGCTGAATTAGCTCAGATATTTATAATACAATTGATACTGATATTTATAAGTTTAGCAATAGTTTTATACGTAACAGAAGCACTTGCCTATATATTAGGATCGCTATTATTATCAGTTTCAATAGCGCATAGTATATTTCACTTGAATAAACGAATGAATTTTATTGCTTATTTTGAGCGGCACTAATAGTTTATTAATGAATATCGTGAAAAACAATCAAGAAATTCCTTTAGTTTCAATTATTGTTATTACCTATAATTCTGGCAAGTATGTTCTGGAAACACTTGAAAGCGCAAAAGTACAAACTTATAAAAATTTAGAATTAATAGTAAGCGATGATGCGTCAAACGATAATACAGTAGAATTATGTAAGAAGTGGGTAAAAGAAAATAAAGATAGATTTGTGAGAACAGAAATTATTTCTGCAAAAACAAATAGTGGAATTCCAGCAAATTGCAATAAAGGAGTAAAAGCTTCCACTGGAGAATGGCTTAAATTAATTGCAGGTGATGATGTATTGCACATGAATGCTATTCGAATTTTCATCGAAAATATATCAAACGACGATAATCATGAGTTTTATTGTTCAAACTATTTTATAATAAATGAAGAAAGTACAATCATTGATGAGATTTCATTAAATGATAGTCGCTATTTTAAAAACTCTTCAAATAGTCAGGAACAATTTCAGATCGCTCTGCGTGTATCAGGTACAGTCCCTCCATTGACTGCTATTTATACACGAAAAATGTATGAATTATGTGGTGGTTTTGATGAAAGTTACAAACTATTAGAAGATTACCCATTTTTCCTGAAATTAAACCAAATAGGGTATAAAGCAAAATTAATAAATAAAAAATTGGCATATTATAGAAAGTCTCAAACTAGTGTTACTAGCACTAATAAAGACTTTATATTTCATCCAATTTTTCTTTATACTTTCAAGTTTCAGAAAGAATACTGTTCAAAATTTGTTGGAAAGATTGAAAGTATTGGATTTAACTACCAATACCATTTAGCATATATCTTTGATTTCTTAAATCTAAACAGTACTAAATTCAGAATATATTATAACCTATTATCTAAGTTAAATCCTTATGTAATAAAAAGGAAGTTATTTGGATGTAAAAACAAACATTACTATATAAATAACTATTGAAAAAATTTTTATTTCTTTTTTGTTTGCTTGGACTTTTTAATCTTATTATAACGGTTGAAGGGATGTATGGTATTCCTTCTATCATTAAATATCTCTTGATAACACCTTTCTTTTTTGTTTCATTAAATTTATATCTAAAAAATAAACCAAAATGGCTTTTAAATAAATTAGATAAACTATTCTATATAATTTTTACCTTTTACACACTACTACTACTTCTTTTAAGTATTCGCTTTGAAATTTTTTATTTGCAAGAGTTCTTTGCAAGTAGTTTTTTTGCGTTACCATTTATAATACCATTATTTTTATTTTCATTGCCTTATGATTTAGAATTTATAAAAAAGTACACTTATTATGCTTCAAAAGGAATACTGTTGAGTTTGCCAATAATTATTGGAATTCTTTTAACCCTTAACAGTGAATTTTGGTTATTACATTATGCTTATTTAGACACAGTGCTATTTGGTTTTCCATTGCTTTATCTATTCATGTCCTTAAGAACCAATCTTAGTATCAAAATAACATACTACTTTATTATAATATCTTTTTTGTTTATTTTTGCCTATTATGGTCGCCGTTCCGTCGTTTTTGATTATTTTTTTATACTATTATTTCAGATAGCAATTGAGATTAAAAGCAAAAATATATCACTTTCTAAAAAAATAACTAAATTTTTATTTATATTTTCAGTCACTTTAATTTCTACTACTATTTTATTCAACAGAATCGCAGGTCTTCATTTTTTTGAACGTGGAGTAAGTATTGAGGCTTGGGAAGAATCTAGAGGAACGGTCGTGCAAGATTTTTTCGATGATTTTACATCCACGAATGATTGGATATTCGGTCGTGGATTAAATGGATTAGTTAAAAGGAGTTATAATGAATCAGGCTTAGGCAACGGCATTGAAAATGGGTATTTGCAGTTAATTCTTAAAGCGGGAAATTTATATTTTTCAATACTATTGTACTTCTTTTTCAGAGCCTTTTATTTAGGCTGGTATAAAACCAATAATGATTTAACTAGAGCGTTAGCAGCACTTTTAATAATTCATTTATTAGGATTGGTAGGATTTAATGTTCCTGGAACAAATCATAGGTACTTGCTTCTTTGGGTTGCTATTCCTATTTGTTTTTCACCCTATTTTAGGGCGCTAACAAATTTACAAGTAAAAAAACTAATCATTGATAAAAAATATAAATAAAAACGAATTAATTTATTTTCTCTGATAGTGTTCGACTTTATTTTAACACATACAATTTTAACGCCATAATTTTGAATGTGGTATCAGTCGTGTACGAAGGTTTTAACAATGTTTGGAAGCAAGTATTTTAAAGTGAGAAAACAACTGGTTTTGTTGCTTTTGAAGGCTCGTTTTTCATATTTGAGCCAAATAAAATTTGTGAAACAATCGCTTTTTTTCACTTTTATTAAACCTTCGTACACGACTTATGTGGTATTATCTATTTCAATGAAAATACAAAATTAGTAGGATTCACAATCATATCAATGCTATTCCAAACTTATTTAAGAATATGACTGTTCTATGGTTTTCGAATACGCCCGCATTAGGCGTCAATTACCTAAACAACAACTCAACGGTTAAAGGTACAGGTGGTTGGCTACATTCACTAAATTCCAATATTCAATCTATTGTGAATTTATCCGTTGTTTTTCATTATCCATATAAAATCGAACCTTTTGTATTCCAAAATACCAAATACTATCCGGTCTTTACTGGAAACATTATTTTGGAAAATCTAAAGTCCAGGTTTTCTCCTTTAAACTATGATGATGATTTTATTGAAAAATATATTGAAATAATTAATAATATAAACCCTGACATCATACATATACATGGAACAGAAAACTCTTTCTTATGTATAATCGAAAAAATTAAAAAACCGGTAGTTGTGTCTATACAAGGAAACATTACTGTTATTACTAAAAAATATTTTTCAGGTTTTGAAGGCAAATATTTAAAATTAAAAGCCAACAAATTTAACCTTAAATCACTTTTACTTGGAAGAAACAATTTCAACAAAAGTTTCAAGTCCATGCTTAAAAAGTCAATTATAGAGCAGCAACGCATGGGGGCTATTTTAAATATTATTGGGAGAACAGATTGGGATTACCGAATTACAAGAATTTTATCTCCTAAAAGCCATTATTTTAAAGGGGAAGAGTTACTTCGTGATGGATTTTATAATAATTCTTGGAATAATTTTTACACTACTGGAAAACTTATCTTGTTTACTACTAACGGTGATACTTATTACAAAGGATTTGAAACTGCTTTACATGCATTATCATTACTTCAAAGTATTGGTTTGGACGTTGAATGGCGTATAGCAGGGGTTTCAGATTCAAGCCTCATAAATAAGATCACAAAAAAATACCTAAAAAATTTATACCCAAAAGTTGGGCTGAATCTATTAGGATCAATATCAGAAGAACCTTTAATTTCCAACATGTTAGATTCACACATCTATGTCATGCCTTCTCACATTGAAAACAGCCCAAACAATTTGTGTGAAGCTATGATGCTAGGGATGCCGTGTGTTGCTACATTTGCCGGTGGGACTGGATCTTTATTAAAGGATGGCGAAGATGGAATTTTGATACAAGACGGGGACCCTTGGGCTATGGCAGGTGCAATAATTGAACTCGTAAACTCGCCGGAAAAATCTACAACGTTTGCAAACAATGCTCGAAAGAAAGCACAGAAAAGACATGATATAAAAGAAACAGTTAACCAATACTTGTCTATATATACTAAAATTATTAATGCTCATAAGCAATGAAGATTGTTATACTTATAACATCCAATCCTTGGAGGCAAAGTTCTGCATCGGCTAACCGTTGGCTTACTTTGATTGAAGGATTAAAAAAGTTAGGATTAGAGGTTGAACTATTGATATATGGAGGATATCAAACCATTGATGAAAAAAACGTTTGTCCCCCTCATGGATTATATAAAGGAATAAAATATGAATATTTAAACCAAAAACTTATTGAAGGTTACTGGAAAACAAGATTTCATATTTATATCGGGCATATAATTGCAAACAAACGTATACTAAACCTTGCCCTGAATCGAGTGGGAAATTCGCAGGACATTGTGTGGACTGATATAAGTATCTTCAGTTTCAAGTTCTCCGTAAAACTAAAGGCAAAGAAAAATGCAGATTTTAAATTGTTTTTAGAAATGAGTGAGTTTTTGGATATTCATCAATATAATAAGGGTAATTTTTTACAAAGATGGCAAGGGAATAAGCGACAAAGGTATTTTGAAAAAAAAGCGCTTCCGGTTTACGATGGATTGGCTTTAATGACAAATACCTTGATTAAGCACTACACAAGTTTTCCCGAGCCCAAGCCAAAGTTATTGCACTTACCTATGACAGTTGACTTGGAACGATTCAACAAACATACCGATCCATTGCCTGATTTTAAAAAACCCTATATAGCTTTTGTGGGAGTGATGAATGATGCAAAAGATGGCGTAAGTTTATTGATTAAATCATTTAAGGAAATAGCGAATAAGTTCTCTAATTATAATTTATATTTGATTGGAGGATGGAATTATGACACACCTATACATTTGAATCTAATTAAAGAATTAGGTCTGGATGGCAGAGTGGAATGGAAAGGTGAATTCCAAAGGGATTTGATTCCTGCCATCATTAAAAATGCAGATTTGTTGGTTTTGCCACGACCCAATTCCAAACAGGCTCAAGGTGGTTTCCCCACTAAACTAGGAGAATATTTGGCTACTGGCAATCCCGTTTGTTGCACTATGGTAGGTGAAATCCAAAATTATTTACTGGATAATAAATCAGCATATTTTGCCGAACCAGGTTCGGTAAAGTCTTTTACTGAATCCATGGAAAGGGCTTTGAGTGATCTGAAATTTGCCAAAAAAGTTGGTAATAATGGAAGAATTGTAGCAGAAAGAGAATTTAATAAAGATATCCAAGCGAAAAAGTTGCTTGATTTCTTGTTAGAATTACAAAGTCAAGAAGCAATAAATATCCAATAAAACGAAGAAACCACAATACTCAGATTTTTTTCAAATAATGTTGTTAAAAAATAAAACTTTATTGATAACTGGAGGTACTGGCTCCTTTGGCAATGCCGTATTGCAAAGGTTTTTAAATACCGATCACTTTTCTGAGATACGCATTTTCTCGCGCGACGAGAAAAAACAAGATGACATGCGCAATCAATTGAAAAGTAACAAATTGAAGTATTATATTGGTGATGTTCGGGATTTTGACAGTATAGAGCCGGCAACTAGAGGGGTGGATTTTGTCTTTCACGCAGCAGCATTAAAGCAAGTTCCTTCTTGCGAATTTTTCCCTATGCAAGCAGTGAAAACTAATGTAGAAGGAACATTCAATTTGATTCGCGCAGCAGCATCCAATAGAGTAGAAAAGGTAATTTGCCTGAGTACTGATAAAGCAGCCTACCCTATCAATGCCATGGGCATTTCCAAAGCCCTGATGGAAAAAGTGGCCATAGCTGAATCCAGAAATTTAAAAGATACCACCGTTTGCCTTACCCGCTATGGCAATGTAATGGCTTCAAGAGGATCAGTAATCCCTTTATTTATAAACCAAATTAAAAATGGTTTGCCATTAACTGTCACCGACCCTAACATGACACGCTTTTTAATGAGTTTGTATGATGCTGTGGACTTAGTCTTGTTTGCGTTTGAGCATGGTAATCCGGGTGACCTGTTTGTGAATAAGGCTCCGGCTGCTACGATTGGAGACTTAGCGCAAGCGGTCAAAGAATTGGCAGATGTGGATAACGAAATTAAAATCATCGGTACACGGCATGGCGAGAAACTATATGAAACCCTATGTACACGTGAAGAAATGGTAAAGGCCGAGGATATGGGCGCGTTTTATCGAGTCCCTGCAGACAATAGGGATCTGAACTATGCAATGTATTTTTCGGAAGGAGAACAAAAGGTTGCAAAAATTGAAGACTATCATTCGCACAACACAGAAAGATTGGATGTTGAAGGTGTTAAGAAGTTGATTAGCAAATTGGCATTGGTGCGGAAAACGTTATTGGGTGAAACGTTGGAGGAATATATTGTTTAAACAAGGTATTTATAGAAGGCATTTAAAATTAAATAGATTTGAAGGAGATTTTTGGAAATATTTTTATAGATGAAAGAGGAAGTTTGCGCTTCGTGAATGATTTTAATATGCGCAATGTGTTAAGGATGTATTGTATTGAACCTAGAAAAGACGTAGTTAGAGCTTGGCAAGGGCATAAAAGGGAAACAAAATGGTTTTATGCAGCAAAAGGTAGATTTTTAGTAAAGTCCGTTCTGATGGAAGACAATAAAACAATGGCTGAATTCCAATTATCAGATAAAGAAAGTAGGGTTCTTGAAATTCCAGGAGGTTATTATAATGGTTTTCAAGCGCTTGAAGAAGGAAGCGTTTTGATGGTATTTTCTGATTTTGGTTTGGAGGAATCCAAGGGAGATGATTGGAGGGTTCATTTGGACGTATTGCCTTGGGTATAAAATCTGCTTGCAGGATTCTTGTTTAAAAAAATCAGATCGAATGAAACTGTAATTTTCAAACCTAATTTTTTAATAAATTGTAAATACATGAAAAAAATAGGCATTACAGGTCAAAACGGTTTTGTAGGGTACCACCTTTACCATACCATAAAATTATTTCAAGAAGAATTTCAACTCATTGATTTTCAGCGTTCATTTTTCGATGATGAAACGGAGTTGGAAACCTTTGTTCTACAATGCGATGTAATTGTTCATCTCGCAGCGCTCAATCGCCATAACGAACCCGAGGAAATTTATCGCCTGAATACTGATCTGGTAAAAAGACTAATTGATTCACTGGAAAAAACGCAACATAAAGCGCATGTAATTATTTCTTCTACTACGCAAGAAGAACGAGACAATCTTTATGGTAAATCCAAAAAAGAAGGACGTCTTTTGTTGTCAAATTGGGCCAACAACAATGAAGGTCGATTGAGTGGTTTAATCATTCCCAATGTATTCGGCCCATTTGGGCACCCTTTTTATAATTCAGTGGTAGCAACATTTTGTCATCAAGTAGCCAGAGATGAGAAGCCTAAAATTGAGATAGATGGACACCTAAAATTAATTTATGTGGGCGAATTGGTGCAAGAAATCCTTGAAGCAATTCGAACAGAAGACAATTCTCACGAACTTTATTTACCACATACCGCTGAAGCGAAGGTTTCGGAAATTCTGAGCCTGCTGCACTATTATAAAATCACCTATCAGGATAATGGAGAATTCCCCAAGATAAATAATTCTTTCGAGCATAATTTATTCAATAGCTATAGGTGTTATATGGATATACCCAATTATTTCCCCAGGAAATTCGTACAACATCCAGATAACAGGGGGGCTTTTGTAGAAATTGCTCGGTTGGGAATACCAGGACAGGTTTCTTTTTCTACAACTGTACCAGGAATTACCAGAGGCAATCATTATCATACTCGGAAAATTGAACGGTTTGCTGTAATTAAAGGTAAAGCACTGATCCAGTTAAGACGTATTGGAACCATTGAGACATTTGATTTTTACTTAAATGGTGAAGAACCTGCTTATGTGGATATGCCTATTTGGTACTCCCATAATATAAAAAATATCGGTGAAGATATATTATACACTATTTTCTGGATAAACGAACCGTATAATGCAGATGATCCAGATACTTGGTTTGAAATAGTTTAAATCCCAGATGAAAAAACAAATCAAAATAACCACTAATAATCCACACATTTAGCCTCTTGAAATAAAAGATACTGACCAACAGAATTTGTATATGAAAAAGCTAAAAGTAATGACCGTTGTTGGAACACGGCCGGAAATAATCCGATTATCCAGGGTCATGGCGGCATTAGATGAAAGTCCTGCAATTGAACATATTACAGTTCATACAGGACAGAATTACGACTACGAACTCAATGAAGTATTTTATTCGGATTTAGAAATTCGAAAACCAGATTACTTCTTGAACGCAGCTGGAGTAACCGCTACAGCCACTGTGGGCCAGATACTAATAAACATAGATCCTATCTTGGAAGAGGTTAACCCAGATGCTTTTTTGGTCCTTGGCGATACGAATTCATGTTTATGCGCTATTCCAGCTAAAAAACGACATATTCCAATCTTCCACATGGAAGCAGGAAACAGATGTTTTGACCAAAGAGTACCCGAAGAAACCAATAGAAAAATTGTTGACCATGTGTCAGATATAAATCTAACTTATTCAGATATAGCCCGGGAATATTTACTACGTGAAGGTTTATCACCAGACCGCGTGATAAAAACGGGTTCCCCAATGTTTGAGGTTTTAAACCATTATATGTTTAAAATTCAAGCAAGCGATGTTTTAGGACGGATGAGTCTGGAAAAAGGCAAATACTTTGTCATTTCAGCACATCGTGAAGAAAACATCAGCAATGACAAGAATTTCTTTGGCTTATTGGAATCCTTAAATTTGATCGCAGAAAAATACCAATTTCCAATAATTGTTAGTACACATCCCAGGACTAGAAAGAAATTGGAAGCAATGGAAAAGAACTCGATCCATTTGAATCCATTGATTCAATGGCAAAAGCCTATGGGATTTTCAGATTACAATGCTTTGCAAATTAATTCTTTTGTAGTGCTTTCCGATAGTGGGACAATCAGTGAAGAATCTTCAATTATGAACTTTAGGGCGCTTAATATCAGGGATGCGCACGAACGGCCTGAGGCGATGGAGGAAGCATCTGTAATGATGGTTGGTTTAAATTCAGAAAGAATTTTACAAGCCTTGGAACAATTGCGTTTGCAGAAAATTAATAAAGAAAGAAACGTTAGGCTTGTTTCGGATTATTCAATTCCAAATGTTTCTGAAAAAGTCGTTCGAATAATATTGAGTTATACAAGTTATATAAAAAGGGTCGTTTGGCATGAAAGTTGATTTTTTAATATTTTAACGTTTTTACATGTTGCGTTAAATTAATAATGCAACTTCTTTTCACTCAAATAATAATTAATTGCCATGTTAAGTTAAGGGTTTAATAAAACAATGAACTTGTTCAATATAAAAGATATAATAAAAAGAAATGTGTCTAACATTTCTGGTTGGCGCACGAATCGGAAAATTGTTGTAATTGAATCTGATGATTGGGGCAGTATTCGAATGCCCTCTAAGGAAACGTATCAGTCTTTACTTAAATCAGGTATAAAGGTTGATAAATGCCCATATAATAGATATGATAGTTTAGAGAGTGAAAATGACCTCAATCGTCTATTTGATGTCCTTGTTTCATTTAAAGATTTGAATGGAAATCATCCGGTCATTACGGCAAATGCAATTATGACCAACCCTGATTTTGAAAAAATAAGAGCGTCCAATTTTAATAATTATTATTGCGAAACCTTTACGGAAACATTAAAAAAGCATCCAAAACATACCAAATCTTTTGAAATTTGGATAAAAGGTAAGGAATTAGGGGTTTTTTATCCACAACTTCACGGGAAGGAACATCTTAACATAAACCGTTGGATGGAAGGCCTACGAAAAGGATTGCCTGAAACGCGATTGGCATTTGATCATGGTCTATTTGGCCTGAGTACTACCATAACGTCTGAAAAAAGAAGAAGTTATTTAGCCTCTTTTGATTATGATAATATTGAGCAATACCCTGAAATCCAACAAACAATTATCGATGCTGGAAATATGTTCAAATCTATTTTTGGCTATAAATCAGAAAGTTTTATTGCTCCTAATTACTTTTGGGACAATAAAGTAGAAGAAGCCCTGAACAAAATAGGCATTAAAATTATTCAAGGATCAAAAGTGCAAAATCTGCCTATAGCTATAGGTGGAGGACATTTGCGACATACCACAGGTGAGTTGAATAACCTAAATCAATTATATACTGTAAGAAATTGTGTTTTTGAACCATCCATCAATGGAACATCTAAAGAATTAGATAATTGTTTAGCACAAATAAAAACATCCTTTTTCTGGGGAAAACCTGCAATAATAACTTCTCATCGTTTAAACTACATAGGGTACATAAACCAAGAAAATAGTGATCGGAACCTTAAACTATTATCTCGCATTATTAAAACAATAATGCAAAAATGGCCTGATGTTGAGTTTTGGAATTCCGCCGAATTAGGGAAATTTATTGCTATTGATTTAAACAACAAATTAAAAAGATAAAACTTTAGAAATTACTTTATTTGCAAATAAATAAATAGAGTTTTACCATTAATTTATAAATTCAATTGAAATTAGATTTTTTAAACTCTCTGAAAATATTTAGACAACCCAATTGATATCGTTCCAATATTTAATATAAAAAATACGATTCTTTTTGATTAATTTTAGTATGAATATTTAGTTATGAAAATCATGGACTACCAAACCATAAAATCCTTTCTAAGCGGGCTAAAAACTAATTGTAAAGGAGTAGAAAGGATAAATGACAAACTGCTGGTCATCGAATCTGATGATTGGGGAGCAATTCGAACACCTTCTAAGCAGGCAATTCAGGCATTCGAAAGTCAAGGAATGAATCTCTCCAAAAGCATGTATAAAGTAGATTCTCTTGCTTCGACTGAGGATTTGGAATACTTATTCGATTTGTTATTATCTATAAAAAATGCTAATGGAGAACACCCTATCATAACAGCCAACTCCATAATGGCCAATCCGGATTTTGAGCGCATAAAAGCATCTGATTACAAGCAATATTATTTTGAACCTTTTACAGAAACTTATAAAAAATATCCTAAGCATCATCAAAATTTAGCGATTTTGAAAAAAGGAATACATGAACATATTTATCGACCGCAATTTCATGGAAGGGAGCACTTAAATATCGTTCGGTGGATGAAGGCCTTGCAAAGTGGCGATCCTTTCGTTCGATATACCTTTGATTGGGGTTGCACATATTCAGGAAAGGAAGATTACGCTTTTATGGAAGCCTACGACTGGAATGACATTATGGAAGTAAGTCTACACAAGAGAATTATTGAAGAAGGTATGGAAATTTTCAAGAAAACTTTTGGTTTTCAACCAAGTTCTTTTATTGCCCCATGTTACAATTGGGATTCTAAAATTGAGTCAACACTTGGTGAATTGGGTATAAAATGGATTCAAGGTATGTCAAATCAATTGGCGCCAACTGGTAGTTTTGGCCAATATAAAAGGGTAAAACATGTATTCGGTGAAAGAAATAAATTTGGGAGCAGATACAATATTCGAAATGTTTTTTTTGAACCTGTAACTAATCCTACTATCGACTGGACAGATCATGCCATGGCGGGCATAAATGCTGCCTTTTTGTTTCAAAAACCCGCTGTTATCAGTACCCACAGGATAAATTATGTAGGCTATATAGATCCTAAAAACAGAGAAAATGGTTTACGGCAATTTAAACTGCTGTTACAAAAAATAATTAAACGGTGGCCCGAAATAAAATTCATTTCAACCGATAAACTAAGTGAATACATTTAAAAATGAGTAAAGTAAGCATTGGATTAGCTGGAGATTTTTGTCCCTGGGAGCGAATGGAGGATGTCTGGAAATTGGATACCTGGCAAAACAAACTAGAGCCTGTACTTCCATTCTTTGAAAAAAATGATCTTAATATCCTGGATTTAGAATGCCCTTTGACAAGTGGTATTGGTCGGATAGCTAAAACAGGTCCTCATATTAAATCATTGCCAGATACTGCAGCCATGCTCAATTACCTAAATTGCAAGGTTGTGGCTACTGCAAACAATCATTTTAAAGACTATGGTTGGGGAGGCATGCATGAAACATATTCAAGTTTAACTAAACATAATATATCCTGGTTTGGAAGTGGAGCCAATCTAAAGGAGGCTTCCGATTCCTATATTTCAGTACACAACGGCTTTCGGATTGCTCTTATTAATATGACTGAAAATGAATGGTCAACCACCCAGGGAGACCAACCAGGATGCAATCCCATTGACTTTCCGCGTGCAATTTTAAAAATACAAGAAGCTAAAGCAAATCAAGCGGATGCAATTATCGTAATACTTCATGGTGGCCATGAACATTTTGCTTTACCAAGCCCAAGGATAAAAGCTCAATTCCGATTCATGGTTGATGCAGGGGCAGACGCGGTGGTAGGGCATCATACACATATTATTTCGGGTTATGAGGTCTATAAAGAGAAACCCATTTTCTACAGTTTAGGGAATTTCTGTTTTGACTGGCCTGGAATGCGCAATTGTACTTGGAACAAAGGAATGTTGTTGAGAATTACTTTTGAAAAAGGAAAAAAAATAGATTTTGAATACGATTTTGTTCACCAGAACGATGAACACATCGGGCTAAAGATGTTAGATGCTGAGGCTACCGCAAAGCAAGAAATAGAAATCCAACGATTGAATGCAATAATTTTGGATGAATCTTCCCTACAAGCATCTTTTGATAAGTATTGCAAAACCTTAAAACCTGTAATGCTGTCAAGAATTCAACCTTATCGTAATAAATATTTAATAGCGCTTCATAAACGTGGATTTTTACCAAATATAATGGGTAAATCAAAACAACAAATGCTGCAAATTCTAACACAATGCGAATCCCACAGAGAAGTATTGTTAGCAGCATTAAACAGAAGCCAATAAATATATGTGTGGAATTGCAGGTTATTTACTTACCAACAAAATAAGCGAAAAAACTTCAAATATTATTCTAGACATGCTTGCCTTACAGCAACATAGAGGTCCGGATGATACAGGTGTACTAGGCATTCAAATGGATATTGGAGTAATGGAAGAGTTGCCAGCCCAAATCCAAGCGCCTTTTACCACTAAACCCAATTTGGTATTTGGCTTTAATCGTCTTAGCATTTTGGATTTAAGCCCTTCTGGACATCAACCGATGCTTCATTCTGATAGTGGCGTCGTGATAATGATGAACGGCGAAGTATTTAATGCCTTTGATTTTAAAGAGGATTTAATCCGTAAAGGATTTGTTTTTAAGGGTTCGAGTGATACAGAAGTGGTACTTTACCTATATGTTGCTTTTGGTTTGGAGGGCTTGCTTGAAAGGATAAATGGGATGTTCGCACTGGCCATCTATGACGGTCGCAACAAGGAACTTTACTTGGTTCGCGACCGTATGGGCATTAAACCTCTTTATGTATTACTTCAAGAACATCGCATCGCTTTTGCGTCGGAAATGAAAAGCTTCAAAGCTTTGCCTGGTTTCAATTTTGAGTTGGAACCGGAACACCTCTCCGAATTTTTACTCTATCGAAATACCATCAATGCTACCCTGTTTAAAAATATTGTCAACATTACCCCTGGAACCTATTGGAAAATTCAAAAGGATGGAAGTATTCAGCAAATTGAATATTATAACTTGCATCAGGAATGCACATCACCAATAAAAAATAATATTGCAACGGTATTAGAATCTGCCCTAAAAAATGCAGTAAAGCGACACATGATCAGTGATGTGAAACTCGGTTGTCAACTTTCAGGCGGGGTAGATTCTTCAATGGTGACCGCAATAGCCGCACAAGAAGTAATCAATGGTTCGTTGGAGACGTTCTCAATAGTATTTAGTGACCAGCGGTTTTCTGAAAAGAAATACATTGATCAAGTAGCTAATCAAATTCATCTTAAATCGCATCAGATCACAATGGATGCCCAATCTTATTTTAATTTAATTGAAGAGGCTACCTGGCATTTTGAACAACCACTCAATCATCCTAACACCGTCGGAATTAAGCTACTCAGTAAGGAAGCCAAAAAACATGTTACAGTCTTGCTAAGTGGAGAAGGAGCCGACGAGTGTTTGGCTGGGTACGATAGGTTTATACCAATATTTGATACATTTTGGAGTCTCAAAACTATTAAGACGCTACTTAGAAACAAACGCGACTTTGTAAAATACTTAAAATTATTATGCAACCCAAACGAGCGTTACCTGCTTTTAACTTCTTTTGGAAGTATTGCTACGGCCAGTGCACTTTACCCTAATTTCTCACTTGGACAAGCAATACGTAGGCGCAAAGATATATGGCAGTCTATCACAGATGATATCCAGCGAAAAAAAAGGAAATATGAACTGATTACTTATCTTCCGGATTTACTAATGCGCCAGGACAAAATGTCTATGGCACATTCAATTGAAAATCGTGTGCCTTTTTTGGACAATGAAGTGATATCAGCCGCTATGAATATTAACGATCAATACCTTATTAAAAAGCATCAGGGCAAATGGGAAACCAAGTGGATATTAAAGGAGCTTTGTGCCGGGATATTCGGAAACCTTTTTGCCTATCGTGATAAAATGGGCTTTGGGATTCCCTTAAAGGCTTTTTTCCTTTCCGAAGAATTTCGGTCAAAATGGGATAATGATTACCTACCCTGTATAGAAAAGCGTGGCATTTTTAAAACAAATCAACTGAAAACCTGGATGAAAGACCCATCCCACCTGCGTTCCGATCAATTGGATGCGATTTGGTTGATGGTTGGTTTTGAAATTTGGGCTAATCAATATTTGGACTAAGATGATCGCCATACACAACAGCCAATTTGGTTTCCATCCAAGATGGATTGCTTATTGTGAGAAAAATAGCATCCCTTATAAATTGGTGAATTGCTATGCCAATGATCTCATCGATCAGTTAAAAGATTGTAAGGCAGTAATGTGGCATTTTAACCAAGGTAACCACAAAGACAATATAATTGCCAAACAAATTTTATTTGCGTTAGAACATACTGGCTTTAAGGTTTTTCCAGATTTTAATACTGCATGGCATTTTGACGATAAGGTAGCTCAAAAATATCTGTTTGAAAAAATTGGAGCTCCAATAGTCCCTACCTACGTTTTCTTTAATAAACAAGAAGCACTCACATGGGCAAGGGAATCAACTTTCCCAAAAGTATTTAAACTTCGAGGTGGTGCAGGCTCCCAAAATGTTCAACTGGTTAAAACTCGAAAACAAGCATTAAAGATTATCAAAAAAGCCTTTGGAGAAGGTTTTTCAAAATACGACGCCTGGGGTAGTCTGAAGGAACGGTTGCGGAAGTTTCAATTGGGCAAAATACATTTCGAGGAGGTATTTAAAGGAGTTTTACGAATTTTATGGCCTCCAAAATATGCCCGATTAGGAGCTAAAGAAGTTGGATATGTCTATTTTCAAGATTTTATACCAAACAATGATTCAGATATTCGTATTATTATTATTGATGAAAAGGCATTTGCTTTAAAACGTTATGTTAGAGAAAATGACTTTCGGGCTTCGGGTAGTGGAAATTTTGCTTTTGAAAAGGAATTGTTTGATGAACGGTGTGTTAAAACCTCTTTTGAGGTAACTGAAAAACTTAGAATTCAAGTTGGTGTATTTGATTTTATATTTGATTCAAATAATAATCCGCTAATTGTAGAACTTAGCTATGGTTATGCCGCAGAGGCATATGATAGTTGCCCTGGCTATTGGGACAAAAAATTGAAATGGCATGAAGGTAAAACGATCAAAGAAGAATGGATGGTAGAGAGCCTTCTAAAACAAAACAAATTCACTATATAAATAACTGTTTATGCAAGTTAGACTTTATCCTCTTGTGAGAGGTATTGCAAGTTACGTCCTACCATCCACAATGTTTGTCCGACCTGGTTCTGGCGGTTCTTTTTCCAGTGAATATTGTTACAGTGTCTGGTTGCGTCATCTTCATTATCTTATTGATAATCAAATTTTTGGAAGTGTATCGGACATTAGGAAAGTAGCAGAAATAGGACCAGGTGATTCTTTGGGAATTGGCATGAGTGCATTATATACTGGAGCTTCAAGTTATTTTGCATTTGATGTCATTGAGCACGCGAATTTAAATGCTAATTTAGCCATCAATAATGAACTTTGTAATCTATTTGTAAATAAAACGCCGATTCCTAATACACTAAAACAGCGTAATACTGCCCCTAAATTACCATCGTATGATTTTCCCTCCCGGTATCTTTCATTTAAAAATGAATACTATTTACAAAGAAAGGAGGAAATCAAAAAATCCTTGCAAAACGTTACAGGGCCCACTGATCTAAGTATTCAATATATTGTGCCCTGGCAAAATAACATACGCGAAGACATAAAGGATATAGATTTGATTTTTTCACAAGCAGTGATGGAACACGTAGCTGATATAGAATTCGCTTATCACGAAATGTATCGGTGGTTGAGGAAAGGTGGTGTAATTTCCCATCAGGTAGATTTCAAAACCCATGAAATGACTAAGGAATGGAATGGGCACTGGTTTATTGGCGAAACCATGTGGGACATATTAGCCCATGGTCGGAAATATCCTATGAATCGCTTGCCACTATCAGCTCACGTGAAAATGATAGAAAGAGCTGGCTTTACCGTTAAAAATATCATTCCAGTGCAACGAGAGAATTTTTTAAAGGGGCAATCACCAAAAGTTCCCAATGTTACCTTTACCGAAGAGGATCTGGTTACTTCTGGCGCGTTGATCCAGGCAGTGAAATAAATATTGAATAAGAAAAGGCTTTTTTTATTGATTCCATCCCTGCATCCTGGTGGAATGGAGCGTGTAATGTCAGAGTTATCTTGGTATTTTTGTCAGCAATCTGAATTGGAGGTACATTTAGTGCTCTATGGTATCAAACGAGACATTTTCTACCAAATTCCAGTTAACCTCATAGTTCATCGCCCTGGTTTTGATTTTGATAATCGCAAACGCTTTTGGCATACGCTGAGAACGCTTGCCTTTCTTAGATCGAAGATCAAAAACCATCGCCCAGATAGCATTTTGAGTTTTGGAGAGTATTGGAATAACTTTGTATTGTTGGCTTTATTTGGATTGCCTTATCCAATTTATATTTCTGATCGTTGTCAGCCCGACAAAAGTTTGGGATATTTACATGACCGATTGCGTAATTGGCTTTATCCCAAAGCTGCTGGAGTGATCGCCCAGACCGAAAAAGCGAAACGGATATATGAAGGTATGTTTAATCACCCCAACATTATGGTAATTGGCAATCCGATCAGAGAAATACCAGATAAACCAAGCATCATTAAAGAAAATATTGTGCTTTCTGTCGGTAGGCTGATTAAAAGCAAGCATCACGATGAACTGATTAAGCTGTTTGTTCGCCTTAATAAACCCGGCTGGAAGCTTATTATAGTAGGTGATGACGCGCAGAAGCAACAGAATAAAGTCCGTTTAGAAACCTTGATCAATGATTTAGAAGCTAAGGACCTAGTACATCTAGCTGGAAAAAGGATTGATGTAGAAGACTTTTATTTACGCAGTAAAATTTTCGCATTCACTTCTAGCTCCGAAGGCTTTCCTAACGTGATTGGCGAAGCACAATCTGCTGGTTTGCCAGTTGTTGCCTTCGATTGCATTGCCGGGCCTTCAGATATGATCAAAGATGGGCAGAATGGATTTCTTGTGCCGTTATTTGATTATAATTTGTTCTCTCAGCGTTTAACAGCGCTGATGGATAACGCTGCGTTAAGAGAGACCTTTGGGCTATCTGCTAAAAAAAGTATACAAGCATTTTCGGTTTCAAACATTGGCGCTCAGTTTTTACAGTTATTAACTGCAAATTAAAAAAAGCATTATGAATCTTTATTTACGAATTACCAAAATATATTTACTTTTTAATGAAGATACTCCAAATTAATTCAGTTGTCAATTCCGGCTCTACTGGTAGAATTGCAGAAGATATTGGAAAGGTATTGATGGCGCATGGCCATGAAAGTTATATAGCATATGGTAGAGGAAATAGACCAAGTAACTCTAATACAATTAAAATAGGAACTGACTTTGATGTTTATGCACATGGTGCAAAAACTTTACTTTTTGATTTGCATGGATTTGGATCAAAGTCCGCCACTCTAAAACTTATCCAACAAATTGAAAAAATCGGCCCGGATATTATAGGATTGCATAACCTACACGGATATTATCTACATATTGGTATCTTGTTTGATTATCTTAGAAAATCACAAATTCCAGTATTGTGGACTTTATTTGATTGCTGGGCTTTTACCGGGCATTGTACATATTTTGATGATATAAATTGCGAAAAATGGATGACACATTGCGTAGATTGCCCGAAATCGCGGAACTATCCTAGGGCCTTGGTAGATAATTCTTTTCGAAATTTTGCAGACAAAAAACAATTGTTCTCGGGTTTAAAAAATATGGAGTTGATTGTTCATTCTAATTGGTTATCCAGCCGAATTGAGCATTCTTTTTTAAAGGATTATCCAGTTCATGTGATGGCCTCAGGTGTTGATATAGATGTATTTAAACCAACAAGTTCTACTTTAAGGAAAAAATATGGCTTTGAAGGCAAAAATATAATTTTGGGATGCGCAAGTATTTGGACAAATCGAAAGGGTTATCAAGATTTTATAAATTTGTACCAATTGTTAGATAATTCATTCCAAATAGTAATGATTGGTCTAAATAATCACGAGATTAAACAACTTCCCAAAGGAATTTTAGGACTGCCACGAACGGAGCGCATTGAGGATTTGGCTAAGTGGTATACTGTTGCAAATGTATTTGTTAATCCCACTTCTCAAGATAATTTTCCGACTACCAACCTGGAGGCATTGGCTTGTGGTACTCCTGTGGTAACATATCGTACGGGAGGAAGCCCTGAGGCTATTGATGACCAAACTGGGATCGTTGTTGAAAAAGGAGATATCAAAGGGTTATATAAGGCTATCTGTCAAATTTCAGAGATGGGTAAACCATTTTTCGAAAAAACCTGTCGTGATAGAGCCTTGAAACTTTTTAACAAAAGTATCCAATATCAAAAATATTTGAATCTATATATTAACATACTTAATAAAAGCAATGTATAAAAACTCAATCAAATCCAAAATAATTTGCAACCTTAGTCAAATTCCTGGTTGGAGAACGAATAGAAAGATTATCGTTATAGAATCAGATGATTGGGGCAGTGTGAGAGTGCATAACCGCGAGGCTTTTTTAGGGATGCAAGCGGTAGGACTTGATGTTTCTAAGACACACTATGACACGGTAGATGCCTTAGAATCAAACGAGGATCTTCAAGATCTTTTCAGTATTCTAAGTGACATTAAAGATAAGTCCGGCAACCACCCTGTATTTACCCCTATGTGTATTATGGGCAATCCTGACTTTGATAAAATTGCTGCATCTAACTTTGAAGAATACTATTTTCAGCCGCTTGAAGAAACTTTGAATGAATACCCTAAGCATGATAAAGTCCTGGATATGTGGAAAAAGGGAATTGAAGAAAAGTTATTTTCGCCTGCCTTGCATGGAAGGGAGCACATCAATGTGGTTCGTTACCTTAGAATCCTTCAAACCGGCGACGAAGGCATGCGCACAGCATTCAGCCATAAATCAGTGGGTGCGTCCTCCTTTAAAGGCAAGTCCTATCCTAATTATTTGGGCGCCTTATTCCCAGAAAGCAAAGACGAGGTCAAGCAACTTCATTTGTATTTAAAAGAGGCGGGAACCTTGTTTGAAAAATATTGCGGGTATAAGCCTTTAGCCTTTATAGCACCAAATGCCGAAGAACCAAAAGAATTAGAAGCAACTTTGAACGATATTGGGGTCAAGTACCTTACCCGCTCTAAAAATAGACTTTACCCATTGGGCGACGGATCATTTAAAAGAGAACTTAACTGGCTTGGTAAGCAAAATTCATTAGGTCAAATATGCATTGTGCGCAATTGCTTTTTTGAACCCGTGGCCTGGGGCGAGCACTCCTATGTAAAAGATTGGATAGGTAATTGTCTAAAGGAGATTGAGATAGCCTTCAGGTGGAAAAAACCTGCATTAATTTCAACACACCGGGTAAACTATGTTGGCTTTATTGACCCTGCCAATCGGGACAAAGGGATAAAATCCCTCCGTTTATTAATTAAAAGTATACAAAATCTTTGGCCAGATGTAGAATTTTTAAGCACAAATGAGTTGGGCCAACTTATTGAATCAGAGAGGTCTTCTTTACTGACAAATACATTATAGAATATAGTTGTAATGGGTAAAACAGAGAAAAAAATTATTTTAATTAATCAAAACACAGGCTATCTCACAATCGATATTGCGAACGCATTTACAACGCGTTACGAGAAGGTTGTTTTAATGACTGGATTTGTTCGCAAGATGGAAAGAGATTTACTTCCAGCAATAAGCATTCAAAGAATGGTTCGTTACAACCGTGAGAGCACGGTAAAACGTTTATGGACATGGTTTTGGGGATCTACTCAGGTTTTTTTTGCTTTACTTTTTAAGTACCGGGATTTTGAAGTGGTTTATTTTACCAACCCGCCCATGGCATATCTTTCATCCTTGTTTTTGCCGAATCGATTTTCGGTTGTTGTGTATGATACCTACCCGGACGCGCTAAAAACAGTAGGAATTAAAGAAAACAACCTTTTTTATAAACTTTGGGCATCAGCGAATAAAAAAATATTTGCAAAGGTAAAAAAGGTAATAACCCTTAGCGAAGGCATGGCTGAACAACTTGGTCTGTATGTAGAGGCATCCAAAATCCAGGTGATTCCAAATTGGCCAGGATCTGGCCAATTCAAACAGGTTCCTCGGTCTACGAATATCTTTGCATTAGAGCATAATCTTTCAGAGAAATTTGTCGTCATGTACTCTGGAAATATGGGTTATACCCATAATGTAGAGTCTATTATTGATTTGGCAATCGAAATGCGCCAAGAAAAAGATATTAGTTTTGTGTTGATAGGTGAGGGACAAAAAAAGGATTTACTGAAATCGTTAGTAAAGAAACATGACCTTTCCAACGTATTATTCTTTCCATGGCAGCCTTCTGAAATATTACCTTATTCCTTAGCTACTGCGGATGTTGCGGTAGTTACCATAGATATCTCCAGTTCTCTGTTAAGCGTTCCTTCCAAAACCTATAACATATTGGCCACCGGCAGCCCTATGTTGTGCATTGCCCCTGATAATTCTGAAATTGCAAAACTTGCGCAGATTTATGACTGTGGCAAAAGTTTTTCTAAAGAAGATATAACCGGTATGAAAGATTTTATCCTTGATTTGAAACAAAATCCAGATAAAAGACAGGAATACTCTTCAAATGCACTTGCGGCATCTGTTAATTTCGTCAAAGAAAACGCATTTCAATACCTATAATGAAACTTTACAGATATATAGGAAAACGAATGCTTGATATTACATTGTCTTTGATTGGTTTAATCATACTTTTCCCTATTTTTTTGCTACTTATGGCAGCAATAAGAATTGCCAACAAAGGAGCGAGTATATTTTTTCTTCAAAAAAGGACTGGTGTGGAGGCCAAAATTTTTACCATTTTAAAGTTCAAAACCATGTCCGATGAACGCGATGAAAATGGAAAATTACTTCCTGATGAAAAGCGAATTACAGCGGTAGGACAGTTCGTGCGCTTGACTTCACTTGATGAAATACCTCAACTCATCAATGTAATTAAAGGGGACATGTCCCTAATTGGCCCTAGGCCATTATTGGAAAAATACATTCCGTTGTATTCAAAAGAACAGTTTCGGCGTCATGAAGTAAAGCCAGGAATTACTGGCTGGGCACAAGTCAATGGTAGAAATGCCATATCATGGAGGGAAAAATTTGAATTAGATGTTTGGTATGTCGATAATCTTTCATTTGGGCTAGATCTTAAAATTCTTTGGCTAACTACTTTGAAGGTTTTTCTCCGGAAAAATATTAGCGCTCCGAATTTTGAGCCCTTTAGGGGGGAAAACTAGCCTTGCGTCTTTTTTAACTCAAAAGTAGTAAATAAATTAGACATGACACCTATTGCCATCTATGGAGCGGGCGGTTTTGGCAAAGAAGTTGCCTGTATCATTAATAAAATCAATGAAAAAAAACCTATCTGGGAATTATTAGGTTTTTTTGATGATGGTATCGATCAAGGGACTTCCATTTCTCATTTTGGAAAGGTACTTGGCAATATTAACGACCTAAATGCTTGGAACGTGCCTATTGCTATCGTTTTTGCAATCGGCCAACCCAAAACCACTAAACTGATAGTCGACAAAATTCAAAACCCTTTGATCCAATATCCAAACTTAATACATCCGGATGTCTTCTTTGCGGATCCACCTTCCTTTAAGATAGGAAAGGGTAATGTAATTGTTCGAGCCTGTTCATTTTCTTGCGATGTGGAAATCGGAGATTTTAACCAGTTTAATAGCATCTCAGCATTAGCGCATGATGTCCAGGTAGATTCATTTAATATATTCATGCCCTTAAGCCGAATTTCTGGTGGTGTTCAAATTGGAAACCTTAACCTTTTCGGAGTTGGTTCAGTGGTATTACAATATGTAAAAATTGGCAATAATACTCGAATTGGAGCCGGAAGTTACATTGTACGTAATACGAAGGACGGCTACCTGTACTTTGGTAATCCGGCACGAAAAATAGACATCTAAAAATAACGCCATGCCAGTATTTAGATTCAGCAACATTCGAATAGCGGGGATATCAAGTGTGATTCCTAAGCAAGTTATTAAAACCGAATCCTATAAGGGACTATTTGGGTCCGAGGATGTCGATAAGTTTATGCAGATGACCGGAATTTCGGAGACCCGAAGGACAACCGAATTTCAGACGGCCTCTGATATGGGGTATACTGCCGCTCAAAGACTACTGTCGGAAAAAGGTATCGATAAAAACGATATCGGACTATTGATATTTGGCACTACCAGCGGAGATTATAGAAGACCAGGTTCTTCTTTTATCGTACACAAAAGATTAGATCTTCCCGTTGATTGTGCTGTTTTTGACATCAACTTAGGTTGCTCATCCCTTGTTTACGGCTTTCAAGTTGCTGCATCCATGATGCAAAATTCCGATATTAAAAAGGCCATTCTGATTGTAGGAGATACTGCCGGAAAAACTACTTACCCAAAGGATAAGGCCTCAATCATGCTGGTTGGCGAGACAAGTGTGGCAATTTTGTTGGAAAAAACTGAAGAAATCGAACCTGTTACAGGCCTGCTCCGCTCAGATGGAAACGGGTATCGCTATTTGATGGTCCCTGCGGGTGGTTATCGAAATTTGAATGCAAGCCATGAGCCTGAAATTTACCATGATGGAATAGAGCGCACCCTACATCATTCTGTCATGCAGGGCACCTCTGTATTTACCTTCACAATAACGGATGTTCCGAAGTTAATCAAAGACTACTGGACATTGACACAAACAAGTGTGGATGATTACGATTGTTTTGCTTTTCACCAGGCCAATGGGCTGATTTTGCAACAAATAGCAAAAAAATTAAAAATCCCGGTTGAGAAAATGCCACTTACGCTGAGTAAGTTTGGAAATACCTCCGGGGCATCTTCAGCACTTACATTATGTGACCGGTACGGGAATGCTCCAGTAGAGGACATCAATGTGATGTTTAATGGGTTTGGGGTTGGACTATCTTGGGGGGTATTTTCGGTAAAAATAAACACGAAAGATATCCTTCCCATAATCGAAGACGACAGCATTTTTGAAGAAGGGATTATCCGTTCAGCAAGCGAATTATAATATCAATGCAGTACAATGTTTTAGAATACCTGGAAAATTCGGTCTCACGTGTACCGAACAAAGTTGCATTTGCAGACGATAAAAGGCATATTTCCTATCAGGATCTGTCAGATCTTGCAAAAAATATTGGATACGCGCTATTCAAACAAACCGATGGCGCTCGACGCAAACCCATCGTTGTATTTGTCGATCGCAATATCGAGAGCTTGGTCTGCTTTTTGGGGGTAGCATACAGTGGCAACTTTTATGTCCCGATTGATATTCAGATGCCCAAGTTGCGTATCGAACTGATCCTTCAGACACTTGATCCGTTGGCAACGCTCGTTTTACGGCAAGACAAAGCATTTGCGGAATCCGTAGCACCTGGTCTGTTGACTTTGGTCTATGAAGAGGTTATTCAGTATGGGTATGAAGAATTGGAGTTGCTTAAGATCCGAAGGAGCATTATTGACCGTGACCCTCTTTACGCAACTTTTACATCTGGTTCTACAGGCATTCCTAAAGGCGTAATAACTTGCCACCAGTCGGTCATTGATATGACCGATAACCTGGTTAACACATTTGGATTCGAAGAAAATAATGTTTTGGGGAACCAAAATCCTTTTTACTTTGATGCATCCATTAAGGATATCTACAGTTCTTTGAGTTGTGGTGCCACGATGTATGTAATCCCCAAAAGCTATTTTATGATGATGGGCCAATTGGTGGAATTTATACTTGATAAAAGCATTGATACAATCATGTGGTCAGCATCTGCCATAGCATTATTGGCAAATGCTGATGCTTTTGCAGATAAAAAGCCTGACACCCTAAAACAAGTAATGTTTTCTGGTGAAGTGATGCATAACAAAGTATTGAATTACTGGAGGCGCACTCTACCCAATACTCGATTTGTAAACTTGTACGGTCCAACAGAAATTACCTCGGTTTGCACCTATTACATAATTGAAAAAGCATTTTCCGATGAGGAGGTGCTTCCAATTGGAATTCCATTCAAGAACACGGAAATCCTTTTACTTACTGAAAACAATGAAGTTGTAAAAGGAGAAGAAACTGGGGAATTATGTGTGCGGGGCTGTTGCCTTGCCTTGGGATACTACAACAATTCAGAAAAAACAGGAGAGGCTTTTTGCCAAAACCCAACGCATTCCCACTTTCCAGATACGCTATATCGGACAGGAGACCTGGCAAAATATAATGAATTTGGGCAAATCATGTTTTTGTCCCGCAAGGACAATCAAGTAAAACACATGGGTCAGCGGGTGGAATTGGGAGAAATTGAAATTCTGGTGAATTCCATGGATAAAATTGAGACCTCCATTTGCTTTTATGACCATGACAAGCAGAAAATCGTTTTAGTATACCAGGGGAAAGATGCGGATAATAAATACATTCTTAAAGAGTTAAAGGACAGAGTTTCCAAATTTATGTATCCTAATATTATGATTCAATTAGAAGTTATGCCGTATAACCTGAATGGTAAAGTAGACAGACCTCTTCTTAAAAAGCAATACGAAAACAAGGAATATGCATTTTAAAGATGTATATATAATTGGTGGTGGTACTATAGCAAATACATTAGCGAAGTTCCTAAAAACCAAGGCACTGAACCTAACGTTTATCGAATATAAATCAACTGCCGCCATATCTTCAGCATCCTATTGCGAAGCCAATTCGATTCATTATGAAACGTTTGATAAAGAGGATTTGACTTTTTTTTTAAAAAGCGTAACCAAACCCACATTGGTATTAAGCGCTTCTAATAGATATATTTTCCCTGAAAATATCATTTCCAATCCAGAATTGCTGATTGTTAATTTTCATGCTTCATATCTTCCGGAATATCCAGGCCGCAATACTGAATGTTGGGCTATATTTGAAGAATCAGATTATGGAGGAGTGACTTGGCATAAAGTGGTTGCAAAGGTTGATAAAGGTGACATCCTGATTCAAAAAAAAGTACCAATTACGCCTATAACTACTTCATTTTCGTTATTAAGAACATATATGACAGAGGCTTATCAGACATTTGTTCAGGTATCTGATTTCTTATTATGCGGAGATGCTGTATTTCATCCGCAAGAACTTACCACCGGCTATACCTTCAGATTTGCTAAACTAATACCTAATGGCGGGCAGTTGGATATTAACTGGACGGGCAAAAAGATAAGTGCATTTCTTAGGGCGATGGATTATGGGCCTTTACAAACTTTAGGAATTCCAAAAATCTATTATAAAGGCCAAGAGTTTGAAATTAATAAATACCAAATCGAAAGCACCGTATCAAATGAAGATTTCTTTATACATAAGGAAGATCAGGCAGAGATATGGATAAAACGCAATAATTTGCTGATTAAACTTTTAAAACTACAACAATTAAAGCATGTATGACAAAGTTATAGAAATCATGTCGGGAATCAGACCTGATATTGATTTTATGCAGGAACATAAACTAATGGATGAAGGTTTGTTGGATTCTTTTGACCTTGTAAGTCTCATTTCCGAACTGAACGATGAATTCAACATTGCTATTCGGGTTACGGAACTGAAACCAGAGAACTTCAACTCAGCTGCCGCATTAGTTGAATTAATAAAACGATTGCAAAGCAGTTGACAATCTACTAATTATGCAAGACAGGGAATGTGTTATAGTAATAAACGATGGCAACGACACTGGATTTTCTATTGTTAATCAGTTGATTAACCAGAATTATCATGTGGTTTTAATTGAAAGACAACTACCTAAATCAGATGTTGCTTTTAATGGAATTGGGACGGTTGAATTCTTTATTTTTGATTTTTATAATACCGAACTTATCGAACCGGAAATAAAAAAACTTCCACCAGAAATCTTTCCTGTTTCTGGCTTGGTTTATGCAGCCGGGATCGGAGGTGTTCGCCCTTTAAGTTTAACCAATACTGTTTTTCTACATCAAATGATGAATGCAAATCTTTACGCATTTGTAGAGTTTGCTCGTTGTATATGTAAAAAGAAACGGTTTAAGGATGGCGGAAGCGTAGTAGCTCTTTCCTCCGTAAGCAGCACAAAGGGCCTCAAGTCAAAAATTGCCTATTCGGCTTCAAAGGCAGCCCTGGATGCTTCAATTAGGGGCTTGGCAGCAGAGTTGGCGGATCGGAAAATCAGAGTAAACTCCATTCAAAAGGGGTGGGTACGGGCCGATATGAAGCACAGTTTTATTCAAGACAATATGGCTTTAAGCGAGGCAGATGATTTGGCTAAGCAGCCCTTAGGCGTAATTGAATCTGAAGAGTTGGCCCATATGGTGGTTTACTTGTTGAGCCCAGAATCTCGGTCTATAACTGGCACCAATCTTGTGTTGGATGGCGGCTATACGCTTTAACCTTTAATAATACCGTGGATATTTTAACAAACAAAACCTTTCTGATTACTGGTGCGGGAAAAGGAATCGGTTTTCATCTGGCTGAAGCCTTGCATGAGTTAGGAGCTTCACTTATTTTGCATACAAACTCAACGGATAGCATGGCCAGGATACAGTCGCGATTCAGTTTGGGGCAACATACCTTTTTTCAAGCCGATTTTTCATCTCCTGAAAATTTGGAAGATCTTTGGAAAAAGCAGATATCAGGGTCTTTGAAAATTGATGGATATGTGCATTGTGTGGGAATCCGGTCGAGAAGGCCAATAAACATGCTTAAAACCCATGATGTAATGCAAGTAATGACAGCGAACTTTGCATCCTATGTTGAAATGATTCGGCTTGTTACGCGAAAAAATACATACAATCCAGGATTGAGTATTGTGGGCATATCTTCTATTTCAGCACATGCTGGCGGATCTGGTATTACTGCCTACGCCGCTTCAAAAGCGGCAATGGAGGCTGCAACAAGATGTTTGGCCAAAGAACTTTATAAAAAAGAAATCAGGGTGAACACCGTGGTTTGTGGACAGATTGAAACCGAAGCATATCAGACATTGATGGAAAGTAAAGACGATCAAACAGATAAAGTCTTGGAAAGGCAATATCTTGGCCTCGGCAAACCATCCCAAGTTACTGACATCATACTATTTTTACTCAGTGAAAAATCAGCATTTATCACAGGAAGTGCCATCCCGGCCGACGGGGGCTATTTGACAACATAGGCATAATCAACAAATCAAAATACCATGACAAACGAAGAAAAAATTAAACGGATCGAAGATACGCTGGAAATTGAAGAAGGTACGCTAACACCTGAAACGGCGCTTGATGATGTTCCAGAGTATGATTCAATGGGTAAACTATCCCTGATTGTCCTTTCGGATGAAGAATTTGGCAAAAAGCTCACAGGCGAGCAAATCCGGGCATTTAGCACCATTGGAGATATTTTGGCCTTTTTGGGGTGATCGTTGAACAAATTCCAACGGAGATATATACCTCCAACATGTATGGTATCTCATGCTCAGGTAGCAATGACGTATGGTTGGTGGATATTGGAAATGCTGGTCCGGCATTACGATATCTTCAAAAAGATCAATTAATCAAAGGCGTGTTTTTAACACATGCTCATTATGATCACATTCAGGGCATTAATGTACTTGCGGAATCATTTCCCAATTGCATGTTTTATTGCGCTGAACATACCCGCGATGCTTTGTATTCAGATAAACTGAATCTTTCGTTTTACCACGAACAACCTGTTGTCTACGCGGGAGAGAATGTAATAATACTTAAGGATCATGAATTGGTGCCCCTAAATGGTAGTCTAAAAGTAAAAGTGATTGCGACTCCAGGGCATAATCCTGGATGTTTGAGTTTCAAATTAGGCAATTTTCTTTTTACGGGCGACTCATTTATTCCAGGAATTCCAGTAGTAACAAAGCTTAAGGGTGGGAATAAAGCCGAAAATATTGCAAGTCTTGCGATCCTTTTTCAAGAAATTGATAAAGAAACCATTATTTGTCCAGGGCATGGTGAAATCGTGCAATTAACCATGAGAGAAATTGACGCGCTTAAACAGTCTTTAGAGGCTTAATTAAAAAATAAGCTCTAAAACGGGGCTTTACTATGCTTATATTATTACATCCACTCTTATATTTTTTAGCCGCTGCTATTTATTTGTTTTCAAAAGGGACCCGTACACAATGGGTCATTGGGGTTATATTAGCCTACATTTTGAGTATTTCACAGCCCATCAGGTTTTTGATAAGACAATTGGAAAGCAAATATGCGCCCAACATTGCGCTTGCGGCTTTACACGCTGCGGGCAAACCTGTGCATATCCTGGTATTAGGCGCAGGTAAAAACGACGATACACGACTACTTGGTGCGCAGCGTTTAGCCCCCGTGGCTTTGGTGCGGCTAATTGAAGGAGTCAGTATTTGTTTAAAGCTGCCAAAAGCCCAGCTAATTACTTCGGGCCCTAAAGGCAAAGGTGATAAATCCCAAGCCCACTTGATGAAAGAAACGGCCATAGGTTTAGGGATTGGGCAAGAACGCATTTTCGTTCAAGAGGCTGTAACCAATACCCAAACGGAAGCAGCGGCTTATGTATCGGCTTTTGGTACAGATACCCCGCTGATTGTTTGTACCTCCGCGATTCACATGCCCAGAGCTGTTGCCTGGTTTGAAGCGAATGGCGTAAAACAGATCATTGCCGCCCCTACAGATTATTTAGCCCCGAAATCGATAGCATTTCAATGGCGAAGTTTGTTGCCGAGTTTGAAAAATCTGGACTTATGGCAAATATGGGGCAAGGAAGTTCTGGGAAAGCAACTTATTGGTTTATACGAGAACACACAGTAAGGGCTTCGAAGCAGTTGCCGCCCTCTATAAAAAAAACAAAATTACAACTTCATAATGCTTTTCAACTCCCTTGAATATTTATTTTTCTTGCCAGTTGTATTTATTTTGTACTGGACAATATTCGAGAAAAACCTTCGATATCAAAACCTGATGTTGCTGGTTGCCAGTTATTTTTTTTACGGGTGGTGGAGTTGGAAATTTCTATGCCTACTGCTTTTAAGCACAATACTGGATTTCGCTTATGGTTTTGGGGTAGCATCTAAAAATAGAAAACGTTCCAAACAATTTCTGTGGTTAAGTATAATCAATAATCTAGGAATCTTAGCCATATTCAAGTATTATAATTTTTTTATTGCCCAATTCCAAACAGCATTTAGCTTTTTAGGTGTCCATATTGACCCCTTTCTGCTAAACATTGCACTGCCTGTTGGGATTTCTTTTTACACTTTTCATGGTCTATCTTATGTATTCGATATTTATAGGGGAGTTCAGCAGCCAGTAAAAAATTTCATCGACTATGCTGTTTTTGTTTGCTTCTTTCCACTTTTAGTTGCTGGCCCAATTGAACGCGCCAATCATTTATTGCCTCAGATACAAAAAATCAGGCAATTTGATTTAGCAAGGGCATCTATTGGTTTAAGATTAATATTATGGGGCATATTTAAAAAGGTCGTAGTTGCTGACAACAGCGCATATTTTGCAAATGAAATTTTTAACAATTATACGAATTATAACGGAAGTGCGGTTTTCTTAGGATCCTTCTTTTTTGCAATTCAAATTTATTGTGATTTTTCAGGGTATTCTGATATTGCAATAGGGTCAGCAAATCTTTTTGGATTCGATTTGTTAAAAAACTTCAAGTTCCCATACTTCTCAAGAGATATCGCAGAATTTTGGAAACGGTGGCATATTTCATTATCTTCATGGTTTAGGGATTACTTGTACATTCCTTTGGGCGGCTCAAAGCAAGGGAAATTGATCACTGTTAGAAACACCTTTATTATTTTCCTGGTTAGCGGATTTTGGCATGGTGCAAGTTGGAATTTTATTGCATGGGGTACGGCACATGCACTTGGCTTCATGCCCCTCTTCCTGTTATCTAAAAATAAAATAAATACAAAAAACGCAATTTCCGAAAACTCAATTTTCCCTAGTATAAGAGAACTCCGTGGAATGATAACAACATTCCTGTTTGTTCAATTATGTTGGATATTTTTTAGAGCACCGAGTCTTGACATATCTTTTAATATGTTAGGTAAGATCTTTAGTTTTGATTTCTTTGCTTTTCCTAATATCAACACCCCAAATCAAGACAAACTTAAACTTTTACATCTAATATTGGCTGGTTTATTTCTTTTTATTGCAGAATGGCACTCAAGAACTTCTGATATAAGTACTCAATTTCTAGATAAAATCACTTCGTCTACAATTAGGTGGGCCATTTATATATCGCTTACTATTATGATTGTATATTTCAAAGGGGCTCCAGTGGAGTTCATATATTTTGCGTTTTGATGAAATACTTTATTCGCAGGCTATCTTATTTCCTATCACTCACAGGTGTTATCTTTGTGATGTTTTCGTATTTTTATTACTACCAAACGGAACATAAATTTACCATCCATCAAAAAATAGATTACCTGATTTTGGGTGATTCACATGTCCAAAATGGATTTGACGCCGAAAAACACCTTCCCAATTCAATAAATTTATCAAATTCTGCTGAAGCCTATTTTTATTGCTATTGTAAGCTAAAAGCGCTAATAGATAAAGAAATTAAGATTGAAAATGTAATTCTTTCTTACGGTCCGCATAATTTGACGACCACCATTGATACAATTTGGGTATTAGACAATGAAAACTTTTTATCCAAGTCCAGAGGTTACTACCCGTTTATGAGATTTAATGATGTTTCAGAATTTATAACAAAAGCGAAGTTTTCTAAATTCATAGCAATAAAATTAATCCCGGAGGTATTTTACCAATCTATTTATTCATTAGAGAGGCAATTATTAATTAAAAAACTACCTTACTTAGGAGGGTTTGAACCAAACCTTAATCAATTAAGTATAATTGCGTCTGACACAACAAATAACGGACCCATTGCTGCAAGCAATATTTCTGATATCCAAGTTTTTTATCTTGAGAAAATTGTTGACTTATGTAAAAGTCAAAAGATAAAGTTATTTTTGTTAAATACACCGTTGTTTTACGGCACCAATGTTACCCAGCCCAAGCTTAAGGATAAGGACTTTGTAATATTAGATTATGGAAATAGGTTTAAGGGCCAAATTGAATATTTTGCTGACAAAGTCCATTTAAATGCAAAAGGAGCAGATGTTTTTAGTACAATGTTAGCAAATGACTTAAACAAATTTTCTACCAAATAATCGAATATTTATTTTGGCACTCTAAGATAAAAATTAGATGCAATCTTCCCAGTGTGCCTACTAAAATACTCAAAATCTGGCCCTCCTCCCCTCTCATAGACACCCCGGAGCAAGTATTCGCTCCGGAAGCATACAACCATTATCCTTCCCTTAATTACCCAGCAAAACAAAACAACCTCCATTTTCCTTGCAAATCATAAACTATACTTATAGATTTGCAATAAAAAAAAATGATCCAACGACTTTTGGCACCCCATATTCGAGCTGCATTGGAACAATATCCAGCCGTAGCGATTTTGGGACCGCGGCAGGTAGGTAAAACCACCCTTGCCCTGCACCAGCTCCAGAACGAAAAGCCGGAACCGTTGTATCTGGATCTGGAGCGACCGTCTGACTGGACGCGGCTTTCCGATCCGGAGTATTTCCTATCCAATTATAAAGATCAATTGGTCATTATCGACGAGGTACAACGTATGATGACCTTGTTTCCGATCCTTCGGGCATTGATCGACGAACAACGCACTCCCGGACGTTTTCTACTGCTGGGTTCGGCCTCCGACTTGCTGATCAGCCAATCGTCGGAATCGCTGGCTGGCCGGATCAGTTATAAGGAATTGCATCCTTTTAGCACGGCGGAAATCGCGCCCGAAGAGATGAACAAATTGTGGGTGCGTGGTGGTTTTCCGTCTGCGTTTCTGGCCACGGATAACGACAACGCTTTTGACTGGCTCGATAATTTTGTGCGTACTTACATCGAGCGCGAACTGGGCGTTACCAAGCTGCGCACATCGCCCATGGAACTGGCGCTCTTTCTGCGCGTTTTGTCTTCCGTCCATGGTCAATTGGTCAATTACGCGCAGTTATCGCAGGTAATGCAATTGTCCCTACCCACCGTTAAAAACTATTTGCAATTTTTTGAGCATACTTTTCTGCTCCGCACCTTGCAACCGTATTTTCCCAATGTGCAAAAACGATTGGTGAAGTCGCCTAAATTATACATCCGCGATACCGGCATTTTGCACTATCTGCGGGGTATTTCCTCGTCGATGGAATTGGAAGGGGATATTTTAAAAGGCCCTTCCTGGGAAGGATTTTGCATACAGCAGGTGCTAAGTATGATTAAGCCGTCAGTTTTGCCTTATTTCTACCGCACCTCGGCGGGTGCCGAAATTGATCTGTTGCTTCTCAAAGGCAACAAACCGGTTCTTGCCTTTGAGTTTAAATACAGCAACAGTCCGCAGATCAACAAAGGCAATACGGAGGCATTAAAAGACCTGGGAAATCCGCCTTCCTTTGTGGTGACGCCCACTGCTGCACGGGCTGCTATTCGCCCCGGTATCGAGATAATTAGTCTACACGATTTGCCGGATGTATTGCGTACAGCTGGAGTATATCTTTAATAAACATTTCTATCAAAACCATGTCTCTACCTAAAATTTGGCTTTCCTCCCCCCATATGGGTACCCAGGAGCAAGTATTCGTACAATCTGCTTTCGACACCAACTGGATTGCCCCTTTAGGTCCGCATGTGGATGGTTTTGAAGCCGATTTATGCGCATTCACAGGAGCCAAACACGCTGCGGCTTTGAGTTCGGGCACAGCAGCATTACACCTCGGGTTAATTTTGCTGGATGTGAAAGCAGGCGACCTGGTTTTGTGCCAAAGTATGACCTTTTCGGCCTCTGCCAATCCAATAGTGTACCAGGGCGCTACGCCAGTGTTTATTGACTCCGAGCCGGATACCTGGAACATGGACCCGATTGCACTGGAAGCGGCCATTAAAGATAGTATTGCAAAAGGGAAAAAGCCCAAGGCGATTATCCCGGTCCATTTATACGGGATGCCTGCCAAAATGAACGAGATCCTGCACCTTGCACGCAAGTACGAAATTCCAGTCTTGGAGGATGCAGCAGAAGCACTTGGATCTACCTACCACGGCATTCCTTGTGGTACACTGGGCGATTTGGGCGTTTTGAGTTTTAATGGCAATAAAATCATTACCACCAGCAGCGGTGGAGCCTTGATTGGCAAGGACGCGACAACAATTCAACAAGCGCGTTTTCTTTCTACGCAGGCAAGGGACCAGGCACCCCATTATCAACATTCCCATATTGGCTACAACTACCGCATGAGCAATGTGCTGGCTGGCATTGGTCGGGGTCAAATGGTGGTACTGCCCGAACGCGTTGCTCAACGGCGCAGCAATTATGAACGCTATCTAAGTGTGTTAGGCAATAATCCCGGCATTCAATTTGTCCCGGAACCGAACGGATTTTTCAGCAACCGCTGGCTTACGACCATTTTGGTGGATTCAGCCTTAACGGGCGGCTTAACCCGGGAAACAATCCGCCTGAAATTGGAAGAACACAATATTGAAAGTCGGCCTTTGTGGAAACCGATGCATTTGCAGCCTGTTTTTGCCGATTGCCCGTTTTACGGCGATGGCACATCATCCCGCCTCTTTGATCAAGGGCTTTGTCTGCCCAGCGGCTCCAACCTCGTGGACGCCGACTTTTCCCGCATCTTTGAAGTATTAACGCAAATTTTACCAACCTAAAACAAAAAACCCACGAAGTCTTTTTACTTTTATCTTTTCTAATCTTCTAATCCAACACCGCCCAAGAAAACCTAATCAATATGGCTTCCGTGTACGATTCAATGAAAAGCATGCAGTGGGCAGGCTATGCAACCAAACTTCTGATCTTTGGATTGGACGTTTTGGCCAGTGTTTTTTCCATCTTTGCTGCCATCCTGCTCAGTTATGAGCTGCACATCACCAGTGCGCACCTGTTCTATTCCTGGACCATCGCAGCCTTGCTCGGTTTGCGCATTTTGTCCTTTATCGGGTTTGGAACCTACTCCATCATCATCCGGTATATTGGTGAAAAAGACTATAAAACGGTCTTTTTGGCAGTAACCAGTGCCTCTGTGATCTTTTACCTGATCCATGGCTTTTTGCCCTCCGGGATTATTCCGGCCAAGCTGCTGCCGGTCATTCTGATCGACTATATCCTGTGTCTTTGCGCCGTGGGCGGTCTGCGCATTTTGTTGCGGTTGGCTTACGACCATTTCAAAAGGAACAACGACGGCATTCCTACGGCTATTTTTGGTGCAGGTGAACTGGGCGCTATGATCCAACGGGTGCTGCGCCACAACAGTTCGCATCCTTACCGGATCATGGCTTTTTTTGATGACAACCCACGGGTACACCGCAAATTGCTCAATGGCATTCGGGTGTTCAATCCGGAAAGGTCGTTTGATGAGGTGGTGCGCAAACAAAACATTCAAAATGTGATTATTGGCATCGGGGATTTGGCGCCCGAACGCAAAATCGCATTCATCAATACCTGCTTGGCACATAATATTAAGGTGTTGAAAATTCCACCGACCGAATTGTGGCTGAACGGAACCCTGAATGTGGGGCAGTTGAAAAACATCAATTTTGAAGACTTATTGAACCGCCCGCCGATCCAATTAGACCAGGAAAGTGTAAAAAATTCGATCAAAGGTCGGGTGGTGCTGGTGACCGGCTGTGCGGGTTCAATCGGAAGCGAAATTGTTCGGCAATTGCTTCGTTATCAACCCAGTAAAGTGATCGGACTCGATCAGGCCGAAACGCCCTTGGCCGAAATCACCTTGCATTTGAAGGAGCAGGTGGAGCAAGGGCTGTTTCTTCCAATCATCGGCGATGTGCGCGATCGGGACAAAATCCAGCGTATTTTTAAGGAATACCGGCCCGTCTATGTGTTTCATGCCGCTGCTTACAAACATGTGCCCATCATGGAAATCTTTCCGGAGGAGGCCATCAAGGTAAATGTGGAAGGAACCCAAAATATGGCCGATTTGGCGGTGCAGTACAATGTAGAGAAGTTTGTGATGATCTCTACCGATAAAGTAGTGAATCCAAGCAATGTGATGGGTGCATCGAAGCGTATTGCGGAAATATATGCGCAATCGCTCAACTTTCACGCCAATAATTATACCCAGTTTATCACCACCCGCTTTGGCAATGTGTTGGGGTCCAATGGATCCGTCATTCCAATTTTCCGCGCACAAATAGAGAACCGGGAACCTATTACACTTACCCATCCAGATGTGAGCCGGTACTTTATGACCATCCCCGAGGCCTGCCAATTGGTGTTAGAGGCCGGCGCGATGGGAAAGGGCGGTGAAATCTTTGTTTTTGACATGGGGGAACCGGTTCGCATCCTGGATTTAGCCCGTAAAATGATACAAATGGCCGGTTTGGTGCCTGAAAAAGACATAGAAATCAGAATTACCGGCTTACGTCCGGGTGAAAAACTGACCGAAGAACTGCTGGACGATAATGAAAACACCATACCTACCCACCATCCTAAAATTAAAAAGGCGATGGTGCGGGTGTATAGTTATTTGCAGGTAAAACCGGATATAGACCTGTTGGTTCATAGTGCCAATGCGGGCAGCCAGGGTGCAGAAATTGTGCAGCAAATGAAAACCCTGGTACCAGAATTTGCCAGTCAAAATTCCGTGTATTCCGCCTTAGACAAGGGAATGCCCGCCAATGATCCGGCATAAGTAGCTGGATTTATTTAATCCTTTATCTTCCCTACACGCATACTTTTTTCATCTAATCCATTGGTTGATATGACTTGGTCAGGTCACCATTGGTTGTAAAAATACATATTCTGTACATGTCGTCAGGTTTTTCTTTAAAACGATTTTATCTTGAAACAATCGGTAAAGTGATACCTAGCGATGTTTTTTCGGCCCGCCATGTTGTATCCGTCAAAGGCATTTGTTTTATCGACAACAAGGTCATTTTACTCAAAAATGAACGCGATGAATGGGATTTGCCGGGTGGAAAGTTAAAAAGGAATGAAAATATTCAGGAATGCCTGCAAAGAGAAATGGAGGAGGAGTTGAATATCGTGGTACAGGTAGATAAATTATTGGATGTAACTAAATTGACCATTATGAACACCATTGATGTGTTGGTGATGGTTTTTTTGTGTTCTACGGATTGCAGCATCCAACAACTTAAAATCAGCGCCGAAAACTTTGGGGTAGATTGTTTTGATCCCACCTTGGTGAAGGAGTTAAAAATGGAGCCTGTATATAAGCAGATGATTCATCGGACTTTTCTGGAGATGCTGGAACGTAGTGAAAGTTTGTAAATAAGTGGAAAGCTGTTTATTAACCGGTAGTCAAGGCTTTTTAGGAGTCCAATTGTACCAAGGGCTAAAACAACGCTTTCAACTAAGTACTTTAGGACTTAAAGCCAAAAATGATTTCAGGGTTGATTTATCCCAAACCATCCCTGTTTTTCCAACCCCATTTGATTGGGTTGTACATAATGCAGGAAAGGCACATGTGGTGCCCAAAACAAGTGCAGAGGCTGCGTCCTTTTATGAGGTAAATGTTCTTGGGACAATTCATTTATTAAAGGGATTATCCTCAGCGCCACTTTTGCCGAAAACCTTTATATTTATCAGTTCTGTATCCGTATATGGTTTGGAAACGGGCTTAGGGATTGCCGAAACACTGCCACTGCTTGGCACCAGCCCTTATGCTAAAAGTAAAATTGAAGCAGAAAATATTATAACAACCTGGGGAAAGCAAAATGATGTTAACGTTATCATTCTAAGACTGCCATTGGTGGTTGGAACACATCCTCCCGGAAATCTTCAAAGTATCGCAAATGCCATTAAAAAAGGTATTTATATACGTATTCGCAACAATCATGCACAAAAAAGCATGGTATTAGGCACAGATATAGCAGCGCTGATTTCTACACTTGAGGGCAAATCAGGTATTTATAATTTAACGGATGGAATTCACCCCACATTTGATCAGATAGAGGATGCAATCGCAAAAGGACTGAAGCAACAAATCAGGTTCACCTTACCTATATCTTTTTTTACAGTCCTGGCACGAATAGGTGATTTATGGCACGGCTTTCCTTTGAACACACAAAGGCTTCATAACATCACAAAGTCTTTAACTTTTGATGATCACAAGGCTCGAAAAATGTTGTCTTGGCAGCCTGAGCCGGCTTTGCCTGTCTTGGCATCTATGCAAACCTGGACATAAATCCGGCAATTGACAGTTTCTACATGTATCCATACATAAAACGCTTTTTTGATCTACTATTTGCAATATTGATCATATTGGTATTGATTTTATTGCTATTCCCTTTGCTTGTTGCAATTTTGATCATCTTAAAATGCACTGCAGAAGGGGAAATTTTTTACCGGCAGAAAAGAATTGGTAGAAACAGCGAGGCATTTTATATGTGGAAATTTGCAACCATGTTAAAAAACAGTCCAAATATGGGAGCGGGCACCCTAACCGTACAAAATGATCCGAGGGTCACTAAAATAGGCCGCTTTTTAAGACGGAGCAAACTGAATGAAATCCCTCAATTGATCAATATATTGCAAGGGGATATGAGTTTTATAGGGCCCCGACCGTTGGATGACAAAGGGTATTTTTCGTACCCGGAAGCAATTCGAGATCAAATATTTCTTATCCAACCAGGTATTACAGGCATTGGATCTGTGGTTTTTCGTAACGAGGAGGCCTTGTTTGCAAAAACGCATTTACCCCCGCGCACTTTTTATGATCTTCATATTGCCCCCTACAAAGGCGCTTTAGAAATATGGTATCAACAGAATCAGTCCTTTATAACAGATTTCACCCTATTATGGCTTACAATTTGGGTGATTCTTGTTCCAAATAGTAATCTTGTTTTCAAAGTCTTTCCCACCCTTCCAGAGCGTCCCAGCTTTTTGTAATTATCTTGACTTCTCCTTTCTATATCCCCGCCTTCATTTCCAGCATTACCAACCGCCCGGAAAGTTTACTCCTTCCCGATCTTCAGTTGCACCAACAGGCGCTTGATGCTGCAATTCGGGACAAGAAAATATTGGTAATCGGCGGTGCGGGTACCATTGGAAGTTCTTTTATCAAGGCCCTACTACCCTACCGCCCTGCAGAATTATATGTAGTAGATACCAATGAAAACGGGTTAACGGAGTTGGTGCGTGATGTACGCAGTACACCTGGGTTGTATGTCCCACCCGTACTGGTTACTTATCCTTTGAGTTTTAGTCAGCCCGTATTTGAGAAGTTTTTCCGGTTACAGGCTCCTTTTCATATTGTTGCCAATTTTGCGGCGCATAAGCATGTCCGCAGTGAAAAAGATCTCATTTCCATTGAGGCCATGTTGGAAAACAATGTGTTGAGCGCCAAATCCTTACTGGATTTGTTATTGGAATACAAACCCGAACATTTTTTTGCAGTGTCTACGGATAAGGCTGCCAATCCGGTAAACGTGATGGGCGCTAGTAAAAAGATGATGGAAGATGTGATTTTGGCTTACGCTGCTTATTTCCCGGCAACCACGGCTCGTTTTGCCAATGTTGCTTTTTCCAATGGCAGTTTGTTATTTGGTTTTTTGGAACGCTTGATGAAACGTCAGCCGCTTTCTGTGCCGTCTGATATTCGTCGTTTTTTTGTTTCCCCTGAAGAATCCGGGCAGTTGTGTTTGCTTGCGTGTGTGTTAGGTCAATCGGGCGAGGTGTTTTTTCCGAAATTAGACCCGGAAAAAGACCTGGTTTCTTTTAAGGATATTACGTTGCAGTTTTTGACAACCTTGGGTTACGAAGCCGATATATGTACCTCAGAGGAAGATGCCCGCCAAAAATCGTTGGCTCTACATCCTGATTCGAAAGCCTACCCTGTTTACTTTTTCACCTCGGACACCAGTGGTGAAAAAGAGTACGAGGAGTTTTTTACCGATCAGGAAACCTTGGATTTAGATCGTTTTGAGTCCTTGGGCGTCATTCGAGATTTGCCAAAGAAGTCTTTATCTGAAATTGAGGCAATGGTGCAATCAATGCGCACCTTCTTTGCTGAAAACAGCATGGACAAACAAGCACTGGTCGAACGTATTGCGCAATATGTTACTGATTTTGAGCATATTGAGCGTGGGAAGAATTTAGATCAGAAGATGTAGTTTCAGACTCGACAATTCATGCAATCAGACCTAATCATCATAGGCGGCGGCATCATAGGCCTATCCACCGCCTACAAATTCCAAAAGCAAAACCCCGAGTCAACGGTGGTGGTGCTGGAAAAAGAGCCCGCCCTCAGTCTGCACCAGACCGGGCGCAATTCCGGGGTGATCCACAGCGGGATATACTACAAGCCGGGGTCTTTGAAGGCGTTGAATTGTGTGGCCGGTTATGCGCAACTGCTGGATTTTGTACAAACCCACGCAATTTCGCACGATATCTGTGGTAAAATCATTGTGGCTACAACGGAAGCGGAGGCACAACGCTTGCCCGGTATCCTGGAACGCGGCTTGGCCAACGGGTTGCAAGGGATTGAATTGATTGATGCGGCTGAAATTCAACGGATTGAACCGGCGGTTAAAGGCGTACAGGGCATTTGGGTGCCACAAACCGGTATTGTCGATTACCCGGCCATGGTGCATAAGATGGCCACGCTGATCCAACAAATACAACCCAAGAGCAAGGTGCTTTCCGGAGAAACGGTGGTTGGGATCACGCAAAATGCAAGTTCTGTGGTGGTGCAAACCAAGCAGCAGCGCTTCGAAGCCCAACAAGTGATCTGTTGCGGGGGCTTGCAAGCGGATCGTTTGGCGCGCTTGGATGGACTAAATCCTGCTATTAGAATTGTTCCTTTTCGAGGCGATTATTATGATTTAATGCCTTCTGCCGCTTCAAAAGTGCGCAATTTGGTGTATCCGGTTCCCAATCCGGCCTTTCCTTTTCTAGGGGTGCATTTTACACGCATGGTCCATGGGGGCGTGGAATGTGGTCCGAACGCGGTATTTTCGTTTGAGCGCGAGGGTTATTCCAAAACCGCTTTTAAGTGGTCGGATGCCAGCGATGCCTTGTCATTTCCGGGCACCTGGCGTTTGTTTGCCCGGCATTGGCGACATGGCCTTGGGGAATACCAACGGGCATTTTCGAAACGGCATTTCCTGGCGGCGCTGCGGCATTTGATTCCTTCTTTGGAAATGGAGGACATCGCGCCTGCTCGCTCGGGGGTACGCGCGCAAGCCCTGGACCGCTCCGGTGCTTTGGTGGATGATTTTGTGATTGAACGCAATGGCCGTTGTGTACATGTGCTGAATGCACCTTCACCGGCTGCTACGGCTTGCTTGGCGGTGGCGGATACAATATTGAGCGCGTGAGAAAAAAAGAGGAAAGAAGAGGGGGAAAGGGGTTCCACGGAGGAGCTCGGAGGTACGGAGTTACGTGGAGTAAAAATTTAGATTGTTGAAATACAAGCATTTGCATAATATATAAAGACATATTTTAACGACCAGCATCCTTTTATCCGGATGGCCGTTTTGGAAAAGTCGGGCAGAAATGGTATCTTTGAGCATCTTTTTCAATATTTAACTAAAATCAGGATGGCTGCTAACCTGGATTATCCATTAACACCGGCGCAACTTGAAATCTTAAAAGTGCTGGCACGTCCGATGTCCGAGGACGAGATTTTAGAATTGAAGCGCATGATTGTTAAACATTTTGCTGCCAAATTATCCCAAGAAGCCGCTATGGTTTGGGATAAAAATGGATGGAAAGCCAATGATACTGCAAACTTAAGAAAAGGGCATTTCCGATCTGCTGCTAAAAATGTTTAGGATTGGAGGGCACTTCCCCAATTATTTACATGTTTTACAATCCCCAAACCCTTCCATGGAACTGCCTTGCCTGCAAAAGCCTATTGAAAATTATAAAAATCTACCTATTTTTGCAATAAAATCTTTATTCTATGACCATACCCAATGAATTAGTACGTGCTGCAAGAATGACAGAAGTAGAAATTCTACTGGAATTGGCAGTTGTACTTTTCCATAAAGAAAAATTGACCTTGGGTCAGGCTGCAACTTTGGCAGGAATCTCGCAATTTCAATTTCAGCAATTGCTGGGTAGTCGTGGCATCGCGATTCATTATGATGTCCAAGATTACATAGAGGATCTTCAAACGATTCAACGATTGGGATTATGATTGTCATAAGTGACACTTCGCCAATTATTTACCTATCGATAGTAGGAAGACTTGATATTTTAAAGATTTTGTTTCAAAGGATAATAATTCCTGAAAGTGTTTTTAATGAATTAACGGTACACGGTAAAGGCCAGCCTGGAAGTCAGGAAGTTTTAGATTCTGATTTGATAGAAGTCCGTTCCTGCACAGATATGAATTTATTAAAAGTGTTAGAAACCCAATTGGATATAGGAGAAGCGCAAGCAATTACAATTGCTCAGGAACTAGAAGCTGATTTGCTGTTAATAGACGAACGATTGGGTCGAAATGTGGCAAAAAACTTAGAAATACCTATAATTGGGCTTTTAGGCATTTTTAACTTAGCAAAAAGCAAAGGAATTGTCACCAATGTTAAACCCATTATTGATCAATTAATTACGAACGCAGGCTTTAGGGTTAGTGCAGATCTTTATCGTACGTTTTTAATTTCATTGGATGAAAGCCCTTCTTAGTAAAAAATTTACAAAAAAGGATTCCTTACTTTGTGTTAACCCCAATACGCCTCCGTGCCTCCCTGTTAAATCCCCTATAGGCGCTTTGTGCCTTTGTGTTAAACCATACTAAACACTCCTTTCATGAAAAAAGCACTAATCACCGGCGTTACCGGCCAAGACGGCGCATACTTAGCCGAATCCTTGTTACAAAAAGGCTATGAAGTCCACGGGATCAAGCGCCGGTCATCCTTGTTCAACACCGACCGCATCGACCATATCTACCAGGATCCGCATGTGGATCAGCAGCGTTTTGTGTTGCATTATGGCGATTTGACCGACAGCACCAACCTGATCCGTATTGTGCAGCAGGTACAGCCCGATGAAATTTACAACCTTGGTGCCCAGAGCCACGTACAGGTAAGTTTCGAAACCCCGGAATACACCGCCAATGCCGACGCGATCGGTACCTTGCGTTTGCTGGAAGCCATTCGTTTGTTGGGACGCACCGATAAAACCCGTTTTTACCAGGCATCCACCTCCGAAATGTACGGTTTGGTGCAGGAAGTGCCGCAATCGGAAAAAACACCTTTTTATCCGCGCTCGCCATATGGGGTCGCCAAATTGTATGGGTATTGGATCACGGTGAATTACCGCGAATCATACGACATGTATGCTTGCAACGGCATCTTGTTCAACCATGAATCGCCGATCCGGGGGGAAACGTTTGTGACCCGCAAGATTACCCGGGCTGTCACGAAGATCGCGTTGGGATTGCAAGACAAACTCTACCTCGGCAACCTGGACGCGGAGCGCGACTGGGGCCATGCCAAAGATTACGTGGAGGGCATGTATTTGATGCTGCAACAACCCAAACCCGACGATTACGTATTGGCCACCGGCATAACCACCACCGTCCGCGAATTTTGCCGCATGGCATTCCGCGAATTGGGTGTGGAATTGGAATTCAGGGGCACTGGTGTTCAGGAAATCGGTGTGGTAGCCCAGGTTAATGAGCCGGAGTACCAGTTTGCCGTCGGCCATGAAGTCATTGCGATTGACCCGCGGTATTTCCGTCCGGCAGAAGTCGACCTGTTGATCGGTGATGCAAGTAAAGCAAAAGCGATTTTAGGCTGGGAACCCACCCATAGTTTGCAGGAATTGGTATCAGAAATGGTGCGCAGCGATTTAAAAGTGTTCCACCGCGAGCGTTTTTTGAAAGAAGGTGGGTTTGAAGTGAAGGCGCAGTACGAGTAGGGTGAACCCTCGCGGTTCACCTTCTTTAAACGGATGCCCGTAGCCTGAACCCTCGCGGTTCACCTTCTTTAAACCGATTTTCGGAGAAAAGCCCCCAACACGTCCAAATAGCCTGAACCCTCGCGGTTCACCTTCTTTAAACAGATTTTCGGAGAAAAGCCCCCGCGTGGTTCACCAAAAAAGCACCCAACCCCAACAGGTTCGGGTGCTTTTTTTATTTCCCCTCCTTCTCTTCAAACTGCTCCTCCAAAACCGGTGTTTGCTGAACAATCGTTTCCACTTCTTCGGGTTCCAGGTTACCCCTTAGTCGGGCTTTTTCGTACAGCCATTCCCGGTCGGATACATATTGGCGTTCAGCGATCCGTTCAATCACCCGGTAAGCGCGTTCTTTTACACCCACGGGCATTTGTTGAATCTGTATGATGAACCGGGCGAAATTCATATTATAGTTCATGGTTTCTTTGGGGAAATTATAATTGGGCAAGCGGGAGACATACGTGCGAAATGCTTCCGCTTTAAAAACCGAAACTTCAAAGTCGTATTCATAAAAAGCCTTGATTTCCAGGCGTCTTGCAGCTAAAATATAAGTAATTTCCTTAAGGTTTTGCGGTATAAAATCCAGCGCTTGTTCATATTGGCCATGATGGTAAAGATATTGCGCCCAACAAAATCGGAAGTAGATCTTATCGGTGGTTTCTCCGATGATCAGGTCTTTGTGGGCTTCAATAAAATCGTGCGTCCATTCTATCTCCTTCACTTCTAAGGCATTGATCACTACACTAATGAACGAACTGGTTGAAATTTTCCCTTTATAAAATTGAAAACCGGATTCAATACTCTGTTTTTGGAGTTCGAACAGGGTGTATTTTAGGTCACGATCACCCTGATTAATCAATATGATACAGAGGTTACGCAGGGTTACATGCAACGTATAAAGCGTGTCATAATCAAACACCTTTTCATTGGCTCGAATAAGGGTTAAGCAAGTTCCGAAATCCCGGTGGGTTACTTTGGGTGCATAGAAAATTTTAAAAATAGCGTGGTAGGTTTGATAAAGTGGATCAGGAAAGACTTCTGATTGGTTAAATAGCGTTTGGATTTTGCTATGTACCTGCGCAGGGATTTCGAGTTTTACAAACTTTAATTGCAATGCATATCGAATCAAGAGATCAAACATATTTACATCTGCAAATCGCTGAAGTGCAAGCACGGTATTTGCAAGGTTAATGTCCGTCTTATGATCATTGGCCATACTTTGCCAATCTAGCCTTTCATATTCGATCTGATAATTTTTGTAAGTTTGATCTAAAGAGTGCGGGTGGTTTTGACTAAAGTGATTTTCGAGTTGCCTGAAGGACTGTTGGTATCGCGCCGACAGTCCTTTTTCTTTATGGAACTGGCAGATTTCGAGCAGGTGGTCGAATTCATTTTTAGGTTCGAGGTATCGAAGTGTTAAAAAATGCATCCGCAAGCATTTTGTTAGGCTCCCCATGATTTTATCGATTTTGAGATCGACATAGTCTTTGTCGGGGAACATTTTTTTAAAAATCTTCTTCGAGGTCAGCGACGGATGATTAAATTCTGGAAAGTATCCGATCAAGATATCCAATAATTTAACGGCTTCTTCACGCTTAGAGGGCTCTTGGTGGAGCGCCCACGGAACGAATTCGACAAATGAGTTAAACTCTTCACGCGTTAGCGTACGAAGGATTACCACAAAGTTAGATTTCAACATGTTTATGTACCCGCTTGGAAAACTTTCTGAAATTTGTAATTTTTTTTGTTTCGCTGGTGCAATAATATTGCAGCGCAATAAAACAAACAACAACACAACAAAAAAAGGAATGCCATGCGAAACATTTTTCTTTTCATCATTTTTGCCCATTTTTCACCTTTATTTGCCCATTCATTACCAAATAATGTAATATCGGACTGCAATTTACCGGCCCCGACCAACTTGCAGGCAGTAGAGACCGGTCCGACTTATGCCATCATGTCGTGGGATGCCGTGCCTGGGGCAGCGGGTTACCTGGTCAGTTGGTTTAATGCATCGGGCGCCCAAATCAATGCGGATACCACCCTCGACACCGAGTTTGAAGTAGAAGGATTGGAGCCTGGGGAAACGTATAATTTTCGGGTTGCGCCAGTGTGTAGTTCAGGAGGGACTGGATTGATTTACTCTTCGTTCATCGTTGTTCCGATCATTGTGGAACTATTGATTAGTACTGATAATCCTTTGGGGAATTTGGTTCAAACTTGTAGTCAATTGGTTAAACCGGTGGCAGAATGCACGGTAGACTTCAATGTTGCTTCAACTTATATCGGGAAAATAAAGGTAATCGAATTAAATAGAGTATATTACTTCAGACTAAGGTACTTTAGTAATTTTGGCGAAGGAGAGAATCCCAAAGTGTTATTAGACCTTGTAAAACCAGAATTTTATCCAGAATTACCAGTTAATAAACCAGCCTTATTTACAGAATATGGAGCAAACTCAGGTCAAATTTATGACCACGGGATTGCAAACACAAATTTTTATATTTCGCTTTTTGAAGTACGAATCACTAAAAATTCAAATAAATTATATAAAATAAAAATATCTAATACAAACAAGCAGAATTATTCTTTGGATTTTTCATTGTTTAATACAACAATACCATCATTAATCAACAATGAAAACCAAAACAAAAGTGTATTTAATTCAAAATCAGAAGAAATAGAGGATCAATATTTAACGCCTATTCATATAAAAGTTTTTAATTCTTTAGGAGAATTGGTAAGAGTGGGAACCATAGAAAGTGGGCTAGAAAACCTCCAATTCTTCATGAAAAATCTACCCAGCGGCGTGTACATTATTTCCCAGTACACTTCAAACACCATTTCTTCAAAAAAAATAATAATCGACACAAAATGAGACCTTTTGTAATATTAGTGGCAATTTTGAATTGCAATATTGGATTTAGCCAATGGGCTATAAAATCTCCTGGACTATTTGATCCCATTGAAGTATTTTCAATAGGTTTTGTAAATCAGAATACATTGGTTGCAGGTGGGCACAGTATTCTTGTACAAGAAAACACATTAGGTATACCAATAAAAGATAGTGTTTACTTATTTCACACAAATAATTCTGGAAATGATTGGGAGTCTTTAAAAGTTCCATTTGGTAATAATGCATTTTTAACTTCACTTTCCACCCCTTCTCCTGATGTTTGGTATATTGGTGGACTTATTAATCTAGCAAATGTCAAACTGATAAGGACAATTGACCACGGTTTGAATTGGAAAGACATAACGCCGCCACTTTCCTCAACCGGTAGCTGGATTAGTTTGATAAATTTTTATAATTCTGAAAGTGGTATAATTATTTGTGATCCAGAAGCTAATAAATTTACAATATTTCATACAGAAAATGGAGGGAATACATGGTCTGAAATACCAGAAGGCACAATTCCAGATGCGAATATAGGGGAATATACAATTCGTGGGCAAGCACTTGGTGACCATATTTGGTTTACAACTAATAATGGTCGTATATTTAAAAGTTCCGATAAGGGATTTCATTGGGAAGCATTTCAAACAATTCTCCCAAATTTAGAAAAAGTCAGTTTTTCCGACACCCTAAATGGAATCGCCCTCTACGGTTTCGTCACCCTAGATTTCAACACCTCCCCCATCATCATTACCGCCGATGGCGGCAAAACCTGGAAAACACTAAACATCACTCCACTTGGACCCAAGACCGGTATTTTCGGGGCCAGTTACATTCCCAACAGTTCCTACATCATGCTGACTACGGCCAAAAACAGCCTACTTACGGGTGATTTCGCCACCTGGATCAGTCCGGACCGAGGAGAAACCTGGCAGCAAATCAGCAGTGGAGAAAACATTTACACAATCAATTTCTTGGATGCTGAAACCGGCTGGGGCGGCGAGGGACAACAATTCGCCCACCCTACCCGCATGTTTCAATACACCGGCTCACCGCTGGTGGGCCTGTTTTCGGATAAAGTTTTGCAGGCTGATTGGGAGGTTTTCCCCAACCCCGCAACGGATCGTGTACAGGTGCGCATAAAGGAGGATAAACCAGCTGCTTACTTATTGTTGGTCAACGACTTACAAGGGAAACTGATCCTTCGTAAAGATTGGGACGGTGTGGATATGTTGGATCTGGACTTAGGCGCCTGCGCGAGCGGCATGTACACCGTTACGCTGGCGAGTAAAGAAGGAAAAGCGGTGCGGAAGTTGGTGGCGGCTCGGTAAGCGTTTAAATATTACAGATTGGCTCAGATTTTAACAGATGATTAAGTTACTGCAAATCAATAATCTGTGAAAATCTGGGGCAATCTGTGGTAGATAGAATGAATTTAATAAAAATAAACAAAATTTAAATAAAGTGAGTATAAAAATACCCATATTGATTTTTGTGTCTCTTTTAGTTGCTTTAACCAACTTAAAAGGTCAATGGCTTGGCTACACTCCAAATATAAATGATACTTTAAGCATTGAAATTATTAATTCAGAAATTAATAATTCGATAATAGCAGTAGGTCACAAAACCTATGTTAATGATATTCAATTTGGATACCCAAAATCAGACAGTATTTTTATTATTGAAACGCCTGATTCGGGAGTTACTTGGAACTCGAATACCATTTACTTTGGAAAAAAAGCATATGTAACCACTATGTCAAGGCCATCAAAGGATATTTGGTATATTGGAGGAGTTATTAAAAACTACACTAATGGAAAGTTAATAAAAACAATGGACCATGGGTTAACATGGACAGAGATAACGCCTCCTGTTAGCCCAATTTCAAGTTATATTAACGAAGTGCATTTTTATGATGAGAATAATGGAGTTGTTACTGGTGATCCTGAGGATGATGAGTTCAAGATTTATCATACCGAGGATGGTGGAAATTCATGGACTGTTCTTCCTAACAACCAAATTCCAAATGCAATTTCTGGCGAATTTTCAACTTCTGGCCAAACTCTAGGTGATTACGTTTGGTTCACCACAAGCAATGGTCGCATCTACAAAAGCGCCGACCGTGGCCACAATTGGGAAGTATATCAATCCATTTTAGGGAATCTGGAAGGCGTTAGTTTTTCCGATACCTTAAATGGAATCGCCCTCTTCGGTTTCGTCACCCTAGATTTCAACACCTCCCCCATTATCATCACCGCCGATGGCGGCAAAACATGGAAAAAACTCGACATCTCCCCACTCGGACCCAAAACCGGTATTTTCGGTGCCTGTTACATTCCCAACAGTTCCTATATCATGCTGACCACAGCTAAAAACAGTCTCTTAACGGGCGTTTTTGAAACTTGGATCAGTCCGGACAGGGGGGAAACCTCGCAACAAATAAGCAGCGGGGAAAATATTTACACAATCAATTTCCTGGATGCCGAAACCGGCTGGGGCGGCGAAGGGCAACAATTCGCCCACCCTACCCGCATGTTTCAATATACTGGCTCGCCGCTGGTGGGCTTGTTTTCTGATAAAGTTTTGCAGGCTGATTGGGAGGTTTTCCCCAACCCCGCAACGGATCGTGTGCAGGTGCGCGTAAAGGAGGACAAACCCGCGTCTTACTTATTGTTGGTCAACGACTTACAAGGAAAACTGATCCTTCGAAAAGATTGGGACGGTGTGGGCTTGTTGGATCTGGACTTGGGTGCATGCGCGAGCGGCATGTACACTGTAACGCTCGCAAGTGCGGAAGGAAAGGCGGTGCGGAAATTGGTGGTGGCGCGGTAGGGTTTAAATTAACCACAGTTGTCAAACGGTTAAAAAACAACAAACATGAAATCCTTGATTTTTACACTCACTTTTTTGACAACTTTAACAATTACCTGTTTTGGGCAGTGGATCCAACATGTTCCAAATGAAATGGATACAATTGGAATGGTTAGGATAGAAAAAAATGGCCTAAACTCTATAATTGGAGTTGGACATAAAACATTTATTTTTGATGAACGATTGGGTTTTCCTAAGTCTGACAGTATCTATATATTTGAATCCATTGATAATGGTTCAAACTGGACAGCAAAGAGAATTTATTTTAGTAAAAAAGCCTATGTGACTGGTTTTTCTGCGCCCACTTCAGACACTTGGTTTGTTGGAGGATTGGTTAATTTTAATCTTGCAAAATTGATTAGGACGACAAATAAAGGTGAAACCTGGGAGGATATTACACCACCTTTTACACCCATTTCTAGTTTTATACATATCCTCCATTTTTATGATTCCAATAATGGAGTTGTAACAGGTGATGCAGATGCTGACGAGTTTAAAATTTACCATACGCAAGATGGTGGCAATTCATGGACGGATCTGCCCGGCAACCAGATTCCAGATGCAATTTCCAGCGAATTTTCCACCGCTGGACAAACGATGGGAGACTATATGTGGTTTACTACAAACTACGGTCGTCTTTACAAAAGCGCTGATCGTGGGTATCACTGGGAGGTTTATCAATCCATTCTCAACAACTTGGAAGGCGTCAGTTTTTCGGACACCTTGAATGGTATCGCCCTTTATGGCTTTATTAACCTAGATTTTAACACTTCCCCCATCATCATCACTGCCGACGGCGGCAAAACCTGGAAAAAACTCGACATCACCCCACTCGGACCCAAAACCGGCGTTTTCGGTGCCTGTTACATTCCCAACAGCTCTTACATAATGCTGACTACGGCTAAAAACAGCCTCCTAACGGGTGATTTCGCCACCTGGATCAGTCCCGATCGCGGTGAAACCTGGCAGCAAATCAGCAACGGGGAATTTATATACACCCTGAATTTTTTAGATGCCGAAACCGGCTGGGGCGGCGAGGGACAACAACTCGCCCACCCTACCCGCATGTTTCAATACACTGGATCGCCGCTGGTGGGTCTGTTTTCTGACAAGGCGTTTCAGATCAATTGGGATGTTTTCCCCAATCCTACGGCAGATCGTGTGCAAGTGCTTGTACAGGAAGAAAAACCCGCTACTTACTTATTGTTGGTCAATGACTTACAAGGAAAATTGATCCTACGGAAGGATTGGGATGGTGTTGGTATGTTGGATCTGGACTTGGGTGCCTGCTCGAGCGGCATGTACACTGTAACGCTGGCGAGTAAAGAAGGTAAGGCGGTGCGGAAAGTGGTGGTGAGCCGGTAGGTTTTTAATCCCCACGGATTGAATAATATTTTCACAGATTTTTAATTTATTTCCATTCATAAATTTGTGAGAATATTAGCCAATCTGTAATGGATAAAATTCATACGGGGACTATGACTTACTCTTTTTGAGAGCTTTCCCCAATTTCAATTTAGAGCAGAACAACATTTCAAACCATGAAACACGGTATCATTTTAAAATAAGAACGTTCAAATACCATTAAATTTGCAAGATATAAATCAATTTATGAGAACAATTTTCTCTTCACTGATCATTTGCTCACTCGGGACTACTGTTTTTAGTCAATGGACCAACTTCGAAGTATTTTCATCAGATACAATAACTGTGAGTTGTATTGACATTACCCCGAATCAATCAATTTGGGCTTCAGGCGTCCGATATGATTTAAAAAATGACTCCTATGTTTTTTCAAATTCTGATAAGGCGTGGGTTTCACATTCTGATGATTTTGGCCAAAACTGGGAAACGCATGCCTTACCACTTGGTCAAGATGTTTTTGTAACTTCTTTGAGTGCGGTTGATAAATCTACAGCCTATTTGTCTGGAATGTATGAATACAAGCATGCTAAGATTTTGAAAACTTCAGACGGCGGGTCCAATTGGATCGACATTTCACCAAGTTTTGATCCATATTTTAGTTATGTTGCATATTTAAATTTTAAAACGCAACAAACTGGTATCATAATTTCCGATCCAGTAGTTAATGAATTTCAGATTTATCATACAATTAATGGTGGTGCCTCATGGAGTCTATTAAATACTGATAGCATACCTGATGCAATTCCATTTGAATTTACAATTTCTGGGACGAGTTATAACCAAAATTTGTGGTTTACAACAAGTTATGGCAGAATTTTCTACAGTTCAAATTACGGAAAATCTTGGGCTGTTTTTACATCTCCTATCGGATACACAGAAGGGCTTAGATTTTCAGATGCGCAACATGGTATCCTTTCACCAGGTTATACCTCCCAAGAATTACTACCTACTCCCATATTCTCAACAACTGATGGCGGAGTTAATTGGACTCAATTGGATTTATCACCACTTGGAGAAAAATTTGCAGTTTTTGGCTACGAATACATTCCCAACAGTTCCTACATCATGCTAACAACATGCACCGGAAGCCTTCTAACGGGTGATTTCGAAACTTGGATCAGTCCGGACCGCGGGGAAACCTGGCAGCAAATCAGCAGTGGAGAAAACATTTACACAATCAATTTCCTGGATGCCGAAACCGGCTGGGGCGGCGAAGGGCAACAATTCGCCCACCCTACCCGCATGTTTCAATACACTGGGTCGCCACTCGTTGGCCTGTTTTCTGACAAGGCGTTGCAGGTCGATTGGGATGTTTTCCCTAATCCTACGGCAGATCGTGTGCAAGTGCGCGTACAGGAGGATAAACCCGCGTCTTACTTATTGTTGATCAATGACTTACAAGGAAAATTGATCCTCCGCAAAGATTGGGACGGTGTGGGTATGTTGGATCTGGACTTGGGTGCCTGCTCGAACGGCATGTACACTGTTACGTTGGCGAGTAAAGAAGGTAAAGCGGTGCGGAAAGTGGTGGTGAGCCGATAAGCGTTTAAGCACCACGGATTATCCCAGATTTTCACAGATTATTAAGTTACTATAAATCAATAATCTGTGAAAATCTGGGGCAATCTGTGGTGAAATGAATAGACGTGGAGTTTTGATTCAGATACGAATCACATCTATCATCTTTTAACCCCTGAACTTCAGTCAGGGGACATCTATCATCTTGAAACCCCTTGACTTTAGTCAGGGGAGTAGCAACGAACCAAAGCCAACATCTTGCTCCCTAAACCTCAGTCAGGGACACACCTAAAATGCAACATAGATTGCAGAGCGTTAAAAAATTTGGCCAGTGCAAAGTGGTTATGAAAAGAGTTGGCTTCTAATCCATTGAAAATCATTTTTTTATCCATCCATCCTTCAAATCCATTTAAATCTGGGTTTAAAAAGTCTGCCAGAAAGAATAAGGCGCAATACGAAGGAACAATATTATATTTGCGGCGAAAACCAATACCCACAACCCACTCATCCATTATTTTACACGACTCATTTCTGCGCAATGCTGGTAATGCCATTCTGTATGCACGTAACCCGTCGCTTTTCCCACTTTTTGGTGTGTTTTAGCCTCGTTTTTTTTACGAATTTAACCCTAACTTCCGCTCAAACGATGAACGGGCGCTTGGCCTTGGGTGCCAATGGCGGTTTAACCGGCTTTAATGGGGACGTCACCTATAGAGAGTTTATCCCTTCTATTCACACCCCGAATGAAATCCGTTTGGGTGGAGGTATCCATTTAACCGGGGTGCTCAACCCTTATTTGTCGCTTCGATACAACTGGTTTCATGGTCGCCTGCGCGGGGTAAGCGTAAAAAACAACAATGAGTTTTCGGCTGTTTTCAACGACCACAGTTTGCAATTGTTATTGAATGTGAACGCCGTTTTGTTTAAAAGGCCGGAAGAGGCCTGGATCACCGCCTATGGTATTGTAGGATATGGACTTAATAGTTTCAGGTCGATACGACGCAGAAGCCCGGGGGGCACCGTGGTTGAATCATTTGGCTACAATGCGTCAGGGAAAAAATCCGGTTCACCCACCAAGGAATTATCCATTCCAGTCGGCATCAGCCTGCGTACACGGTTGGATCGTTTCGTCAAGGATTACGAGACGTTTATGGCCAGCGAGCGTATAGAAATCATGCTCGACTTCATGGTCCACTTTGTAAATTCGGATAAAATGGATTCATTCACAGGTACCCAGGGCAATGACCGTTTTGCTTATATTTCCTTAGGTGCGGCGTTTTACTTTTTTTAGAGTGCCTGGGCGGAGTTTTATAAAGCCCCATGCACATAAATTCCAAAAATAAGTAGCCATGTTCAAAGTCAACGATATTGTAAAGGTTAAAAATATGCCTCTGCCTGTATTGGCCGAAGACCATAAAACCGATATGCGGAATTGGCAAGGCGTTGTAACAGAAGTGCACCATGCTTCAGAAGATGTTACATACGTTGTTGTTCGTTTTGATAGCATCACCTTGCGTGCAATTCCTAAGGCGTTTTTGGTATATAGTGCCCGAATAGAAGAAGTTTTTTGGGAATATGCTTTTCGGGCCACTGCATTAGAAAAAACCGAAGCACGGGATAAACCCAATGATTGGAAAAAAGTAAAAAAATTACTCCTGGCAAGTGAAACCTGGGTCCAAGCTGTCGCATCCTGGAAACGTATCGATGACTTATTATTGGAGATTGGATCCGAAAGTGATTACCTGGACGGCTGGTTGATGCATTTGGAAGCAGTATTTCAGCATCCTGTGCGTGCAATGTACATTGGAAGTCCTTTTGACCATATTTATTTTGGCGCACAGGTTACCATCACCGAAATTTTAGGTTTTGACCATACCTGGGGCATTTTTGTCGAAGTGGAATTTGACGGGCATACCATGGAGGTTCCTTTATACATGTTGGAAATCCAGGAAGAAGGCAACCACACCTTTTGCTTGCGCGATTATGCATTGTGGCATACCGATGAATACATTCCTGAACATATGGGCAAATTACGGGGATTTGGATCTAGTGATTAAGGGTTGAGCATTATAATTTACCCTGCCTTCTTCCATTCGGGATGCCCATCCATACGGTGCGAAAGGAGCCCCCCACCCCACCCGATCAGGCTCCCTAACAAACCTCCACACAATACGTCCCCCGGATAATGCACGCCTACATATACCTGCGAAAGTGCAATAGAACCAGCCCAAAGCAACAAACTGGGCCGTATCCAACGATTTAGGTGCCCAAATACCCCAATCAGAAACAAGGCCACCGCAAAATGATTGGCTGCATGCGAAGAAGTAAAACTGTAGCCGCTCCCACAAGGCGCCCGTAACTGGACTTGTGCTGAAAGGGCCGGATCATTGCAAGGACGCAAGCGTTGTACCTGTTTTTTTAAAATTTGGCTGCTGGAAAAATCCGCTGCCGCAAAACACAACAACAACATACCGATGTATAACCAGCCTTTTTTATCATAATTTAAAAGAGAAAACACCAGTATAAAGATATAAAACGGTGCCCAAACCAAACGTTCCCGTAAAATGGGTAAGAGCGCGTCTAAAAAACCACTGCTCCAGCCTTGGTTGATCCAGAAAAACAAACTGGCATCCCAGCGTTGCAAGATTTCTAAAAAGGCGTTCATACAGGCTTTTTCCGCGCAATTAGGATCAAACGGGGTGAGGTGGCCACATCGAAGGGCTCCAACTGATAGCTACCAAATGTCTGTACAATTTGTAAACCTGCCTGCGCAAAAAGGCGCTCGAAATCAGCATATTCGAACAAACGCACTTTTTCCCGAAAATGAAAATCCTTACCCTCTGCATGAAAAGCCACACTTTTATACACATAACCGCCTTCGATCGACTTCTTTAAATGAAATTCAATGCCATCCACGGTCTTGGTATCTGTTGGAACTAAATGCTGACGCACCCATTCGGTATTGAAAAAATCGAGTAAAAACAGTCCATCACGGTTCAATTCCTTGGCAACATGTACCAGGGTGCGCAAATGATCATTGTCTGAATGAAAATAACCAAAACTGGTAAACATATTCAAAACCGCATCGTAATAGTTGGTCCGAAAAGGCAAACGCATGTCGTGTTGGTAAAAATTCAGATTGTCATGCTCAAACTGCCGGGCATATTCAATACTGGAATGTGAAATATCAATGCCTGTAACATCATATCCTTGCTCTGCCAAATATTTTGAATGCCTGCCTTTGCCGCATGCGAGATCGAGCACCCGCGCGCCCGGCTTTAATTCCATCGCCCGCAAGATTCTATCTAGGGTGTTTTTAGCCTCGTTTTCATCGTGGTTTTTATACAAAATATAATAATACGGTGAATCAAACCAAGAGGCAAACCATTCTTTTTTCATAATGTACGCTTTCTTAAACGGCCGCCAAGGTAGCAATGATTTTTCGCATCCCTAAAAGAAGGGCCGTACCTTCGCGCTAAATTTCTTTCTCTTATGCGGATTTTACTATTGGCAGCAACGCCTTTTGAAATTGCACCGACCACGAATTGGCTCCTTGAAGGCTTTCAACAAAACGATTCAGGTGTATTTACCAAAGATAAACTGGAAATTCTGCCGCTCATCAGTGGGGTGGGCATGGTGGCAACCACCTGGTCCCTGGGCAGCATCTTATACCGAAACAGACCAGATTTGGTGATTAATGCGGGCATTGCAGGGGCTTTGGACCCTTCCTTGCAGCTAGGCGATGTGGTTTTTGTGGGTTCCGAACGATTTGCCGATCTCGGCGTGGAAGAAGCGGATGGCCGGTTTACAGACTTATATGAAATGGATATGATGGGCCATCTACCCGAATGGTGCAAAAAAGGCATGTTGATCCATCCCGATGCAGACAAAACAAGCTTTCTGCCTGTAAAAAACGGCATTACAGTGAATAAAGTACATGGTGCGCAAGCCAGTATCGACCAAATTCGAATTAAATATCCCGATGCCCAGGTAGAAAGCATGGAGGGCGCTGCGGTGTTTTATGCCTGTTTATCGTCGGGCACCCCTTTTATGGAATTACGCAGCATTTCTAATGCGGTGGAACCCCGCAACCGCGATGCCTGGAATTTGCCTCTTGCAATCGAATCACTCAATCGGGTTTTGATGGAAATGCTCCAATCATTTATGTAAGAGGGATTAGGAAATGGTGCGCCAGGAACGCAATTTCTTCAATAATTTGAATAATTTAAGGTTCATGCCCGGATTGCTGGTAAAAAAATGCCCATCGATCGTAATCCAGTCTTTCTCTCGACGCACGGTTTTAAGGGTTTCATAGGGCACGCGTCGGGCTTTATCAAAAGGAGCACGCCAATAAATGGCGCGATCGGTCATTGCAAAACCTTCTTTACAATTGCCTTTTAGGGATAAATCGCCGATAAAAAACACTTTTTCCTTTCGATCCGCAAACAAATACTGTTTACAGGCATTGGCTAATAATTGTTCCGGCATGGTGATAAAATTGAAGAAAAAAGGCTCTTCCTCATGCTCAAAATTCAGAAAATCAGAGATCATTTGCCCCAAATCCGTTTTATCCGGCGTGGCATGCTCGTATTTTAAAATGGCCGTGGGCAAAATCACCCCATTCAAATCCGGGCAATACTGAATACAAAAGAAATCCAGCAATCCCTCAAAATCCTGGTCTATTTTATGGTCAATATCACGCAATGCCTCTACCCCAAACCGCTCCCATTGCAATTTTACATCGCGGGCAATTTGTATAGCACGCACCCCATAGATCTCCCGGAAACGCGATTGATAAAACCGCTCTACGTATTCACTGTATTTGCTAATTTCATGCTCCGACGCTATTCGAGCGCGTAAACTTCGGAAAAACAAGGCTTTTACCTGTTCTGTTAGGTCGGATTCATTAAAATCCAATACATAAACCGGCTCATAAAGTTGTTGCTGACTTTGCTTGCCCTCAAAATGAAAGCCACAATGATGGCAAAAAACAGAGGCCAACGGACTCTGCTCTTTACAGGCCGGACAAGGCTTTGTTTTTTCCCGAATTGGATCCCCGCATCGATGACAAAACTTTGCCCCAGGAATTGCTTCTGCTGCACAGTTTGGACATAAATTCATACCTGCAAAAGTAAAACATTTTGTGTTTTAGTGCAAGTTTTCAACAGAATTTATTTTATCATGGTCGCCATGTACGTATTTTTCGTACAAATCGGGCCTACGAACACGGGTGCGCTCCAAACTTTGCTCATGCCGCCAATCTTCAATCATTTTTTCATGGCCGGATAACAATACGTCTGGCACACTTTTGCCTTCCCATTCGGCCGGACGCGTGTACACAGGCGGCGCAAGCAAATCGTCCTGAAAACTATCAAACAAAGCAGAAGTTTCATCGTTGAGTACCCCGGGAATAAGTCGGCCCACCGAATCGACAATGATTGCCGCCGCCAGTTCGCCGCCCGACAAAACATAATCGCCAATGCTGATTTCCAGGGTAATATAGGTTTCCCGAATACGCTCATCCACCCCTTTGTAGTGCCCACACAGGATCAGTACATTGTCCAGCATCGACAAACGGTTGCAAAGTTCCTGATCCAACCGAACACCATCCGGCGAGGTATAAATGATTGCATCATAAGTCCGTTCCTGCTGCAATTGTTCGATGCAGGACGCAATTGGTTCAGGTTTCATCACCATGCCCGCGCCGCCGCCAAACTGGTAATCGTCCACTTGCCGATGCTTCCCCACTGCGAAATCGCGCAAATTGTGCAAATACACTTCCAGCAAGCCCTTATCTTTGGCGCGCTTCATAATCGAATGATTGAGCGGACTTTCAATCAATTCAGGTAAAACAGTCAGAATATCAAATCGCATGGTATAGATTTGGCGCAAAATTAACCTGAATTTCATAATCACGCCCTTATTGTTTTTCCTTTACAACCCACCGATATGCTACCGATCACGAAAGAATTGCTCACGAATCCGCGTAATCGCCCATTTTTGCGCGATAAAAATGCCTATGCCATCAAACAAATTAAAGGGATTGTAGCCCATTGGACCGCCAACAAAGATAAAGGTGCCGATGCGAAGGCAAATGCACGGTATTTTAATACAACCGACCGGTATGCCTCTGCACATTATATTGTGGATGACGGCAGTATATATCAGTGTATCCCTGATAATGAAATGGGTTACCATGTGGGTGCAAATAAGTACAAATCAGACGGTGAGCGTATTCGTGCAGGTTCGGGCACACCCAATGCGTACCTGATTGGGTTTGAAATGTGTGTCAATTCGGATGGCGATTGGCCCACCACCTACCAGCATTCGGCCGATTTGGCGGCACACCTGCTCCACAAATACAACCTGAGCATTCATGATTTGTACCGCCATTATGATATTACGGGCAAAGACTGTCCCAAAATGATGCTGGAGGAAATACAATGGTCGGCATTTAAAAACCTCATATCGCTAAAAATGAGTAAGTTACCTGTTCCGCGTTTAGGCTACGGACGGGTTTCAAGCGCTGGCCTCAATGTGCGTTCAGGCCCCGGCACGACCTTTAATATTTTGCGAAAATTGGCTAAAAACGACCTGGTAGAATATTACGACACCAATGGAACCTGGTTGCAAATTGCACCCAATCAATGGGTGAGCGCCAATTTTGTTGGCCTCGAATTTCAATCTTCGTTTGGCATCATCGATTCTAATTTAGGTGCCAATGTGCGGAAAAACCCAAACGGCCAGGCCGCTATTGTCGATGTTTCGCCGAATGGTGCCTTGGTGCGCATCTTGGGCCGCAATGATGTATGGCTCGAAACAGGAACCGACCGCTGGATTCATCAATCTTTAGTGCAACCCATTTTAAGTCGACCCGGCATGGTAACGGGCTCAAACGAACTCAATGTACGCCAGGGCCCCGGTACCGATTTTAAAATATTGTACCGCCTGCCTGTTTCAGAAAAAGTTACGGTGTTGGAAGAACAACAAGATTGGCTGCGCATCGGCTTCAGCGAATGGGTGTACAGTGGTTTCGTTGCATTTGAAGGCATTTAAAGTCCACACAAAAAGGCCATCACATCTGCGCCGTCCGGATAATCCGTTAACGAAGGCGCTTGTGATTTCCCAAAAGGCAGTACCACGTGATCGGGCAACACGAGCTTTCCAACGATACATTGAATTTGGTCTTTCAGGGATGCTAAATGCGCATTCAAGGAATTTAAATCTGTATAATATTCATAATGAACCGAGGCAATGCGCGACTGTAAAGAGGGGTCTTCCCGCAACAGCAAGCAGCCATTGTTCATGTAGGGCATGTTATTGAGTACGTACAGGGTAAAATTGTAATCAAAATTATTGATGTACTTGTTGTGCAGGGCCAGGGCATTGTACGCATGCAAGGCTTCCAGCAAGGGCTCAAAATTATAATTTTCCGGAACATATAATTTGCTGACATTCCGGCAACCCAATCCAAAATAGGCAAAAATGTCAATACCCAGGGCATGTAAGTCGTCGGCGGTTTCCTGTCCGTTCAGAATGGCAATACCGTTGCGGTTGTGTCGGATAATGTGTGGGTATTTGCCAAAATATTGTTCAAAATACCGTGCAGTGTTGTTGCTCCCAGTGGCAATTACCGCATCAAAGCCATGCAAACGTTCATCCGGTTTCAAAAACTCGGTGTATGCCCAGGATTCAAAGTCCCATTCGGCCATTTTTTTTACTAAAAACGGCAATAAATGCTGATCTTTTTCCGAAAGTTTCACTTGTGCGCGCATGCCCGCAACAAAAACACAAAGCCAATCGTGAAATCCAACCAAGGGTAAATTGCCCGCCATGACCAACCCAACACTTTTTTCCGGAAAATTGGATTCCGGCAGCGTATATTGCGCAATCCAGGCGTTTAGTTCCGACTCCTGCAACATCGAGGAACTGATGGATTGTAAGGCAAACCGCACATTTTCTTCCGTAAACCAGGGATTATCGGCCGTACTTTTCCGAATCACCGTGTCCAGTTCAGCATCACCGCCATCCTGTATGTACTGTCCTAACTGGACCAATAAATCAATACGTTTTTGAATTTTCAAAATTTTGCTTTTTTTTGCAAAGATACAGTCGATCACAAATAGTATGGCGAAATTCAAAATTTAATAGTATTACTTTTGAACCTTGTCTAAACAACACTGTTTCTACATTGGACTTTTTGCGATGGGGACATGAAACGACGTAAAAATACCCCATTTCCCACCGCAAGAATTCTATTTTAAACAAACAAAGAATGGCAGAAATCATGCAATCTACGCTCACGCCGATACAACGACTGTCGCGGCTGCTGGGCGGTTATCGGAGAGAAATCCGTTATATTTTATTGTACGCTTTGGTAGCGGGGCTGATCAATTTATCCTTGCCCTTGGGCGTGCAGGCAATCATTGGACTCATTGCGGGGGGTAGTATTTCTGCCTCCTGGGGTGTTCTGGTGCTTTTTATCATTGTAGGCGCCTTGATGGTCGGCTTGTTGCGTTTGATGCAACTTTCGGTGATGGAGTACATGCAGCGTCGCATTTTTACCGATTCTGCGATAGAATTTGCTGCGCGCATACCGCGGCTGAACCTCGAACTGCTGCGGCACGAATACCTGCCGGAGTTGGTCAACCGGTTTTTTGACACCCTGACCCTTCAGAAAGGGCTACCCAAACTGTTGATTGATGGCAGCACCGCGATGTTGCAGATCATCCTGAGCCTCATGCTCTTATCTTTTTACCACTCCACGTTTGTTACGTTTTCGCTTTTACTCATTTTTACCTTGATCGTATTGTTTTATTGGACGGTTCCCAAAGGCATTCAATCGAGTTTGAAAGAATCGAAGTACAAGTACAAGTTGGCTTACTGGCTGGAAGAAGTGGGTCGGGTTTCCACCACGTTTAAATTGGCGGGCGAATCTTTGTTGCCACTTAAACGCGCCGACGAACTCACGATGCTGTACCTCGATGCACGGTCTAAACACTGGCGCATCTTGTTGATTCAATTTGCCAGTGGCATCGTGTTTAAAGTACTGGTAATGAGCGGCTTTTTGGTGCTCGGTAGTTTGCTGGTGATGAGCAACGAACTAAACATCGGACAATTTGTAGCCTCTGAGATTTTGATTCTTTTTGTGGTAGATTCGGTAGAGAAACTGGTTTTATTGCATGAAACGGGCTATGATTTGCTCACCGCCGCTGAAAAGCTGGGGCAAGTGGGCGATTTGCCGCTGGAGCGAGAAGATGGCATCCGAGTAGAAGACTATTGCAGCGAGGCCGCATTGGAGGTAGAACTCCGCGACTTGTCGTATCAATACGAGGCAGACACGCCGCCCATCCTCAAAAACATCAATTTGAAGATCAAAGCGAAGGAACGATTGGCCGTGGCCGGGTACAATGCATCCGGAAAAAGTACCCTGATGCAAATTTTATCGGTGATAAAACGCGATTTTACGGGCAATTTGCTCTTTAACGGGCTACCCAAAGGCAATTTGCACCTGCGTAGCTTGCGTGATCATATTGGTGATTTATCTTCTCAAGAAGACCTCTTTAAAGGAACCATCCACGAAAACCTCACGGTGGGCAATGAGCGCATCTCTATGCAACGGGTGTTACAAATCGTTGAACAGGTCGGCCTGAATGAATTTATTCGGTCGCATCCAGAAGGCATCGAAACGGAATTATTGCCTGCGGGCAAAAATATTCCAGGCAGTATTATTACCAAAATATTGGTTGCGCGATCCATTTTACCCGAGCCTAAATTATTGGTCATGGAATCTATTGTGGGAAACCTGAATTTCCGCGACCGTCTGCGCATGGCCCAATTGGTAACCGATAAAACCCAGCCCTGGACCCTGGTAGCCGTCACAGAAGATCCACTGTTGGCCTCCATGTGCGACCGGATCATTGTGTTGAAAGAAGGTGAAATTGTATTTGATGGTGCCTTCGACGATTTGCAAAAAACATCCCATTACGAAAAAATATTTCGCACCCAAAACGAAACTTCCTTCTAAATCATGCTCAATTTATCTAATAATGAGGTGCAATGTGCTGCAGACATGGAGGGCTTGCTTGCACCCAATCGTACCCAATTGTCGCATTGGCACCTTTCTTTTCGCAATTTACTGCTCATTTTACTGGGCATTTTTCTGGTTTTTCTGTTTTTACCCTGGACCCAAAACGTACATGCAGATGGAAAAGTAACCACCCTGCGCCCCGAACAACGTCCGCAAACCATCCACGCCACCATTTCTGGCCGAATCGAACATTGGTATGTAACGGAAGGGCAATTTGTAAAAAAAGGCGATACGATTGTGCATTTATCGGAGGTAAAATCGGATTATTTTGACCCACAACTCGTAGAACGGGTGGGTAATCAGGTTGATGCAAAACGCAATGCCATCGAATCCTACCGCGGAAAGGTGGGCGCACTGGAAACCCAAATTGGTGCAATGGAACGCGAATTGGTGAATAAAATCAGCCAAATTCGAAATAAAATTGTGCAGGCAACCCTAAAAGTACAAAGCGACAGTATTAAAGTGCTGCAATCTGAAATCGACTTGCAAATTGCGCAACGGCAATTTAACGGCACCAAGGCTTTGTATGATAAAGGCCTCAAATCTTTGACAGAATTTGAGGAAAAACGCCTGAAATTGCAGGAAATGCAAACCAAAATCATTGCCGCCAAAAACCAATACGAAAGCAGCCGCAACGATTGGGCCATTTACCGCAGTGATCTTCAATTGGCCACCAATGAGTACGCCAATAAAATCGCAAAGGCACAAAGCGATAAATTTAGCACACTTTCGGATCAATATGACGCCCAGGGCTCTGTAAATAAACTTGAAATTGAACGCGAAAACTATGCACAACGCGCTGGCTTTTACTTCATTGTAGCGCCGCAGGATGGATATATTGTAAAAGCCATCACCCCTGGTATTGGCGAAATTGTAAAAGAAGGATATCCTGTGGTGAGTATTCAACCCAAAGACTATCAATTGGCCGTAGAAATGTATGTAAAACCGCTGGATTTGCCTTTGATCAGTATTGGGAACCGGGTGCGGTTTATGTTCGACGGTTGGCCCGCATTTTTCTTCAGTGGTTGGCCCGGGGTTTCTTTAGGCACTTTTGCAGGCAATGTGGTCGCCATTGATCGGAATATTAGTGCAAATGGTAAATTCAGGGTATTGGTGGGTCCTGCCGACAACGAACATACCTGGCCAATCCAATTGCAAGTGGGCGGTGGCGCAAAAGGGGTGGCCTTCCTAAATGATGTACCCGTTTGGTACGAACTCTGGCGGATTCTCAATGGTTTCCCGGCCGACTTGTACAAAGATGTGCAAAAAGCCAGCGAAACCAAAAAAGAATCAGGCGGTACGGAAGAAAAAGAAGAAGAACTCAAATTGAAAGCACCCATCAAGAATGCCAAATAAGATAAGCTTGTTTAACCTATATAAAAGTTTCATTTCGTGTATAGTAGTTGGTGGTTTGCTCCATTGCAGCGCACAACTCCGCGCCCAGGATCAAATACTCGATTGGAATACATTTCGGCAACAGGTGCTCAGCAACCATCCGTTGGCCCAACAAGCCGACCTGTACCGAAACGAGGCCACTGCAGCACTGCTCAAGGCCAAAGGCGGGTTTGACCCCAAATTGGCGTATAATTACGACAGTAAAAACTTCAATGGCGATTCCTATTTCGATTACAATGAGGCGGAACTGAAACTGCCTACCTGGTTTGGCCTCGAATTGAAAGGCGCCTACAATACGACGCGGGGGAAATACCTCAACTCGGAGTCGAAATTACCTAAAAATGGTCAGGCAGCATTTGGCTTGAACTGGACGCTTGGACAGGGCTTGCTGATCGACGAACGCCGGGCTAATTTGCGCATTGGCCGCATCGGCCTGCAACTGAATGAAGCCGAGCGCAATGCCCAACTCAACACCCTCCTGCTCGATGCCGCCAAGGTATATTGGTCGTGGGTATTGGCTGCGAATCAGTTAAGCGTGTACGAATCGGCCTTAGCACAAGCACAAATCCGGGTAGATGGCATTCGCGAGAGTTTTATTCAAGGCGACAAACCCGCCATCGACACCGTAGAAACTTTTGCGCAATACCAAAACCGCCGACTGGATGTGTATTTTGCCCAATTGGAACTGCAAAACGCGACGCTGGCGCTTCAAAACTATGTTTGGGATCAAAACCAGCAACCCATGGCCCTAAATGCCCTGGGTACAGCGCCAATTTTAAGTCCGGAAAACGCGTACAAACTCCCGGAGCAACGCCGTGATAGCTTGTTACAAGTTGCCCTGCGCCTGCACCCCGATTTGCTATATTATGAAAGTAAATTGCAAAGCCTAAACGTAGAAAGGCAATGGAAAAACGAAAAACGCAAGCCGGTGCTCGATTTGAATTATAATATCCTGGGCAATGGCTGGCAATTTTCGCAGGTCAACTTTGGTGAAGGTCCGCGTATGCTCGCCAATGACATCAAATTTGGCGTACAATTCAGTTACCCCTTACTCAACCGAAAAGCCCGGGGCGACCTGCAATTGGCAGATATTAAAATTGCCCAAACGCAGCTGGGTTTGCAACAAAAACGGCAAAATATTGAAAATAAGGTAAAGCAATACGCCAACGAAATCAACAACTTGACAGATCAGGTGGTTCTTTTCCGCGATTTTGTGGGTGCCTACCGCGCCTTGTTGGATGGGGAACTGGAGCGTTTCCGCTTTGGCGAAAGTTCGATTTTCCTGATCAATTCCCGCGAACAACGCTGGCTGGACACCCAGGTGAAGTACCTCAAATTGCTGAGTGAATATAAAAAGGCAGAAGCGGGCTTGGTTTGGTCGACGGGTGCATTTTAATTACCCAATTTCCAACACCAATTCTGTAACAGAATCGCCTGCCTGGGCAGGAAGCGGCAACATTTCGGTAATCCACAAGGAAGCCGGGTGTTGTCGCATCCATTTTTCGAGTTGTAGCATCGAAAACGGGTTGTCTTGATCAAAAAATTGCGGCTTTTCCTGGTTGATGTGGGCAAAAAATTGCGTAGGAATATCTAATGATGCGCAGGCTTTTCGGAAAGCAAAGAAGAAATCGGCGTTTTTTTGTTCGGAAAACTGGGCGCACCAGGCGGCTTCCAGGTGCCAACTTGCCCGAAAAAGCACCAAGGGCCCTGCTTCGATGCGGGCACGATAAAAACAAGCGGGTTGTACCTGCACCCAGGCGGTTCCTTGGGGCGACAAGGCCGCCACCGACACATAAGGCGTGCCCAAATACCACATTAATTGAAAAACAGGCGGTTTTACCGAAGGTGCTTCCAAGCCTAAATCAATCAGGTGCACCCTTTTGTTTTGCTGCGCATCCCACAACACAATTTCCCCATGTTCGGCATGACGCACCCATAATGCGTTTAAAATCAAGCCATTGGCTGCGTTTCTGCGCGCATCGGGCGTACGCAAGGCGCGGGTACTCGTGAGAGGCTGAAAATTGGCATTGTTCCAGTCGTGCCATGGAAACGGATAGGCGTTGGTCGCATCCATCCAGGGCTCCAATTGTTCGCGCAGGCTATTGGAAAATAAATGCAACCAGCGTGCGTACATTTTTCCACCACCCGGATACAAGCCGTTTATAACCGCCCGCCATTGTCCATTATCCAAAAAAGGTTGGAGCATCATCCCAATTTTACCCGAATAGGCTGGCATCCGTACGGGTGTTTCCGGTGCATCTTGGGCCGTGGGGTCCTGCATAAAGGCCTTACAAAAATCTAAAAACGGCATTTGTGTTCCAGCTGAAAGGCATTTTTTACCAAAAACCTGCAATTGTGCGCGCATCCCGGTAACTGTGTGCTCGGCGCTGGCCTGCCATTGGTGGTGTACGGCCGTGGCCAAGCTTGCAATGGCTGCTGGGGGCACCGTATTTTCTACAGAAAATGATACATCTTCGAAAAAGACCTGCTCGGCAGGGATGGGCGGCATCGGCACCCCGTAACGGGTAAAATAGGCACTTAATTGATCCAAACAGGCTTCCTGCGCAGCGCGGGCTTCTTCCACTGATAAAAAAGCGAGGGTGCGCGCAGCAGTACGCATCCAGGTAAGCAAATGCGCTGCCTCTACGATGGGCGCTTCGGTGGGTAAAAAGCCCAAAAACTGGTATAAATTGCTGCACCAGGAGGCGGTTAAACCTTTTTCGGGCAACTCCCATTCGAGCAGTCCCACGTCAATAAGTTCCAGGATATAGGCTTCAATATCAGGTTCACTTGCCTCGATTTGCCCCAAAAGCAACTGCTTGAGCATGGGAAAAAGCATTTCCGTGCCATGCGCTTGCAGTTGTGGTACGAGCCAGTTCAACACGTCATTTTCAGGCACTTGTTGGAAACTTTCGCGGGCTCCGTCAAAATACAAGAACCCAAATTGGCCATCCTGCCTTTGCAGACTCGGATTCAACTGCAGCTTTAACGCCGTATAAAAAACGGGGAACTGCAATAAAACTTCATAAAAAACCGGCAAAAAAGCAACATTCGGGGTGGCAATAGCCTTGGTTTCGGTAAAAAAAACGGGCATTGGCTCCGATTCCCAGCGGTGGCATTCCAGGGTGGTAAACCGGCTCAAAGGCGCAGTTTTAGCGGCGCCCCTGCTTTGGTATTGCCAAATCGACAACAGTACTTGTCGGTCTTTTTTGTCTAAATGATCCAGTTTTTGCAAGGCAAATGCGGGCAATTGCTGCAATAAGGCATGGCTGGAAAACAGTAAAGCGCGTTGCAGCCATTCGGTTTGGGCAAATTGTTGCAGGGATGTCGCCTGTTGGAGCGTGGCAACTTGATACTGGTCATTTTGCTGGACCTTGAGCTGTTCCAGATTTTCCAGTGCCACATTCCAGGCTGAAATTTGTTGGTATAAATCAGGTCGTTGATCCTGAAAAAGCGGCGAGCAACGGATGGGAGACTTGGCTTCCGGCAAACGCATTTTGAGCACTTTGCGCCGCAGATTCATCACTTCTTTTTGTACAGAATCGGATGGATCTGTAATGCGCACTTGTTCAAATACTTGCAATTCCTCGAATGCATTTTTGAGTTGTACTTGTCCGGCGCCTTCAAGTTCCTGCAACCCATTCCAATCGGGTAAATTCGTTTGCAAAGCCGCAAAAGGCAACCCGGCCGTACGAATTAGCATCAATGGAAATATAACTGGTTCTGTCATGTAAAAATCCTACGAAAGCATGCGTAAATTAGACTTGTTAATCCTGTGTAATTTTCTTGCCTTCCATGGTATCAATGGTCAGCATGCTGGTTCTCTGGAAAAAAGCGTTCAATTCGGCGGGTACACGGGCCTGGAATTTCAAAATATTGCTGTTTCTCCGCTTAATCAGCCAACCGGCAGTATTGCAAGTGTCGAATTTGAACATCGAGCGCCCGGTTTGTCCATGGGAGCATGGTATCGAAGGAAGATGATGCCAGGAATCGCTTTTCAGGCCGAACTAGGCTTTTTTCACACCCGCAATACGGCTATTTTGCGCAGCGACAACCGGGAACAGCGTCTAACCTATACATTTTCAGATATTGAACTGCCGTTGCATTTTATTTTTTACAACCAAATTGGCAAGTTCCCCCTGCGCAGCGTGCTTTCATTCGGAGGACGCGTCGGGGTAAATACCATCAACCACCTCCAAACCCAAGGCATCAGTCTTTATCGGGCGCGTTGGGCCCTGGATATTGGCCTGGGGCTGGCGTTTTCCGTGGGAAACCTCAAATTACAGCCCGAATTGGTGTATTCTTATTGCATGAACAACATTCACGACCTGGGGACCGCACCTTACGACTGGTATGCGGGTCGGGTCGTGCGGGATCGGCTGGGCCTGCGGGTGCTCGTATGGCGCGTGCGCAAGTCGACTAATCCTCCTCCATTTCGCCCCGGATAAACTGTGCGGCGGCATCCAATTCTTCGTAAAATGCTTCCCCGTATTTGCGGATAATCGGTTCTTTCAAAAATTCGTACACCGGTACTTGCTCCTGGTCGCCTAAAGTACAAGCGGCCGAACAAATATCCCAAACATCGTAATTTAAGGCTTCAAAGCCAATTTCTTCGTTTTTCTCCACCCGAATCGGGTATAAATGGCAGGAAATAGGCTTTTTAAAATCCACCACACCTGCTTTATGTGCCTGCTCGATGCCACATTTGGCAATGCCCAGGGCATCGTAACTCATATAGGCGCAGGGGCCGCCATCAATCAGGGTAGTTCCCCATTGATCACCTTCTTCAAACCAGGCATATTTGCCTTGCGCTTCAATCGCAGCAATGCCTGCCGGACTCAGGAAAGGCTTTACACGGTCGTACATTTCATCCAGAATGGGCAATTCTTCCTTTTCCAGCGGTGCACCGAAATCGCCTTCCCAGCAACAGGCGCCTTTGCATGCATTGAGGTTGCAAATAAAATGACGTTCCACCACGTCGTCACTCACCAGTTTGTCTTGAACCAACAGCATAGATCAATTATTTCATAGCAGCCACAATCGCTGCAAAATCATCGGGTTTAAGGGAAGCGCCTCCCACTAAGCCGCCATCCACATCGGGTTGGCTAAATAGTTCTTCGGCCGTTGTAGGCGTTACTGAACCGCCGTACAAAATGGTTGTTTCGTCGGCCACTGATTTGCCATATTTGCGCGAAATCAGGATGCGAATCGCAGCGTGCATTTCCTGCGCCTGTGCGCTGCTCGCCGTGCGGCCCGTTCCGATGGCCCAAATAGGTTCATAGGCGATTACCACCTTGCGAAAATCCTCCTCCCGCAAATGAAAAAGACCCGCTTTTAATTGTTTGGAAACATACCCCACATGGGTATCCACTTCCCGGATATGCAACGGTTCGCCGCAGCAAAAAATCGGGCGCATGCCTTTTGCGAGCGTAACATTGACCTTTTGAGCCAACAACTGGTTTTTTTCTTTATTGTACAAACGACGTTCGGAATGGCCGACAATCACAAATTCCACCCCAACCGACGCAAGCATATCGGCAGAAACTTCCCCGGTAAATGCGCCTTTTTCTTCGTGGTGCATGTTTTGTGCCCCTAAATGAAAGTTTTTGCGCACTTTGATCATTTTACCCACATCCCGCAAATGCGGAAAAGGGGTACACAAAATAACCAAACCCTGTGGTTTTTCTACTTTTTCCAAAATCCCCCGCGTGAGTTCTACCCCTTCATCGAAGTTTTTGTTCATTTTCCAGTTTCCAGCAACAATTTGTTGGCGCATCTTGAATTTTACTTTTTAAAGAATCAAATCAATGGGACGAAGGTAAGCCCACCCATGCACTTTTTACCTGCTCTAATAAAAAAAAGCGGCAAACAGGCTATTCCGAACAGGTCCAACTAAAAACAGAAAGGGTGGTAGCCGGGTAATACCGAACATAATAGGAGCAGTTTTCATTCCCGAAAAACCATTCATAATCGGACAGTTTGGACATTTTCCAATTGATTTCTGTCCCTTTTTTAGCCTTTATCGGTACATCCCAGGTACAGCCCGTCAGGTATTTGAACAGCATCAGGGTTTCTTCCAAAGATATATCGGGCAGAATAATGCGGGTTTCGCCGCCTTTTTCCAGTCTGGTATCCATCAAAATGCCATTGCCAAACAGGGCTTTTTCCTGAGCAGCCGTTCCATTCTCCTGTTTGCCTTGTTTAATTTGGCGCAAAATCCCAAAATTGCGTGCTGCATACTGTTCAAATGTTTCAAAAACCGGTTGTTTGGCGCTGTTGGTTTTCACCTGGCGCAAGGCCGGTAGTTTAGACAAATATCCGTCGTACACATAACCTGTATCGCCATCAAACACCACCCGCGCAAAATCGCCCTTAATCACCACGGCCGGCAATTGCTTGTTGTTTTGGGAAAACGCCGAAATAATATCCACATCGGTGTTTTTACTGCCACTATAATTGAGGGCCACCACAGCAGTGCCGTACGGAATTGTTTTTAAACGCGCTGCATTCAAGGCAGGACGGTTGCGCAACAATAGCCCCGAAAAAGACCATATATATAAGGTGTCGCCGGGCTGATAGGTGCCAATGGCCTGCATTTGGGTGCTCACCGTCAAAAAAAGGAATAAAAAGGCTATTTTGAAATGCATAAACGCAGCTGTTGAGTTGGGAAATAAAAGCTAAACGATTTGGGGGTTTGCTTTGCGGCTTGTTTCTACTTGATTACCACGGATTACACGGATTTGCACAGATTGCTTTTTTTAAGTTTTAAGATCTGTGTGAATCTGTGTAATCTGTGGTAAACCTTGTAATCCGTGGTAAACAAGCTTTTGGGCCGAGCAAAAGTAGGAAATAGTTATTGGCTTGGATATGCCTTATTTAGTAATCGAAATCGCACATTTTTGAAAAAACAACCAAACCAAACCCAAAATCCCGACTTCGGAGAAGTCACACATTTGTAGAAAGAAACAATCGTCCCAACCCAAAATCCCGACTTCGGAGAAGTCATGCATTTGTAGAAAGAAACAAACCAAACCCAAAATCCCGACTTCGGAGAAGTCATGCATTTGTAGAAAATAACGACCAACCAAAACCCAAATCCTGACTTCGGAGAAGTCATGCATTTGTAGAAGCATGTGTGGAACCATGTGTGGAACCATGTGTGGAACCATGTGTGGAACCATGTGTAGAACCATCCATGGAAAACAAAATGACCAAAACCAACCAAACCCCTTTTTTCCATGAACATATCCCAACAAAAAACAGATATTTACACAAATAAAATCTTATCACTGTCATGCGCCCATTCCTACGATTGTTTTATTTGTTTTTCCTAACGTTCGCCACGTTTCCCGCCCACGCAGCCATCGTCCCCCCAGGCTTCGCAGAGGTCATCATCGCCGAAGAACTAAATCCCACCGACATGCGGCAAGCCGACGATGGCCGCATTTTTATCGCCCAAAAAGACGGCCGCATCCTGCTCGTAGATGCCGACGGAACCTTACATCCCGACCCTTTTTATACCCTGACCGTCGACAATTACAACGAACGCGGCCTGAGTGGCATCGCTTTGCACCCCGATTTTGTCAACCAGCCATGGGTTTACCTATTTTATACGGTGCCGGGTGAAAACCACAACCGCGTCATACGCGTGATGGCGCACGACGACCATGTGGTTCCGGGCTCCGAGCAGATCATCTTTGAATTGGACGCGCTCAATGCCACCATCCACAACGGCGGATCCATGGAATTTGGCGCCGATGGTAAATTGTATGTGACCGTGGGCGATGGCGGCAATGCAGCGGGAGCCCAAAACTTGCAAACAACCGCCGGAAAAGTGCTGCGCCTCAACGACGATGGCACGATCCCAACCGATAACCCGTTTTACAATGCCACCAACGACCAGTACCGCGCCATTTATGCCCTCGGTTTTCGAAATCCGTTTTCGATGGCAATTGATGCCCTGACTGGACGTATTTTTTTGAGTGAAGTAGGCAATGCGGCTTGGGAGGAAATCAACGAGGTGCTGGCGGGTAAAAACTATGGCTGGCCCATTATTGAAGGTCCTTTGGCCGGACAAACGCCGCCCGATAATTATGAGGAGCCCAAACACGCATACCCACATTCGTTGGGTTGTGCAGCCATTGGGGCCGCTTTTAGCAGCAGTAATTTTGCAAACTACCCACCCGAATTTGCCGGTAAATTCTTTTTTGCCGACTACTGCAATGGGTACATCAAGGCCATTGATTTGAATACCGGACAAGTAACAGGCACCTTTATTACCGGCATAAACCGCCCAATTAAGTTCTTTTTTAGTCCAAATGGCGATTTTTATTACCTCGCCCGGGCGGGTTTGGGTGGCGGATCAGATGCCGACAATACTGCCACCAGCAATGGCGCCTTGGTCCATGTATTTTTTGTGGGCAATGGAGAGCCATTCATTACCCGTCAACCCAAAGCGGCCCTGGCATCGGTGGGTGAAACGCCTGCCTTTTCCGTGCGCGTGTACGGCAACACGCCCATGAATTTCCGCTGGCAAATAAATGGGGTGGATATTCCGGGGGCCGATACAGCAACCGTGGTATTGCCACCCGTAACCCTGGCCGAAAACGGAGCCTTGTTGCGCTGCATCGCCTCCAACGCCCTTGGGATAGACACCAGTTTCGAAGCGGTACTCAGCGTTACCAGCAACCAGCGCCCGACACCGTTTATCAGCTTCCCGGATCCGAATATGCTGTGGCATGGTGGTGATACCATCTATTTTGCAGGGTATGCAACCGATTTTGAAGAAGGAACACTTGGGAATGCGCAACTGACCTGGCGCGTTAATTTTCACCATGATATTCATACCCATCCGGTTTTGGGCCCTGAAAGCGACATCAGCAATGGTTTTTGGATTATCCCGAACGTATATGAAACCGATCCAGATGTATGGTTTCGTATTTATTTGACGGCAGTAGACAGTGGCGGCTTGAGTCGGACCGTATTTTCAGATATTTATCCCCTTACTCGTGCGTTGCGGGTAGCGGGTCCGCCGGGATTACAATTGAACCTCGATGGGAGTACTTTACCAGTTCCCCTGGATTTAACAGCGGTAGCAGGCATTCAACGAGTGATCAATGCACCGCGTGCGTTCATTTCAGGCGACTCCTTGTACACCTTTTTGCAGTGGTCGGACGGCAATACTGATTTGCCCCGCACCTTCATCATGCCTGAGGTAGATTTAGAGATGCACTTGATTTACAATGCTTCTCCTTTGGGCGATGGCGTAGGTTTGTTGGGCAGGTACTATATTGACGACGACTTTGATTTTTCGGTAATGCCGAGTGTCACCCGCATTGATCCGGTGGTCGATTTTGACTGGGGGGCAGGCGGGCCCGATCCATTGTTGCCGATTGATAACTATGCCGTGCGGTGGGAAGGTTTTGTATTGCCACTTTTTAACGAAAAACTCACCTTTCACACCATTACCGACGATGGGGTGCGCCTTTGGGTAAATGACAATTTGCTGATTGACAAATGGATACCACAGGGTCCAACTGAATGGACAGGCGCAATAGACCTCGATGCAGGCAAAAAGGCACGGATACGGATGGAGTTTTATGAATTGGGCGGCGGCGCGGTTGCCCAATTGCGTTGGAGCAGTGCGCGTATTCCGTCGAGTGTAGTTCCGAAACAACAACTATTTCCACCGCTCGAATTTCAACCTGCGCAAGCGCGTGGACAAGTTTGGGAAGACGATAATTATAATGGTTTGCAAGATGCCGGAGAAAACCCAATTTCCGATGCGACCGTATTATTATTGGATTCGGCAAGTACACTCGTTGCGGCACAACAAACGGATGCATCAGGAAACTATGCATTTTCCATTCCACCACCGGGCGGACAGTTTTCCTTGCGCTTTATTTTACCCGCCGCTTTGTCTGATTATGAAAACACCACAGGTTTGAATCCGGGTGGCGTTTCCGATCCAAGTACCTTGCAAGCGGGCGGATTATTGACTTTGCAAGCAGGATTTGCACCAAAACGGGCTGCAATTGATGGCTTGATATGGTTGGATGAAAACAACAACGGGTTTCCGGATTTAAATGAAGCTGGCCTCGAAGGTGTACCGATCAGTTTGATCAACAGCGATTCGATTCCTGTGCGCACACTTCTAAGCGGTCAGCAAGGTCTGTTTTTCATTGAAAATCTTATTCCAGACACCTATTTTATGCAGTTAAGCAATGCCGATACCAGTCTTATACCCGGTTCTGGATTATTACCTAACGCACAAACGCCCTTTTTTCAACTTTCAACCGGTGTACAAAAGTATATCCAGGCAGCATTTCGGCCAAAACCAATTATTAACACCACCGAAAAGCCCGCAGCCGATGCTTTTACATGGTATATTTTCCCCAACCCACCCGTGGATCTATTACAAGTGCTTATTGAAGAAAAAGACGGCCGCCCACTGCAACTTTCGTTGATGGATGCCCAAGGAAAAAAACTACAACAACGCAACATTACTACGCTGCCAGGGCTCAACCACCTTGATTTGGAGGTCCAGCATTTGTCTCCTGGATTGTACCATATCCTGCTTCAAAGTGACGAAAACAGGAGCGTACGGCGTTTTATAAAATTAAACGGCAGGTAAATAATACAAACGGGGTATATTTTAGTTAACGATTTGTATTTCCTTAGCGGAGTACTTGCGTTACCCAAATGGGCCATTACCTTTGCCCCATCATTAACCTAACATCGATAAAAATGAAGATGCTTTTAAAATCATGTTTGCCTGTTTTCTTTTTCGCTTGCACCCTTGCGAGCCTTTCTGCACAAACAGACATGCACTGGGATATCCACGGCGTAGCATTCACCGTACCAGACAACTTTAAAATTACCACCAACAACGCCGAAGAGTATTCTGCTGAAAACGACAACATTGCGTTGAGCATCATTCCGGTACAAGACGAAAACGTTACCAAAGACCATTTGGCAGAAGCCGTTACAGAAATGGCCAAAGGCTTGGACTATGATGTAATTTCAAAAGCAGCGGAAGCAAGCATCGATGATTTTGAAGGTTATTACGTGGTAGGCAAAAAGGATGGCGTTAACGCAGTTGTGATGGCTATTTTGGATACCGAAAGCAGCACCAACCTGTTGGTGGTTATCGTATTTGCCAACGGCTTTGAAAAGGCTGCGGAAAACATTGCAAATAGTTTCCACGCTTACGACGAGAAATAAATCTGAACAAACTTGTTTTTAATAAACTTGCTGTTGGGGTAATACCTGGCAGCAAGTTTATTTTTTAAGGTGAAATGTGCGGGCAATTTTCTTGAAAAGCACTAAAAATTGCGCCTGATTGTACATGGCCATGCCTACAAAAATATAATACGACCCTGCGTCATCAAACAGGATTAGTTGATAAAACGCCTCATTTTGACTATTCTCTTGGTGGGCGGTAATTTCATAGCCATCCATCCCGTCAATGCGCACCTGCTGGATTGAATCAGGCTTTAAGTTTTCACCATTCGGCATTTTCATCAAGCGGTCTAGTACAAACTGTTTTTTGTCGCCAATTGCAACTTCGCCGATCGCACTGCCTACAATAATCACCGTAGATTTTTTGCCTTCTACTTGTACATCATCTTGCGCAACATAATAAAGACTGCCCGAAATTCCATTTCCAAACGAAAAAGGCGTTTCTTTTACATCAATTTCAAAGGGAGCCGCTTGCTCCGGGCTGATAAAACTACCCGATGGATGGGCGGTGCGCAGGGATGCCTTGATTTTTCCCTCTAAGGTCTCTTTGTATTTTTCAGGATAAATACCATTAATCATGGTCGTATGGGTACTATCACCAAAGACCAGGATCTGTTTTAGGTACACCAAATTATTCGCTGTTTGCCGAACAAAAAAGATCAAAGCAGGCGTTGTAGCCAAGGTAATCTGCTCTTTACCAAGCAATTCCATGCCTTTCGCTAGTAGCGCTTCTTTGGTAAATGCATTGGTCATCGCTTGAAAAGGTGCGGGTAATTCGGAAACCATGATCGATGAACCACTTTCATTGTGCTGAAATCCGCTAAACTTTTGGGCAAGTACAAACGAATCCGGCGGAACCATACTAATTTTTGTACCCGGAATGACTTGATCTACCGCATTTTGTGCATGTAATAGGCGCACAAAACAAGATATAAGTAAAAATACAAGGTATCGCATGTTCAAAGTTTTAGCAAAAGTAGGATAGATTTAATGGAAAATTAAAAGCAAAATTACGAAAAGCGCTTTTCAAAGCACCTATTTTGTGCCAAAACGAGCAACATGAGCAATCCTTGGATCCATAACCGCATTTTAGATTTTTTCAACCACGTCACGACACCCAGCCAAATTGTACGATTCGTAGAAGATGACCCCGGCAATGGCGATGGTAAAGGGATCGGCAAGGCCACTGCACAGCGCATTATAGAACGCCGCGACAGCCTCACGTTTGGCCGATTTACAGATCGCAAAGAATTGGATGATATAAAAGGGTTGGGACCCGATAAATGGAAAGACCTTGAATATACTTTTGGGGTACCTGCCGCCCAGGCGTTTGAAAAATCGTTGTTTGAAGACCAGGTTTTGCTCGATAACTGGACCCTTTTGCATTATGACTGGGCCGTAGACACCCAGGAAGCGTTTTTGGCCCTAATACAAGACGAAACCGCTTTCCGCAACGTGGTGCGTACCCTGGCAGAGCGCGCCCTAGCAGAAACCGCAGGCGAATCTGCCGAAACCTGCGCTGAACTTGCCGCGCCCCTCCTGCACCAATATATTGACGCATTCCATAACAGTACCCAGGAAGGTGCCTTGGCCTTTGCACTCTGGTTTTACCGTTTCTCTGCCGATAACTGGTTTTCGTTTGAAGAAATGCTGGAACACACCGATCGGCTTATGACCTACCACGCTACACCTTTGTGGGACATGGAAATACGCTTTTTTAAAGGTTTTAATAACTATCTATTTACCCAATTGATTTGTCCGCCGGATTTGCCTGTTCTAGTCAATTATCCGGAACAAACCATTTCCTTGTGGGTTTCCGGGCTGGCCGATTAGGGTAGTTACAAACAAACTAAAAATCTTCCCCCTAGCTTCCGTATTTTTGTCCCATTATGGCCAAAACCCAATCGGAACGTATCATTTTTGGATTAAAAATCCGCCAGCTTCGCCAGGAATTAGGCTGGAATTTCGAGGAACTGAGCAAACAGTCAGGCATTTCTATTTCCTACCTTAATGAAATAGAAAAGGGAAAAAAATACCCGCAACCGGAAAACCAGCAGCGCCTGGCTACCGCACTGAACGTTAGTACGGAGTTTTTAGCAACGCCTGAACTCACCAAGCAGTTTGCCCCTATTGGCGATTTGTTAAAAACCAATTTTTTAAATGAAATCCCGCTCGACCTGTTTGGCATTGAGATTCAACAGGTTATCGAGATTATTGCACGCGCACCCGACCGGGTAAACGCCTTTATCTCGGCATTGCTGGAAATCGCGCGCAATTATTCCTTCCGGGATGAAAACTTTTTCTTCGCAGCCTTGCGCGCCTATCAGGAATTGCGGGTCAATTATTTTGAAGAAATTGAAGACGCGGCCGATGAATTTGTGCGCCTGCATCAATTACCCGAAAACGGCGGGGTGCCGGAAGCCCAATTGGCCACGATCCTGGAGTTGACATACGGCTACAAAATTGACGACAAAAGTTTGGGTAAATACCCCGAACTGCAAAGTTTGCGTGCGGTGTATAACCCACATAAAAAGCGGCTATTGCTCAACGACCGTTTGAATGAACGCCAGCGCGCCTTTCAATTGGCTAAAGAATGCGGGTTCAATGCCCTGCAACTCAAAGAGCGCCCACTCGCTTCCAACATGTTGCGCATCAACAACTTCGAAGAAGTATTGAACAATTACCAGGCTGCTTATTTTGCCGTGGCCATCCTAATTAACCGCAATGCTTTTGTACGCGATATTCAGGCATTTTTTAGCCTAAAAACCTGGGATGCACAATTTTTAATCGATCTAATGGCCAAATACCAGGCCAGTCCGGAAGTATTGTTCCAGCGCTTCAACCTGCTGACCAAATATTTTAAACTGGATAAGGTGTTTTTTATGCGCATTATCCATGATACCGAACGCGATGGTTTTGACATCGACAAAGAACTGCACCTCAACCGCAAACACCAGCCGCATGCAACAGGTCTGAATGAACATTACTGCCGCAGGTGGCTGTCTGTCAAACTTTTGCGTCAATTACAGGCACATAATTCAGCACAAACCAATGCCGTATCCGGGGTGCAACGCGCGCGTTTTGTCGACACTGGCGAACAATATTTGGTCATTTCTATTGCAAAGCAGGGCTACCCCACCATTGGCCGCAATGTAGGAGTTATGCTGGGTGTATTGCTCGATGAACAAGCCCAACGCAGCATCGCCTTTTGGGATGATCCCAACATTGAATCCATGGACATTAATGTCACCTGCGAACGTTGTTCTATTCAACATTGCGCCGAACGCGCGGCACCGCCCACCGTTATTCAAAAACGGGAAGACCGCAAACGCATGCAAGCGCTCATTCAAAAATTCACCGAAAAATGATCAACACCGCATCACTCCAATTCCTGTACGAATTGAGCCAAAACAACAACAAAGACTGGTTTGATAAAAACAAAGCGCGGTATGAAGCCGATTTGAAAAAGCCTTGGGAGGCCACAGTTGCAGCCATTATTGAGCGCATCAAGGCTTTTGAACCCGACTTACAAAGCACGGCGAAAGAAAGTATTCCGCGCATTTACCGGGACACGCGCTTTTCAACCAATAAAAGTCCGTACAAAACCAACGTAGCGGCGATCATCAATCCGGGCGGCAAAAAAGCCGTAGATGTGCCTGGTTATTACATTCACCTCGAATTTGGCAATTTGATGATCGGCGGCGGGGCCTATCAACTTGAAAAAGTACCCTTACAACGTATTCGTACTGCCATCGCCCAGGATCCCGAAACCTTTATGGAACTGGTACAAGCGCCCGATTTTGTACAAAAATTTGGCGAAATAAAAGGCGAACAAAACAAGGTATTGCCCGCTGAATTCAAGGAACTAAAGGCAAAATACCCGCTCATCGCCCATAAACAGTTCTATTTCATGGCCGAAATGGACCCCGAAACCGCACTCCGCCCCGATTTCCCTGAATTTGTTGCCGATTATTGTGCAGCAAGCGCAGGTTTAGTCAATTTCCTACGCCAAGCAATATTGTGAGGTGGTAGTTGTTAGTTGTTAGTTGTTAGTTGTTAGTTAGGACATCCCGCAACTAACAACTAACAACTAACAACTAACAACTAACAACTAAAATCCGATTGGTTTCTTCCCTTCTTTTCCTTCCCGTTTTAACGCAGCCATACGGATAGCGGTCACTGCTGCTTCGACGCCTTTGTTGCCGTATTGGCCACCGGCACGATCGAGGGCTTGTTGCTCATCGTTGGGGGTGAGTACGCCAAAAATGAAGGCACGGCCACTGGCAATACTGAGGTTGGTCAGGCCGGTTGCGACAGCCTGGTTGATGTATTCATTGTGGTTGGTTTCGCCCTTGATCACACATCCCAGGCAGATTACCGCATCCGGGTTATGGCGGCCAGCGAGCATACGCGCACCTGCGGGCAACTCAAACGAACCTGGCACTTGCATGGTGTAAATATTTTCAGGCAAAGCCCCATGTTGTACCAACGTATCAAAACAAGCGGTATACAAGGCATGGGTGATGTGGGCATTCCAGTCGGCCACCACAATACCAAAGATCATTTCAGCAGCCGAGGGCAATTGATCGGCATCGTAGGTAGACAAATTTTTGAGTGCAGAGGCCATTATTCAGCGAATTTACGAAGGAAGGTATAGACGGGTTTACCGACGGTGAAAGTGCCTTTTTCTTCGGGATTTTGCTCCACCAAGTTGTACAGGGTAAGCGTATCGCGTTTGGCACTATACTTAAACGAAAAAACCTGCTCGGCGTTTTCTTTTTGGCTGTTTTTTAAGGTAATAATATCCACATAAGGACCAGCAACAAAGCAATCACCGGCGGTACAAACCGAATAACGGTCATAATCCTTGAATTTTTGAATAAATCCCCCCGGTGTAAACAAAATATTGCTAGCACCGCCTTTTGCAAGCTGGGTAAATGCCCCGCTAAACAAATTATGATTCAACGCAGTAGCAAAGGCCATATAACCATTGGCAGCACCGGCTTTTGATTTGATAAAACGATCCATTTGGGTGCCGCTGGGTGCTGGATCAAACATGGTCATTTCTTTTTCTTTGTCCTGGCCTGAAATGACCAAAAACACCGACTTATTTTCAGCACGGGCACCTTTCAGTTCAATGGTATCTACCCGCATGGTAAAGGCCAATTTGTACTGTTCAACCCCATTGAAGCACTCAACGCTATCGGCAAATGCCGGATTGAACGTTAAGGCATACGCATAGGGCTTATGGGTTTCATTCATGGCTTCCAAAACACCGCCGAAATTATTCGCCCGTGCGCAAAAATCAATCGCCACCCAGTGTCCAGCCAACATATTGATGGTTTCTTCCGGTAATTTTGAGCCGTTTGCGCCATTTTTTTGCGCATCTTGTTGGCAGGCAACGCACATACAAAGCACCGCCAAAGCAATCAGGAAAAGTTTGTTCATGTCCAAAAAATCGTTGTTATTTCAAATATTTAAGTTTCACAAAAAAGCGCGGATCTTTTGCACCGATCTTGCGGGCAGCTTCCGGCGATAAAATCAATTCAATGTTGCGCTCGTACCCATCCGGAACCCGTCCAATTACTTTTGCATAAATGGTGCGGCTATATATTGGGTTGGTCACCGCAATAATGGAACCAATTAAGGCGTCCCGATGCAGGGCGTAAAGATCACCTTTTTCTTTACTATCACGCTGCCAGAAACACACGCCTTGCGCTTCTACTTCTTTATGCTTCTTTTTTTCGGATTCAAACCTCGTTTTAAGGGAATTGGATTCTGTTGCGGGCTTGGCGGGCCGCCATTCAGGCAATATCCCGTCGGTACTCATCCAGCCCATGAGGATCAATTGCCCCGGACGGATGTTTTGGGATTTCATTTTATTGCGTTTCATAATGGTATCCACCGGCATCGCAAAATGGCGTTTGCAAATCTGAAACAAGTTATCACCATCCTGTACCACATAATATATAGGTACTGCCCGCCAACCTTTAAAACTGGATGTTTTATACCGCAATATGGCCTTATTCGGGATGGGTATTTTAATCCGGGTGCCAGTCCGCAAGGTCGGATCTGTCCGAAAGCCTTGATTGAGGTCGTACAAATCTTCCAAACTAAGGCTATAAAACTTAGAAATTGAAAAAAGCGTCTGCTTGGGCTTCACCGGATGGTACACGATTTTTTTTCCATCTTCAACGACCAACAAGAGTGTATCTTTGAACGTCAAAACGGGTACAACGCGCTCCTTCTCAACGCTTTGTCCGAATACCGCCGCCGTACACAGACACAAAAAATAAATTATTAGGGGCTTGAAATTGCGCATAGTATGGTCTGTATTGATTTCCTTCGCCACAAAAATACGGTCTTCAAAGCAAAGCATGTCTTAACAATACTTAAATCATGATTTTAGGCATTATTCCTGCACGATACGCTTCTACCCGTTTTCCCGGCAAACCCTTGGTCGATATTCAAGGGAAATCGATGATTCAACGCGTGTACGAACAAGCATCCAAAGCGCAATCGCTGACCAAGGTCGTTGTTGCCACCGACGATCTGCGTATTTTTAACCACGTACAGGAATTTGGTGGAACCGTGTGCATGACCCGTTCGGAACATCCAAGCGGAACAGACCGCTGTGCCGAAGTAGCCGAACATTTTCCAGCGGCTACCCATTGTTTGAATATACAGGGCGATGAACCGTTTATTCAACCCGAACAAATAGATTTACTTGCCCGCACCTTGCTGGAAACCCATGAAACGCAAATTGCCACTTTGGCCAAAAAAATTGAAAACCCGGAAGCGCTCAGCAATCCCAATATCGTAAAAGTGGCATTCAGCCCCGCCGGAAACGCTATATATTTTAGTAGACACGCTATCCCTTTCTTACGCGGCAAAGACCTTGCTGAGTGGTTGCGTACACATAACTATTACAAGCACATCGGTTTATACGGATTTCAACGCCAGACCTTGCTTCAACTCGCCCAACTCGCCCCCACCCCCCTGGAAATTGCCGAATCTCTCGAACAATTGCGCTGGCTGGAAAATGGCTTTCAAATTAAAGTTGGCCTTACCGAGTGGGAAACACGCGGAATTGATGTGCCGGAAGACCTTTTTTTTTAGTTGTTAGTTGTTAGTTGTGAGTTGTGAGTTTGGATATGCCATGGGCTTCGGGGCGTTAACCTTCGGAGGTGACACCTTGGGTGGTAACCCTCGAAGGTGTCACCTCGAATATCAACCATATTTGGGCATGTCCAAACTAACAACTAACAACTAATAACTAACAACTAATAACTAACAACTAATAACTAACAACTAACAACTAACAACTAACAACTATCAACTAACTTACCCATTTTTCAATCCGCACCATAGGTTTGGGATATCCATTTAGCTTAAATTCCTGGCGATCGGCGGCGCAGAGGAGGTCGGGGCGGTGAATTTTTTCGATCGGGACATGGGCGAATTCGGGCAGCCAAAGTTGCACGTATGCGCCGCGGGGGTCGTAATTGCGGGCTTGGGTGAGGATGTTGAAATAGCGGTCTTCGCGTGGATCGCTGCCGACACCTGCTACATAATTCCAGTTGCCCCAGTTGGAGCAGGGGTCATAGTCTATGAGGAGGCTTTCAAAGTATTCGGCGCCCATTTGCCAGTTCACTTTCAAGTCTTTCACCAGGAAAGAAGCCACATTTTGGCGGCCGCGGTTGCTCATAAAGCCCGTGGCATTGAGTTCGCGCATGTTGGCATCAATAAAGGGAACGCCCGTTTTCCCTTCCGCCCAGCATTTAAACAGCTCCATATTATTTTTCAGGTGGCGCTGGGGCTTGTTTTGAGGACCGGATTTTAGGAAGATTTTGTTGCCAAATTTTTTGCCGAGCAAGCGGAAATAATCGCGCCATAGCAATTCAAAAAACAGCCAATAGGTGCTATCGTTGGAAGTGCGTTCGCGTTCGTAGCGTTTTATTTCATGGTAAACGAGTTTGGGCGATAAGCATCCAGTTGCGAGCCACGGTGAAAACTTGGAGGAATAATCGCCGCCAATCAGTCCATTACGGGTCTCCTTATACTCCGCCAGCAGGTCTTTTTCCCAGAAATAATAGCGGAGGCGTTGCAATCCTGCGCGTTCACCGCCTTTAAAAGGCAAAACACTGCGCGGATCGGCTACCGGTTCGGATAGTCCGAAATCGCTTAATGTGGGTATTTCACCGGGTTCAAATAGGGCAGGTAGCGTTGTGAGTGCAGTAGGGGCATGCAAAGGCGGGCGAACAGGGGTGATATTTTCGTTGTCTTTGCGGTACTGGGTAAAGGTATCAGGCGTATGATGCACGGGTACTGGCAAATCCTGGGTGTTGTACAACATTTTTCCTCGGGTGTACAGCAACTCAACACCAAAAGTCCACAATTTTTGCTCCAAGGCATCTTGCACAAATACCTCTTCCTGGGTGCGTTCGCGGTTACAAAGTACCCAGGAACATTTGCGCTGCTGGGCCATTTCGGCCACAATAACTTCAGGACGTCCTACCCGGACAATTAGATCGCTGCCCAATTCACGCAAACTTTGGCGCAAATCTGCTACAGATTCAAGGATAAATTTTGCTCGAAAGGCCCCCGTTTTTGGAAAGCCAAACCGCGTGGTACCTTTAAATACCCGCTCGTCAAAAACGTACACGGGTACCACCTCATCGGCCATGCGCAGTGCCGTGGTGATCGCCTCATTATCGTGAAGCCTTAAATCTTGTCGAAACCAAACAATCGCACTATGCTTCATGCATGCAATAGTAAATCAAAATGATGTCTGAACATACAGATAAGCAGTAAACTTTTAAAATAGCCTTTTGTTTGGAAGAAGGTGTCTTATTTTTACATCCTAATTTTACCAGATTGTTATGCTTAATTTTACTAAAATGCCGCGGCGTATCGCCACTAAACCCATAGAACAAGAATTGGGCTTTGGTAAAACATTGACCGACTCTGGTCGGATGATGAATCCAAATGGTGTATTTAATGTTGATAGAGAACGGTTTGGATATTGGGACAATACCTATTTTCATTTAATGATGATGCCTGCCTGGCAGTTTTTTTTGTTGGCTTTAACAGGTTTTGTTTTTTTAAATATTGTATTTTCTGTTGTTTATTGCCTGATTGGAATTGAGCACTTGCGTGGCACCTCTGATGGCGATATTTTGCATCAATTGACCCAGGCTTATTTTTTTAGCAGTCAAACCCTTACGACGGTTGGCTACGGTCATATTAGTCCAGAAGGATTGCCCGCCAACATCATAGCATCCTTTGAATCTTTTTTAGGGTTGCTTACTTTCGCCCTGATTTCTGGCTTGTTGTATGGCCGATTTTCTCGCCCCGTTGCGCGGATTGCTTTTAGCGAAAAAATACTGGTGGCCCCATACCGCACCGGACAAGGCCTGATGTTTCGGATGGTGAATGCTGCGCGCAGTGAGTTGATTGAAACCGAAGTGCAAGTAATTTTGACGGTCAATCAGCGGGAGGAAAATGGCAATATTTCCCGACGTTTTTTTGCATTACCCCTCGAAATCTCGAAAGTATCGTTCTTCTCGCTTTCCTGGACAATCGTGCATGACATCAATGAAAACAGTCCGCTTTTTGGGTTTTCGCAACAGGATTTGATCGATGCGATGGCCGAATTTTTAATTTTGGTAAAAGGCACCGATGAAGCCAATCAGCAAATGGTACACGTACGGCGCTCGTACACAGGCGAAGAAATGGCCTGGAATGCGCGGTTTTTACCAGTCATTGGCCGCACCAAAAAAGGAAAAGCGCGGGTATTGACTAGTTTGGTTGGGGAGTATGAGTTAGTTGATAGTTGATAGTTGTGAGTTGTGAGTTGTGAGTTGATAGTTGTGAGTTGATAGTTGTGAGTTGTGAGTTGAAAATTTTCGTGGTCAATTACGACCCTAGTGGGTCGCATCCTTGTAACAAAACCGATAAACTTAATTGCTGATTCCCATTTTACCCAAACTAACAACTAACAACTAACAACTATCAACTCACAACTTACCATAAGGGCAATGCCGACACCCGCTACCGCAACAGGTGCCCCGTTTTTTTAAATAATACGCCGTGAAAACGAAATATCCGTTTTCAATATAATAATCCAGACCTTCTTGAAGTGGTAAAGGTTTGGAATCTGGTTCCGGCTGTTTTTCTTTAGACATTTCTATGGTGATACGCATTGTCTGCATAAACAATGCGATAAACCAAATTGTTTTGAAGCCTAAGCGCCTAAAAAAATTATATTTTCATCGGTGCTAAAGCGCTTTTTCCATCCGAAAATGCGGGATTCCTACTTCCTCAAATTGAGCGCCCACCGAATTGTATTCCAAGGCGTTGTAAAATGGAACGGCTGTTTCACGCGCATGTAACACCATCGTTTTATAGCCAGACTGGCTGGCCAAATCTTCTGCCGCTTTCACCAATGCTTTGCCAACACCCTTACCCTGACAATCGGGTGCAACAGCCACCTGGCGCATCTTGACAACCTCCACATCCTGGGGGGTCAGGTTGAGGTACCCGATTAATACGCTGTTGTTCGAATAGGCCGCCAAATGCAACTGATCGTACTCTGCGGCCAATTGCTCCTCGGTGTACGTTAGTCCAAGCGGACGGCGCAAAACTTCATAACGCAATTGCACCGCCTCGTCGAACGCTGGGGTACCAAACGCAATTTGTAAGATATACATGGGTCACATTTTAATTATAAGTAAAAAAGGGGCTTTCTTTTAAATTAAAAATCAACACCCTACCTTCGCAACAAAATTTACCTTCCAACATGATCCTCGATACGAACCCGGAAGAACAAACTTCCAACCCGATTACGCCACCTGAACAAGATATCCGGATAACCCCCTTTGTGCGCGCCATCTGGGCGGAAATCATTCTTTGGACGTTTGTCTGTTTAGGATTAACGCTCCTGTATCTGGTACTCTCCGGTTTTTTTGTATTCACCAACCGCAATCCCTTGTTGAATCAAGAACTCCAATCCGTTCAATACTTTTCCTACTTTGTTTCCATCCTCTTCGTGCTATGGCCAGTCTGGTATAGTTTCAAATTCGCAACAATGCTGAAAAACGGGATGGAAACCGATGAAATGGACTCTATTACCGATGGTTTTAAGTACTTTCGATACAATTATGCTTTTTACGGCATTCTCGCACTGATTTATATCGGGTTTATTGTATTGATGTTTTTCCTGTTATTCGTCATCGGAAGTCTTGCCAACACACGCTAACACCAAACCAAACGACTCTTATGGAAATCCTGGACGACGATTATACCCGCAATGAATTAACAGAAGAAGGCGGTCATTTGCCTTATGAACTCTTTCACAATTGGATCTTAACCGGAAAATGGACCGTTTTCCTGGCTATTTTGGGTTTTATTTTCACTGGTTTATTTGCCTTGATGGGTTCCCTCGCCGGTACGATGGTCACCTTGTTCGCCCAACTTGAAACTGCTGGCAATCCGGTATATTCCATGATTTCCCGTTTTTTCCAATACGGCATGCTTGGTGTCTTGATCGTAGTAGGTATTTTGGCTTTTTATTATTATTTTTTATATCAATTTGGTTCCAACTTGCAAAATGCAGTACGGTACAAAAACCAAAGTCAATTTGAACAATCCTGGGTAAGTTACCGCAATTATGTGCGCATGTCGGCTATTCTGATTGGAATCGGCATGCTGCTTTATATTGTTGCCATGGTGTTATTTGCAGCACATCCATACAGCACACCGATTCCAATTGAAGAATAGATCTTAATTTTATGGTAAAATATGCTTTACGCGTGGGCGGTGTGGTGTCACATCGCCTAATTTTGCGCGTTTAGCGGCTTCATAATCCGTAAAGTTTCCTTCAAAAAAGACCACTTGCGCATCGTCTTCAAAAGCCAAAATGTGGGTAGCCAAACGGTCAATAAACCAGCGATCGTGGCTGATAATCAAGGCGCAACCCGCAAAATCATCCAAGGCATCTTCAAGCGCACGCAAGGTATTCACGTCAATATCGTTCGTAGGCTCATCGAGCAACAACACATTGCCGCCATCTTTAAGCGTCATCGCCAGGTGTACCCGGTTGCGTTCACCACCAGATAATACCCCGAGTTTTTTCTGCTGATCGGATCCAGAGAAATTGAACCGCGAAATATAGGCGCGGGCATTGACGCTGGTATTGCCCACCTGGATGAGGTCGTTCCCATCCGAAATAATTTCAAAAATAGATTTTTCCGGCAACAGGCCCTCGTGGCTTTGGTCAACATAACTCATTTTGACCGTTTCACCGGTAATAACTTCACCCGTATCAGCTTGCTCCCGACCTGTCAGGATTTTAAACAAGGTAGATTTACCCACACCATTTGGTCCGATAATACCCACAATGGCATTTTTCGGAATGTCCAGGTTCACGTTTTCAAACAAAATCCGATCACCGAAAGACTTGGAAATATTTTTGGTTTGAATCACGAGGTCGCCCAAACGCGGGCCACCCGGAATCCAGAGTTCCAGTTTATTTTCTTTTTCGCGGCCTTCTTCTCCGGCCATCTTATCGTAGGCATTCAAACGAGCTTTACCCTTGCTTTGGCGGGCTTTGGGCGACATCCGCACCCACTCCAACTCACGCTCCAGGGTTTTGCGGCGTTTGTCATCTTCACGGGCCTCCTGTTGAAGGCGTTTGTTTTTCTGATCCAGCCAGGTAGAATAGTTGCCCTGCCACGGAATACCCTCTCCGCGGTCGAGTTCCAAAATCCAGCCTGCTACATTATCGAGGAAGTACCGGTCGTGCGTTACCGCAATAACGGTACCCGGGAAATTTTGCAGGTATTGTTCCAACCAGGCCACCGATTCGGCATCCAAGTGGTTGGTAGGCTCATCGAGCAATAAAATATCAGGTTGACTGAGCAGCAAACGGGCCAAAGCAACCCGGCGACGTTCACCTCCTGAACACACCTTAATCATTTTATCATTATCCGGGCAACGCAGCGCATCCATGAAAACATCCAGGCGGTAATCGAGTTCCCAGCCATTCACGTGTTCAATTTGCTCCAGCACTTCTCCCTGGCGTTCAATCAGGCGCATCATCTCGTCATCGTCGGTCACCTCACCGAGTTTCATGCCAATGTCCTCGTTTTCTTTCAACAAAGCCACAACATTGGCCACGGCTTCTTCCACAATTTGTCGAACGGTTTTGCTTTCATCCATGATTGGCTCCTGTTCGAGGAAACCAATTTTGAATGTTTTTTCAAATTCGATTTTGCCTTCGTAGTTCTGGTCAACCCCAGCGATAATTTTCAGCAAGGTCGATTTACCCGAACCATTCAAACCCAGCACCCCGATTTTTGCGCCGTAATAAAAGGAAAGCCAGATGTTTTTAAGCACCTGTTTGCTCGGAGGAAAGGTTTTACTCACCCCGGACATTGAAAATATAATCTTCTCTGACATAGCGATTTATAAAAAATGAATTGGTAAGATGCACAGCAATATACAACAAATCGCCGCGCGTGCCGCAAAGATGGCGAAAAGGTCAGGGATAAAAAAATTAAGACCGCCGATATTCAATCGAATGCGCCTCTTCTCTTAACGGCAAATCCAATTTTTGCAACATATCCCTTAAACGCGCATGCGGAATACTGGCTCCACGGCGTTCCATCATTTTTTCGAGGGAAGACTCTACATAAACAATTCGAAAACGCGGATTGTATACGGCCAAGGTATGCACCACCCGATCGCGCATCATTTTGGTCAAATTGGTGCTGTTCCAGATAAAAGACTGCTTTTTACCCGCATAAGCCTTCGCCATTTGATACGCTTCCTGGGCTACCCTACCCTGCCCATCGCGATCATCATGTTTGATTTTCAAGGTTTTACGCAAGGCGTCTAAACTAATTACTGGCAAATTTTTGTTGGATGCATACGTGTCTTTCCCACTGCCCGGCAAACCCGACATAATGATTATTTCAAAAGCCGTATCGTCAAATAATTGCGCCGGATAAGGGGCATCTGTTTGGAAAAAACGAAATTGACTATGCGCATTAAAAAACTGTTTGGGCGCGCTAAAACATTCGTTTTCAATACATAATTCTTTAAAATATTCCAAGCGTTCTAAATATTCTGATTGTCCGGCACTGATGCGGCCCAGCACGTCGGCCTTGGCTAAAATATAGATTAATTCATTACGTACCCGCAAACTGGCGCTAATCACGGAGCGGTTGGGATTGTCTTTATCCAGCGACCAAAGTGGCAAACCATGCAATCGAACCAGTGCGCATATTTGCTCCCGCTGCTCAAAAGGCATATCCCACAACATTTCCCGACTCACTTTTTCACCGATTGCTGCGTGTCTGGGACTCACAATGCGGCCTTCTTCTAATTTTGTGGTGTGCGGTTTGGCTACATCATGCAATAAAGCAGCCCACACCAATAAAGACTTGTCAGATGTATTTAAAGATTGAAATTCAGGCAGTTGTACAAGTTCTTGGAGCACCATTTTAGTATGGGTAAATACATCCCCTTCTGCATGCCACACGGGGTCTTGCATGCAGGCGCGCATGTCCGCTACCCATGGAAGGGTTTCTAACAGCGGCCAATTGGGCTTTAGATCGATGATCCAGTTTTTCATTATTTGAAGTTGTTTTTCAATAAACAAGTTGCGCTTTTCGCCAGTTGCGCGTCCAATGTTCATCAGTTTGTACATGGTTGGCACGCACATATTTTAACACGTTTTGGCCAAAATCATCTTCCATAAATGCCGCTTCCGTACGCGCCACAAATCCTTCCCGTATCCCACCCAAGGCGCTGGGCGCTTTCATTCCTTCCAAAATTTTTGTTTGGAGACCTGCAGGCGTAAAAACACCGGTTTGAAATACCGGAACAACGGGCAAATCCATTAAAAAACACCACTGTTGCACTTCCGCCCACGACAGCCATTGCATGCCGGATCGTATGCCAAAAACATAAAAATAAGCCGATAATTGACTGTATTCTATGCTGTGAATGCCATATAGATTTTCCCCAAATATCTCCAAGTCATCCAAATCATGCTGGATTCGATCCCAAATAGGCCACATATTTTGAGCCCAGGGATTGCGCGTAGGCGCACTGTGCGATCGCGCAAACACACCGCTTTTTTTCAAACACGTGTTCTCTCCATCCAACTTTTCGGTGACCACCAATGCGTGTTGCGTGATAGGCATCCAATCCGCGCTGATCTTGTCATCCTGGGTGGCCCCGGGTGAAAATGGGAAATGATAGGTTCTGGGATATTTGCCGTTTGCCATAGGTTTTTTGAATTTCATCCAACAATTGCCCGCAGGATGCTGTTTAGCCATAGATTTGCCATCCAATTAAAATGCACGCCTAGCTACTCAAGATGCTTAAAACCCTGCTTGCTTTCGAAAAAGTTCCCCAACTCGCAAAAACGGACATTGCTTATGCCACGGGCGACCCTAAGTTGAAACCATTTTATACATACGAACCCGCATTGGCATCTTTCGAGGCCGTAATTGCTGCCCGTACCCAGTTCCAAACCCCACGCGCTGCTTTGGTGCAGGTTTTGAAGGAGCAATATCATAAAATCCCCGCAGAAGCACTTGTTAACCAACACATTGAACAATTATTAGCCGCCGATACCTATACCGTTACCACCGCCCATCAACCTGCCCTCTTTTTAGGTCCGCTCTACTTTGTTTACAAAGCGATCACGACCATCACCCTTGCAGAAGCAGCCACCAAAGAAACGGGTAAAAAAGTAATTCCTGTTTTTGTATTGGGCAGCGAAGACCACGATCTGGAAGAACTCAATCACATTAGCCTGTTCAACAAGCCTTTAACCTGGGAACCAAACGAATCGGGCGCGGTAGGAAGCATGCGCACAGTCCAAGTGCACCCGCTGCTTGATCAATTGAAAGACATCCTGGGTACCTCCGATTTAGCCGTCGAAATATTTACCCAACTCGAACAAGCCTACACCCAGTCCAATGATTTTGCCAGCGCTACCCAGGCCTTGTTGCATGCGCTTTTTGGCAGATTTGGCCTCTTGGTGCTCAATATGAACCACCCGGTACTCAAACGGGAGTTTATTCCGCTGATGCGTCAGGAATTGCTCGAACAAAGCTCCCAGACTTTGGTCAGCGCCACCGCCGACGCCTTGAATGCAGCTGGATTCAAAACACAAGCATCCCCCCGCGCGATCAATTTGTTTTACCTGGATAAAGGCCTGCGCGAACGGATTGTGTTGGAAGATGGCATCTATAAAGCCTTGAATACAAACTTGGTATGGAGCGAGGCCGAAATACTTGATTTGCTCGAAAAACACCCCGAACGTTTTTCTCCCAATGTGGTGTTGCGCCCCTTGTTTCAGGAACTGGTGTTGCCTAATCTTGCCTACGTGGGCGGTGGGGGCGAATTGGCATATTGGCTTGAGCGCAAAACACAATTTGAAACCCTCGGCATTCCTTATCCGATGCTGGTACGCCGCAATTCGGTGCTTTGGCTCGATAAAGACGCCCAAAAGAAATTGCAAAAATTCGGTTTTACCGCTTCTGAATGCTTTGAAGACACTGACCTTTTGGTACGTCGGTTCATCGAGACCAATGCAGCAGGAGAAATCAACTTACAGCCTGAAATACAAGCAATTGCACAGGTTTATGAACAACTTGCCGCCAAAGCCGCTGCCATTGATCCGACCTTAGATAAAGCGGTTCGGGCCGATGCCAGTAAAACCACGGCGGCCCTGGAACAATGGCAAGCGCGCTTAATGAAGGCCGAAAAACAACGGCATGAAGTGACCCTCAATCAATTACGCACACTCAAAGAAAAATTGTTTCCAGGCAATGGCCTGCAGGAACGCAGCGAAAATTTCCTGGCGTATTACCTCAAATATGGCCCCGGCTATTTTGATACCCTCAAAGCCGCTTTACAGCCATTTGACCCCGGTTTTATCATTTTATCGGAAGAATTGCCTGGCTAAAAGTTGATTTTGGCCCTTTGCGCTAACAATTCGGCACGTTTGGGATGAAACTTGGCTTTTCGCGCAGCAACCCAGCCTGCCCACATTTCGCAGTAAAACACAGAAAACCAGCCTAAAAGCGGCAAACTGATCGTCAAACCAATCCAAAACGGGTGCAAGGTGCAAACTCCTACAATCAACCAAAGTAAATAATACACAAAACCAGCCAAAAATCCAATCCCCATCATCACACTGCCGATAAATTCGCGTTTTTTTACCAAGCGATAGGTCGACCAATGCGCCAAACGCAGTAAGGGCCAACTACTTAGGTAACCTATAACAAACGGAATAAAACCCAATATAAATAGCATCAATCCAAATAATTTGCCTCGCTGCGGTGTCATTAAGGCAAGATCACTTACACCCGCCGCCGCCAATTCCGAAAAATAGCCATCGGTTTCTGTTTTTAAACGTTGCTTTTCGGACGCAGGCATGTCATTTACCCGATTACACACTGCTTTTTCCAATTCAAAACGCGGCGTATTGTATTGTATAATGGGCAAAGCTGTAAACAAATGCGTACTCCGGTGTAGTTCAAGCAATTGTTCCGCTAAAGGAATGTCATTCGGGTCTTCCATATGAAAACACACTTTTTTCAAGGCCGCCTCCAAATCGGCGCATAATTTATTGATCGCCATGGCCTGATTTTTCTGGTATAAAGACCAATAATCCTTTACAAAAATCGGTGGACCAATATTCACCATCGTCGTATCGCGCGGCCGATCGCCCCACTGATAATTGCAGCCCGCCGGAACAATTTGCAAATTGTCTTGAGCATAGCGCTCAAACGCACCAAAAGCAATGCGAGCAAACCCTTTTTTGGCCGGACGCACAATCTTTTCAAGGTGGTGTTCGCCTTCCACATAAATAGTAACCACTCGTTCCTGTTGCAACTTTTCAATGCAATAATCAAATACTTCGTCGTTCCGATCGCGGGTGGCATATCCGTCGCGCACCCGGTACACCGGAAACATATTAATGCTTTCCATCAATTTTCGGTAAAACGGCTTTTTGAAAATATCGCCCCGTGTCATATTATAAATGGGCGGGTCCAGAAACAGGCAAAGCAAAATCGGATCTACAAAAGCCGTCGGATGGTTGCCCGCCAAAATAACCGGTGCATTGGTGGGAACGCCCTTTAAATTGTTCAAATAAATTTTGCGAAAGAACGCCAAAAGCATCAATGGCGTAATTTGAGAGATGTATGGATAAAATTTGCCCGTACTTTGGCCTTTTAAACTGAATTTCATGTGCGTACTTTTTCTGAAAGCGCGAAAAAAGAAAGAATTTTGCGGATTGTGAAATATTTAATTGTAATCGGTGGCGCAACAGCTACTGGGAAGACGGCTTTGGCCATTCAACTTGCCCGGCATTTTAACACGGAGATTCTTTCGGCCGACAGTCGACAGTTCTATCGAGGCATGTCTATTGGCACCGCTAAACCCAATGCAGCAGAGTTGGCCGCAGCTCCCCACCATTTTATTGACAGCCTGGATGTCACCCAAACGTACAGCGTGGGCGATTTTGAACGCGATGCCCTGCTTTGCCTCGATAAAATTTTTGAAACGAAATCAATCGCCATTGTCAGCGGTGGATCTGGCTTGTACCTCCGCACACTTTGCGAGGGGATGGATCAATTCCCGGAAGTTCCCGCACCAATTAAAGCCCAAGTGGATGCAGAGATGGAGCGGGGTGGCTTGTCGTGGCTACAAACGACGCTTTCCAACCTCGACCCCACCTATTATGCGGAAGTAGACCGTCAAAATCCCGCCCGCATGCGCAGGGCATTGGAGGTTTGTTTGGCTGCCGGACAGCCGTACAGCAGTTTTCGCGCGGGCGCCAAAGTACAACGCCCCTTTCAGCCTTTGTATGTGCTGCTCGATGTACCACGCCCACAGTTATACGCACGCATCGATGCCCGCGTGCTCGAAATGGTGGATGCAGGATTGGAAGAGGAAGCGCGCTCCTTGTTGCCTTATCGCGACCTAAGCGCTTTAAGAACAGTCGGTTATGAAGAGTTTTTTGAATATTTTGATGGAAATATCTCTCGCGTTGAGGCCATTGATAAAATACAGCAGCATTCCAGAAACTACGCCAAAAGACAGGCAACCTGGTTTAAAAAACACGGGAATTGGCAAACATTTGATCCGACGGATACCGAAAAAGTTATTCAATACCTGGAGGCGCAGATGACTGTTTCTTCGTAATCTGAAATAAATTGCGATCCAGGCCTGTATTGGTACGAAAAGCAGCCATTTGGCCAATTTGCCAAACCACACTTGCCAACAACAACCCAAATACGACGCCCCCCAATACATCAGCAACAAAATGCTGTGCCAGGAAAACACGGGAAATACCCACTAAAACAGCCATTATCGCAAAAAATAGCCCCCCAATGGCACGCGATTTAGGCACCATCAATGCCAACAAAGTATATAAGGTAAACGCGGCAATCGTATGTCCAGATGGAAAACTGGTATACCCCGATGCAAGTTCAACATAAGGAACCACCACCAATTTTTCCCGCAAACCCTGCTCCCCCAGCCAGTTTAAAGGACGCATTACCCCAATCCAATCTTTTAAAAAATACGCGTAGGGCACCACTAGAATGCCCGCCATTCCAATCAGCAACGCATACCGAAACCGCCAAAAAAGGCACAAAAACAAGGCGACCAGATAAGGGTAAGTTTCGCCCATTTTGGTCCAAAACCAAAAAAAGGCATTCAACGGCTCCATACGCCATGCATTGAGCATCAAAATTTCGGCCCGGTAAGGCACCAAAAACATAAAAAAAAGCCCACCCACGAAGGCCAATAAAACAGGGATTGTGAACCAAGGGATATCCCAAATACTGCGGTTAAGATGATTCTGCATGTCTATTTCAGGCGTCAAGCACTTTTTTATGGCGTTGTAAACGAGTAAGCACCCAACGCACTGCCTGCTGAAAACGATCTGTATTAATCATCTGTGAATCATTTTGTGCTTTGCGCGTCAGTACAAATCCGACAGGCGCTAACAACAAACAAGGCAACATCGCGGCCCAGAAAGGCGATAAAATGAGCAATTCCGCAAACTTACGGCACAAAATCGTCAGCATGATAAAGGTTACGAAAAAGATAATCGAAACCAAAACCGGATACCCAAAACCACCTTTTCGAATAATAGCCCCCATCGGCGCACCAATAAATATAAAAACAAGGCAAATCAACGCAAAACCATATTTGGTGTACAATTCATATGCCGTTTTTACCGATTCCAATCGACGATTCTTGATCAGGGTGCTATGGGTGGTATATATATTTTTGTAAAAATTGGAGCGCACTTTCGCCTCCCGCAACAATGCCCCACGGGCTCCTTCCATAAAGGTTTGGTCAAATGACGTGTATTGATTTAAGGGTTTATCCAATACCTGCTTGTATGCTTTAGCCGCATCTGTAAATAAACCTTGCTGGTTCCTGGCATCTTCCATAGCTTTCTGCGCCAGGACTTTGATTTCGGAATTTTCAATATTGCTTTTTTGAGTTTTTGGGCTTTTTTTATTTTTAAGCAATTCAACAGCGGGTTGAGGCGGAACAGATATCACAGGCTTGATCAACTGTTTGTTGATATTGGCCAACATATCCTGCGCAATACTCTGTTTGTTGTTGTACACTAAATTGTTCAGAGAATCTACATTAAAACGCAACTGACTCATACTCAACATGGAACGTTGCGATTTAAAACGTTCGTCATCCGTGCGCGTCATTTCAAACTCTTTCATATCCCACACTTTCGTCCAGGATTTAAAATTGGTACGAATAAACGGATAACGCTGGCGCTGAGAAGAATTATTGCTGCCTGGTTCCTGGTATTGAGTACCTCGAAACAAATTCATCACAAAATAACGCTTGTCGTCGGTGGTGTACATCTGCCCGCTATCCGATAAAATTTGATTAAAATTCAATCGCCCCACGTTACTTTGATCCTCAATTAAAACATCAGAAATAGTTTCCCCATCTTTTTCTTTATCGCCAATACGGATCACAAACTGCCGAAAATCTTCATTAAAAACGCCTTTTTCGAGCGTTAATGCCGGTTTTTGCTTGCGAATATCATACAGCCTGGATTTAAATTTCAAATTGGAAATAGGAATCAAAAAGTCGGAACAAACGTAGGAAAAGGCCGCAATGCCAACGGCGCAAACAATCAAACTGCGCATCACACGCAGCAAGGAAACACCTGCCGATTTCATACTCGACAACTCATAACGCTCTGCTAATGAACCCATTACCATGACCGAAGCAATCAAAACAGCAATCGGCAAAGCCATCGGAAAAGTGGAAATGGACAAATAGGCGATCAATTCCACCATCACCAATATGTTGACCCCTTTGCCCGCGATTTCGTCAATATACAACCACAAAAATTGCATGATCAATACGAAAAGCGCAATGCCAAAGGACACAGCAAACGGCCCTACAAAACTCTTTAGCAATAATTGATCAATTTTTTTCAAAGCGTGTGGGTTCTAAAGATCGAATACTGGCTTAAACGCTTTCAGGGCGGCAATCGTTGCGCGCGGATCCTTCGCACTGAATACACTGCTGCCCGCCACCAGCACATCGGCTCCAGCTTGCAACAAAACCTCTGCATTTTGCAGCCCAACCCCACCGTCTATTTCTATCAAGGTCGATGCATTTCGGATATCAATCAAGGCACGCAAACGCCGAACCTTATCCAAGGTCCGGTAAATAAATTTTTGCCCGCCAAAACCCGGATTTACGGACATCAAACACACCAGGTCTATATCTTCAATCAAATCCTCCAACACCTCAATGGGTGTATGCGGATTCAAGGCCACCCCGGCTTTAGCACCCGTTTCCTTGATTTGTGCAAGCGTCCGATGCAAATGCGGACAAACTTCATAATGCACCGTAATCACAGAAGCACCCGCTTTGCGAAAAGATTCGATGTATTTTTCGGGTTCTACGATCATTAAATGCACATCCAGCGGCTTTTGGGCCATTTTGTGCATCGCTTCTATGATAAACATGCCAAAGGTGATATTCGGCACAAACCGGCCATCCATCACATCCAGGTGAAACCAATCGGCTTCACTGCCATTCACCATGTCCATTTCAGCGGCCAGTTTCGTAAAATCAGCAGCCAGTACAGAAGGCGCTATAAGATGTTGTCGTGCCATAAGTTCGTAATTCGGTGTTCGATATTCAGTGTTTAAAACTTTTACCGTACAATCACAATTTGCTCCGGTAAAATCATGGGCATACGTTTCATCCGCAAAAACAATTGCGCCGTGGCCACCACATCTTTTTCACAATAGGTCGCAATTCGGTCCAAATCGCGCTCTTCCCAATACACCCCCGCAACATCACTGCCATCCATGTCATCTTTGGGTGATGGGAAATTGAATACCGCCGCCAACAAACGCAAAGAGGTGTAGTTTTTATTATCACCAAACTTCCACATCTCCAGGGTATCTACCAAATGTTTGGTCTCCCAGGGCTTTTTGCCAGCAATATCCAGCAAGCGTGGCAGCGGTAACTGATTGACCAGCATACGTCTGCAAATATAAGGAATGTCAAACTCCTTGATATTGTGCCCACAAATGGCAAACTTGTCCGGGTTGTTAAAATGCTTGTTGAGCAACACACTGAAATCTTCCAGCAAATTGGCTTCAATATGATTGGTAAAGGACTTGAGGCGTAACAATGGCAACTCATCGCCCGGCTGCTTGGTCAAGAAACCTGCCGAGATGCACACGATCTTGCCAAACTCCGCATAGATTCCTGCGCGGGTGCGAAAAGCCTCCGCAATTTCATCATATTCCAACTCCTCGTCTTGCCGACGCAGAATTTGGCGGGTTTTGTACCCCCACAATTCCTGCAATTCTTCATTCAGATCTTCGAAATCGGCTGCACCCGGCACCGTTTCGATGTCCAAAAACAATATATTGTATAGATCAAATGCATCAAAAACAGACATAAGGCAAAAAATTTTGTGGCCGCAAAGGTATAATTTATCTGTCGTTTCTGATTTATCTAAAAAAAAGCGATGATTTCATATTATTTACTTAACAAATTATTCAATTGATTTTCAGTTATTTGCAGATCAAAACAGCCTGTCCTTCTAAAAACTTTCTTTCTACCCGGGCAATAAAGCAAGTGCCATTGCGGTTAAATGTGCAGTTTTTCAATCGGCGAAACCATTTAATCGCATGACAATCTTCGGGAGAAAGGTTGATTATGTTTTCAAACCAATTACAATCACTAACGTTAAACCTTTCATTTTCAGAGTATGAACACTCCCACCAATTTCAATCAGCCCACGACCCCTTCTAACTTCGGTGGCTCTAACGACAACAACGGCCAAAAGCGTCTTACTACCATCATGGGTGTTGCCATCGCCATCCTGCTTGGTTTGTGCGTTTTCCTGTTGGTGAGCAAATACAAAACCGGACAAACACTTACCTTGACGCAAACCGAATTGACGGAGCAAAAAGCAGCGTTTGCGGACCTCGATACCAAATACAACGAGGCTGTAACCCAACTGGAGCAGCAAAAAGGGATCAATGCTGAATTGGACAACAAAATCAATGCTCAATTGCAGCAACTGGAAACACAGAAAAACGAAATCACTGGCCTGATCCGCGATAAAAAAGACTACCGTGCTGGTATGGCACGTCTGGAAAAACAGAAAAACGAATACCTCGCGCAAATTGATGAGCTGAAAAAGCAAGTAGGTATCCTGACCGAAACCAATACGCAACAAGGTCAGCAAATCTCTACGCTTTCCAGCACACTGACGGAAACCAAAACAAAATTGGATGAAGAAAGCACCGCTAAAGCTGCCTTGGTTTCTGAAAAATCTACTTTGGAAGCGGAAAAAACACAGCTGGCTAAAAAAGTGGACATCGCTTCTGCCATCCGTGTGAAAAACGTAACTACGAAATCCGTACAAGTGAAAAGCAACGGCAAAGAGAAAACCAAAAGCCGTGCGGGTAAAGTGGACAAATTGAACATTTGTTTCACCACAGAATCAAACGAAGTGGTTCCTGCCGGTGAAGAAACATTCTACTTGCGCATTATCGACCCAACCGGCGCGCCTTTGGCGATCGAAAGCCTGGGTTCTGGTGTTGCTACCGACAAACGCAACGAATCAGATGTGCGTTTTACTACTACTGCAACTTGCAACTACCAAAACGGTGAAACAAACGTATGCGGTAGCTGGCAGCCTGGTCAAAACTTTGCAAAAGGAAAATACAAAGTGGAGATTTACAATAAAGGCTACCTCGTAGGCAGCGGTGCATTTAACCTGAAATAAAGGTATCCCCCCTATATGAACAAACTTACGCCTTCCACCCGCTCGGGTGGAGGGCGTTTTTTATTTAAAATCTAAAAACACCCCAATCGCCGTTGAGGGCGCTGCCAGTACATTTTGACCCTTTATAGCACCTGTGATACGTGCCGACACCCCAAATGTTTTTTTTGCATTCAGGTAATACAACACTTCCGGTCCGATGCCCATAAATTCTACATTGTTGGAAAACAAGCCGTTTGCTGCCGATGCAACATTCCCATTTTGCAAGCTTTCAATGCCATTTACCTTTAAAATGGCCAATAAATGATCCCTGAAAAATTTATAGCCGTATTCAAACTCATAACGGAATTCATCGGAAAAGCCCTTCGTCCTGTTGTTTAATCCAAGTGAACCTTGTACCCACCAGCGTGCGCCACCCTTCCCGGCGCTTATTTTTAATAATTGATTGAACTCGCCGTCGCCCGTAAAAAGTCCGTCTACTTGCCGGGCGTCTCCAGTGGGCAGCCCAAACATCACCGTTGTGCTTAAAGCAAATCGTTTAACGGGCAGTGCAAAACGCAGTGCCAAGTCAACATCACCAAAATTATTGTTCACAATGCCCTGTTCGATTACCTGGCCGGTTTGCCTGCCTTTGGTTTCGTTGATCACGTTGCGCACATAAAATGGCACGTTTGCAGTGATGGTGAGTTTGTTTAAAAGACCGTATTCCCCGTAAAAACTGCTGGTGTAGTTTCCAAGGGTCCGAAATGGCGCTACATCACCCCGTTCATCAAAAATATTACGTGCATAAATGCGGGCAAAATCCAGTTTGTAAAAACCTTTGCCTTTGCTTCTGGTCCAGGCTTGTGCGCTTGCTATACCTGGGAGCAAACAAATCACCAGCAACAAGCGAAAAGCATGTTGAACAATCTTTTTCATATAAGATTTTTATTGTTTTAATTCGGCTGCGCCAAAAACGGGACCCAAAACACAATAAAGCACCACGTATTTATAATTGGCCGGATTAACACTGCCCGGGACCGTCCAACTTTGCACCCCGGAAAATGCGCTCAGTTTATTGGCCGTTATTTGGGCGCTGCTTCCATTGATGACATTGCTACCTGGCGTAACCGAATAACTGCCGTTGAGGTGGTTGGTCAATAAAACGTACACGCTTGGTCCTGCGCTGGTGCCAAAATCAGCTGCTGTTCGGACTTGGGTTATGCCATTTACCGTCTGCAGATATACCCCGCCTTTTGCAAAATAGTGGGTATTGACCGTCATAAATACCCCTTTTTTGAAAAAGGTGGTATCGTTTGCACCAGGATTGCCAGAGCCTCCGGATTGGTTTAACACAATCGAGTCTTGTAAGTTGCCTTTGCTGGCATACAAGGTAGCCTTACCGGGCGCAATGGTTTTTGCTTTCCCATTAACATCAATCGACACTTTTTCGGGCGCGCTGCTGCTCCAGACAATGTCTTCCAGCGGCGCCTCAATACCATATTGGTCGGTATATTTTACCGAAAAAACCTGCTCTTGAAAGGCGGGCAAATTGTTGATGCGTGGGAAAATAGATAACCTTTCGGGCACAATTGGATCGTCGATGTAATCGGTTCCGACGCAAGCCGAAACCGATAACACACCTAACAGGGCCGATAATTGGAGTATTTTTTTCATCTTAAATGTTTATGTTTGTTAACCGTTTTCTGTAAAGCCCGGATAAAGCGTCATCCCCCCATCCACAAAAATGGTGGTGCCGTGTATATAATCGGATTCATCGGAAGCCAGCCAAACTGCCGCTGCACCAATGTCGGAGGTTTCGCCCACCCGTGAATAAGGGATGAGTTCCAACAGTTTTTGCTCCGCTTCCGGTGTTTCCCAGGCCGAGCGGTTAATGGGGGTTTTAATCGCGCCTGGTCCGATGGAATTGACCCGTATTTTCATAGGGCCGTATTCTTGCGCCAGCGACTTCATCATCAGCATAACGCCCCCTTTAGATGCGGCGTAGTTTACATGACCACCCCAAGGTATAACTTCATGCACAGAAGACATGCAGATGATCTTGCCCAAAGCGACTGAAACGTCGGGACGCGGACCACGGCGCAAGAATTCACGCACTGCTTCGCGCGCGCACAGGAACTGTCCGGTCAGGTTAACATCCAATACAAATTGCCAGTCTTTAAGGCTCATTTCGTGAAATGCGGCGTCGCGCTGCAATCCGGCGTTGTTTACTAAAATATCTACCGTTCCGAAAGTAGCCACCGTTTCCTTAAACATGGCAATTACTTCATCTTCTTTACTTACATCGGCTTTATAGGCCATTGCATGTCCACCCAAATGGGTAATTTCATCGACAATTTGTTGGGCCGCCTCGTCGCCGAAAACATAATTGACCACCACATTGGCGCCTTCGCGGGCCATGGCATAAACAATGGCGCGTCCGATCCCCGAATTTGCACCCGTGATAATGCAGGTTTGTTTTTTAAGGCGATTGTTGGGTTGCTGGTACATTTTATTAAGATTTTAGAGATGCAATGATTTATTGTTCAAGCAGATGTGCGCCAACACGTAGTGCATTGGCCATGGCGGTAAGTGATGGATTTACTGCGCCCGAGGAAGGGAAAAATGAAGTATCGACCACATATAAATTGTTGAGATCATGGGCTTTACAGTTGAGGTCGAGTACCGACTGTTTTGGATCCGTACCAAATCGGCAAGTGCCATTTTGATGACTTACACCACCGGAACCAAGTTTAAAACCGTAATATTTGGTGCTTTCACCTACGCCTTCATCCATGGCTACCTGATCCATGATTTGCACCAATTTAGCATGCAAACGTTGGTACGCTTCCAGGTTATTGGCGGTATACTGCACTTGAATTTCACCTGTTTCATTAACCAATACTCGATTTTCAGACGTGGGTAAATCTTCGGCGGTGATAAAGAAGTCGACAATATGGCCGGCAAAATGTTCCATATCGCGGCCTTCTGTTTCCAAATCATCACCAACGGCGTCAATTAGCAACAAAGGATCGGCTTTACCCATATTTTGAATGGATCCGAGCGGATAAGGGCTGTCGGAAGCGCCGTGGTAAAAATCGGCAATCAGGATGGCTTTTTGAAACTTGGAAGGATTCGGGGTAGCCGAATAAGCCAATACGATTCCGTTGTTGTGCACCATCAGGTTGCGACCTACTTGACCGCTGCTGTTCGCAAGTCCTTGTGGATGTTGTTCGTTGGCAGAATTGAGCAACAAAGCGGCCGAATTTACAGCGCCACAAGCAACTACAATCGTGTCCGCAAAATAGGTTTCTTCTGTGCCGTTGTGCGCTACGATGACACTTTCAGCCCGTTTACCGCTAGCATCTGTATTGATTTTCAAAGCCTTGCAATTGGTCATCAGCGTTACATTGGGGTATTGCAATGCCGCCTGAATGCCCACTACATGACTATCGGCCTTTGCGCCGGTCGGATCCGGGTAACCATCATATAATTCCATATTAATCCGATCTGAAATCTTACCATTGGTATCTTCGGGCAATCGAATTGCGAGCGGAATAGCGCTTGGATGGTATCCTTGCTGACGGATTTGTGCGGCCAAGGTTTCCATGCGTGGCTCAAAGGGCAAGGCTGGAAAAGGATACGCTTTATCGGCTGGGGGCTCGGTTGGGTCCTGTCCGCGGGTACCATGTACGGCATAAAGCGCTTCTGCTTGATCGTACCAAGGGGCAAAATCGGCATATTTGAGCGGCCAGGCAGGAGAAATACCGTCAAAATGGGTATTGGCTTCAAAATCCCTTTCCCGCAGGCGCAAGAGCGCGCCCCCGTACATTTTCGTATTTCCGCCTACCCAATAATGCTGATAGGGTGAAAATAAATTTTGATCGCGGTCGCGCCAAAGTTCTGTGGTCTTGTACCGTCCTTGCGCCACAGCCATTGGATCCCAGTTTTCTTTTTCTTTGGGTAAAAAATCGCCGCGTTCAAGTATTAAAATCCGCTTGCCGCTTGGCGCCAATTGGTGGGCCAAGGTTCCTCCCCCTGCGCCCGTTCCGATAATGATAAAATCAAATTGTTGCATGCTGCTTTGTCTTTTTCAAATGATAGGACAAAGGTGCAGGACATGGCTTCAAGCAAATGTTACAGGGGTAACATCTGCAAAATTAATTCAAACTAATTGGTCTAGATTGGAAACAAACAGCTCTTTTCGGCCACTAAAACGTACTTGACCTTCCATTTCCAGATCGGTAAATAAAAGCGAAACTGTTTTGCGGGAGGCTCCAATCAGGGCTGCAATATCACTTTGGGTGATATCTAATTCAACTTTTGTACCACTTGCGTGTACTGTTCCTATGTCCCTACAAAGGTCTTTGATAAACGCTACCAGGCGTTGACGCGCATCTTTAAAGAGTAGAATTTGCAATCGGCGCTCAAGACGTTGGGTTTTCTCGCCAAAACGTTTGGTAATTGTGAGCGAAAAGGGCACATAATCGCGCATCAATTCCCTGGCCTTATCCACGCCTAATTTACAAATCATCGTACGGTCAACCACCGCTTGTGCAAATTCACGATAGCGGGCTTGTCCAATGAGGGCTGTTTCACCCAAAATCTCACCTTTGGATAAAAAGGCAATGACCTGCTCGTTGCCATCGTTATCATAAAAACTGACCTTTACTTTACCCTCTGCCACTAAAAAAATATCGCGGACGGGGTCACCTTCCATAAACAGGAAATCTGTTTTGTTGTAACAACTCAGGGGATGGGTTTTTAAGTGATCTTTATATTTGTACGGACACAGCATTTCGTACAAATCGACCTCTTCAAAAAACCAGACGCTTTTCTGATGCATAACGCGTTTATTAAAATCGGTTGAGTAATCGTTTTTACACTTGATTTAATGGTACGCGCCGGGAAAAAACCAGGTCGGTTCCCAACACCATACGGATTGAAAAAATACATTCTTCCCAGTCGGCGTACGGAACGCGGTTATCAATTTGCCCCAAATCATGCTTAAACTGGCGATTGTGGCAGTAATCGCGTACTTCCAATTGGGCATGTTGTAAACGCGGTGCAATTTTGATCAGCAATTCTTTTTTACCGGCATCTAAGCCAAATTGAATCATTTCATCTGAAATACCGTGCGAATGGCCGGGCATTCCACCCAGCAACCAGGCAAGTGCATGTTCAAATTCACGGGCCCAAAAATGCTCTGAATGGGTGCCATCGGAGTGTAAATCATAGTGCATCAAATCTTCATCGTAGCCAGCCTCCAACAGAACTTCATATAAATCAAGTAGTTGACTGACCATTTCTTCACTTTCCTGTTGGCCCGCCATCAGGAGAATTTTTACGGGGTGGCTGGGTTTGCGGGTTTTCACCCAATCAAAAAGGTTTTCTGAAAACCATAAAGCAGGCGAAAAAACACCTGCCATGCCAAATACGGCTGGTTTTTCTAAAATGGCATACAAGGAAAACAAGCCGCCCATGCTGCTGCCCATTATACCGGTTTGCGCCTGTTCCGGTTGTGTGCGTAATTGCTGGTCGACAAAAGGTTTAAGGGTGGTGCAAATAAAATCAAGATAAGCCGCAGCTTCCCCGCCGCCATGTTCAGGATTTACCCAAGGTGCATATTCGTCGATGCGGTGCACTCCACCATTTTCAATGCCTATCAGAATTGGCGACGGTAGGTGGTTGCCCGTATTTTTTAAAAACAATTGGTGCATGGCTTTATCAATATCCCAGGAGCCAAAAACGGCATCTGGATTATTGAACAGGTTTTGACCATCCTGCATGTACACCACCGGATACCGTTTTTTCGTATTCATCCAATAATCGGGTGGAAAACAGACCCAAATACGGCGGTTTCTCTCCAATTGGGGCATCCACATGTTTGGGTGCAACAGCCTTACAATGCCTGCCGGGTGTTTGGGAGGCATATCGACCCAGGAATTTACCTGTACATACAAGCTATTTTCCTGTACCACATGAAAAATACGGTTGGAGATCGTGCGACCATAATTATCACCTTCCGCGGTCGACCACTCCCCCCGTGTCAATTTGCATTCCAACTGGGTCAGGTCGGTTTCGAAATTCAATTCGTACACGCCACTGTCCTGCATTTCAAAACAAAAATTCGGATCCTTGGGTGCCCATTGATTGAAATTGCCTGCCAGGTAAAAGACCGCGTCTTTCGGGGTGTTGATCGGCAAAGAATGGATTTGAAATTTGATCAGTTGCATCGGTTTTGGTTAATGACACATCGGACCAGCGTCGAGTGCATATTTATTGATTCGTTGAATCGAAGTAGTGTCCACATACAGCATTTGCCAATTATCAAAGGTTTGTATGCGCCCACACAAACCAATGCCACTGCCTACATATTGCTGTATTTGCGGGAAAAGGGGTGCGCCATTTGGCCCAAACAACAGGTAATAAGCATCTTTCCCATCCCCATCGTGGACTTTCAAAAGCGGCGGAATGCCCCCTGCTAAACACCGCACGGCACAATCCTGGTGCGGTTTTCCTTCCCCCGGATTCATGACGCCCAGAAAGCATTTAGGGTCGGTTATTTCGCCTTGCAACCGAATTGGCGCTGCGTTTAATACTGAAGCGAACGGCGTGTAATTTACCGAACTGTCCTTTTCTAAAACGGCTATACTTTTAACCTGCAAAGCGACCTTTCCTTCTCTGTAAATCAAAAAGCCATCCACACGTACCTTACTTCCTGCAGGAATTTCCTTCGGATCTGCAAAATAACCGTGCTTCCCTACCCCTACCAATAAGATCGACTGGGGAGTCAAGCGGCCATTGGTTTGATTGGCTGATTCCAAAATTAAAAAAGGTGCTGGCGTTGGGCTAAACTTACCAATTAGGCTGGTTTGCTTTCCATATTCAAAAACACCATTAGAAAATCCTTGTTGGAAATATACCAGGCAGCCGATTACCAGCGGTAGCGACAAAACACTAACCAGGATAAACTGTCGGGTCCGACGGGCAAAAGATGGCGGCGCTTTCGCCAGCCAACCAATGTAAAATTCTTCTTCCTGCATGTTTGTGCTGTTTAGGATACCATTGAAATTTCCGCTGGAATCCGTTGGGTACCTTCCGGATAGGGGCTTGGATGTACATAAACACTTGTTCCCTTTACAAAAACATCATAAGTTGAAAGTTTTTCGGTAAAAGGTGGCGGTGATTGCCCGTTTTCTGGCAAATATTGATAGCCATGCCAGGGACAAGTGATACAGCCATCAATAATACGCCCTTCACTGAGCGGACCATTTTGATGTTTGCACACATTATGCACGGCCGAAATTTTATCTTCATAGCGGAATAATGCGATGTTTTCCTTGCCAATCAAGAGCATTTTAGCTTTGTTATTGGCAATTTCAGCCCATTCGCAGGCATATACAAAACCTTCCGGTACGGCCTGTCCGGCCTCTATCGCAATATTACGTTCCGATGCAGCATCTATTTTACTTTGCTTGATTGCGGCAGCAACATGAAGACCAATCACCACAAACATGCCCAACCCAACCATTCCAATCAATACGGGCGATTTCTCTAATTGAATAACGCCCAACATCACATGCATCACCAACAAGGCATAGGCAAAATAGACCCCCATGTGCAGGGATTTCCATACACGCGGTCCCAAATTCTTCATCCAAAAATCGTGGCTGGTGGCGGCCATCAAAAACAGGATCAGTAAAGCAAAAAAGCCCAACGCCTGGAAAGGAAAACGTGCCAATGAACCATACTGTGTGTTGGAAGTAAACAAGGATACCATCGGATCCACATTCCCCATCGCATGAAACTGGAATAAATTAAACACCCCATGGGACAAGGCGACCAAAAACATCGCCACCCCAAAATGCCGTCGGTTGTACAATAAAGGTAAAAACCGCCGATCCAATCGACACAAAGGGCCAATGATGAGAATAAGGTGCAACATGAAAAACCCCAAAGTGCCCGTAGCCCGAATTACCGTGGTTTCGAGGGTACAGTCAGGATGGAAAATAGATTGTAATCCAATAAAGCACAACAAATAAACCCCGATAAACGCAATCAGTATTCGATCATACAAACGTTTATGCGGTGTCCAGTGGACAGGGTCATAAGAAAGAGCCATCGCTTAAGTAGTTTTCAGTGTGTTTGAAGTTTTGACTACCAGACTGTATCTGGTAGCACCCATATTGCCGCAAACCAGGCAATTGGAAGCAAAATGGCCAGGAAATACCAGATATACCGATGAATTTTGCGCAATTTTATCGTCATCTTAGTGTTTGTTTGCAGGGTTTTCAGGGCGTGTATACATCAATTTCCAGGCTAAAACCGGCCATAAAGCCGCACTTCCCGGAAAAAACAAGAGCTTTGTAATCCAGGAGATCCCTTTTGCAACGTGGTCTAATTGTTCGACGCCACGCAATACAAACCAGGTAGCAAAAACACACCCGATGATACCATAAAGGTAGAATAACGTTACGAGTAAAGTTGCCAGTTCCATTTTAAATAATGTTGAATTTCAATCACTTAGGATTGATTGTACAATTTTACAACAGTTTCGCGAAAGTTCTCCCCAGTTGCGCCTAAAAGGAAGGCAATTGTTTCGGCGGCGACATCTGGCGTTACCCATTCTTCAGCCGACGCGTCTGGAAAGGCATTGCGATTCTGCGGTGTATCGAGTAAAGATGGAATGATAACACTCGCCCGAATATTTTTGAATTTACCCTGATCGTTGATAATTTCGGCCAAACGAAACACCAGCGATTTGGATAAAGCGTAGGCCAATTGGCTTTTGCCTTCCGACGGATTTATAGCCGGACGCGCACCAATAAATACAAATTGACCACTGCCCCTTCGCTCAAAGTATTCCATCAAAGGACGAACAATGTTATAAGCAGTTGTAAAGTTGAGGCTGATCATTTTGTCAATTTCGTAGCCGGTCGTTTCCGCAATCCCGCCTGGTTGCCAGCCGCCAACAATACAAATTGCAGTCTCTACATTTGGATCAAGGGCAATGATGTTTTTCACATAACCTTCTGATACGGTTGCATCTGCAAGGTTTAAAAATTGGGTGTGAATGCTTGCCGCCATGGCAGATTCACTAAAATGTCGGGAGTTTTCACCCAGGCCCAAGACTGCATAAATTTTGTGGCCGTCTTCGGCAAAACGGCGTACAACAGCCTGGCCAAGATTACCCGCAGCGCCCGTAACAATGATAGATTTCATGGATCGATTGTGTTGAAAATGAATGAGTTCCTTTTTATAAGCACAAAAATAGGGCGCACCCGAACGTTGAAAGTTTACCCAGGTAACATTGGGCCAAATATCATTAATTTTCTTTGCCCGACATACTGCAAGCAAACTCCGATTTTTGACAGAGATACCACCGCCAAAGCATGGCAGCACTCAACATTCCTGCTGGAGGGGCGATCAAATAGATCCAATAAAATGCAAAATTATGCGCAGCAACGGCCGACGCCAGGGTACGGGCCGGATTGATCGACATACCGGAAAGCGGCGCCTCCAACGTAATATAAACCATCACGGTTATGCCTGCAAAAATTCCGGTATAAGGTGCTGTGCGGGTCGTATTACTGCTGTATAACACCAAGAGAATCATGCCCATTGCGAGGAAATATTCGGCACCAAAAGCGACCAATACGCCATTCATACCAGGCAATGTTTGCACATAATTGACCGCCGGATCACTTAATATCATTGGAAAAATACTTTTGGCTGCAAGCATTGCTACAACAGCACCTGTCGTTTGTGCAATGATATACCCAACCGCATCCCAGGGCGCAATTTTCTTCAAAAACAAAAAAGCAAGGGTTACCGCTGGATTCATGTGCGCACCCGAGCGCATGCCCCAGGGCGAATAAATCAACGTAATTGCGGTACACCCCATCATGATCCCGATTAGCCATCGGCGCAACATCGGATCTGCAATATTTTCACGAATTGGAAGTCCAGGCAGCTCAATCATTGCTACGAAAAAAGAAGCCGATAACATAAACATGCCCAAGGCCCAGGCTTCTATGGCATATTTAGCCCAGTTTTGTTTAAAAGTTTCAAACATCATCGAGCTTATTGAAAAGGCGATTTTTTAACTGAAAATGGAATGGAGGTGGACTTCTTTCCTTGCAACTTTTTTAAGTCTAGCAATACTTTGATCAGTGCAGCCACCGACCAGGCTTGTTGCACGGTTCCTTTTCCCGCACGCGGCAATTTCCCATCAAAAACCTCTGAAACACCTAAGATACATTGATCTTGGTAAAAATGCTTTTTCAACGGCTCTAACATGGCAAGTGCCTCTTTTTGTGCCTTTTCAGACCAATTTTGCACTTTTAAATAGGCTGTTATGTACTCACTCAACAAAAACGGCCATACCGTACCCTGATGATAGGCCGTATCCCGGTGCCAGGGATCCCCTTCATACACGGGTTTGAAATCGGCATGTTCGGGTGAAAGGGTGCGCAAACCAAAATCGGTCAACAAATGTGCCTTCACAATGGATACTACTTTCTTTTCCGCATCTTTTCCCAACAATGAAAAAGGCAAACTCACCACATACAATTGGTTCGGGCGAATGGAAACATCTTTTTTAGGGGGGACTGTGCTGAAATCAACTACATCCGCCAAACTGCCATTTCCCTGAACATAATTCCGCTCGAAGTTGAGGAGCAATTTATCCGCAATTGCCTGAAACTGCTCAAATGGCTGCTGTAAAGTGCCCGCAAAATATTGGTAAATGCGCAATGCGTTGTACCAAAGTGCCTGTATTTCTACCGGAGCGCCATGCCGGGGTGTTACCACAAAATCACCTACCCGTGCATCCATCCAGGTCAGCTGGGAAAGTCCTTCACCACCCGATAAAAAGCCCTCCGAATTTACTTTGATCTGAAAACGGGCACCTTCTACATGCTGGTTCAAAATTTCCGTTAAAACATCAAAATACTGCTGTACAAAATCAAGATCCTGAAACTTTTGATGATACTCGTACAGCGCGACAAAAAGCCACAAAGTTGCATCGATGGTATTGTATTCAATTGGGTCGTTCGGACGATCAGGAAAACGGTTAGGAAGCATGCCTTCATTTACGGAACGCAAAAAGGTCTCTAATATGGATTTTGAGATTTCCTGTTTTCCCGTAGCAATGGTAAGCCCACGCATCGCGATCATGGTATCCCGTCCCCAATCGGTAAACCAATGATAACCCGCAATCAACGAATAACCTTCAGTGCTCTTGCGTTGAACGATAAACTGATCGCCCGAAAGCAATAAGTCGCGCAAAAACGCATTGTCATCCGCCTGCTGGGTTAGTGACTCCAGCCGGTTTAGGGTATTGGTTTTCAACACCGTCGGATCTTCCTTCATCATTTTTTCATCTGTCGAAAAAATAAGATGTGTCTTTTCGCCTGGCGCAAGAATCACTTCCAAAGAAGCCACCGAACAAGCATCTTCCCGATAATCCAGTCCACGTTCCTGCTCTCTAATATATTCTAAGTTATAATACCATTGCCGATTTTCCAGGTATTCTCCTTTTGTAAAGGAAAAGTACAGTGGTGGTGCCCCGAAATGGGCATACATGGTCTGATATCCATTTTCCCGTTTTACCCAATAATCCGATTTCGCATCGGGGTGGTTTAAGCCATGATCGTCTCGGTGTACAAAAATGGGCGTTAAGCGCAACTTGAAATTGGAAACACCCGTATTTTCGTATTCTACAACGGTGGTATTGGAGCCATGCACCATAAAAACGGTTTTGAGCAAATGACAACCATGTGCCTCAAATTTTACTACAGGAAGCGGTTTCCTTTCAAAAAACTTAAAATATTGAAACCCATCCGGATGAATTGTGCCCGGATATTGATTGCTCGATAACGCGAAGGAACTGTCGCGGTTAAATACAATGGATTCTTCTATTTTGGACACTAGTACCGTACGTCCGGTTGGTGGATTGAGCGCTGCCACCAATAATCCATGGTAACGACGCGTATTGGCACCCAATACTGTGGAGGCAGCATACCCGCCCAGACCGTTGGTAACAAGCCATTCTTTGGAGCTAAGATCCTGGAAGTCAGGATCCTTATCTTTATACTTTAACATGATTTGTTGTTGAAATTTTAAAAATAATTTACACCGCCTTACCGATTAAATCGGCTACCAGACCTGTCCAACCTGTTTGATGACTCGCACCAATTCCTTTTGCCGTATCGCCGTGAAAATACTCGTAAAACAAGATAAGATCCTGAAAATGAGGGTTTTCAGTATATATCTTTTCATCGCCATTTACGGCTCGATGCCCGTGTTCGTCTTTCTCAAAAATTGAAATCAACCGTTTGGATAAAGCATCCGCAACCTGGTTTAAATCAATTTGATTTCCCGATTTCGCTGGAAATTCGGTCATATAACCTGCGCCATAAAAGGTGCCATAAGTACCTAAGGCCCTGATCAACAGATAGTTCATGGGCATCCACACCGGACCGCGCCAATTGGAGTTGCCCCCAAATAAACCTGTTGTACTTTCACCTGGCTCGTATTGTAATCCAAATTGTGTTCCGTCAATGTTGACGTAATACCCATCTTTATGGATTTTTGAAATGGATCGAATGCCGCCGGGCGACAAGAATTCATTTTCATCCAACATTGCATCTAACAAGGAACTCAACCGCTCTTTTGGGATCAAAGACAACAGGATATTGCCATTTTCAGCATCTTCTTCCAACACCAGGTATTGTCCGTTGTCTGTCCGGTATCGCTGAAACCAACGCATGCGTTTTGTGAAATCAGGCAATTTTGCCAGTTTTTCTTTGGGCAAAACATAAGCTGCAAATAAGGTACTCAAACCCACCAACGACCGCACTTTCAAGGGAATGTAGGATCCATCGGGCAGGGCAAGGATATCATAAAAGAAAGATTCATCCTTATCCCAAGAACTCGTCCAATCGTGGCCGATTCGGTTCAGACTTTCAGCAATATAAGTAAAGTGCTCAAAAAACTTGGTCGCAACATCTTCAAAACTGGCATCATGTTGGGCAATTTCCAGCGCCATTTCCAACATATTGAGGCAATACATGGCCATCCAGGCAGTACCATCGGCTTGCTCCAGGTAGCCACCGCCCGGAATTTGGTTGGAACGGTCAAACACCCCAATATTATCCAGACCCAAAAAGCCACCTTCAAAAACATTGTTGCCCTGCTGATCCTTTCGATTGACCCACCAGGTAAAGTTGATCAACAGTTTTTGAAATACTTTTTTCAGAAAATCAATGTCTTCTTTACCCGTTTTCGCTTTATCGATCTGATAAACCTGCAAACAAGCCCAGGCATGCACAGGAGGATTTACGTCTCCAAATGCCCATTCGTAAGCAGGTAATTGGCCATTTGGGTGCATATACCATTCCCTTAAAAAAAGCACCAACTGACTTTTAGCAAATTCGGCATCCAACTGCGCCAAAGGCACACAATGAAAAGCAAGGTCCCAAGCCGCATACCAGGGATATTCCCATTTATCGGGCATAGAAATAATATCCTCGTTGTTGAGGGTGCGCCAATGCATGTTGCGGCCTTTTTTCCGGCTTTCCGGCGGCGGAATTTGCCCCGGATCGCCATCCAGCCAACGAGGCATGTCAATGTTAAAATACTGTTTCGACCATAACATACCCGCGTAGGCCTGGCGTTGGATGTTTTGACGATCTGCTGAAATTTTACCGGACGGCCCGGCTTCTGCTACAATTTGCTGGTAAAACTGGTCTGCTTCGAGTTTGCGATCTTCAAAAATCTGGTCAAATCCCTTTCCGAATGGGGTTTTCACGGCATTTTTGGATAAACGCAATTGAAAAACAGCCTTTTCGCCGCCCGCTACTTGCACTTTGTACATGGGCGCAAATTTGGTCCCACTGGTTTTGTCTGCTAAAAATTCAAACTGCCCTTGTACCACCGCTCTGTGAAAGGCATCCTTCACAAAAGGCGTCGGATTCGGCTGACCCCAAAGCCGTTCCTGGTTGTTTTCATTTTCTGTAAATAATTGAAGCGCAGGATCTTGAAAGTAAAAATGGTATTGGCCTGCTTTTTCATGTTGAAGCAACACTTCGTTTTTACCGGCACTGCGGATTTCAGGTTTTTCATCCATCAGGCCAAAAGACCAGGCATTGCGCATCCAGAGCGTAGGTAAAAGATGCAACTCAGCACTTTCTGAAAACCGATTGTGTACGGTAATCTGAATCAACAGATCGTCCTCCGAACCTTTTGCATATTCTGTAAATACGTCCCAATATTGGTTGTTTGCAAAAATTCCAGTGTCCAACAATTCAAATTCCGCTTGATTGCGGTCGCGCCACCGGTTTTGTTCCTGCAAGTCGGCATAAGGAAACGCCTGCTGTGGATACTTATACAAATGTTTCATGTACGCATGCGAAGGCGTATTGTCTAAATAATAATACAATTCTTTTACGTCTTCCCCGTGATTTCCTTCGCTACCGGTCATGCCATACAGGCGTTCTTTCAGAATTGGATCTTTCCCATTCCAAAGCGCAATTGCAAAACAAATCCGTTGCATTTCATCCGAAATACCCGCAATGCCGTCTTCGCCCCAGCGGTACACCCGTGAGCGCGCATGATCATGCGGAAAGTAGTCCCAGGCGGTTCCGTTGGGTGAATAATCCTCGCGGACAGTTCCCCATTGGCGTTCGGAAAGGTAAGGGCCCCATTTAAGCCAGTTTTTTTGTGCGGAATAATGTTCCTGCAAGCGGAACTGTTCGGATTGTTTCATTTTTGCCTTGTTTTTCTTAATAACGCAGCAAAGATCCGGGATACAATCCGCCCAAGGTGTTACGCAGGTAACATGGCTAAAAAATGTTCAAACTTTTTTTACAAATCTGTTCTAATAAATCTCTCCCGTACAAGCCTTTAAAGTATTCATCAACAAAGCCGTTACCGTCATCAATCCTACCCCACCCGGCACCGGCGTGATGTACGAACATTTAGGCGCAACTGCCTCAAAATCAACGTCGCCCACCAATCGGAAGCCACTTTTTTTGCTGGCGTCTTCTACCCGATTAATACCTACATCTATCACCACCGCGCCTTCTTTTACCCAGTCTCCCTGCACAAAATTGGGAATACCAATTGCCGCCACAATAATATCGGCACGGCGTACTTCTCCGGGCAAATCCTTGGTGCGCGAATGGGTAAGTGTAACGGTACAATCGCCCGGATAACCTTTTCGGGATAACAAAATACTGATGGGCGTGCCTACAATATTACTGCGACCTACCACCACGCAATTTTTACCGGAAGTTTCTATATTGTAACGGCGCAGTATTTCTACGATTCCATAAGGCGTAGCAGGTAAAAACGCTGGCAAGCCTTGGGCCATCCTTCCAAAATTAATAGGATGAAAACCGTCCACATCTTTGCGATGATCGATCGCGAGGGTAATTTTTTCTTCGTTGATATGCTTGGGCAAGGGCAACTGTACGATAAATCCATCAACGTCTGGGTCTTCGTTGAGCTGCCGAACAATATCCAGGACTTCTTCCTCAGTGGTATCGGCATCCCGGCGAATGAGGGAACTTTTGAACCCTACTTCCTCACAGGATTTGATTTTGCTCTGCACATATACCTGACTGGCAGCGTTTTCGCCGATTAAAACTGCTGCTAAATGGGGCACTTTCATCCCTTTTTCACGCAATTGGGCTACCTCTAGCGCTAATTCGGCTTTAATGGTTTGGGACAATACCTTCCCGTCGAGTAATTGCATATATAATAAGGTGTAAAGGTTATTTCAATTCAAGCAATCCAAAAATCCCGGCATCAATCCAGCCGCGGTTTTTATCCGTACCTGCTACAAAAACATTGCCGATAAAATTTTCCCGCTCGGCCGAATGGTCATTGTCGCAGTAAGCCAAGGCAAATCCCATTTTTTTGCCTGATTTAAGCAATTTTGGGATGTTTTGTCCGCCAAATTGGTAATCATTGCCGTCAAATATCTTCATAGCAACTTCCCATGTGCTGGTTTTCCCCGAAACACTCCTCCGCGTCAGGCAATGATCATTAAAATACTGAAAAGAAGAATCCAAAGCACAATCCACCACCTTTCCATCCAGGGCAATATGATAGGCAAATGCATTGTAATTGTATTGATGGTTGCCGCCAGAAGCATCTTCATCGATGAAAATTTCCAGACAATCATCGTCCCAGTATTTGAGCAAACCATCCGGGTGGATGTCAATCAAGGTGTCGTCCGTTATTTCGGCCAGGATGTACAAGTTGTTTTCGTCCCAGGCAATTTTGTAGCGGCCTTTGAAATCTTCCGGAGTAGGCGTTTGACCAATCCAAACCTGATCGAGCGGCAACCAGGGCGCTTCTTGCCAAATTTCGTCGGTACCACTTCCATCAATTAAAGGCGTTCCATAAGCCGCATCCAAATGGGCTTTTGGTCCAGGCGCTTCGTTTTCATGTACTGTTTTGCTGGGCGTTTGCCACATCACAAAAACCACTGCCAGAAAGGCTATACTCAAACCAAGAATGGAATCTCTGTTCATCTGCATTAATTTTTTGCAAATGTTCTACTTTTTTTGGCAATAAACGGTATGCTTCTTGCAATAAATCACCTGGAATCATTCTAAAGAAGCGAATTTCTTTTAAATAGTGTAAAAAGTACAATTTTGTTAGTGGCAAAATGTGCAACGAATTGTTCTACCTTTGCCGCCGAAACCCGAGGGTTGCCAAATTTGGTAAGTTTGGGTTTAAAACCATTGAACATTCATTTTGTTTATCATAGTAAAACTACCATACGCATGGAGCCATCTGGATACCTGCCCATCGTGCTGCAAGCACTCGTTGCAATCGGATTTGTTGCGTTTGTACTCATTGTGGTGCCGTTTTTGGGACCGCGTCGCAAAAGCAGCAAGAAAAACGAAAACTTTGAATGTGGTATTGAAGGACAGGGTAATGCCCGGATACCCGTTTCAATCAAATATTTCATGACCGCCATTTTGTTCGTATTATTCGACGTGGAGGTCATTTTCTTTTACCCGTATGCGGTCAATTTCCGCGCAATGGGCTGGGAAGGTTTTTCTGCGGTGCTGATGTTTGTGGGTATCTTTTTAGTAGGCTTTTATTATGTGCTGCTAAAAGGAGCTTTAAACTGGGAAAAATAGCATCCAATCTTTGAATAATCCCTTGAAAATCAAACCAATAAATTTTACCTGTCTGTTCACGTATAACATAAAGTATTATGTCGATTAACGCTGCAGAAATGCCTGAAGGATTTGGCGGAGAAGGTTTTTACGCCACTTCTATGAGCAAAGCCATCGGTTTGGCCCGTGCCAACTCCATCTGGCCCCTTCCATTCGCTACCTCTTGTTGCGGTATTGAATTTATGGCTACCATGGGTGCCAACTACGACCTTGCCCGTTTCGGCATGGAGCGGCTTTCTTTCTCGCCGCGCCAGGCCGACTTGCTCATGGTTATGGGTACAATTGCCAAAAAAATGGGTCCGATCCTCAAACAGGTATATACCCAAATGGCAGAACCTAAATGGGTGATTGCGGTAGGTGCATGCGCAAGTTCTGGCGGTATTTTTGATACCTATTCGGTGCTTCAAGGCATTGATAAGGTCATCCCGGTAGATGTGTACGTGCCTGGTTGCCCTCCGCGCCCGGAACAAATTATCGATGGTGTCATGAAAATTCAGGAATTGGTTAAAAACGAACCCGCACGCCGCAGGTACTCTCCTGAATACCAACACCTGCTCGAAAAATACCAGATCGGATAATTTTTCGTCCAAGTCGACACAAAACGAACATTCAGCCATACCTTTTATATGAGCAGTTTAACAAATGAATTAGTGCACGCCCGTATCATGCAGCACGCCGCTGAAATGGTGCTCAGTTCGGAAACGGCCTATGACGGAATCCTGATCGTTGAAACCGCAAGAGAAAGTCTGATCGGACTGCTCACCCTGCTGAAGGAAGACAAGGATTTGAACTATCACTTCCTGACTACCCTCAATGCGATTCACTACCCCGACCAAACCGGCCGGGAATTGGGACTTACCTACCACTTGCATAACTGGCTGGATAACCGCCGCATCCGGGTGCGCGTTTGGATTCCGGTTGCAGATCCACATATTCCAAGCCTAACCAGCCTTTGGCCATCTGCCAATTGGATGGAACGTCAGGAATACGACTTTTTCGGCGTAATTTTCACTGGACATCCCGATTTGCGCCGTATCCTGAATGTGGACGACATGGACGTTTTCCCAATGCGGAAAGAATTCAAACTGGAAGACGGAACCCGTACCGATAAAGACGACCGCTTTTTTGGCCGCGAAGGAAACTATCAACAAAGGCTCGACTAACTCTAATACTCCGCGCAATGCAGGTTCAATCCTATTTTTCTCAATTAGATAACTTCGAAGGCGAATTAGCGACGCTCAATTTGGGTCCAACCCACCCCGCTACCCACGGCATTTTCCAAAATGTCCTGAAAATGGACGGGGAAAAAATCGTGAGCGCCGAGCCTACCATCGGATATATTCACCGCGCATTTGAAAAACTGGCCGAACGCCGTCCTTTCAACCAGGTGACACCCATTACCGACCGACTCAACTACTGCTCCTCCCCCATCAACAACATGGGCTGGCACATGACGGTCGAAAAACTCGCCAAAATTGAGCTTCCCAAACGCGCACAATACATGCGCATCATCATCATGGAACTCTCGCGTATTGCCGATCACCTCGTTTGTAATTCGGTAATTGGGGTAGATACGGGCGCTTTGACTGGCTTTACCTACGTTTTCCAGGAACGCGAACGCATTTATGACCTGTTTGAGGAAGTTTGCGGTACACGTTTGACGACCAATATTGGCCGGATCGGCGGCATGGAGCGCGATTTTTCTCCGCGTTTTCACCGTTTGTTGAAGGAATTTTTGAAAACCTTCCCGCCAAAATTTGAAGAATTTGGCAGCCTGCTCGAACGCAACCGAATCTTTATGGATCGTTGTATCGGCGCTGGCCCAATTACCGCCGATAAAGCACTCAGTTATGGTTTTACAGGCCCAAACCTGCGCGCAGCGGGTGTCGATTACGATGTACGCGTGATGGAACCATATTCCAGCTACAACGATTTCGACTTTACCATCCCGGTGGGCGAAAACGGCGATACCTACGACCGCTTTATGGTGCGCCAGGAAGAAATTCGGCAGTCGCTTAAACTGATCAACGACGCTTATAATAACTTGCCAGAAGGCGCTTACCACGCCGATGTGCCCGATTATTATTTGCCCGATAAACCCGATGTGTACACTAAAATGGAGGCCCTCATTTATCACTTTAAAGTGGTGATGGGTGAAGTTCCAATTCCAAAAGGAGAAGTGTACCATGCAGTAGAAGGCGGTAATGGCGAACTTGGGTTTTACCTCACCAGCGATGGTGGCCGTACCCCTTATCGTTTGCACTTCCGTCGGCCTTGTTTCATTTTTTACCAGGCCTATCCCGAAATGATTAAAGGCGCTATGCTTTCAGATGCCATCCTTACGATGAGCTCCATGAATGTAATCGCCGGAGAATTAGACGCTTAAATATTAGAATAAATGACAACCACAAGTGCTACCAACGGAACACCGTTCCAGTTCTCCGAAGCCGCTTTGGCGGAAGCGAAAGCATTGATGCAAAAATTTCCGGAAGGAAAACATAAAAGTGCAATTTTGCGGATTCTGCATATTGCACAGGAAGAAAACCATGGTTGGCTCAGCATCGCTGCGATGGACCAGGTGGCGGCTGTGATGAGCATCCATCCCATTGAAGTGTATGAGGTGGCTACCTTTTACTCCATGTACAACCTGGAGCCCGTTGGTAAATATGTATTGGAGTTTTGCCACACCGGTCCTTGCGCCATTGAAGGGGCCGAGCGGATTATTGCGTATACTCAGCAAAAATTGGGTATCGGAACTGGCAAAACTACCCCCGATGGCGTTTTTACCATCAAAGAAGTGGAATGTTTAGGCGCCTGCGGGTACGCACCCATGATGCAAGTCGGCGAATTTTACCATGAACACCTGACAGAGGCCAAAATTGACCAATTTCTGGAAGATTGTCGCGCCGGTAAAATCGACAAGGGTACCTGGAAAATGCATTAATTGAACCTAAAACTAATTGCAATGACACCTGCAGAAGTAGAAAAAATATTCAAAAAACCAGGAGAGAAACGCTACGAATATTTCATCAAGAAAGTAGCAGAATCCGAAGTAGTGTTTGGTTTGGGCGACGAAGAAGGCTGGGCCATGTTGGGCGATGATGATAACGCCGATATCCTACCTTTTTTCCCGGATCCTGAAATTGCGGAAACCTTTCGCAAAGCAGCCGATTTTGAGGAGTATGATGTGATGGAACTCGATGTAAATGAACTACTTGAGTGGCTGGATGAAATGGAAACGGAAGGCATGCTGGTGGCTGTTTGCCCCAATACTGAATTTAACGGCGCGGTGGTAGAACCAAGTTTGTTGAAAGAAGATTTGCTGAAAGAATTGGAGCAGTACGACGAAGACGGCAAGCGCATCACAAAATAAATTTGTTGAATTTCAACTATTTTCGATAAAATGGGACGCAAACTCCTGATTGAACACGCCCAAGTAGAGGGCATCCGCACCTACGAAGTGTACCGCAAACAAGGCGGCTACCGCTCAGTGGAAAAAGCACTGAAATCCATGTCGCCCGAAGGCGTTTTGGAAGAAGTGAAAAAATCCGGCTTACGCGGTCGCGGTGGCGCGGGCTTTCCAACGGGTATGAAATGGTCTTTTCTGGCAAAACCGGAAGGAGTACCGCGCTATTTGTTGTGCAATGCCGACGAAAGCGAGCCTGGTACGTTCAAGGACCGCTATTTGATGGAAAAAATTCCGCACCTGCTGATTGAAGGGATGATTACTTCCAGCTATGCTTTGGGTGCCAATACTTCCTATATCTATATCCGCGGTGAGTATTCCTGGATCGTGTTTATCCTTGAAAAAGCCATTCAAGAGGCCTATGCCAATGGCTGGTTGGGTAAAAACATCCTCGGATCGGGTTACGACCTCGATTTGTATGTTGCCCCGGGCGCAGGCGCGTATATCTGCGGTGAAGAAACGGCTTTGATCGAAAGTTTGGAAGGTAAACGCGGTAATCCACGTGTAAAACCACCATTCCCAGCCGTAAAAGGCTTGTGGGCAAGTCCAACGGTGGTAAATAACGTAGAAACCATTGCTGCCGTCGTGCCGATTATCAACGATGGCGGCGATGAATATGCCAAAATCGGCATTGGCAAAAGCACCGGCACCAAATTGATCAGCGCGGGTGGCAATATTAACCGTCCGGGTGTGTATGAAATTGAATTGGGCGTTCCGGTGGAAGAGTTTATCTACTCGGATGAATACTGTGGTGGCATCAAAAATGGCAAACAACTAAAGGCTTGTGTGCCAGGTGGGTCTTCTGTGCCCATTTTGCCGCATTTCTTGATCAATAAAACGGCCAACGGCGAGCAACGCCTGATGACCTACGAAAGTTTGTCGGATGGTGGTTTCGTTTCCGGCTCTATGCTGGGTTCGGGTGGATTCATTGTGTACGATGAAGATCAATGCATTGTGCGCAATACCTGGAACTTTGCCCGTTTCTACCGCCACGAATCTTGCGGACAATGTTCGCCATGCCGCGAAGGAACAGGCTGGATGGAAAAAGTACTTTGGCGCATGGAAAATGGCCAAGGCAAACTGTCGGACATTGATATGCTGGTAGATATTGCGAAAAAGATTGAAGGCAATACCATTTGTCCACTCGGTGATGCAGCGGCCTGGCCGGTTGCAGCAGCGGTGCGGCATTTCCGGGAGGAATTTGAGTGGCACGTACACGAGCCGAAAGCTTGTATGGAACGGAATTATGGGTTGGTTCGCGAACCCGTTGCTGTGTAATGATTCGCTTAAACCCTTTTTAATCCAACATTTACAAAAAATACAACCAGCATAACTGCTATGCCAAAAGTAAAAATAGACGGATTCGAAATGGAAGTGCCCGATGGCACCACCATCCTGCAGGCAGCCCGCATGATTGGAGGCGATATTGTGCCGCCCGCCATGTGCTACTACTCTACCCTACAAGGTTCAGGCAGTAAATGCCGCACCTGTTTGGTGAAAGTGACCAAAGGCTCCGAAAAAGACCCGCGCCCAATGCCCAAACTCGTTACTTCCTGCCAGACCATGGTCATGGACGGTATGGAAGTGGCCAATATCACCAGCGAGGAAGTGCAAAAAGCACGCGCAGGGGTCGTAGAGTTTTTGCTGCTCAACCACCCGCTCGATTGCCCTATTTGCGATCAGGCAGGCGAATGTCATTTGCAGGATTTGGCTTTTGAACACGGCGCAGCAGGTACCCGCTATGAATTTGAACGCCGTACGTTCGAAAAAATCGACATCGGCCCTTATATCAAATTGCACATGACCCGTTGCATTTTGTGCTACCGTTGTGTGTATGTCGCTAATCAATTGACCGACAATCGCGTACACGGTATTTTGAACCGCGGCGACCATTCGGAAATCAGTACGATGATTGAAAAGGCGATTGACAATGATTTCTCTGGCAACGTCATTGATGTTTGTCCAGTGGGTGCATTGACCGATCGTACCTTCCGTTTCAAAAGCCGCGTTTGGTTCCTGGATGCCATGGATGCCCACCGCGATTGTCCTACCTGCAGCGGCAAAGCAGTGGTGTGGATGTACGGCAACGAAATTTACCGCGTAACGGCCCGCAAAGACAAATACGGCGAAGTACACGATTTCATTTGCAATACTTGTCGTTTTGAGAAAAAAGCACCGGGCGATTGGGTGGTGGAAGGTCCGCGTAGTATTGATCGGCATTCCGTAATTGCACAAGGCCACTATGGCCAGAAGGCATTGACGGTGCGCTAATTCATTTAAAAAAGTTGAATTCTGGTTAAATACCACTTAATATGAGTATTTTTTTACTGTTCGTGTTTGCCGTTGTGGTTGAAAAAATGATCTTGATTGTCGTTTTATTTACCATCACTTTAGGTGTTGCGGCCTACTCTACTTATGGCGAGCGCAAAATTGCCGCGTTCATGCAGGATCGCATTGGTCCGGATCGCGCAGGCCCTTGGGGACTTCTGCAGCCGATTGCCGACGGGGTAAAAATGTTTACCAAAGAAGATTTTATGCCGAATCAGGCAGAAAAATGGTTGTACATCCTGGCACCAGGTGCGTTCATTTTTGTGGCTTGTATGACCAGTGCGGTGATTCCCTGGGGAACACAACTGACCTTGTTTGGCGGTTCCATTGACTTACAGGTGACCAACATTAACATTGGTATTTTGTACATCATGGGTTTTGTTTCCTTAGGTGTATATGGCATTATGATTGGCGGCTGGGCATCTAATAATAAATATTCCCTGTATGGCGCCATTCGTGCCAGTTCACAGATGATTTCGTATGAATTGGCGATGGGACTTGCGCTCATTTCGGTGGTGATGATTTCCGGCAGTTTGAGTTTGCGCGATATTGCCGAGCAACAAACTGGTTTTGGGTGGAACATCATTTATCAGCCTTTGGGTTTTATCATCTTTTTTACCTGCGCCCTGGCAGAGTGCAACCGCGCACCGTTTGATATGGCAGAGTGTGAAACCGAATTGATTGGCGGATATCACACCGAATATAGTTCGATGAAACTGGGCTTTTTCCTGTTTGCCGAATATATCAATATGTTTATTTCCTGTGCGGTGATTTCTACCCTCTATTTTGGCGGGTACAATTTCCCGGGCTTGGATCCGGCATGGCTTGGTGGACTCATGGGCCCGATTGTGTTGTTTGCCAAAATTTTCTTTTTCATTTTTGTGTTCATGTGGATTCGTTGGACGCTTCCGCGCTTCCGATATGACCAATTGATGCACTTGGGCTGGAAATCACTCATTCCATTGGCCATTTTAAACATGGTATTAACAGGGGGGGGCATTCTGTTATTTGGAAATTAAAATTGGGATTACAGCGATCCTATTCGATCAGCAAAAGAAATATTAAAAAAATATGCAACTGACTAACCGTTCCGTACACGTTGTCAATAAAAAGATGAATTTTTGGGAGCGTATTTACCTTCCAGCCATTCTCAAAGGGATGTCGATTACTATACGGCACTTTTTCATGAAGCCTGCTACGGTTAAGTACCCCGATCAGCATCGCGAATTTGCACCCGTTTTTCGGGGCTGGCATGTATTGAAACGCGACGAACAGGGTCGTGAAAACTGCACAGCCTGTGGGTTGTGTGCCGTGGCTTGTCCGGCAGAAGCCATCACCATGGTAGCAGAAGAACGCGAAAAAGGCGAAGAACACCTTTACAAAGAGGAAAAATACGCCGCTGTGTACGAAATCAACATGTTGCGTTGTATTTTTTGCGGATTGTGCGAGGAAGCATGCCCGAAAGAAGCCATTTTCTTGACAGATCGCATTGTGCCTTCCGATTATGCACGCGATGGGTTCATTTTTGGGAAAGATATGTTGGTAGAAGGTACGACGCCCGATAAGCGCATTGATGTAACCAAGCGCCAAAAGCATGTGCAAGAGCCAAAATGGGCTTCTGAAACGGCAAAATAACCTTGTCCCATTACCGATTACTGGAACTTGTTTCAACCCAAGAACCTCCTGACATTCAACCAGAGTATTCTGAATTTTTTCTTTGCCGCACCTAATTCAAGCCGCGCGCTAACTAACGACTAACCGACATGACACTTGCCATTTTTCTGACCCTGGCGGTTGTTTCAGTCTTCTTTTCACTGTTGATGGTGTTTACTAAAAACCCAATTCACAGTGTGTTGTACTTGATTCTTACCTTTTTTTCCATTGCAGCGCATTACATTCTGCTCAATGCGCAATTTTTGGCGGTGGTCCATATTATCGTATATGCAGGCGCCATCATGGTATTGTTCCTGTTTGTACTGATGCTCCTCAACTTGAATAAAGATACCGAACCACAAAAGTCGGTGGGTTGGAAATTTGCAGCAGCAATTGCGGCAGGTTTGCTCCTGCTTACCTTTTTGGGTGCACTAAAAGGGAGCATTCAACTTCAGCAGGTGGCCAATGCCGATCCTGCAGTGGGCCTGGTCAAAAACCTTGGAACCGTGTTATTCCGCGATTTCGTGGTGCCTTTTGAAATTGCCGGTATTTTGTTTTTGGCTGCCATGGTCGGCGCCGTATTGGTAGGAAAACGCGATCTTAAAATTTAAACTGACAACTCAGCGCAGCCATGCTCGAAATCATAAAATCTGTTCCGATCGATTATTACGTGTACCTCAGTTCCATTCTGTTTTGTATTGGGGTATTTGGTGTTTTGATACGCCGTAATGCAATCGTAGTATTAATGTGTATTGAATTGATGCTCAATGCAGTAAATCTATTATTGGCCGCATTTTCCACCTATTTGTCGGATGGACAAGGCCAAATCATGGTATTTTTCATCATGGTGGTTGCTGCTGCAGAAGCGGCTGTCGGATTAGGTATTCTGGTAATGATTTACCGCAATACAAAATCGACTGATATTTCGTTTTTGGATAAAATCCGCAACTAAAAACCAATTTAACCATGAAGTATATCCAATTTTCCTGCGCTTTACTCAGTATATTGTTGTTTTTAGGTGCCTGCAACCAGGAAACGCCTGAAAAAAAGGAAAAACCAGTTGGTGCGCCCAAAACGGAATCCGAGCAGAAACAGGCTGCCGATGAAGGCGTTGTTGCATTGCTAAAATCATCCTTGCAAGGCCGCTGGAAAGCATCCGCAGAACCCGGTATTGAATATGAAATCAAGGATGGTACTTGTATCCGATATGAAAATGGCAAACCTGGACCTAGTCTTTCGGTAAAATATGCACTTTACCCAGACCTTACTTGCGGAGCCATGAATAAAAAATACCGCGAAATCATTGCCTCTGTGATGTTGCGTGGACAGGATGATGTATGTCTGGCTGTACAAGGATTTACTCCACAGCGAATTGATTTTGTCAAAATGGGCGACCCAAATGGGGTGCCAGAAAGTTGGACCAAATAGGAAAAAAAGTTACTCGTCGTTGCGCTTGATTACAAACGTGCAACACCTAACGCATAAAAGAACATGAATACACTTGTACCCTTTATTCCATTTTTGCCTTTGATAGGTTTCATTATCAATGGTTTATTTGGAAAGCAGTTATCTAAAAACGCAGTAGGTCTGATCGGTTCAGGCACCTTGCTGGGATCGCTGATTTTGAGCGTTGCCTGTTTTAACCAAATTGGCGCATCCGGCCCGATTCAAGTCAATTTGTATCAGTTTTTAGCCGTGGATGGGCTGAATGTTGGTTTTGGATTTTTGGTAGACCAACTTTCTGTCTGGATGATGTTGATTATCACCGGTGTGGGTTTTCTGATCCATGTGTACTCGGTGGGCTACATGCACGATGATGATGGGTTTTACAAGTTTTTTGCGTACCTTAATTTGTTTGTGTTTTCGATGTTGTTGCTCGTGATGGGCGATAATTTCATGATGTTGTTCTTTGGCTGGGAAGGTGTTGGTTTGTGTTCTTACCTGCTGATTGGTTTTTGGTACGAAAACCGTTCGTACGGCGAGGCTGCACGCAAAGCCTTCATTATGAACCGCATTGGTGACCTTGGGTTATTGTTGGGCATGTTCCTGATTTATCAAACATTTGGAAGTTTGAATTATGCAGAGATTTTTGCCAAACTGCCTTTGATCCGGGTAGAACCTGGCGTGATTACGACTATTTGCATGTTGCTGTTTGTGGGTGCGATGGGTAAAAGTGCCCAAATTCCTTTGTACACTTGGTTGCCGGATGCGATGGCGGGTCCAACGCCCGTTTCGGCCCTCATCCACGCAGCGACCATGGTAACGGCGGGTGTTTATTTGGTAGCCCGTTGCAATGGCTTGTATGCAATGTCGCATGAAGCCAGCGAATTTATTGCGGTGATTGGTTTGACCACTTCTATTGTAGCGGCCTTAATTGGTTTGCGCCAGAATGATATTAAAAAAGTACTTGCGTATTCTACCGTTTCCCAATTGGGTTTGATGTTTTTGGCGCTGGGCATGGGCGCTTACACTACAGCGATCTTCCATGTAACCACCCATGCATTTTTCAAAGCCTTATTGTTCCTTGCAGCAGGTAGTGTGATTCACGGGATGGGCGGCGAACAGGATATCCGCAACATGGGTGGTTTGCGCAAAGCGATGCCGATTACCTTTTGGGTATTTTTGATTGGTACTTTTGCCATTTCCGGCTTCCCATTCTTATCTGGTTTCTTTTCGAAAGACGAAATTTTTGCCTACACTTATGCGCATGGCGGTATCATTTGGTGGGCTTTGGGTGCATTAAGCGCCACTTTAACCGCCGTTTACATGAGCCGTTTGCTATACGTCACCTTTTTTGGAGACTTCCGCGGTACACACGAACAAGAACACCATTTGCACGAAAGTCCATTGGTGATGACGGCACCTTTGATGGTTTTGGCAGTATTGTCGGTCGTGGGTGGCTTGTTGAACCTGCCCCATTTTATGGGCTTGGGCGAAGGCGAGTGGTTGGCGCATTGGTTTGGCGGCAATGGTTTGAACAACATGCCGGTCGTTCCTTTGAACCCGTTACATTTGGAGGAAAGCCTGGAATGGGGATTGATGGCCATTACCACGGTTTTGGCCTTGATCGTGTTGCTGGGATCCTATTTCATTTACCAGCGCAGCAAAAACTTGCCCGTCGCAGATGAAGCCCAGGTTGGTTTGAGTAAATTATTTGCCCACAAATTTTATGTGGATGAAATATACAACTTCCTGTTTGTGCGTTCCACCGAAAAACTGTCGAAATTACTGCATTATTATGTAGACGTTTGGGCACTTGATGGCTTGGTGAACGGGGTAGGTAAAGGCGTGCAAAGCGTGGGCGCTCAATTCAGAAAATTACAAAATGGCAACATCGAATATTATCTGATCGGCATGGTAGCCGGTGCGATTTTATTGGTTTTGACCATGTTTTTATAAACGATTTCAGGATTTACAAAACAAAAAAAGACTAATGTCTCTTTTACTCCTACTCATACCTCTTATAGCCGCTGGATTTGTGTTGGTGGCTCGTCCGAGCAACGGACGGCAAATTGCGCTGTTGATCACCTTGGCAAATCTTGCCTTGACTGCTTATGTAGTCCTGGCATTTCAATCCGGTGGCGGAGATGCGCTGGCTTTCCGTACCCCTTGGGTGCCCAATGCAGGTATCAGTTTCAGCCTTAGCCTTGATGGCATTAGTTTGTTGTTGGTCGTGTTGACCAACCTGCTTGCTCCGATCATTGTGTTGAGTAGCTTTGGCCGGACGTACGAGCATGAAAACCGCTACTATGGCATGGTTTTGATGATGTTGGGCGCTCTAAACGGCGTTTTTATGGCGGAAGACGGGCTGTTGTTTTACGTTTTTTATGAATTGGCACTAATCCCGATTTATTTTATCTGCGCGATTTGGGGTGGACAAGATCGGATTCGGGTGACGCTGAAGTTTTTCATCTATACCTTTATCGGCTCCTTGTTTATGCTGATGTCTTTGATCTATGTTTATTTGCAAACAGGCGATCCACTGGCAGGCAGCGATGTGATTCGGCATTCCTTTTTGTGGCGTGATTTGGTAGCAGTACCACTTACACCTGCAACTGCATGGTGGGTTATGTTAGGCTTTTTTGTTGCATTTGCGGTAAAAATGCCCATTTTCCCATTCCATACCTGGCAACCAGACACTTATACAACTGCACCAACAGGCGGCACAATGTTGCTTTCAGGTATTATGTTAAAAATGGGGGTATATGGTGTGATTCGCTGGATGGTGCCTTTAGCACCTGAAGCGATGCATACGTTGGTACCCACCTTTATGACTTTGGCCATAATAGGCATCGTGTATGCCAGCATTATTGCGGTTAAACAAAGTGATTTCAAACGCCTCATCGCCTATTCCTCCATTGCCCACGTTGGCTTGATTGCGGCTGGTGTATTTGCCTGGAACAAAACAGGGGTACAAGGCAGCTTGATTCAAATGTTCAACCACGGTATCAATGTGGTGGGTTTGTTTTTTGTAGCCGATTTGATTGAGCGCCGCCTGGGCACCCGCAGTTTGGCTGATATGGGTGGTATTGCGAAAAGCGCACCGCGTTTGGCCACTTTATTTATGATTATCATGCTGGGCGCAGTGGCCGTCCCGCTCACCAATGGTTTTCCGGGAGAGTTTTTGTTGCTGAACGGCATCTGGAACTATAATGCCTGGATGGGCGCAGTGGCTGGTTTGACCATCATTTTTGGCGCAGTGTATATGTTGCGTGCTTATGGCCTTGCGATGTTTGGCGAACCCAATGAGGCGACTGCACAATTTGCTGATTTGGATACCCGTGAATTGACTATTTTGGGTATTTTAGCCTTTTTAGTGCTTGTTTTGGGCTTTTTCCCACAAACCATTTTGGGTTTAACGGATCAAAGTGTAAACGCCATCCTTGGCGCTGTTCAAATTTAAACATTTACCGCAATTGCGGAATTGATAAAAAAAGCAGTCCAAGGGCTGCGCATACGATATGAAAGCATTACTGATTTTATTCTTTACGGCAATCGCAGTGTTGTTTGCCGGTCTGTCTAAAAATCGCAAAACCTTGCAAACCATTGCCTTGGCAGGTTCCATATTGGCTTTGTTGGCCACTGGTATTGACCTGATGTTGGGCGACACGACAGGGCTAAACGAGCATTACGCAACCATGTTTCGGTTCGACCAATATGCACTTGCGTTTTCGGCGGTGGTATTAATCGGCACGGTGCTCATTTTGGGTTTGTCCGGTTGGGGATTTCGTGCCTTAACCGATACCCTGGGGGATAACTATGGCCTGATTTTGTTCAGTTTATGTGGTGCCTTGTGCATGTTTTCCTTTACCAATATGGTGATGTTATTCCTGGGCATTGAAATATTGAGCATTCCCATGTATGTGATGGCGGGCAGTCGACGCGACGAACCGGAATCCAACGAGGCTGCTTTGAAGTATTTTTTGATGGGTGCTTTTGCTACCGGCTTTTTGTTGTTTGGTATTGCGTTGGTATACGGGGCAACGGCCAGTTTTGACCTGCAAGTCATTGCCCGGGCCATTGCCGAGGGTAAACATTCGTTGGGCATGCTGCACATGGGTATCTTGTTGATGTTGGTCGGATTAAGTTTCAAAGTTTCGGCGGTTCCATTCCATTTTTGGGCACCAGACGTATATACAGGGAGCCCCAATTTAGTAACTGCATTTATGTCTACGGTTGTAAAAACGGCAGGTTTTGCAGCATTATATCGCCTGTTTTCGAGCGCTTTTGTCGATGCCATTGACTTTTGGGGCATTACGGTTGCAGCAATTGCCGCACTTACTATGACTTTAGCCAACGTAACGGCCTTATTCCAAACCAATTTCAAACGGATGATGGCCTATTCTTCCATCTCCCATGCGGGCTATTTGTTGTTGGCGGTATTGGCTATTGGACAGGCAGGCAGCGCGGGCGCTATGTTGCTATACACTTTAAGTTACTCCATTGCAACAATTTGTGCATTTGCGGTATATATATTGGTAGCCGAACAAAATAACAATGCATCGCTGGATGCCTTCAATGGTTTGAGTAAAAAGGAGCCATTTCTTGCTGCGGTGATGGTAATTTCGATGTTGTCTTTGGCAGGAATTCCACCAACTGCTGGTTTTTTTGGTAAATACTTCTTGTTTACAGCAGCATTTGAACGGTATCCCTGGTTGATTGGATTGGCGGTGATCAATTCCGCGATTTCCATTTACTATTATTTCAAGGTAATCATTGCCATGTATTTTGTGCGGAATGAAGAATCGCCGGTTGTAATAACCCCAGTTGGTTTTAAATGGGTCGTTGCAGGTGGTTTGGTGCTTATTGCCTTGTTGACGTTGGCCCCTGGCAGCGTTTACGGTTTGATTTAAAGTGCATTCAATCTACCAAAATAACACATTATGCAAAAAGCTAAATTAAGTGCTTTTCTTTTGGGTATTTGCCTCTTCATGGATGCATGTACCACCGGTACAGACAATAAAGTAACGGATAAGACGCAACCTGCTACCCCACCAACGACCCAACCCATTGCAGTTAAACCAGAATTGCAGTTGTATATGGTAAAGGTAGACAACCTTTTACTGCGCAATTTGCCTTCCAAAACCGGTTCGCAGGTGATCACCAAGTTTGCTGCAGGCGATTTTGTTGAAGGAACCGGTGTTGTTTCTGATAAAAAGGAAGAAGCCACTATTCAAAATATGGTGCTAGTTGAGCCCTACCTTGAGGTTATTTCTACGACACCAGAACAGAAAAAAGGCTGGGCTTATGGCGGTGCCTTATTGCCCGTATACAGTGGCGCGCGCAATACCACGCCGGATTTGGGCGTATTGTCTCAATTTAGCATGGCCCTAAAAGGCCTGAATACCAAGAAGTTAGAAAGTGGTAAAAAAGCATGGGATGCTGCAACTAAATCCTTTTCCAATGCCAGCGGCGCACTGGCAGATGCAGGTTTTGTGATGCTCCAGCATTTTATGATGCGCTTGGAAATGGACGGGCAGTTTTACAACATGACGGAAGCAATCAATTGGTCGGATGATGACTATAAAGCCATGGCCGATGATAAATTTGATATGAATAAATACCCTGCCACCAAATCTTTGGCGGAAAATGGGTTTACCATCGGTATGGGGGAAGGTCAGGTGTTTCCAATCACCGATTTCAAAAAGTTACATACCTTTTTTGCTCCTAAATGCAGTCCGGCTTTTAAAAGTTACCTCGACCAGGAATTGCTGGAATTTAGTAACCAAGCCTGGGATGATGGTGGCATTATCGTTCCCTTGGAGCAAATTGCGGATCGTGCCATTTTTTGGGAAAAATTCAACCAAACTAATCCGTATTTCTTGTTGAAAGATCGCACCCAGGAATCAGAACGTTGGACGGCTCTGGTGGTGCACAATGGCTCAGATAATACCCAGGTATATAATTATGATACTAAAGAGGTAATGGACGATTATAAAAAGTTGTGGGCATACGTAATACAAAAATATCCTGGTAGCGCCCTGGCTAATTCTGTAAAAACATTACACGATCTTTATGCCGCAGAAGGTTGGAAACTTACTCCAAAAGTGGAGGCGTGGATCAAAGACTATACCCAAAAGTTGTATCCTGAACAACAGGAAGCGCAACAAGGCAACTAATTGCCTGCTGCCAGCAAGTATAAAACAGCCATACGAATGGCGACGCCGTTTTCTACTTGTTGTAAAATAATATTATGTGGGCCGTCGGCTACATCCGAATTGAGTTCCACACCGCGATTGATTGGACCGGGATGCATAATGACAATATCCCGGTCCAATGCATCGAGCATTGGTTTACTAATTCCGAAATATTGATGGTATTCCCGAATACTGGGAAAAAACTTAATGTCCTGCCGTTCGAGCTGAATACGGAGCACATTGGCCACATCGCACCAGCGCAACGTATCCTGGATATCGTGTGATACTTCTACTCCAAGGTCGGCATAATATTTAGGAATGAGGGTTGGTGGACCACAAACCCGCACTTTTGCCCCTAATTTTTGCAAACAAAATACATTGCTTAAAGCGACGCGGCTATGCAGGATATCGCCAATGATGGCTACTTTTTTTCCCGCTACATCCCCTAATTTTTCCCGAATAGAAAATGCATCCAACAAGGCTTGGGTCGGATGCTCGTGGGTGCCATCACCTGCATTTACAATATTTGCATCAATGCGCTGTGACAAATAAACACAAGCGCCTGGTGCGGGGTGGCGCATCACCACCATATCCACCTTCATGGATAAGATATTATTGACGGTATCTAGCAAGGTTTCGCCTTTGCTTACACTGGAAGAAGAGGCCGTAAAATTGACAATATCGGCGCTCAGTCTGCGCTCTGCCAGTTCGAACGAAACGCGGGTCCTGGTGCTGCTTTCAAAAAAGAGGTTGGCAACCGTGATATCCCGCAAACTGGGTACTTTTTTTATCGGACGGTTGATGACTTCCTTAAAATTATCGGCGGTTTCAAAAATGAGTTGAATATCATCTTCGGTGATGTTTTTGATCCCAATGAGATGCCGCGTGGAAAGTCTTTTCATTTTTTGTCGTATAACAGTATTTGATCTTCACCGTGTGTTTCTTGCCAGCGCACCCGTACATAGGCTTCATCCACAGCATCCACACTGATGCCGATATAATCTGCTTGAATGGGCAGATGACGATTAAACCGTCGGTCTACCAAAACCAACAGTTCGACGGAAGATGGCCGGCCATAATGTTGCAGGGCTGCCAAGGCTGCCTGGATGGTACGGCCGGTGTACAGCACGTCATCTACCAGTAGCACCTTTTTATTGGCCACAATGAAGTTAATTTCGTTTGGATATGGAGCAAGCGGACCACCTTCCATGCGAAAATCGTCGCGATAGAACGTAATATCCATTTTACCATAATCGATGGCGGTATTTCCGGTGAGTTCGACCAAGCGCTTATAAATCCGGTTGGAAACGGACACACCCCGAGGTTGGATGCCGATGATACAGGCATTGGAAAAATCGCCCCAATCTTCCAACAGCTGGTGACTCAGTCGGTCGATGGTCAGCGCGAATCGCTCGCTGTTGAGGAGTATTTTTCCTGTTTCCATGGGCGCAAAGATAAATGCTTCATGCGCTGTTTTTTCGAATAGTATTGAATAATCTGCGGGTAAAACATGAAATTTGCATTTATTCCGACTTCCGTCCTTTTAAAATGCCTTTTATGTCGAAACAAACGAAAAGAAATCAGGTGTCTAAACCCACAAAACCCGCAATTTCTACCCAAAATCCTACACAAACGGTAGTACAACGCGACACCCAGCGCTGGCGCCTGGCGGGCTTGTTGGCCCTTTTTGCTTTCCTGCTTTACAGCAACACGTTTGGGTTTGATTACGTATTGGATGATCCGCTGGTGATTACCCTCAACCAATATGTGCAGGCCGGATTTGGCGGATTGCGCGATATTTTTACGCACAGTTACCGGGCAGGCTCTTCCGTTGCGACCGATTCTGAATACTTATACCGTCCTTTATCGGTGGCCAGTTTTGCCATTGAATGGGCCATTGCACCCAATTCCCCTGGGTTCTACCACTTTATGAACGTATTATGGTATGCCTGTACGATTGGCTTGGTGTTTCTTTGTTTGAGCAAAATAATGCCGAATCGCCCCTTGGTATTGTTTGCCCTGGCAACAGCCTTGTTTGCAGCCCATCCCTTGCATACCGAAGTAGTGGCGAATATCAAGAGCCGCGATGAATTAATGAGTTTTTTCTTCAGCGTGTTGAGCCTTTATTGGTATTGGGACTACACAAAAAGCCAACAAAAACAACGACTTATACTTGCATTATCTGCGTTTTTCCTTGCACTATTATCCAAAGAAGGCGCTGTGACATTGTTAGTGCTGATTCCGATCAGTATCTACTTTTTAGACGCAAAACGCAGCATTGCTGATACCTTGTCCAAAAGCAGTTGGTTGTTGATCCCGTTCTTTTTGTGGTTTGTATTGCGCTGGTCGGTGATGCATGGCCGAATGGGCTATACCCCTGATTTCAATGACAATCAATTGGTTGCAGCCGGATTATTGGATCGTTGGGCCACCGGATTTGTACTTTTGGGCAAATATTTACAGTTGCTGGTTTGGCCGGCTGTATTGTCGTGGGATTATTCGTTCAATCAAATCCCGACCGTAAGTTGGTCCAGTCCGATTTGTTTACTGGCATTTGGGGTGCACTTGGGTTTGTTGGGGTATGCACTTTGGCATGTTAAAAAGCGCAGTATTTTTTCTTACATCATTTTGGCCTACTTCGCATCAATTGCCTTATATGCCAATATTTTTATGCTCATTGGTACGGTGGCCGGGGAGCGTTTGGCTTACAGCGCCTCGCTTTGGTTTGCCCTGGGCGTTAGTTTGTTGATTTGGAGGCTTTTACGCATTCCAGATGAAAAAGCGGATACAGCGGCTTCTGTCTTTGCAACCAAAAATGTGGCTACTTTCACGAGCATACTGGTGGTGCTTATTTTTGCTGCAAGTTACCGGACCTTTGTACGTACGCCCGTTTGGGAAGATAGTAATACCTTGTTTATCAACGATAAAGACAGCGCGCCCAATAGTTTCCGGAGTACGCGTGCGGCAGGGGAACAGTATTTCCTGCAATACCTTAAAAGCCCTACTGCGCCGGGGGCCGATAAATTATTGGAGCAGGCGCGGGTGTTTTTTGAAAAAAGTTATGCCATTCGACCGACCGAAAATGCCGTTATCGGCTTAGGAAATGTAGATTTTTTCCGAAAAAATTATGCTGCCGCTGCAAGCAAGTTCAAACAAGCCCTTGAACTAAAACCCAACAATAAATTAGCAACCGATCGATTGCTTGCCACCTACATCGAATGGGGTAAATATGAAGGTCAAATTAAAAAAGATTACCAGGCTGCCACCACCTACATGCTGGAAGGCTTAAAACTATACCCTAAAAACCAGGTATTGCTGCGACAATTGGGTACCGCTTACGGGCTGCAAAACAAACATAGAGAAGCCATTTATTACTATGAAATGGCCCTCGAACAGGCTCCCGGAGACAAAGAGATCATCCAGAATCTTGCCATCGGATACCGTTTATTAGGGGATATGACCAAATCCGACTATTTTGCTAACCAATTGGGGCAGTAAATTAACGTTCTCGTAAGACATGTGCGGGTGCAAAAACCCTTACCTTTGCGTTTTACGTTAAAACAAATATGCGGATTTTCATTAGGCTTGTTACTTTGTTGGTGCTTTTCCAACCTGTATTGGTTGCGCAAAAAGTCAATATTACCATTGTTAAAGGTACGGTAACCGATGCGGCGACTAAATTGCCTATTTCGTTTGCAACAGTAAGTGTGCCAGGGCTCCCATTGGGACAACAAACGGATGAAAACGGGCATTATGCCATTAAAACGGATAAACCCATTACCATGATCAAGGCCATTGCCCTGGGGTATCGAACCCAGGAAATACTGGTCAGAACGGGTAAGACCCAGGAAATTGATATTACCCTGCTGGATGAGTCTCGGCAGCTCGGCGAAATTGTCATAAAACCTGAAAAATACCGCAATAAAAACAATCCAGCGGTCGAACTAATCAAGCGTGTTATTGATAACCGCGATAAAAACCACATTGAAGAAATGTCGGCTTATCACGATGAACAATACGAAAAACTCTTCTTTGGCCTGACGAACCTGAAAAGCGAGATGAAGAATCGCAAGATGCTCAAGGGCATCCGATTCCTCCTCGATAATACCGACACCTCCAAAGTGGAAGGCATGGCGGTTATTCCGGTATTTTTGCAGGAAAACATCATGGATTTTTACAGCCAATCGGACCCCAAAAAGTGGAAAAAACTGGTTAAAGCCTCCAAATCAGTGCGTTTTCCGGGTTTTATCGACCATGATGGCTTCAATAAATCGCTCCAATATCTGTACGAAGAAATTGATATTTACGATAATTATATTACGCTGCTCACCGATAAATTTTTGAGCCCGATTGCCAATAACGCACCACTTTTTTACCGCTACTACCCGCAGGATACGACGGTGGAAAATGGCCGAAAAGTGGTAAGGTTAGAGTTTTACCCACGGAATAAGTTTGACATGCTGCTGCAAGGCGAATTATACATTGCATTAGACAGCACCTACCCGGTTACCAGGATTAATTTTACGATCAATCCGAATATTAACCTAAACTGGGTCAATGATTTAGACATAACGCAAAATTATACTTTTTTGCCCAACGGCAAGTGCATTATTGTTTCAGAAGATTATCGCATTCAATTTGGCATTACCGAAAAAAGTTTGGGTATGGCGGCCCAGCGTTATGTATTGCATCAAAACCCCGAATTCAACCAATCGATTCCGGAGGGTACCTTGCAAGGGGTTTCAGAAATTGTATTTTTACCGGGTTCGACCCAAAATGATACCACCTATTGGGCCACCAAGCGCCCTACCCCATTAACGCAGGCAGAAAACTATACCTACACCCATATGGATAGCCTGCAACGCACCTCCTTTTTTAAAGTGGTATCTAAATCACTTTACATCTTGGTGGGGGCTTATGCCCCTGCAGGGCGTTGGTTGGAAATTGGGCCGATTAACTCTTTTTATGCATTTAATGATGTAGAAGGGACCCGATTTCGGTTTGGCGGGCGTACCAGTACCAATTTTAGCGACCGATATCGGTTGGAAGGGTATGCTGCATACGGTCTTAAAGATCAGCAATGGAAATATCGGATCAAAGGCACCTTTGCGTTACCAGGTAGTACTTTTAACAAATTTCCTTACAACCTGCTGCGGGTAAGCTATGTGAATGATGTGATTATACCTGGACAAAACTTCCAAGGCGTTGGCAGTAATTTGGGCAACTCTTTTGTGCGGGGGATTAATGATAAGTTTTTCTTGAATAAAAAGCTAAATCTGGAATATGAGCGGGAGTTCGAAAACCATTTTTCGTTTCAAACAGGTTTAGTACAACAAGATTTTAAACCCCTGGGTGCCTTGTCATTTATTCCTGCGGAAGGCGGTGAACCGGTGTTCAATCCGGTATCGGCATCTGGTGCTTACCTGCAGTTGAGGTATGCGCCGGGCGAAAAAAACTACCAGGGCACGAATGGTCGGGTACTGGTCGATTTTAATTATGTCGCCAACATTCGGTACAGCAAAGGCATTAAAGGATTTTTGAATGGCCAATATAACTATAATGAGTTGACGGCAAGCATATACAAATACACCGATTTACCCCCGTTTGGGTATAATTTTCTATACATAGAAGCAGGGGCTATTTTTGGGAAAGTTCCATATCCATTGCTTACCGTACATCGCGGTAACCAGTCGTACATCAATTTGCCGTTTTCATACAACCTGATGAATTTTATGGAATTCATTAGTGACCGGTACATCACAGTAATGACAGAACATTATTTTAATGGGCTCATTTTCAACAAAATACCCTTGTTTCGCAGGTTAAAATTCCGCGAGGTATGTGCCTTTAAAATGATTTATGGCAGGGTAAGCGATATCAATCAGCCTAAGGAAGGATCGGGGCTTTACCGATTCCCAACACAACCCGATGGTTCGCCACTCAGCTACAGCCTGAGTGCGCGCCCTTATTTAGAGGCAAGCGTAGGTATTAGCAATATCCTGAAGGTATTACGGGTCGATTTAATTCGCCGATTTAACTACCTGGATCAGCCCAACGTAAGCCAGTTTGGGATTCGTGCTTCTGCGGTCGTGACTTTCTAAAACTACACATCTTTCATGGTGAGGGCTACCCTTTTGCGGGCATAGTCTATTTCCAGCACCCGCACCATTACTTGTTGTTGCAAATGCACTACTTCCAGTGGGTTGGTGACAAACTTGTTCGACAATTGAGAAACATGCACCAGGCCTGAATCCTTGATGCCAATATCGATAAAGGCACCAAAATTGGTGATATTCGTAACGATTCCGGGCAAAACCATGCCTACCTGGAGGTCGTCGAGGGTATGTACATTGGCAAACTCAAAAGATTTGGCGGCCCCGCGTGGGTCCAATCCCGGCTTTTCCAATTCTTTCAAAATGTCTTGCAGGGTCGGTAAGCCCACATCACCTTGCACATATTGTTTGAGGTTGATCCGTTGGCGTTGAGCCCGGTCTTTAACTAAATCCTGCAGGGAACAGCCCAGGTCGTCGGCCATTTTTTGCACCAAAGCATAGCGCTCGGGGTGCACTGCGGTGTTATCCAGTGGATTTTTGGCCTCCCGGATGCGTAAAAAGCCCGCGCATTGTTCGAAGGCTTTATCCCCGAGTCGGGCTACTTTTTTTATTTCTGTACGACTTTTGAACGCGCCATTTTCGGCACGGTATTGCACGATGTTTTGTGCCAGCATTGGGCCAAGTCCCGAAACGTAGGTTAAGAGGTGTTTACTGGCAGTGTTCAGGTTGATTCCTACCGCATTTACGCAACTTTCGACCGTTCTATCCAAGCTAGCTTTGAGTAAGGTTTGATTGACATCGTGCTGATACTGCCCTACCCCGATGCTTTTCGGGTCAATTTTCACCAATTCGGCCAAGGGATCCATGAGGCGGCGGCCGATACTGACCGCTCCACGCACTGTAAGATCCTGACTCGGAAACTCTTCCCGTGCAACCTCAGAGGCAGAGTATATAGAGGCACCAGCTTCATTGACCTGGAATATTTCAATCGGGCGAGCGAATTTGATTTTGTGCAGGAAATCCATGGTTTCCCGGCCCGCAGTTCCATTGCCTACCGAAATGGCATCAATACCGTATTTGTCGACCAGGCCTTCAATAATACTTTGGCTTTCAAACACTTGTCGTTGTGGTTCATGCGGATAAATAGCGGTATTGTACAACAGGTTACCGTTTGCATCCAAACAAACCACCTTACACCCCGTACGAAAACCAGGGTCGATGCCCAACACTGATTTTTCACCCAACGGCGCAGAAAGCAGCAATTGGCGGAGGTTTTCGGCAAAAACCCGGATCGCTTCCAGGTCTGCTTTTTCTTTGCTGACATTCCGAAATTCGGTTTCGATACCCGGTTGCAACAACCTTTTGTAACTGTCTTTTACCGCCTGCCGCACCTGATCGGCAGCCTCGCCAAACGTCGTAACATACAAGGCATCAAGGTCTTTGATCGACATTTCTTCATCAGGCGCGATGCCCACGCGCAAGAAGCCTTCTTCTTCACCCCGGCGCATCGCAAGCAGGCGGTGGGAAGGGCAATTGGACAGTTTTTCACTCCATTCGAAGTAATCCTGGTATTTTTTGGCCGCTTCCTCCTTGCCTTTTACGAGTTTGGAGGCAATGATGGCCCCTTTATCAAAGTGGCGGCGTATTTTATCGCGTGCTTTTTTGTCCTCCGCAATCCACTCGGCCATGATGTCACGCGCGCCTTGCAGGGCTTCGTCTACATTGGGTACTTGATCATTAATATATTGAGCAGCAATGGTTTCGATGGCTTTATCGCGTTGTGCGAAAAGCCGTTGCGCGAGCGGCTCCAGGCCTTTCTCGATGGCCATTGAAGCGCGGGTTTTGCGTTTTGGACGGTATGGAAGGTATAAGTCTTCCAATTCGGTCATGGTAGCAGCCGATTCGATGGATTTGCGCAATTCCGGGGTTAGTTTGCCTTGTTCCTCAATGCTTTGCAAAATCACTTCGCGCCGTTTATCGAGTTCCATCAATTTTTTAAGTACATCCTGAATATCAGCGATTTGCACTTCATCCAATTCGCCGGTAGCTTCTTTGCGGTAGCGGGCGATAAACGGAATGGTTGCACCGGATTCGAGCAGTTCGACGGTGGCCTCCACCCGGCGAAAGGGGATACTCAGGATTTGGGAAATACGGCTTGCGTAACTCATAGGAAACAATTGTGTTAAATGGTTTCGGCGTGGGGGGCAAATTTCAATATTTGACACAAATTGTAGGTACTTTTCTAGCAAAAAGTTACCAACATTTCTACATTCATGGCATTCTTTTTGAATAATGTAGTACTATTTCTATCTTTAGCGCCAACTGAAACCTGTATGCTAAACCAACTTTAATGTCTACCCAAACCCAGAGCACGGAATTGCCAGATCAAAAAGCAATGCTTTTAGAGCAATTGCAGCAAAAAGAGCGCATGCTTGATCTAATGGAACAATTGTCGGGTACGGGCAGCTGGGAATTAGACTTAGGCACCGGCACCCAACGTTGGTCGGATAATTACTACAAAATATGCGGGTTAGTGCCCCAGGAAAAGGAATCCAGCAATGATTTAGCCTTGGAGTTGGTACACCCAGATGACCGGGACCGGACCCTTCAAACCTTTTACCATGCGCTTGAACATGGGCTACGTTACGATATCAAGAAACGCCTGGTTTGTCCAGATGGCAAAATCATACATGTACACTCCATCGCCACGCCCGAATTTGATTTGGACGGGAAAGTCCGCCGATATTATGGTACCATTCAGGATATAACCAAACGATTGAAAACGGAAAAGGCCTTAATAGATGGCATGCAGCGTTTTAACCTAACCATAGAGGCCGCGCGAGATGGTATATGGGAATGGGATTTGGAGTCGGATACGGCGTTTTTTTCGCCTCGGTTTAAAGAAATGTTTGGCTTAGAGGCCGAAATAGACGTTGAAGGAGTTCTTTTTTTTAACAACCGGGTACATCCCGACGATCGAGACCGGGTGTTGCAGGCACTCACCTTGCACTTTAAGCACAATGAGCCGTTTCTGCAAGAATTTCGCATGAAGGATCATTTGGGGGGATATAATTGGTTTTTGGTACGCGCCCAAGCAAGTTGGAACGAAGAAGGTCGCGCTATCCGAATGGCGGGCTCAATTACAGATATCAGTGAAAGCAAAAAGAAACAAAAACTGCTGGAGGATACTGAAGAGGTAGCAAAAATTGGAAGTTGGGAGCTTGATCTTGGCCAAAACAAAATCAGCTGGAATGAAACCATGCGTCAAATCCATGAAGTATCCGATGATTTTGTACCCGACCTGAATTACGCAGAACGTTTTTTCAAAGAAGGTGCCCGGCGTGACCGAATGAACGAAATTTTTAATGCAGCAATATTGACCGGCGAGGATGTAGATGTAGAACTGGAATTTGTAACCGCAAAAGGAAACGACCGCTGGAAAAGACTTACAATCCGCACCGAAAAAAGTGGCGATACCCCTGTCAGGATGTATGGTATTTGTCAGGATATAACCGACCGGAAGCGTGCTGAGCAAACCTTGATGGATTTGCTTGCAGAAAAGAACACCATTCTGGAAAGTATTACCGATGGATTTTGCACCATCAACCGCAATTGGGAGGTGACGTACTGGAACCGGGCGGCAGAAGTTATCACTACCCTGCCCCGGGAAAAAGTGCTCGGAAAAAATATGTGGAAGGTGTACGGAGATGCGCGTGAAATGGTGTTTTTCAGGGAATATCACCGGGCGATGGAAGCCCATGTGCCCGTACATTTCGAAGAATATTACCCTTTTGTAGACAAATGGTTTGAAATTTCCGCTTATCCCTCAGCAATCGGGCTTTCCGTTTATTTTAAAGATATTTCTCAAACCCGGCATTTGATACAGTTGCAACAACTGGAGCAACAAGTACTGGAAATGAATATTAAAAAAGACAGTAAAATTGAAGAAACGATCCGTTTTTACCTAACTTCAATTGAACAATTGCACCCGGGCATGCTATGCTCGATCCAAAAAGTATATAACAACCAAATATTCAACTGGATATCTATTCATTTACCGCAAACTTATTTAGATATAACGGATGGCGTTTATGTGGGTCCGGCAGTAGGATCGTGTGGCACGGCTGCTTATTTAAAACAAACGGTGATTGTGTCAGACATCAGTACGGACCATCGCTGGAAGGATTATAAAGACATTGCGCAGGCACATAATTTGAAATCCTGTTGGTCGATTCCCATTTTTGATTCGAATGAAACGATTGTTGGTACGTTTGCCCTGTACCACCAAACCCCAAAGTCGCCCAATGCTTCGGAAATGCAAACCATCATGCGCGCCCGAAATATTTTGCAGACAATCATCGAAAACAAGGCGATTGAGCAGAATTTAAAATTGAGCAATGAACGCTTTGAGTATGCGACCCAAGCTACTTCGGACGCCATATGGGATTATGATTTGATTACCAATACGTTATTCTGGGGTGATTCTTATGCACGCCTGTTTGGAAGTGAAATTACCGCGCAACAGACAAACCTTGAATTTTGGGTAGACCGTATTCACGAGGAGGACCGCGAACGGGTATTACAGAGTCTGCTTAAGCATATTCAATTAGAAACCGGTATTTGGCATGAAACTTATCGATACCTGCGTTCTAATCATCATTATGGCTTTGTGAGCGATAAAGGGGTGGTCATCCGCGATGAAAACGGGAAAGGTCTGCGGATGATTGGCGCGATGCAGGATATTACCCAACAAAAAGAGGAAGAGCAGCAAATGAAACTGCTGGAGTCGGTGATCACCAACGCCAAAGATGCCATTATGATCATGGAAGTTGGCGAACACCTTCCAAATAGAACCCTGATCATATATGCCAATGCGGCCTTTACAAGCCTAACAGGTTATACGCTTGAAGAAATCAAATTAACACCTCCACGCATCTTATTAGGTCCCAAAACGGATGAACAAGAAGTACAACGTGTAAATGTTTCGCTTCAACTTGGACAACCTATTGAAGTTGAACTCATTAACTACAAAAAAAACGGTGATACTTTTTGGAATAATTGCTCTGTGGTACCCATTTTTAACCAAAAAGGCCAATTTACCCATGTAATTTCCATACAAAAAGATGTTACAGAACGAAAAATAGCAGAAGCAGAACGAGAAACTTTTAATCAGATATTGCGCGCCATCAACCAACATGATTCGCTCGATCAGGGTATGCAACTAGCGGCTTCGCATCTTGCCAAACATTTCGATTGTCCTTATGCGGAAGCCTGGTCAATCAATTTCAAGGCTACCAGAATGATGTTTCGCACATGCTGGTCGACACATCCTCGATTTAACAGCATGACAGATGGGCTGGTACAAAACGTTGTAGTGTACGGACAAGGCCTGATCGGAAACACCCTGGAGCAAAAAAGCATTGTATACTGGGATACCCTGCACGATCGTCCTTTTATTCGAAAACACATTGCAAAGGAAGCGGGTTTGGTGAGTGCAATTGGTATTCCTATCTTCTTTAAAGAGGAAATCATTGCTGTTTTTTGCCTGTATTCAGAAAAGGTGTATCCGAAGTCCCCTCAAGGCTGCAATTTGTTACAAAGCATCAGCACACAAATCGGGGCAGACATCCAAAAAAACAGAATTGACGAAGAGTTAAATCATTTTTTTAGTCTTTCACCGGATGTACTTTGTATTGCCAGTGAGGATTGTTATTTTCGGAAAATAAATCCGGCCATGGTAAAAATCATGGAATATACAGAAGCAGAATTGCTTTCAACCTATATTCCAGAATTTGTACATCCGGAGGATCGAAGTATGTATTTGGGGGGATTTAAGGAATCACACAATGAATTTCAACCCTTAATATTTGAAAACCGCTTCATTACCAAATCCGGGAAAATTGTTTGGTTTGAATGGCAAATGGTACCCTTAAAATCAGAGGGACTTCTCTATGCAGTTGCCAAAGACATCACCCAAAAGAAAGCGATGGATGAAGAGAAAAAGCAACTGATTGAGGCGTTGACAAATAACAACCGGGAGTTAAAGCAGTTTTCATACATCACCTCCCACAACTTACGTTCCCCGTTGACAAATATGCTTTCTGTATTCGAATTATTGAATTTGGAACATATTACCCACAAAGAGACCATCGTATTGATAGATGCTTTAAAAAAATCAACCTTACATTTAAACAATACGCTGAATGACTTAATCGATATTTTGATTGTAAAAGGCAATACCAATTTAACGTTGCGGTCCATTCTATTTGAACGAGTTTACCAGTCTGTTACCAATTCGATACAGCACCTGATTGATGAATCGGGGGCCATCATTGAAACCAATTTTCATGAAGCGCCCCATGTGGTATTCAATTCCGAATATCTAGAGAGTATTTTTTTAAATTTGCTGACCAATTCCATCAAATATTCTAAGGAAAACGAAAAACCTAAAATAAAAATATACAGTTATGTGAAAAACAAAAATATACACCTTAGTTTTGAGGATCAAGGCCTGGGATTCGATTTGGAAAAAGTGAAAGATCGAATTTTTGGCTTGTACCAAAAATTTCATGCACACAAAGACAGCAAGGGGATCGGACTGTACCTGGTGCATTCGCAGGTAACCGCATTAGGAGGCTCTATTGCTGTCGAAAGTAAACCATTAGAAGGAACCAAATTTACAATATGTTTTAAACCTGATGCATCATGATCCCCACCTTGCTATGCGTCGATGACGACAAAATGACCCTTATGTTGATTCGATTGATTTTAGAGAAAGCCAACTTTTGCCAAACATTGTTGACCGCAGAAAATGGTGCGGATGCACTCGAACATTTTTCGGAACAACAAGATTTACCAATTCAAGCGCGGGTTTATCCGGAAGTCATCTTGTTAGACTTGAACATGCCCGTGATGAATGGCTGGGAGTTCTTGTCTGCTTTTGCCGACATGTTTCCAGAAAAAGCAACGCAAACCAAAATCTTTATTCTTTCGTCCAGCGTAGATCCTTTTGAAAAAGACCGCGCGCTGAATCATCCATTGGTCGTTGACTTTTTGCCGAAGCCACTTAACATAGAAGCTTTGGGAAAACTGAAAAAGCACAGCACCTTGCTCCATTTTTTCATCCCCGCAGCATGATTTGCCCGGATGATCCCATCCAAGTAGGATTCCAATCTGTATACTAACTGATACAATAACAGGCGTACATAAAATAAAGCAGCTTGTGCTTGTTTTTAAATAATAGCATTACTTTTGTCGCAAAAAGTTAAACTACATGCCGGACAAAGGCACAACACCAAACCAATTTAATATGACACCACTTACTCCAATTACAGTTGCCTATGGCGATGGAATCGGCCCGGAAATCATGGATGCGACCTTGCGCATTATTCAGGCAGCAGGCGCTCAAATTGAACCTGAAGTTATTGAAATTGGCGAAAAAGTTTATCTGAGCGGCAACAGCGCAGGCATTGATGCGGCTGCTTGGGAATCGCTTCGCCGGACCAAGGTGTTTCTAAAGGCACCGATTACCACCCCACAGGGAGGCGGTTTTAAAAGTTTGAATGTGACTACCCGTAAAATGTTGGGCCTTTTTGCCAATATTCGGCCCTGTGTTTCTTATGCGCCTTATGTGGCCACCAAACACCCGGTAATGGACGTGGTAATTGTTCGAGAAAATGAGGAAGACTTGTACGCCGGTATTGAACACCAACAAACCCCTGAGGTGGTACAATGCATTAAAGTAATTAGCCGACCAGGAACCGAAAAAATTGTTCGGTATGCCTTTGAATACGCAAGGCAATATGGCCGGAAAAAAGTGACTTGTTTCACCAAAGACAATATCATGAAACAGACCGATGGACTGTTTCACAAAGTTTTTGATGAAGTGGCGCTGGAATACCCTGATTTGGAAAACGAACACTGGATTGTAGATATTGGCGCAGCGAAATTGGCCGATACGCCCGAAAACTTTGATGTAATTGTGATGCCCAACTTGTATGGGGATATTCTTTCGGATGTAGCAGCGCAAATTGCAGGATCGGTTGGTTTGGCAGGTTCCGCCAATATTGGTGCGTCGGTGGCCATGTTTGAAGCCATTCATGGTTCAGCACCGCGGCGTGCAGGACAAAATCTGGCCAACCCAAGTGGCTTGTTGCTGGGCGCTGTACAAATGCTGGTACACATCGAACAATCTGCGGTTGCCGAAAAGGTACACAATGCCTGGCTTCGTACTTTGGAAGATGGCGTACACACCTATGATATATATGACGAAAGCGTGAGCACCCAAAAGGTAGGCACCCGCGAATTTGCCGATGCTGTGATTGCTCGGCTCGGACAAAAACCTCAAAAACTTAAAACCGTCGATTACAGCAAGGCCAAAGAGCGCATTCAAATTAAACTAAGTACGCCGAAACCGGCAAACCTTGAAACGGTTGGGGTCGATATTTTTCTGTACCACGAAAACCGCAACCCGCAAGTGCTGGGTGATGCCATTCAAGCCTTTGCTGCAGGCGACTTAACCCTCTCTATGATCACCAACCGGGGGGTGAAAGTGTATCCGGGTGGCATACCTGAAACATTTTGCACCGACCATTGGCGTTGCCGGTTCAAATCAGAAACCCTGCAGGCGATTCCTTACCTGGATATCATTGCCTTGCAACATCGGATTACATCGGCGGGGTACAACATTATTAAAACAGAAAACCTTTGCACGCTGAACGGTGAACCTGTCTTTTCTGCCGGACAAGGAGCCTGATAAAATAACAATTTGTTTACGGGATACAAATAGAAACACGGGCGTTGCTCAATTTCGCTTCGTGTTTCTATTGTAAAAAAATATATTTTATAAAATTCTCAAAAAACTGTTTTATAACGCTTTAAATATATACGCTTTTCATATTTTTTGTTTTATTAGACTTGGTACGTTATTTGTTTGAAATAAAATTGGAAGTCGATTGGATTTTAGGAAATTTCACCGATTTTTACACTTTATTTTTTATCGTAGTCGATAGTGCTCCCCTTGCTGCTCAAAATAATCCTTCCATTATCAACCAAATTCAGAACTAGACTACCCATCCGAAAACAAAATGTTAAAAATAGCCTTCATTGAAGACGATTTAAATACCCTGAAAAGCCTCCAGGAAGTGCTTAAACTACAACCGGCGATTGTTTGCTCTGTTGCTGCGGAATCTGTTGAAAGTTTTTGGGAATTATTGCCAGACCGTGTTGTATTAGATGTGATTTTTGTTGATATTCAATTGCCTGGTTTATCCGGACTTGAAGTATTGCCTAATCTAAAAAAACGTTTCCCGGATGCCGAGATCGTAATGTTCACGCAATTTGAAGAAGAAGAACATTTGTTGAAGGCTTTGCATGCTGGTGCCAGCGGTTACCTGTTGAAGGGTTTTCCAATCTTGCAATTGCCAGAAATGATACAATCCATTGCCTTGGGCGGGGCTTTGATATCGCCTAAAATGGCCAAAAAACTGATCACCTACCATAACCCTACCAGCTCACCTAGTTCCGACCTCCTCAGTCCAAAAGAATTACAAATTTTGAAAATATTTGCGGCCGGGGAAAGTTATGAAGAAGCGGCAGAAATGCTCAGCATGACCATAGATGGAATACGCTACCATGTCAAAAACATCTATAAAAAGCTGCACGTTAATAATAAGATCGATGCGATTCGCGCTTTGAAAGACGAATTGATTTAACACGGCAACAATGCTGTTCCAACCCTTGAATTTGGCGCTGCTTGCGCTTTGTGGCTTGCTATTTTTCTGGAGTTTAATTGAGCGTCGTCGTCGTCGCACGATCGGCCAATTGCTTACCCGAAAATGGAGCAAACAAATTGAAGCCGTCCGCATCCAACTCGATGTGGCGATGGAACCTTTATATTCCGATTTAAAACTGATTGAAAATTCCTTAGAATACGAAAACATTAATACCTTAGATACGATACCGGAGCTACAACCGATTGATAATAAAAAATGGAACAATCAGTTGACCTTACTAAAAATAACCGTGTTACGGCAACAACAAGTACACGATCACCTGCGAAAAATAGCAGCCCGCAAAGAAATGGAATTGCGGGCTTTTAATTACACCATCAGCCACGACCTTAAAACGCCCTTAAATAATGCGTTGTATTTCATGGACCTGGCCTTGGCGCGCAATACGCCCGAACAAGATAAAGAACTGATCTATTATGTGGAGCAAACAAAACACTTACTGCTTGATAGCCGCGATATGATCGATAGCATCGCAGCCTATTCCTATGCCGATAATGTTGATTTAAGCATTCAGGAGATTGACCTGGTGGTGTTGTTGAACAAAATCACCCGCCAGCTGCAACAATCGTTCGAAGCATATGCCCAAACTACCGTAGATATTACGACACCCCTGCCCACTCTATTTGCCGACCCATTGTTGATCCGGCAAGCATTTACCAACTTAATCAGCAACGCATTTAAGTTTACGAAATACAATCCGCATCCACATATAAAAATTGCAGGCCACAGTGGCAATGATTTTGTCGAAATCAGTATTGCCGATAATGGAGCAGGTATTCCTCCAGAGGGCATAGATCAAATTTTCCAACTTTTTCATACCGCCCATACACGCTCGGCCTTCGAAGGATCCGGTGCCGGATTGGCCATTGTGAAACGAATCGTAAACCGCCACAAGGGTACCATTTGGGTGGAAAGTCCGGGTAAAGACCAAGGCGCCACGTTTTATTTGCGTATGCCTTTGTCCGACAATGCAAAAACGCCTCTTTAGTACCAAATTTTATTCTGAAATGCATTCAAAAGCACCCTAAAAATAGAATTAAAATTAAATAGACACAAGTATGTATTTTATGTAAAGTAAAGATTAACTTTGCTGACTTGCTTTAATCAGATATTAGCTGCCCCTCCCTTATTATGATCTTGATTTATAACGATTAGCTGTTGCCAACGTGTTGGTTGCAGCTTTAAACAACACTAGCTGTCATGTTTTCAAAATTACCCTTTAAAGCAGACCTGGATGAAATCAAATATGAATACATCGCATGTTTTGTTTGCATGTTGATGTTTTTCATGATAATTGCATCTTTGATCATCTGGAAACATTAGACTTGTTGATTTACTTCCAACCGCAACAAGGCTATTGAGCTTATTTGATTCACCATCAAAAATAAACATGCGTTATCCCGAATTTTGGCTTCCACCAAAATTCGGGATTTTTTATTCAATTTACCGAATCCACGCACGACCTCGCTAGAGGTCGAACATTTGTAGGTCTCAAAAAAGAAAAGAGCCATCCCAAATTTTAGTTTTCACCAAAATTCGGGATGACTCCTTTAAAGTTTGCGCCTGGTATTAAGGGCTGCTACCGGAATATTAATTTACCATCGATCGCAGATTTGCCACCATCTTGAATGGTAAAGAAATACAATCCTGCAGATAGTTCTTTCCGCTCAATACGCGTTATTTTTTGCGTAATCACTTGGCTACGAACCAATTGTCCCTGGCTATTGCGCAAGGTGAGGAGGCCCGTGCCCGAAGGTATTTCAACGAATAATTGATCACCGGCAGGGTTAGGATAAATCTTTACATCGGATTGTTTTTGTGCTGCATCTACACCCACACTTTGAACAAAATGCGTACCGATGGTATGATAAACCAAATTGGTGATAATCGGCGCATTAAAATCAAAATAAATGGCTGCTTTATTCTCCAACAAGGTCCCGTCCGGATTGTCGGCTTTTTGCTTCACCTTGAATTTGAAAAACCCGTTGGAGGCAATTTGATTCACATGGCTATCGGGCAACATGATATTTTTAAATGAAAACCGCAATACGTTGTTTTCCAGCAAATCGTAGGCGTACAAATGGCTGGACGCACCGGGACGTACCGAATTTGCATCCAGGAATTCTGATAAAGTATCCAATACCACAATGTTAAAGGCTGTATCGGTGCCCGTATTTTGGAAGCGGATTTTATACTCCAAATCAGTGTTGGCTTTTAATAAATGCTGCGCACCATATCCTTCTGGCATTGCCTGCTTGTCGTTGGGATCGTAAGAGCCAATGTTTTGTTCGCAATCCACCGCAACAAACGGGTTCGGATCGTCTACCGGAAACTGCCGTACCAAGCCTTTTTGGTTGATACCACCGCAACCTTCTACGACAGCCACTGCTGGTCCACCATAAGGATGAAACGGCTCCTGGTTGGCCTGCAAACGCCAGGTTGCGCCATTGGCAGGCAATACGAGTTCCTTGGCACCATCGGCAGACAACTGGAATTTGCCTTCCTGATACATGATAATATCTTCTACGACCACAAAATCAAGTTCCTGGGCCATATTTCCTGCTCCCTGGTTTTTGATTTGCATGCGTACACTATCGGCATCACAAGTTACCTCCAGGCGCACATCCGCACCCGACCAGTTGGAATTGGTGCGGCAAAGGGTATCCGGGAAAATATGGGCTTCAGTACAATGGGTCGCACCTAATTCCGCTTCGCAACTGAGGACAAAGTTCACATAGAAATTTTTACATTCCCCTGTTTTTAGGGTATCGAGGCTCACCGACCATTTATTATTACCCAAGTCGGTAGCAGGGGCGCTAAAAACCGGATCGGTAAAAAATGGATCCAACTGCACTTCTACGCGGGTATTGGGAACATCCTGGGTGCTTAAATTACAAGCATCGAAATAGTAGGAGTTTTGAAAACACCGGCGTAACCGAATGGTAGACAAGCTGATGGTAAGCAAACGGCAAGTATTGTTCAGGGTAACGGGCATATCCAAATCAGCAATAATGCCCGCTTGTGCCTGAACTGTATCGATTAATGGACATATCTCTTCGGTAGGAATACTGGGAAGCACGGTTACTTCCATCAAGGTATCCACATTCGGCAGGGAAATACCATAATAGCCATTCGCGTCTGTTCGAGCAAAGTTTTCGACGCCCGAAATGAGTCCTCTGGCTTTCACATTCCATCCTGCCAGGTAAGGCTCGCCCGTTTCCAAGCTGCAATTTTGGTTATTGTCGCCAAATACCCGGCCCTGTACGCCCGCCAAAACCGTATCCGTGATCAAAATAATCTGCAAATAACGGTAGCCGTTGGCATTTAAGTTAAAAAAAGTAGAAAAATTGGTTGGAAAAGGGTCATCTGATAAAATCCTTGAAATGGTTGGCGACCAAGGAAAAGGCGTACCGGAAGCCGACACAATCGGGCCAGGAAAATTGTCTGGATGTTTTGGAAACACATTGGGCTGGGGATTAGGCACCTCAGTCACTGCCAAATTCGGATCATAGGTACACCAGTTAATGATGGTCCAGGTGCGCTCCAACCGAATCGTAGAGTCTTGGACAATGTTAAACGCCTCATCCGAATAGGAGACGCCGATCACTTCACAATCTTTGCCCAAGAAACTGGGCTCGCCGTAATTGCCCGTGGCATTAAAAGATGGAAGGATTAAATCGTCGGGAAAGTGCACCGCATAATTTTGTACATGAGAAACCACGATGCGCTGCGAACAAGTAGCGGAGTTGGCACTGCAATCCAGGGCTTTAAATGTACGCAAAATGGTTCCTTTGCTACAAATCGTATCAAAAAGACCATAAGATACAGCAACCGTGATCGTATCCAGGCAACAATCGTCGGTCGCAAGCGCATAACTATAAGCCCCCAAAGTTGGATCAAATTGTTCGCAACTCACCGACACATTCGCGGGGGGCGTACAAATTGGCCGAATGGTGTCATTTTGACAATCTTGTGCCCGCCCAAGCAGGGCTAGCAAGAGCAGTGGCAGGAAACATCCCGCTCGAAGGAGGATCTTCATGGATTTGAATTGCATTGGTTGAATAAAAGCATTTTTCATAGGATTACCTGATTTTTTTTGCAAGTTGTTGTTTTAGTTGGGATGAATCAGCCGGTTAGGTGTCGTTTTCAAGTGTACACTTCTTTTGAACGATACAAAAGTGCAACGAAGTAATCAGGCTGCCAAAATCAATTTAAGCATTTTGTAGAGCACTTTTCAGACTTTTTTAAGTACGAGTTCTTAATATTCAATATTTTACAGTAGTTTTGTAAATCAAATTATGAAAATAAGATTTGACTACCCTGCACTTTTATGGAAAAAAGTAGTCTTTTTCAACTGATTATCACGCTCACCCCCATCGAAAAGCGGGAATTGCGCAAGTTTTTACGCTCCCCTTACTTCAACCAGCGGGAAGATCTGGCGGTATTTTTTGAGTTGTTGGCACAATATACAACTCCGCCCAGCAAAGAGGAGGTTTGGGCGCAAGTGCAGCCTGATGTTTCATATGACGATCAGAAAATGCGGCTGCTCATGAGTTACTTATTGCAATTGGTGGAGCGTTATTTTGTCATTAAAGAACTGGAATCCAACCCTTTGGAGGCTAATTTAATGCTGTCGATTGCTTACCGCAAACGGACACTTCCCGATGCTTTTGAGCGGGTTCAGAAAGATCTGGACCGCAATTTGCAAAAACAACCGCTGCGGGACGAATCGTTTTATGGTCTGCAACACCGCCTGCAATGGGCGCGATTTCAAACGGTGTATGTCAAAAATCCGACGGAAATTGCGTTGCTGCATACCATCTCCCACACGGCCGATGTGGAGTATTTGATTCGCAAATTGCGCCTTTTTTGTTTGCGCACGGCCCATCAATCGGTGTACCCTTCCGAGCAAAATGATATGGATTGGGCACAACCCATTATTGCCCAAGCAGAAAAACAGGATTTAAAAGCACATCCGGCCCTGGAAGTGTACCTCTTGTGTTATTATATGCTCACCTTTCCAGAGCAGGAACTTCATTTCAAAAATTTCAAAAATGCCCTTTTCGTCCATGCTTTGCGCTTTAATTTGGAAGAAATGCATGGTTTATACATCTGGGCGATCAATTTTTGCGTGCGCTGCCTGAACGCAGGCAAAGCCGAATATTTGCAAGAAGTATTGGATTTGTATAAAGAAGGCCTTTTAAAGGGATATTTGTTTGAAAACGGGATACTTTCCAGGTTTACCTACCACAATATCGTAGCGGCGGGCTTGCAGGCAGGGGAGCTAGACTGGGTGCGGTATTTCATCAATGAATTCAAACACAAACTGGAAAAAAAATACCGGGAAAGCGCCTTTAGTTTCAACCTGGCTCGCCTCGAATATGCCAGTAAACACTACGATTTTGTGCTCGAATTACTTCAAAAAACCAATTACCGCGATCCTTTGCGCAATTTGGCCGCCAAAACACTGCTGCTGAAGACGTATTATGAAACCAATGCCTTTGACGCCCTCCAATCGCACCTCGATGCCATGCGCAATTACATCCACCGCAAACACGTGTTGGGTTATCACCGCAGCAATTACCTGAATGTGATCAAATACACCGAAAAACTCATGCACACTGACCTTCGCAACCGAAAAGCCGTGGAACGCCTCTGGCAGGAAATTGAAGCAGAAAAGATTTTAACTGAAAAAGGCTATTTTGAAAAAATACTACATGCGGGCTTAACTGCAATCTAATAGACTTCCTGGTTTTTGTGCCCTATCTTTGCGCCCAACGTCCAAACAGCACGCAGTCTACTTGTCTATGAAAAACACTTTCCAGTTCATTTTTCTGTTCTTTTTGCTCGGTAACAGCACCCTTCAAGCCCAACAGGGATTTGAAAACGTATTCTTTAACCTGTTTGGAGATGAACTCATTGATAGCCTGGCCAGCCACTACCGCCCGGTCAATGTGCTTACCTATGCCGATGCCCGCGATACGCTCTATGCCAAAATTTTGGCTGCCGACGATGACAGCATTCGATGCATATACTCCGGTCATACTTTATATCTTGCGCCTAATCAAGATCCTACCCAGTATATTTACCTGGGTGGCAGCACCAATGGCATGAATACCGAACACGCCTATCCACAAGGCAAAGGTGCAGCAGATGGCAATGCCCGAAGTGATATGCACCACCTCTACCCTGCCCGCATCCCTGTAAATGAGGCGCGCGCAGATAAGCCTTACCTGGATATTGTGGATACGCAGGTGGATAAATGGTTTATCAATAATCAGATATTTACCACTGTTCCAACCACGAATATTAACGCCTATTCTGAATCCCGGGCCACGGCGTTCGAACCCCGCGAAAAAGTAAAGGGCGATTTGGCGCGGTCTATATTTTACTTTTATACCATGTACCGCGCCCAGGCCAACATCGCCGACCCTAATTACTTTGAAATTCAGCGCCTTACGCTGTGTAAATGGAATGAACAGGATCCGGCCGACTCGGTTGAATTGCGCAAAACCTGGCAAATTGCGGCTTATCAGGATGGAAAACCCAATCCTTTTGTGCTTGATTGTACGTTGGCAGCCCGCAGCTGGTGCCCGGAAGTACCACCCGCTTGTGCAACCGGGGTGTACGAAACGCCTGACAACAAACCGCTACAAATGCAACTGAATCCCAACCCGACCCCAACTACTACCTTAAATTGCCAGTTGAACCTGCCATTTTCAGGCAAATTGCAATGCCGATTGGTCAATATGTTGGGACAGGAAGTTACCAGCCTGACCATGCTGGCGGTACCTGCAGGGCCTTATCAATGCACTTTGGATTTGAGTACATTGACCAACACGCAAAATTTCCAGGGCGTTTGGATCGTAACTTTATCCAACGAACAGCAGCAAGTTGCAGAGGCACAGCCTTTTATGATGATTCGGTAGTAGACTTGTTGCGGTGGAAAGCAACAAGTCTAGTATTTAGCGTTTCAGTAAAGTCTGAATTTTTGCCCAAGGCACCAATTTGAAGTTTTGCGGTAAGGCAAGTCCTGTGGAATCCACATTGAATCCATCTTGTACCACCAGCATGCCTTGACCAAAAGCGCCGCCCAGGTTGCGGGCGGTTACGTCTAGTCCATCGGTATCGCCAACACCATCTACCCCCGCTGCACGGTTGTCCCCTACCACAAAACTGCCCAGGTACCGGTTGTTGCCTGTCCGGTCAAATACCGCATAAGTATTGTTGCCTTGGGAAGATGCGATCAAATACCCGCTTTGTGGGCCGGTTGGAAAAATCGCCAAACCTTCAATGTCATATTGTATGGGCCGACCAACGGCGGGAACACTTTCCGCTAAAAAAGTAAAGGTGGTGGGAGCGTCTGGCTCTGCTGCCAATTTCCAAATCCCTTTATCCTCCTCTCCCAGGTACACAAAGCCTAATTGGTCATCGGCAACCAAACCTTCTGGCTGCGTTTTTACTTTAAAGGTGCGCACCAGTCGTCCGCCAATACCCGCCTCGCCTTCCGGGGCCAATTGATATTGCTCCATGGCGCCGTCTTTACCATTCACAAACACATAAAACAGGCCCGATTTGGCACTGCGGTAAAGGCAAATGCCGTACACTTCGGTTAGTTTGGACTGGATGCGGGGGGCTGGATTTTCGATCAGTTCGCCTTTTTCCGGATCAATGAAATAAATGGCCACCTGGTTGGTTGCACGGTCTGAAAATGCGATGAAATCGACTTTTTTGCCGTTTTTTAAGGTAAAATCGTAGCGTAAATCGACATTATTTGGATTTCCAATCTGGTACGATTTGCGCAATTTTCCTTGCAGGTCGTACACTTCCAGTCCGTAATGTTTTACCGTACCGATGACCAGGCTATTGCGTGGTTGACTGGGATGCACCCAAATAGCAGGATCATCAGCAGCGTCTTTGCCGGTTAGCGCAGGAACAGGTGGGGTTTCCAAAAGTGCTTCTACGCGTGCTACTTCTGGCGGCGTGGGCTTTTGTATTTTTTGACCCGAATGGCAGGAAGTACAAAGCAAAAAGCAAAAAAAGACTATGGGTAAATAGGTGATTTTCATGACCATTAGTGGATGGTGAGGCGTAAACCAATACGCGCCCATTGTGAATAAAACTCCTGCTGTTTGACGCGATTGGGTTCGCCAAGATAATACCGCAAGGGCGTGTTGAGCAAATTCACCCCATTAAGGTAAATTTGAAATTGTTTAGTGAAATAGTAACTTACATTCAAATCGATGTTCAAATTGCGGTCATAATATACGTCCCAGTTTTTGCGAATGCCCAATTCATCTAAAAATGCATCATTGAACACACTTGAAACGCGCACATAAAACTTGGGCGATTCATAATAAAGTGAAAAATTGAGCGCATTGGGCGACTGTCCGGGCAGTTTTATCTTTTCTTGTTTGTTACCCCGGTTGGCAATAATGGCTTGCGACCAGGTGTACGTATAATTACAATACACCCCAAAATACTTCCAAAAGCCCGGTAAACGATAAAATTGATGGTTAAAATTAAATTCTGCACCCACCACATCGGCCTTTAAGCCATTTTGGGCGGTGGTTACGAAATACCACCCTGGCCGACTAATGTCGTTTACGCGTATCCGTTGTTCAAAATAGTAAATAAAATCGTCAATACGCTTATAAAACACCCCGGCTGAAAGCACACCACCCTTTGGCAAGTATTTTTCCCAAAGTAAATCGACATTTACGGCACGGGCAAACTTCAAATCGGGATTTCCCTGGGTAATTTCACGCGAATCAAGCTCTGTTTGGCGGTAGGGCAAAATGTCCTCAAAATTGGGCCGCGAATACGTCCAGGTGAGTGCAGCCCTGTAGTTGGTTTGTTCGTCGGGACTGTATTTCAGGTGAAATTGAGGTAACCAAAAGGCATATTGCTGCTTGGTACGCAAGGTATCGGCCCCTAAAAAGAAGTCCGAAAACGGTGAAAAACGCAAGTCATATCCCGTGTAATCAATTCGAGTGTGCTCATACCGCAAACCGCTCAACAACATCCAATCGCGCCAGCGGTGGGTGATCATCCCATATCCGGCATAAATCGCCTCATCGGCAGAAAAATCTTCGGCAAAGGACTCTGTTTTGGTATCGCTTTCTTGTAATTTGAAATTTTGAGCGTAAAAATTAAAGAAATCCTTCGACAGTTCCGGATTGGGCGTTGGCCCGAGTTCATACCCTCTGTTCAAAAAGTTTTGGTCGTTAAAACCATCGTACACCGACGCAAGACTCAACGCAGGACCCACCGAATTGTAAATCTGGCGGATGCTGTCGAATGGGGTGTTTACGGCAAATATCTGGAAATACTTATGGTACACTTTGCCTTCACTTTCGCGGTATTTGTGTTTTAAACGGGCTTTTGCCCCAATTTTGACTTCGCCCCGGTGGTGGTCGGAAAGCAGGTAATTGCGGCTCAAATTGAAGCGGGCAGTGCGGTTCCAGTCGTTGGTACGCACCGTTTGCTGCAAGAGTTTGTCAAACTTAAAATTCGTATAGTTGAATACTTTTAAGGAATCCTGCTTGCGCGGATACCCTACCCTGGGCCAATTGGGCTCAGAAAGGTCAATATTAAGGTTAATCAACTTGGCTTGAAAAGTAACGTCCACGCGATCGGGTACATCTTCCCGCGCATTGGATAGACTAACCATATAATCCAGCGTAACACGCTGATTGTCAAACTGATGTGTCCCTTGCAAATTACCACTGGTGATCGTTTGAATTTTAAGACGATCTCGTGCATCGCGGTCGATGGAAGCTTCGCGGGAGGAGGTTTCACTGGTTAAAAAACCGGAGCCTATATTATAACGTACCCTGCGCCGCACTTCCTGATCGTCGAGGCGGTTGTAGAGCAGGTTGAGTGCCAGTTTGTGGTTGCGGTTGAATTTATAATCCCAGGCACCACTCAGGCCAGTGCGTTGGCGGGTCACATCGTAATGCCGCAATTGTACATCGTCATAGTGGAGGCGCAAGGAAGTATCGCCCGAAAACTTGGATTCGTTAAAGTTAAACTCCATATTATGAGCATACCGACGGTCGCGCGAAAACGAAGCATTGGCATAAAAACCAAACTTTCCGCCTTTCCCAGAGCGTTGGCCGAATGCAAATTGGGCATTGTATTGGGGTTTTTCGCTGAGTCGGTTATAACCACTGGCCAAAGCAGCCCGAATTTCAGGAATGGTATCTTTAGCCGTACGCGTAACCAGGTTGACTGCACCACCGATGGCATCGCCGTCCTGATCGGGCGTGAGGGCTTTGGATATTTCAATGGATGCAAGTTGATCGATGGGCACTACATCCAGCGCCACATAGCGTACATCCCCTTCCGGAGCGGGTATTTGTTCGCCATTGATGTTAAAATTGGACAATTCGGGGGGTGTTCCACGCAGTTGCACATACCGCGCCTCGCCCTGGTCGCGTTGCAAGGTAATCCCAGGCAAACGTCCGATGGATTCAGCAGCGTTGAGGTCGGGAAATTTTATCATTTGCTCGATGGCCACAATGTTTTTGATGCCCGAGGCAGTGCGTTGGTCTTTTTGGGCGCGAAATTGACCTTGAAGTTGTCCTTCCACCAGCGCATTTTTCAGCATCAAACTGCTGGAGCGCAGGTAGATTACTTTAAGCAAAGCATCTTCTTTACCGAATGCGAACGGAATTGTATCTGCTTGATAACCAATATAACTGGCCACAAGAAAGCCTTTTGAAACGGCTATTTGATTGAGTTGAAATGCCCCATGGTCGTCGGAGACCATCCCGTTGCTGGTTCCCAATACCTGAATGGTTGCTCCAATCAGTGCTTGGCGGGTTTCGGCATCCTGGATTTTACCAAAAATAGAGCGATTGTTTTGGCCTTGCACCTGTGTGGCCAAAAAAATCGCAACTACCAACAGGCAATACCGACTCAATGTATTTACAGTCATATTTTTATAAGTTATACTTTTTTGATTGAACTTGCACAAAAGCCCTTTATTAAAATAAAAATACCGCCCTGTTTATTTGTCAAAACTTTTCAAAGGAAAAGCGGACAAACAGACAGGGCGGAAGACAGACTTATTGTGGTGGGAAATTTATTTCAGGACCACTTTAGCAACACCCAGTTCAAGGGCGGTACGCAGTTCGAGGTAATGTAAGCCAGCAGGCAAACCTTCAACGGACAAATTGGTACGAGCATCTTGCAGGTTAGAAAAATTCCATTGGCGTAACGCACGGCCATTGGCATCCAACAAGCGGATTGCGGCATCTTGTCCCTGAAAAGGTGCTGTATTCAGGGCAATATTGCCAGAATGTACAGGATTGGGCGCAACCGTTAGTGTTTTCACCACCGTTAATTGCTTGGTTGAAGTGCTTAAGCGGTAGTAAATGAACAATTTAGGAATACGCTCTGGGTGGTTCAAGCCGTCGCCGCCATCATCTGGATCTTCTACATTTTCAAAAGATTCCATATCGCGGGCGTTATCGAGGGTGCTTGCGCCTTGGTCTTGACCGGTAAGGCTAAAAGCCAAGGCATTACCGGCTTTCCAACCAGCGCGATTTACCACTTCTTGCACCAGGTTTTTAAGGTCTGGGGTGCGATATTGCGTCCAAATTTCCCAATTTTCTGTCACATTCCAAAAAACAGAAGCTGTGGTAGTTGGACGCGCTGTAATAAGGTCAACATCGTTATAGGTAACTGCACTGTCGGCTGCTTCAGCTCGAATGGTAATCAACGCAGGATCGCCTTCGTCTTCATGGGCAAAAAGTTGAATATAAGCCGAATCAATGATTGCACCTTTTGGCACATTGACGTTTCTGAAACGCAAGCCGGTAATGGCTACATTGAATTCGTCCCCTTCCCAACCAGCGTCGAGGTCATCGTCATACAACTTATCGATGGCGTTGTTCAGTTGTTCAGCATCATCGGTAGAAACAGGCACGGTGCCATCTAAAGCGGTTTGTTTGATGCGGGTGGTATCCAGCAATTGGGCAGAAACCAGCATTGGGTAAAGAAAAATACCCAGGAAAAGAACATGTTTAATTGACTTCATACGGTAAAATTTAAATGAAGGCAAAGTTACTGCACCCTTTTGGGTCCGATTTTAAGTAGAGGTTAAGTTTAAGCAAATGACTCGTTTTGGCGATTTTTTTTACACAAATCAGACAACTGTTATAAAGATAAAAAATAATGGCCTTTGTTGTCAGAACAAAGGCCATTAATAAATCATTGACGATCAAACTATTGTGCCATGATATGGGACATACGTAACAAGTCTTTATTCATGTGTTTTCGCTTGTTGATAGCATCGTCAAATGGGGTATAATGGATAGAATTGTTTTTAATACCCACCATCATGCCGGTTTTACCGGCCATCAGGGCTTCTACTGCCGAAAATCCGAGGATACTGGCCAAAACGCGATCGAATGCGGAAGGTGAGCCTCCCCGTTGCAAGTGTCCGATCACCGTAACTTTAATATCATCGTACACTTCAATTTTTTCAGAAATCTGTTGGGCGATGTCGTACACCGTGCCCATTTGATTCCCTTCAGCTACGATGACAATGCTAAACAGTTTGGAACGTTTTGTGCCCCGTTTCAGCAATTTTACGAGGTCTTCGAGCGATGAATCTTCTTCTGGAATCAACACGCCACCAGCGCCACCGGCAATCGCAGTGTGCAGTGCAATGTATCCGGAATGGCGCCCCATTACCTCTACAAAAAAGAGGCGGTTGTGCGAATCGGCGGTGTCGCGAATTTTATCCACCGCTTGCACGGCCGTATTCACTGCGGTATCAAAACCGATGGTAAAATCGGTACCATACAAATCATTGTCGATGGTGCCGGGAATGCCCAAAATGGGAATATCCGGATATTCTTCCATGAATTTGCTTGCACCGGTAAAAGTACCGTTTCCTCCAATGGCAATCAGGCCGTCGATATCATTGTCTATTAGCGTTTCATAGGCTAATTTACGTCCTTCTGGTGTTAGAAAACGCATACTACGGGCAGTTTTCAGGATGGTACCGCCCCGGTGAATGATGTTGCTGGCATCGGTAGTTTCGAGTCGCCGAATATTGCCATCAATCATCCCCTCATACCCCCGCATGATTCCGTAAATGTGCAAATCATTATTAAAGGCATTGCGCACAATGGCGCGGATGGCTGCGTTCATACCCGGCGCATCTCCACCTGAGGTAAATACAGCAATGCGTTTGATTTCTTTCGACATACTATAAAAACTTGAGAAACAATGTGTTTAGTTGTATTCTGGCGACTATTCCACACCCGTATTTTGGTGGTAATCGGCCAATGAATAAATGGGTTTGCGCACGATAATGCCCGGACGTAGTTTTCGGTCTTCCATACATTTTACCAGAATATCCTGAAAATGATAGGCAATCGAGCCAACAAAATGAACCGGCACTTGCTGCGCACCTTGGTATTTAAGTACTTGCCGATCCAAAAAATCGGACAAACACTGTGCCACAAGGTTTTTCACAAATGGATGTTGCGCGTATTCGCCCAGAAAACGGGTGAATGTCGCTAAATAAGCGTTTGCCCCTTTTTCATACACCTTATCTTTTATGGCATCCATGCCTTCCGGGTGGGCGGCCAGAAACGCCTGGTGCAAATCGGCCGGTAATTCCCGGTAAAACATGGCCCGCAGCAATGCTTTACCCAGGTAGGTTCCGCTGCCTTCATCGCCTAACAACCAACCCAAAGAAGGCACGTTATCCAGAATTTTTTGTCCATCAAAATAACAACTGTTCGAACCAGTACCCAAAATACAGGCAATTCCTGCACTTCGGCCACAAGTCGCGCGGGCGGCTGCCAACAAATCATGCTCTACTTCAACAACTGCTTTGGGAAAAAGTGCACGCAAAGCCAAAGAAACAATTTCGGTGCGGTGCGCATCGTGTATCCCGGTGCCATAAAAATACACCGCTGTCACCGCATCCGGCTCTATTTTCGGAAGCAATTGGGTTTCTATGATGGTTTTGATTTCAACAGTTGTATGAAAAAACGGACTAAAACCAACCGTGTTTTCCAGGGTTTGGTCGCGGCCGCTGTTGATGAGCAACCAATCACATTTCGTTGAGCCACAATCGGCAATTATTACCATGGTGTGCGATATCTTAAAGATAGATCAAATTGAGTGTCCCAAAAAGCCCATGCAATCTGGTTGTGTACTTTTTACACGATGGCGCAAAAATAGACTATTATTAAAAAAAAACGCCATTGTGCCGAGAAACTCCTTAAACTTCACAAAGAAATTGCAAACAGAAAAATTATTTAAACACATTTTGTTGCTTGTTTAAAATAAAATGTTTTACTTTGTGGCATGATTCAATCGTTCACCTTAATTTTTTAAGCACATGACACCATATCATCATGTACACAACACCCAATACAACAGCAGCAGGGTAACGAAGTCAAATAACACCGAATGGCTCCAGGAATCGGTACTTTGGAAAATAATCGTGCTCATTGCCCTGATTTACATCATTTGGGCCGATAAAGTATCGATTGTTTTCGGTGCGGTGCCTGCAGATGCAGCGCAAGTGCAACAAGAAGGGCAACGCGTAAAAGCGTCCTTGTTTGATCTTTCGCATGGGGCGACCAACATCCGTGCCCAAAAACAGGATGTACAAGTGGTTTTGCCACCTGAAGCCAAAAGCAACCTGACCCACTTGATGGATCCGGCTTTTGCCCAGCGCAATGCGGTGGAACCGGACCTTGTGCAAACACGCCTGACACGCTGCCAAACGTATGTTGCCCGTTTTGCACCCGTGGCCGTAGCCGAAATGCGCCGAACCGGTTTGCCCGCCAGCATCACCCTTGCCCAAGGCTTGTTGGAAAGCGACGCAGGCGAAAGCAAGTTAGCCAAAGCGACCAACAACCATTTTGGAATCAAATGTTTTTCCAAAAAATGCAGAAAAGGCCATTGCCAAAACTTTACCGATGATTCGCACAAGGATTTTTTCCTGCAATACCCGAATGCCTGGGGCAGCTATCGTGCACATACCGATTTTCTAAAAAACAGTAATCGATACGCACAGTTGTTCGATTTTGGGCCACAAGCGTACCGAAAATGGGCAAAAGGCCTTGCTGAAGCAGGTTATGCCAGCGACCCGCAATACGCCAATAAACTGATTGCGATTATTCAAAGCATGGGCCTGGAAAAATACGATCGCATGTAAAAGGATAAACATGACGTGGTGATCATCATTACATGGTGATCATCATGTTATAATTATAACCATATCATAATTATAATCATATCATGGCGATAATCACGTCAATTGCGATAATCACGTCAATGGTGATCATCATGTTATAATTATAAACATATCATAATTATAATCATATCAATGGCGATAATCATGTCAATAGCGATGATCATGTCAATAGCATAATCATAATATGGCGATAATCATAATATGGCGATAATCATAACATGGCGAAAAACATAACATGGCGACAATCATGTCAACATCTATAATCATGTCAGCCCTTCGGGCTTGGTTATTTAACGTTGGTCGTTTATCCTTATGGCTATAATCATGTCAGCCCTTCGGGCTTGGTTATGTAGCGTTTGACGTTTGTACGGGTGCGTGACTTCTCCGAAGTTAAAATAATTTTAACTTTTTTCTTTGTATTCTTTTGATTATTAACTAATTAATCAGAAACTCATCACTCATCACTCATCACTCATCACTCATCACTCATCACTCATCACTAATCACTCATCACTCATCACTCATCACTCATCACTCATCACTCATCACTCCTCACTCACCACTCATCACTCACCACTCATCACTCATCACTCACCACTCATCACTCCTCACTCATCACTAACCGAACCCACTCCAACGTAATCGTCAACTGCTCTGCTTCGGATAAAAGGGTATTATCCAAGATGGTGGCATCGTCGGCTTGGCGGAGTGGACTGTCGGCACGGGATGAGTCGATTTGATCCCGTTCCATCAGGTTTTTATAAATATCATCCCATTCAGCATCGATGCCTTTTGAGGCAAGTTCTAAATGTCGGCGGCTGGTGCGCACGTCGGCATCGGCTATCAGAAATATTTTTAAATCGGCATCTGGGAATACAACGGTTCCAATGTCGCGGCCGTCGGCAACGATGTTGCGGCGTTTGCCAAATTCCTTTTGTTGCTTGACCATGGCTTTGCGCACGATAGAAATTGCAGATACCGGGCTTACGTGTTCACTTACATGCATAGACCGAATTTCGGTTTCCACGTCTACATCATTGAGAAATGTATGATTTTGGCCATGAATACGTTCAAAATGAATAGAAACATGCTGCAAAGCTGATTCTACTGCGTCCAAATCATTGTAATCAATGTTGTTGTTTAATAAATACAGGGTTACCGCGCGATACATGGCGCCCGTGTCGAGGTAGGCCAGGTGTAAGGCTTTTGCCAGCCCTTTCGCAAGGGTACTTTTTCCGCAGGAGGAGTAGCCGTCTATGGCTATGATGATCTTTTTCAAACGTGCTGATTTTTCGTGCGCAAAAGTATTGATAAAATTGGAGCGCAAGAACTACTACCTTTGTTGACTTGATTTAATTTGTCCTATGGAAAGTTTTAGTGCTGATGCTGGGCGGCTCCTGATTTTCCTGATTTTTGTCCTGTATTGCAGTGTAAGTGCCTTGCAATTAGTACTTTATGTGTTTTTTATCAGGGCTGGTTGGCAAAAAATCCTGCGCAAGGAGTCCGAAATAATGCCTACGCCGTTTGTTTATCCAGCACTCAGCTTGTTGATGTGCGCCCGCAACGAGGCTGCCAATTTAAAAAAACACCTGCCCACCTTGCTGGGCCAGGCGTATCCAGGCAGGTTTGATCTGTTGGTCGTGAATGACGCATCCACTGATGATAGTCGTGCGATATTGCAATCCTTTGAAAATCAATTTACTTCATTCAGGGCGATCCATCTGGCGACCAAAACCCAGGCTGGAAAAAAAGCGGCCCTCAGTGCAGGCATTCAAGCGGCGCAACATGAATGGCTGGTGCTTACCGATGCCGATTGTGCTCCAGCCAGTCCGCATTGGCTGGCCAGTATGGCGCGGCACATGCAACAACCTGGAATCGATATTGTACTTGGTTTTGGACCCTTGTTGCCTGAACCCGGATTTTTGAACCAATGGGCACGTTTTGAAACCAACCACACGGCCTTTTTATACGGAGGCATGGCGGGTATGGGCATGCCTTACATGGGGGTTGGACGCAACCTGGCGTTCAAAAAAAAACTGTTTGAGGAACAGAATGGGTATCAAAAACATGCCGATTTTGCTTCTGGAGATGATGATTTATTGATTAATGCGGCCGCAAATTCAAAAAACACCGCAATTTGTACGGATACACAAGCAACCATGTACTCCGCAGCTGCAGCAAACTGGCCGCATTGGTTTCGGCAAAAAAGGCGGCATTTAAGCGTATCGCATGTGTATAAGCCTGTACATCAATTGCTACTCACCTTATTTGCCGGAACCCTCGTTTTTCACTATTTTTTGCTTTTGCTAACCCTATTGGGCGTACAATACGCATTCCCTGCGCTGGGGATCTATGTACTTCGACAAGGGGCGCTTCAGATTTGTTATAAACCCGTGTTTAAGCGCTTAAAAAGCGGTGATTTGCTGCTAAAAACGCCCCTGTTTGACATGATGTTGGCTTTATATTTTGGATTGCTCGTACCCTATAATTTGATTTTCCAACGTAAAAAAATCGTTTGGAAGCCATAATAGGCTTGAAATCTATTACCGCAAGAACTTTTTGGTATACAAGACTACGTTATCCCGATCGTCTTTTACCTCCAGTTGAAGGGTGTGCGTGCCTTTTTCCAGCCAGGATTCGAATACATGGGTAATGCGGGACCTTTTTTTATCATATTGGAACAAAACCCATTTCCCATCGATGGTACCGCGAAAATACAACCCATAAGCCAGGCCATTCACGGCCATATTATCCGTAATTTTGAAAGCCATGGTACTGTTGCGGCGCATATCTTTATTGAACACCACAGGGGTAACCTGCGGTGGTGTGGTGTCAATCATCACACAATATTGGCCAAATTCCCGCACCTTGGTCATAATATAATCACCACGCCAGGATGCACCGCAATTGTCGGGTTTGCCGTCCCCGCATTTTGCAATAACAGCTTTGTTATGAAGCCATTCGGGTAATCCATACGGCTTGATGCTGATTTCGTAATACTTATGCACCGGCGTTTTGGAATCTTGCAAATGGTGCATCGGTGAAAACTGGTTTTTAGCATTGCCGGCAGAGACAAAATATTCGAACGTCAGGGTTTCATACAAAGCGCCTTTGGGTATGGTCAGGTTTAAATCACCCAACATAAGTTTACGTTCGGTATCGTACGGCAATTTATAGCGATCCGCTGTGGATGGGTAGGTGACCATATTTTGGGTATCTCGTAACGCCCAAAAATGAATCGACCGGGCATTTCCCAGCGCATCTTGTACTTTTATGGTAATTTTCTGTGGTTTTTCGGCAAATAAGGACACCGCCCCCATGGTTTCTGTTTTTACATAATTGGATAACTTGTCGCCCGGAAGTACAAAACAACGATGAAACCAAGCGCCATACCGTTTTTGAGCCGAATAGTCGATGTGCGCATTGATGTACCGGGACTCATCGAAATCCATTTCATCCATGCGCCATTCAAAAGCCAACTGATCTTCCACAAACATGGACAGTAGATAAATTCCATTGTCATTTTTGTTGCCCGTTGTTGTGTCATATGCTTTTACCCCAAAACCAACCCGCCAGGCGCCAATGCGTACCGTATCGCCTTCCAAATCATAGTCCCCCGTCTTTTGTTTGCCAACCGGGAATGGCTTGCTATCCAAAACTTCCCGTTTTTCATTCAAAAAATAAACCTTCATATCGCGGATGTCCGGGGCGACATCATCCTGCACCGGCATGCCGAACAACTGCGGGTTTACGACCTTTTGGGTTGCTGTATTTCGAACTTCAAAATGCAGGTGTGGGCCACGGGAACCGCCTGTATTGCCCATTTTACCGATTTCTTGCCCTTTAAACACCCGAAACATCTCTGCGGGCGGGTGCAAATTCACCTCAAACCGTGTCCGTTTGTATTGCTGTTCTTTCACATATTGTTGTATTTCGGGGGCAAAACGATCGAGGTGGGCATACAACGTGGTGTATCCATTTGGATGTTTGATATAAAGCACATTGCCGTAAGCACTTGCCTGCACTTTTATGATCGCAATATAACCGTCGGCCGCAGCGTAAACCGGCACCCCGGTGGTTCCGTCAATATCAAGACCTGCGTGAAAATGGCCCGCGCGCAACTCCCCAAAACTGCCTGTGAGTCGAATCATATGCCCGACCGGCGATTGAAAATAATCCTTCGGGTATGCTGTTGCTACAGCTGCCGTGGTATTACCCCTTTCTGGTGTGGATGACTCAAATGATAAAAAGGTGAGCAGCAAAGTGACAAATAGCAGCCCCTTCATTCCCGTTTTCTGCATAGCGTTGTGTCAATTCTAATTAAATAGGATACCTGCGCGCCCTGTACTTACATGGATTCGCTTCCAATTTGCTGGCAATTTATTACTTTTCTGGTGATATTTCGATATGATGGGCACTGTTAAATTTCCACTTTCCAATATGTGTGTGCGCGTACTGATTTTGGAAAAGGTATTCTGAAAAGTGTTCTTTGGAAATGCCGCGTGCGCCCAAACTTTCTAAATGCGGTGTTTGTTGCTGACAATCGACCAACACGAAATTAAGTTGTTGCAATGCCCGAACCAACACAATAAATCCTGCTTTGGAGGCATCGCGCGCATGGGCAAACATACTCTCCCCAAAGAATATTTTACCCAAACTAATGCCATACAGGCCGCCTACCAGATTTTCGCCATCCCACACTTCCACTGAGTGTGCGAGCCCTTGATGGTGCAAACGGGCGTAGCCTTCGATAAAACTGTCCGAAATCCAACTGCCCTCATGGTCGCCCCGGGGCGTACTGGAGCAGGCCTGCATAACGCGTTCAAAACAGGTATCGAGTGAATACCGAAATTTATGCTGGTTGAAGATAGACCGCATGCTTTTGTGCACTTTCAATTCTTGCGGAAAAAGCACCCAACGCGGATCCGGAGCATACCAATAATATGCCCCATCCTCTTCAAACCAGGGGAAAATACCATTTTGGTAGGCTAAAATCAGGCGCTCTTCGCTCAAATCACCCCCTACAGCAAGCAATCCACCCGGATCAGCAAGTGATGGATGGGGAAAGGCAAGTTCATCTTCGTTGAGCCAAAAAACAGGCATTTTTGAGTTTAAAGGTGCTACGGTGGAATATTCTGAAACGCTTAGGTGGCTTCTTCACCGTCAATTTCGGCAGATAAACCACGCTCAAGCAGGGCCTCACACAAGGGAACTAACTCCGACTTGGGCCCGGTTTTTACAATCGCTTTGCCTTTATAATGGATAATTAAGGCCAATTGGTCCGATTGTTCGAAAGAATGGCCCAAAATTTCCATAAAACACTGGGTTACCCATTCAAATGAATTGACATCATCATTCCATACAATAATATGAACAGGCAAACCAAAACTAATATCTTCGTCTACTAATACATCTTCCTCTTCCTCCCAAAGTGGTTTGGTGGCAAAGGATGTTTTATGAAATTTCAAGTCTATCACGTTCATATGGACAAAAAACAATCGGTTGCAATAATTAGTTCAACGATTCAAGGGTGTTTTTTACCGCCTCAAAATTCGGCATTTCTCCGGCATTCTCCAAAACTTCCGCGTAGCGCACAATTCCGGTCTTATCGATCACAAATGCCGAACGCTTCGATACCCCTTTCATTTCAAACACAAATTCCTTGTACAGTACGTCGTATTTTTTACTGACGGTTTTATTAAAATCAGACAACATCGGAAAATTGAAGCCTTGGTCCATCTTCCATTGTGCCAACGTAAACAAACTATCCACCGAAATGGCTAAAATTTGGGCGTCCAGGCGCTCGTAATCCGCCAAGCCATCGCGCATCATGCACAATTCTTTGGTGCAAACGCCGGTAAAGGCCGCTGGATAAAACAACAAGACCACATTTTTCCCATTAAAGTCTTTGAGGGATACTTGGCTTTTATCACTCCCCCGCAACGTGAAATCGGGGGCTTTATCACCGATATTGATCATAAAAATACACAGTTTGGTAAAAGACGAATTTGATCGAACAAGAAGTGCCCGAAATCAAATTGGGGTGCAAAAGTAGACAAGAATTAGTTGGTACGCACTTCCGGTAATTGTTTTAGCATCCATTCCCGCTCTGTCAACACCGGCTCCTCCTGGATCATTTTTCGCAAGGACCGCAGTGATTCGGCATCATTAAAATTGACAGACAATAACTTACGCATATAACGAAGTATCGCATTGTAATTATTTTTATGGTATCCAAGCACTTTTTTTCGACGCAAATAAATTTGAATACTGTCCAATTGATTTTCAAGGGCTCCAATTGCCTCTTGTTCGAAATATATTTTGGCCAACAACAACTTGGCAGCCAAATTTTGTAACACATCATCGTACTCCATCCGCAACAGGTGTTGCATGGCTTGTGTGTAATCACCCGTGTCGTAAAAATACCGCGACAAGTTGAAATGGAACGCCGCATCTCGATGATCGACGCTCAAATAATCGGCATAACGGTACAAAAAACGCTTCACCCAGGCATATTCTCGGAGCCGCAAACCGGTCATGGTCACGTTGTTGTAAGTCCAACGCGACAACGTGCCATCTTCCAACAAAGCTCCTTGTTCCAATCCACTTTGATACAACTCGAAAATGTCCCGGTAAAAACGCTCGTCGGCCAAATTGATCCGACGAATGCAATAATTGATGGCCATCAAATACAAATCATGGGTTTCGGCGGCCGAAAAATGGCTGCCATGCTGTTGCAACAAGGTTTTTAGTTGCTGGAAATGATGGTCTGCTTGCTCGCCCAACAACGCATAATATCCGTGGTAATACACCGCCACCGCTGGAATTTGAAGGTACGCATGCCCTTCTAAAAAGGTTAACACGCTGTTTAACAAGCCTTTATCATAGGTTTGTTTGGAAATCGTTTCGTGGCTCATCAGGATGCACCCGGTGCGCAACTTTTCAATAATCAAAGCAATATCTTGGGCAGAAGCCAGGTCCTGTACATTGGAAGTTTTATCCCGGCCTTGTTGCAAGGACAAATAATAAGCCTCTTGTTGCAATAAATAATCGGCTCGAAAATACTCGGCACCACGCACCGTATCTGCTTCCAAACGTCGACGGGCATACCGCAACATGCCGGCGCTGGCCTCGTTGAGTTTCAATTGCCTCAAGGCTTTTACGGTGGCTAAGTGCTGTTCGTGCTTTTGTATTGCTTGCACCTCCAAGGCCAAAAAATGCTCCACCGCACTCAAAAGATTGCTACTCAGGTGGTTGAGGCGCTTTTGACCGTCCAATGCTGCCCCAAACAAAGCCTGGCGCACCTGATCACCCTCCAAATCCGGATCCTTTAAATGTACTTTTAAATAAGTGTACAACGCCAATATCCCCGAATGGGTAACATAATACGTGGCTTGCATATACTTGTCTAAAGCACGCAACGACTCGGGCGACAAGGCGCGAAGTAGGTAAAGCAGGGATTTCATGTAACTTTACAAAAATGTTTAAAAAAGGGCGCTTGGATCATTTTTTAAAAAAAAGAGCAGCGCCGAAAGGTCCTGAAAAAACTTTCATTTTTTATGAAAATACAAAAATAGCAATAAATAAAATTACAACCTGCTAAATATCAAACTATTAAAAACATTTTATAAATAATAAAATATGATTTTTGACTTTTTTTGTCCTTTGTCGGTGATAAAACAGATCGCACTTTTGTACCGTGGAACTGTGGAATGCGCGCGCCAACTAATCAGCTTACTTTTAAACCAGAACAACATGAAATTTTCCCGTTTACTCCAACTTTGGATTTTACTACCGATTTGTACCTTTTGGGTATACACCGGCTTTGGACAAGGCTTTATGAAGTCTTATCCGGCCATCAATGGCAATTGCACCACCCTCCTCCAAAATGGAAACGCTGGTTATTATATGGCAGGCGTTTTTCAAAATGGTCATGTTCAAAAAACAGATGCGCTCGGCGTGGTCCAATGGGTGCACAACAATACATTTCAAAATGGACAAGGCATCGGTCTTTGCCTTGCAGATGCGGGCGCTTGCGTGGCCCTGGGCGAATACAAGCCCGATAGTACCCTCTCCAAAAACCGGATTGTTAAAATCGATGCCAATGGAAATACGGTTTGGCAAACCGAAATTACGCAGGATTATTTGCCCAATGGCCTAAAAAGTGTCGCAAACCTGCCGGATGGGGGCTTTTTAGCCTGCGGCGCGGTGCGCGATTCGACTTCCGATCTTCAAATTTGGCTCGTAAAGCTGAGCAGCACAGGCAGTATCATTTGGAAAAAAGCGGTTGGCCTCCCCACGTTCAAAGAACAGGTGGTGCGCATGATTCCACTCAGCGACGGTAATTTTGCTATTGGCGGTTCGGTATTGAATACCGGCAACAACCGCGACTTTTTTGTGGCAAAAGTGGATGCCGATGGCACCCTGCTTTGGGAAAAGGTGTTCAACAAACCCAATTATCAGGTCGCCCAGGATTTGCTGGAAACCAGCACCGGCGATATTGTCATCATGGGTGACAACTTGCAATCGAACCCGGTAAGCATCGCCTTGCTCAGCGTACACCCCGATGGCACCGAAAACTGGTTTAATCGAATCGACCTTTCCGTCTTTTACGGTGTCGCCTTGCAGTTGCCCTTGGCCAGGACCTTTACCCGTGACGCCAATGACAACCTGTATTTCCCCGTACATGCCAATTTTGAAGACAACACGCAAAGTACTTTGCGTCTGATTAAAACAAATTCCCAAGGTAATATACTTGACTACTTTACCTTAAACAGCGCCGATTATGTGCAAGACATTGTTACGGTAGATCAAAATTTCCTGGCGATGGCAGGAGGTGATGGGCAGGGCGCTTTTTTAATCAAAACGGATTTAGAGGGGCAAGTGTACAGTAGCCGCATCCTCGGAAGTATCTACGAAGACCTCAACCAAAGTTGCAGCCCGGATGCGGGTGAGCCTGCTTATTCCAACTTTATGGTGGAGGCGCGCGGCATCAACAACAACCGTTTTTTTGCCAAAACCAATGCCTTGGGTGCCTACAGCATTGCCATTCCTCCCGGATTGTATGAGGTCATTGTACATCCGCGCAACAACCAGCCGTTGTTTTACAGTCCTTGCGACACGCCGACGGTCATTATTGCAAACATCGGCCAACAAAGCACCCTTCCGCCCATCGGTATTCGGGCGCTCGTAAGTTGCCCGCTCATGCGCATGGAAATTGGATCTGGCCTGGTTCGACGTTGTATGGGAACTTATTTAACGGTGCAATATTGCAATGAAGGCAATTTGCCAGCGACGAATGTGCAGGTTTTCATTGCACTCGACCCCAACCTGAGCTATGTAAGTAGCTCGATTCCGCTGAGCAGCCAATCGGGCGACACCTTGCGCTTCGATTTGCCCAATGATTGCGGCGATTTTCAAATACAGTGTCAGGTAAGTTGTGATGCCGTTTTAGGACAAACACTTTGTGTGGAAGGCCGCATTTTACCCGATTCTTCCTGTTTACCCGCCAATGCCAATTGGGACGGTTCGAACCTGGAAATCAAGGCAATCTGCGACGGTACCGTAAAATTTGTGGTAACCAACACCGGACAAGGCAATATGAGCGGAAGTAGTGATTACGTAATTATTGAAGACCAGATTATGGTGTCTGATATGTTGCGTTTGAATGCGGGAGAAGATACCGTTCTTACGATAAACAATCCGGCAGGGCATGCTTATTATATGCAGGTAAAACAACGCCCCGGCCACCCGGGTGATGGCGATGCTGCCGCCTTTATGCTCAATTGCGTGACCCCTGGCGGCCCGAATCTGGCGCTGCAATTGCCCATACAAGATTCCGATCCATTTACCGTTCGCCATTGTGCAGAAGTACGCGGCTCCTACGACCCAAATGACAAACAAGGCTATCCATTGGGATGGAAAGAAACGCACTTGATTGAACCCAACCAGCAGTTGCAGTACAAAATTCGATTCCAAAATACGGGGAACGACACAGCATTTACCGTTAAAATCAGGGATGAAGTGTCTGGATTGTTGGATTTGGGTACTTTCCGTCCGGGTCCTGCCAGCCATCCTTATACCTGGGAAGTTGTGGATGGGCGTACCCTGGTGTTTTATTTCCCCAACATCATGTTGCCCGATTCCAATGTAAATGAAGTGGCCTCTCACGGCTTTGTGAGTTTTAGCATCCAGCCGATACCAGATTTGGCCCCAGGCACCGTATTGGAAAACAAGGCTGGTATTTATTTTGACTTCAATGATCCGATCATTACCAATGTGGCAACCCACCAAATTAGCATGGAACTGATCAGTGTTGTTAAAAGCCCAATTGTACAATCGCTTGATTATGAAGCATTTCCAAACCCATTCAGTGCAAACATCTTGTTCCGATTGGATGCGGCGGAAACCGGCTTAAATCGCCTTCAGGTATTTAATACTTTTGGACAACTGGCTGTAGAACAGACATTTACGGGTCCGGAATTGTTGCTGGAGCGCGGAAAATTATGTACCGGGATTTATTGGTTCCGTTTGCAAACCGCGCAGGGTAAAGCAGCCGTAGGAAAAATCATCATTCACTAAAAACCCGCCGGCAACGGCCTAAAAATAAAAACGATGTTAAGATTTCTCACAGCACTCCTTTTATGCATCCACAGCATGCAATTAGCAGCCCAAAGCGGATGTATCCAGATCGCATTTTGCCCTAATAACGGCCTTGGTGTATGCGATTTAACAAACAACGATGCCAATCTTTGGAACGAATCCTATTGGAATGATGCGCAATATAACGACCATGACCTGCGCGAAACGAGCGTCGAACTCGGCATTGAAGCGAGCAGCACCTGTGGCGCGACGATCAGTATCCGTTACGAATTGTTTTTGGATTTAAACAACGATGGCGTACAGGAAACGGTGGTCAACAGCAACGCACTGCCAGGATATAATACGGTTTTGTACGATAACATTGCCAATACAGGCACCGCGCAAGCATTTGACGAACGGCCCGTACCAACAAATGGTAAATACGGATTTGCACAGGAAGACAGTATTGGAGCCAACTCGGTTAAAGCATTTGTGCGCTGGAACACCCAGGCGGCACCGGATACCTTTATGCCCCCTGAATTGCCTTACGGAACCCACAAAATCCGTTGGATCGTGGAGGACAACCTCTCCAACCAGGAAATTTGCACCTACACCTTTATTGTCAAGGACTGTAAAAACCCAACGGTGGTTTGTATTAATGGTTTGAGTGCCGATATTATGCCTACCGGAACCATTCAAATTTGGGCAAGTGATTTTCTGCAATATGTAGAAGATAACGCAACACCCACCAACCTATTACAATTGGCAATCCGGAAATCGGGTACTGGCACCGGGTTCCCCACGGATACCGCCAACGCCTCATCTACCGTTGTTGTATTTAATTGTTCCGAATTAGGCTTCAATCAAGTGGAATTATGGGCAAAAGACCTGGCCGGAAATGTCGATTATTGCGAAGCTTATTTGATCGTGCAAGGCAATAATTTCGCATGTGATACCAGCAATGCGACCTTTGAATTTTGTACCCGGCTGTGGTGCGACCAAAGTCCGATTCCAGGGGTTGAAATTGGATTTGCAGAAACGGGTTCGGGCGTGGCCTTTCTTCAAGGTCAGGGCATTACGGGTGCCAATGGTTGCGGTAGTGTTTCGGGTATTCCGAGTCTAGCCAATTTTACCATCACCCCTACCCTGGAATCAGACCCTTTAAATGGGGTGGATGTATTAGACTTGGTTTCAATTCGAAAACATATCCTGGGCATCCAACCGCTCACCCCATATGCACAAATTGCCGCCGATGCCAATGGAAACAACGGGATTTCAACGTTCGATATCGTCTTAATAGGCAAATTGCTGCTGGGTTACTACACAACGCTTCCCGACAAAAACGCTTGGCAATTCGTAGATGCCGATTTTGTGTTTCCAAATCCGACCAATCCTTTTGAAACGGTCATTCCGCAAACCAATATCCAGTTAAATTTCCCCAATGACACGGTGATTCAAAAAGTATTTGTAGGCATCAAAACGGGCGACGTAAACTGTTCTGCTTACCCGGGTTTTAAAGCACCCGATGTGGAAGACCGCGCGCCCCTGCAAGCCCTTAGCTTGCACGATCATTACTTGAAAGCCGGAGAAATCCTTGAAATACCACTTTATTTTGAAAAAAGCGCCCAATGGCTGGGTTTCCAATTTGGATTAGCGGTACAAAACGAACGATTGCAGGTATTGGAGGCAAAAGGAGGACAAGCGGCTGGATTAAACCAGGATAATTTCGGCTTATTGCCAGATGCTTTCCAATGTGTTTGGTCCAATGCGCAGCCTGTTGAAATACCCGGTGGTGCCCCCTTGGTCACCTTGCGCGTTCAGGCGCTGGAAGACGGTTGGTTGCACGATGCCCTTGCTTTGCGCCCAAGCGATCAATTCAAATCGATCGGGTACTTGCAGGATGAAAGCAAAAACCGCCTGGAACTTGTATTTGCCCCATCGAATCAAGTAGTAGGGTACACATCTATTGGGCAATTGCGTCCTAATCCAACCACCGGCAATGCGTTGATCCCGGTTGAATTAGTGCAAAAGTCCAATATTCAACTAGAGGTATTTGGCTTGGATGGAAAACTGGAGTGGTCGCAACAGCAAGAACGGGAAAAAGGAATACACCAACTTGAAATTCCGGCAATTGCAATACCACAAACCGGCATTTATACCTGGCGTTTGTTGGTCAATGGCCAATTGTATCAGGGAAAACTAGTGCGTGCATAGAACACATTAAATTTGAATGGGAGGTGTCATTATTCGCTGTGCGGAGGTGACACCTCCTTTTTTGTACAAACTTTACAAAACGTATTTTTAAAAAACAAAAGTCAAATTTTTGGGCTTAATTTTGTTGCAACAACAAATCACCATTTTTTAATAGCCTACATTAGGCACAAATATTAATCTCATGCGTAAAATTTTATTTTTCAGCCTTTTATTTTTAGGTTTTACTTCCTTACAGGCACAATCCAATGACTCTACCGGATTTCACGGCACGGTTTGTATTCGGAACTGGTGCAACGGCAGCACCATTCAAAATCTGCAATTGAACGTGGTGGCTAGCACGAACACCATCCCTAATTTCAACTTCAACTACCCTCAAGCGGATCCAATAACGGGCTGTTTTGTGTTTGATAGCTTACCATCAGGTTCCGGAATTTCTAGTGATGATAAGGTTCTTTTTATTCCCATCAAAGACGATGCCCCAACCAACGGCGTGGATGTGTTGGACTTATTGCTGATCGCAAAACATATTTTAGGCATCGCGCCTCTGCCGTTCTATGGCTTGATCGCAGCAGGTGCCAATAATAGCGGGAGCCTCAGTACGTATGATGTAGTGGCATTACGAAAATTAGTTTTGGGAATATATACTGAATTGCCCAACAACACTTCCTGGAAATTTATTAATGCAGATACCACAATCGCAGCGAGCGGCCCACCTTTTCAAGTGGAGATGTTGGGCATCAAAACCGGGGATGTAAACTGCTCGGCTTCCATGAACAACGCCCCTACTTTACCGGCGCAAACTATTACTATTTTGGATGAATATGTTCAGGCAGGCGATAAATTTAAAATACCCTTATATTTCGGAAAATCGCCTAGTTTTACAGCCTTTCAATACGGTTTAAAACTGGATCCCGCTTACCTGAGTATCCTCGATTTGCAAGGACAGTTTTTACCGAATATGAGCACTGGTAATTTTGGACTTTTTCAAGGCTTGATGAACAGCATTTGGTATAATCCAACAGCTACTAAAGTACCGGAGGGACAATCTTTTACAACCATTACGGTAAAAGCACTAAAATCGGGCTGGTTACACGATATGATTCAATTAAACGCTGGCCCGAATGCGATGCCTGCATATGGCTATGATCAACAGGAAAACAAAGCGCTTTTCAAACTGGAATTCCTTAAAAAAAGCCAAGCGAATCAGCCAAAATCAGGTGTAAATGCGCCTGGTTCATCTGCTAAAAGCAGCGCCTGCCTGAACATCCAAAACTGCGCCTCCAGTACCGTTGAATTTTGCGATTTAACCCCCAACAACGGACAGTTTTGGAATGAAAATGCCTGGACGAACACCTTGTTTAATAACAATGACCTGCCCGAAGGCATTGTAGATTTGGGAATTGAAGTTGAAAATACATGCGGTGCGCCGGTGCACATTCGGTACGAGTTATTCCTCGATCTGAACAACGATGGTTTTCAGGAAACCCTGGTAAACAGCGATGCTTTGCCTGGATTTAATACCATTTTATACAACAACTTGGGTGGCAATGCCCAATCGGCAGGTTTTGATGAACGCGCCGTGCCGAGCTACCAAAAGTATGGTTTTGCGCAACAAAACAGCGTTTCTGGCAATATTTACCGCGCTAACCTGCGCTGGAATACAGCCGTTTTACCCAATAGTTATGTGTTGCCGCAATTACCCCAAGGATTGCATTCCATTCGCTGGGTTGTTACGGATAGCTTGCAAAACGAAGCCATTTGTACCTACCCTTTTGAAGTGAAAGATTGCAAAAAACCGACCGTTGTTTGTTTGAATGGGTTGAGCGTCAATTTGATGCCCACCAAACAAATCGACCTTTGGGCTTCTGACTTTTTGCAATATGGGGAAGACAATACCACACCGAATGACCTCCTCACCTATGGAATAAGAAAAGCCAATGGCGCAGCGGGCTTTCCTTTAGACTCAAATGGCGTGGCACAACAATCCGTACGATATAATTGCTCCGAAATGGGTACCCAAATCGTGGAATTATGGGTGAAGGACAAAGCAGGAAATGCCGATTATTGTGAAACATACGTCATTGTTCAAGATAATAACGGTAATTGTCCACCTGAAAATACGGGTAATAGAAAAGTATGCGTTAAAAATTGGTGTGACCAAGCAGGCATCTCCGAAGTTACCGTAGAATTAGTGGGTTCTGGAAATGGAATTCCATCATTTTCATTTACCAGTTTGACAGATGGGAACGGTTGCGCAAAGTTTAATGCTGTCCCGCTTTACAATTTCGACCAAATCACTGTTGCTAAAGACGACAATCCACTCAACGGTCCTAACGTAAATCTTTATGATTTGATAAAAATTGCTAAGCATATACAAGGCATTGATACACTGCCTGCTTATGCCCAAATTGCAGCAGATGCGAATAAAAGCAACTCCATCACTTCCTTTGATGTAGATGAATTCCGAAAAGTATTACTTCGTGTTTATACCCTACTGCCCAACAACAACCATTGGCGTTTTTTTGATGCCGCTTTTCAATTTCCAAATGCGAGCAACCCATTTCAAACAAGTTTCCCTGAATCAATAATTCCTGCGGGCATATTCAATGATTCTATTCAGAATCTTAACTTTGTAGGTATTAGAATTGGAGATGTAGATTGTACCAACGGCATTTATAACCTGGATAGTACACATTTGGAAGTACTCAATATACGGGATGAGTATGTGCAAGCAGGAGACCAGTTTAAAATTCCGCTCTTTTTTGGAAAAACAGCGCAATGGCTTGGCTTCCAATATGCTTTAAATATAAATCCCGATTTATTAAGCATTCAGAATGTCGAACCCAAACTACTGCCCAACTTTAATACCAGTGCATTTGGCCTTTTTTCAGGCGATCTTCGTTGTGCCTGGGTAAATGCCACACCGTTTACGATTCCTGCCGGGGCCGTTTTCACTTCAATTACAGTGAAAGCATTGCAATCGGGTTGGTTGCATGACGCGATTAGTTTATCTACAAGCAGTTTTTACCAAATTGGGTATAAAAGCAACGAAAAAGCCCAGCGTTTTAAACTGGAATTCATCCAAAACCAGCAACAAACGACCAGCGAAAAAGCCACTTTTTCTGCAATACCTAACCCTACTTCCAATGCGGCCTGGTTGCCCATTCAACTGGAGGAGGCCACAACCATTCAAATAGATCTACAAGATATGCACGGCCAAACCCGCTGGTCGCAAAAAATGCAACTGGATGCTGGCGAACAAAACCTGGAAATTCCCGATACAGCCTTTGGACAGCCTGGGGTGTATACTTGGCGATTGTGGGTAGGTGGTGTGTTGTATCAAGGGAAAATTATGCGGTCAGCCGCGCACTAAAAATCAATATTTAAATAAAACCGCACAAAGAAGCATGCTATTGACGGGGCGACTTTTTCAACACCCCGTCAATCGCGTTTAAATGTAAAAGCGTAACATAGCCAACGAAGCGGAGGTGACACCTTCTTTTTTGTACAAACTTTACAAAAGGCAATCTTTCAAAACAAAAGCCAATTATTTGGACTTAATTTTGATGCAACAACAAATCAACATTGCTAATCGTCATTCATAGGCACAAATATTTATCGCATGCGTAAAATTCTATTTTTCAGCCTTTTATTTTTAGGTTTTACTTCTTTACAGGCACAATCCAATGTTTCGGTGTCCGCTATAAACAGCGCCTGCCTGAACATCCAAAATTGCACCTCCAGCACCGTTGAGTTTTGCGATTTAACCCCCAACAACGGACAGTTTTGGAATGAAAATGCCTGGACGAACACCTTGTTTAATAACAATGACCTGCCCGAAGGCATTGTAGATTTGGGTATTGAAGTTGAAAATACATGCGGTGCACCGGTGCACATTCGGTACGAGTTATTCCTTGATCTGAACAACGATGGTTTTCAGGAAACACTGGTAAACAGCGACGCTTTGCCTGGATTTAACACCATTTTATACAACAATTTGGGCGGAAATGCCCAATCGGCAGGTTTTGATGAACGCGCCGTACCAAACTACCAAAAGTATGGTTTTGCGCAACAAAACAACGTTTCTGGCAATGTTTACCGCGCTAACCTGCGCTGGAATACAGCTATTTTACCCAATGGTTATGTGTTGCCGCAATTGCCACAAGGATTGCATAGCATTCGCTGGGTTGTTACGGATAGCTTGCAAAACGAAGCCATTTGTACCTATCCTTTTGAAGTAAAAGATTGCAAAAAGCCGAGTGTTGTTTGTTTGAATGGGTTGAGCGTCAATTTGATGCCCAACAAAAAAATCGACCTTTGGGCTTCTGACTTTTTGCAATATGCGGAAGATAATATCACGCCAAATAATCTGCTCACCATAGGCCTGCGAAAATCCAACGGCGCAGCTGGATTTCCGATGGATTCGAATGGGCAGGCGCAGCAGGCTACTTCATTTTTTTGCGATGATATTGGCGATGTTAAGGTAGAATTGTGGGTGAAAGACAAAGCCGGTAACACTGATTTTTGTTTTTCAAATGTAAAGGTTAAAGACAACTTCGGCTATTGCCCAATCAATAAAACCATTAATATCAAGGCCAATTGCAAGAATGCGTGCACGCAAGCGCCTATGCCGGAAGTTACGGTAGAAGTAACCGATGCCCCAAGTAATTCAATTTTCGGTATGTCGGATGCCCAAGGCTACGCGACACTGAACAACGTCTTTGCCTCCGCCAATACTACCGTTACTGCTTCTTACGACGATCCTCCAATGAACGGGCCGAATGTAATGCTCCATGATTTGATTTTGATTGCCCAACATATTTTAGGCTTCGTTATCTTACCCGATTATGCACGAATTGCTGCGGATGCGGATAAAAGCACCATCATCACCTACTTTGATCTGGCAGAATTTCGAAAATTACTGGTTGGTATTTACACCGACCTACCCAATAATACGTCTTGGCGGTTTTATACGGATGACACTTATAAATTTCCTAATGCCCAGGATCCCAAAGAGGGCAATTTGCCTGAGTCTTACACTTTACAAAATATCGCAAGCGATTCAACGCTCGAAGTTAACCTTTACGGGGTCAAAATAGGTGATGTAGATTGCACCAGCGGCATTTACAACCTGGATAGTACGCATGTTTCTGTTTTGAATATACGCGATGAGTATGTGCAAGCCGGAGACCAGTTTAAAATACCAATTTCCTTAGGGAAAAAAGGTTATTGGCTTGGTATGCAATATTCATTGTCTGTCGATCCAGAATTTTTAACCTTGTTGGATGTCGAACAAAAATTAATTCCAAATTTAAATGCCCATACATTTGGTGTTTTTCAAGATAAAGTGCGATATGTGTGGGCAAATGCCTGGTCAATTAACATTTCCGCTGGCAGGCCTTTAACCTCTATGACCGTAAAAGCACTAAAATCGGGCTGGCTACATGATGCTATCCGTTTAGAGCCCTCTGGTTTTGATCATATTGGGTACACCTCCAACGAAAAAGCCCAGCGTTTTAAACTGGAATTCATCCAAAACCAGCAACAAACGACCAGCGAAAAAGCCACTTTTTCTGCACTACCTAACCCTACTTCCAATGCGGCCTGGTTGCCCATTCAACTGGAAGAGGCCGGAACCATTCAAATAGATCTACAAGATATGCACGGCCAAACCCGCTGGTCACAAAAAATGCAACTGGATGCTGGCGAACAAAACCTGGAAATTCCCGATACAGCCTTTGGACAGCCGGGCGTGTATACTTGGCGCTTGTGGGTAGCTGGCGTGTTGTATCAAGGGAAAATTATGCGGTATTAATCAAGTTTATTGGTGATGATCATGGTGCATTCCCCCATGTCCGCCTCCGCCCATTGGAATGGGTTTCCAGTCGAGTGGTGTGGCTTCCGCGTTGCCTTCCGTAATTTTCAAAACGGCATTGAGGGGAATATTGTTGAAAACCTGCGATGCAGCGGCTGGCTTCGGCCATTTGATTTCCAGCGATTCAATGCTGCTGGCATTGCCCAAACCAATTTCTGCCCGCAAGGAAGACGAGCCGAAACTGCCGCCGTTACCCACCGAATTGTAAATTTTACGGGTTTTGCCATCCAAAGTTTTTACCGTCAGGATGATTCTGGCGCCAATGGCATCGCGGTTGGCTGTTTTTCCTTCTAAAACAAGCGTCACCCACTTGTTTTCATTACCCGGATTTTGAAACAACAAATTATTGGCAAGGTCGCCTTCATACGCGCCGCCCATCACCATATAAATATCCTGGTCGCCATCCTGGTCTACATCGCCGAATGCAATACCATGGCCTTTTTGAATGTTGCCAAAGCCATTCATCGTTATTTCTTCAAAGACAGTTCCGTTTTTGTTGTGAAACATCCGGTTGGGCACCAACGACCGCAAATCTGGTGTTCCGGTGCCAATGTAAAAATCAAGCCATCCGTCGTTGTCGATGTCGCCAAAATTGTTGCCCATGCCAAACATGATTTTGTTCACGCCCATTTTTTGCGTCACATCCGCAAAGGTTCCGTCCCCTTTATTCTGGTACAAACGAACAAAATCGCCCGGTGTTTTTTTACCCAAATATTCATCCAATACTACCCCGGCCGCGTTGTCCAACAATTTTGGGTCATACCCACCAACAAACAAATCGAGCCATCCATCATTGTTGAAATCAAACATAAACGCAGGAAAACTATTGACCGGCTTCCCAACGCCTGCCTTTTCGGTCATATTTTGAAAAACCATATGATCCGGATCTGTCGTTTGATTCACCCAAAGTTGGTTTTCGGCGCTAAAATCGCTCAAATACAAATCGGGCAACTGGTCATTGTTGATATCGCCGGCAGCCACGGCTTTAAAAAATCCGGTGCGGTCCAGGCCAACTTGCGCGGCAACATTGGTAAACGTGCCGTTTTTATTATTCTGGTACAGTTCGCAAGGATGCAGGCCTTTCACTTTGGAACTTTCATTGGCAATGAATAAATCCAAAAACCCGTCGCCATTGAAATCGGCCCAGGTGCCCGTTTGGGTGGGATGAAACGACAACATGCCCGATTCGATGGTAACATCCAAAAAGGTGCCATCCCCGTTGTTGCGCAACAGCGAATTGGGGTGCAAACCCGCATCCAGCCAGCCACCCCGCAAAATCAGAATATCCCGGTCGCCATCATTGTCATAATCGGCGTGTACCGTGTTCAATCCACTCACAATTCCGGTCAAATTCGCTTCCTTGGTGCGGTTCGTAAAGGTGCCGTCCCCATTGTTTTTGTAAAATTGGCATTGGCTATTCAACAAGTAGGAAGTCATAAAAATATCCAAATCACCGTCATTGTCAAAGTCTTCCATACATACGCCGCCTGAAACATTGCGGTGGGAAACCCCCAAATCAATCGCAATATCCTTAAACTTAGGGCCATTTACGGGCTTAAACACCGATTCCGGGATGCGAAAGGCAGTAGGTACGCCACTCGGGTATTTGCCCAGGGTCATGTTGGCAATATTCAAAAGCCACTTGGATTGACTGTCCTTGGGAAATTTTTCTAATATCTTGGTATAAATCTCGATCGCACGGGTAGAACCATCCACCAGTTTATGCTGACCCGCTTCAGCAATTGGAATGATACAAGATTCAGAAGTGTGGTTTTGAATACAGTTTTGTTGTTCCCCCAAACGCAGGTAAGCCAACGCATACAGGTCGAACAATAACTTATTCTCTTCGCTCATCGCCGCAAAATTATCGCCAATGATCCGCTTCAAGACATCGATGGCTTCTTCGGTTTGGCCCGCGTACAACAATTGTTCGGCTACCTTAAAATTGCCAATAATCTGTTCTTGCTGCGTTCTGGCTTTCGACAGTATGTCCTTATATTGGGCAGCGCTCCGGCTGTTGAGGTTGTAGCATTTTGCCGGATTTTCATTTCGAAAAATGCTATCCAAAATGGCTACCATCCGCTGATGGCCATTTTTAGGTCCTGATTTAGCAGATTTAGAGGCTGTGCTTGATTGGCAAGCGAAGAGGCTTACGAAAAGGCTCGAAAGGATACAAAAATAAAAAAAACGCATCATGAGTATTTTTTACGTCAAAAAAACATTGGAAGACCAAAAACTGCGGCAAGGATAGCATTTATCCTGCAAAATACATCAACTTACACAAAATATGGCTACAATAGCAAATTCAAATATGTAACTAACGAAGCGTATTTTTTAAAACCAAAAAAGGGATCCCTTCTGATACCCAGCGTTTCATTTCACCCCGATCGGGCACTACTTCAAAACTTAAGGGCGCAAGGGCAAGATCCAGATCACCATCTCGATCAAGGTCGCCCGCATCCAATAACATCCAGCGACCAGCGGTCACTGCAGGAAAACTAAAAGCCTCCATCCTCCACGCACCTGTATTTTCTAAATATAAAAACGCCTCCTGGGGTCGATTTTCAAAATCTGGAAAAAAGGAAATCGCCGCAATATCCAGGTCGCCATCCTGATCAAAATCGGCAGGAATCGCATCATACGCACCGTGCAAAGGGTAAAAAAAGGTTTCCCGATAAATGCCCAAACCAGCGTTGGTGTAAACACGAATACCATGATAGGGTTTTAAAATAGGCTGATAATCCGCATTATCGCCACAAGTATATACGATATCTTCGAGGCCGTCCTGGTTGGTATCTACCATCCGAAAAGCACTGGAGCCCCAGGAAGGCGGAAAACGGAGTACACATTTTTCTGTAAAATTGCCCTTTCCATCGTTTATGTACTGATAAATACCCTCATCGCCCTGCCCAAACAAGGCAATAATGTCGGGAAAATGATCGCCATTAAAATCGCGTACATATGTCTTGATCGCGCCCGGTCGATTGCGCAAAATATGGGGTTGAAAATTCCCCAAGGTATCCTGCTCCCACCAAGCCAACTTACCGGTCCATTTAGCAAACTCACAAACCACCGCATCCTGGCGGCCATCACCATTCAAATCCACCCAATCGCTGTGTACCGGTCGCTGTAATCCATCGAGCAATATTTCGGCCCGATTGCCTTTTTTGGGTATCCGAACAATGGTCCCAACAGGCGCGTCGGTTGGACTAAATGAACCCATCAAGGTAAAAATTTCGGAAGCGGTATCCACTTGTACCTGCACAATGCCTTCTGCCAGTTTGGTGCGTTTTTGCAGGTTCAAATTAGCGTCTAACCAAAAGATTTGCCGACTGTTGGCATCTCCCAGGTACAAGCCGCCATCAGACTTAAACCGGATAAGGGTACTACTGGGCGGTCGCAATTGAAAAGTCGGTTTTTGAACTTCAAACAAGCGCAAATCCATGTTTACCACGGGCAATGCTGGCTGCTCTAATGCATGCGGCGCATTTTTAAGGTAAAACTGCACTATTTTTTGCCAGTCGCTCGTAGACAATAAGGGATTGTCCGGGAAAAGTCCGGCCGCTAAAATCGCTTTTCCGCCGGCGCCTGTTTCGATCCAATTCTGCCGAACCGTGTCGTTTGGGAAAATGCCCAATTGATATCCCATACGCGGCAACACGGTTTTTTCCCAAATAGCGTGTGGCAACAAACCCGGCTCTGGGAAAGCATGGCAACTACTGCAATAAATTTTGGCCAAACGTGCCCCATCCGATGGCGAATGGGGAAAAGCCTCCTGGTTTGAGGTGGGAAAAGCAGCACCCAGCAAAAACAGCAGGAAGGAAACGATTAACAAGGACCAGCGCATGAATTAATTATTGGGCATTCCAGATTCAATCCACGATAGGATGGCTTTTTTATCAGCAGCAGCAATTACGCGATTCAGTGGCATAAAACCGGAAATCAAATATTGCTGAATTTTGGTAAATGAAACTATTGCCGAGGCATAATCGGTAAAATTGGTAAGCCGGTTGGAGTCCAGATGACACCCATTTAAGGCACAATTTTGCTTAAAAATGGGCAAAATTTCATATTTAAAACTAAACTGCCCATTAGGGAGCCGGTAAGCCGAAAGGAATACGTCTTTTGCAGGCATATTGAATACCTGCGCAGCAAGGAGCGGTTGTTGCAATACCTCCGTGGCACCTTCCCAGGCAACAAAACGCAAGGCACCATCCAGTTGTGGCGCAATGGAAACCACCGAACCCGCCTCATACATAGCCGAACCGGATCCTTGTTCAACCTTTAGCTCATACAAGGGCACGTGGGTACATTGCACACACAAAAGCAAGAAAAACAAACAATTACGCATATCAATATTGTCCTCCTATTTTCCGAGCGTTCCACTCCGGTTTTAGTTCACAATTTGGTAATTTAGCAGGAATTGTAACAATACCCGTCGTATCCGTAAGCGCTTCCATGAAGGCGACCAGGGCTTTTTGCTCGCCTGCTGTGAGGTTTAAATGATCAAAAGGCAAGGTTTGATCCGGCAAGTCGAGACCCAGCCCGGCGCCGCCGCCTTTATTGTAAAAATCTACCACTTCTGCCAGCGTTTGGTACACCCCATTGTGCATGTAAGGTCCTGTTAATGCAACATTCCGCAAGGTAGTGGTTTTGAAACTATAGCGCAAATGGGGTGCATGATCGCGCGGCCGACCATTCATAAACCTGCCAAGATCGGGATCAATTTCAAGTTGACGGGCCTTCGGATTAATTGGCACACCAATCACCTCCGATTCATTTTCCGTAAAATACGGTGGAACCAGTCCCGCATAGGTCGGAACGAAATGACAGGTTGCACAAAGCGCTTTACCCATAAACAGGTTAAAACCCGCTTGCACATCGGGCTCAAGTTCAATCGGTGCACCGCGCAAATATTGATCTACCGGGCTATTAAACGCCACTAAACTCCGCACATAAGCGGTAAGCGCACGGCTGATATCCTGCGCATTGGGTGCTTTACCAAAGGCCTCCTGAAACATTTGCCGATACGTGCTGCTTTGATTGAGTTTATCGATGATTTCGTAATACGTGGTATTGAACTCGTCTTTATTAAAAATTACATGTTCTTCCTGGCTCTCCAAACGGTCGGAACGTAAGTCGTAAAAATATTTATCGGCAAAAACACTGTTGATCAGGGTCGGCGCATTGCGGCCAACATCTCCTTTTTTGTGCATGCTCAAACTTTTGGGCAATCCATCTGTAAAGGCGCGCTGCGGTTGATGGCAGGAAGCACAAGCTCTTTCGTTATTTTGAGACAATAAGGGGTCAAAAAACAATAATTTGCCCAATTCAACCACAATAGGTTGCTCTACCCTACTCCCAATCCCAGCATAATAGTGCCCATTCAAGGTTTGTGCGCTAAACATGCTCGGCGTTTCATATACCAGGGCTTGTGCTTTATTGGTCGTTAGTTCCATGGTTTCAATACCCAAAGCCAAGTGCAAGCGCATGATTTGCCCGTACAAAGGTTCCAGGTAACTGCGGATACACCGCAAACGATCAAAGGAATCAAAATCCGAATTTTGTTCTAAATACCCGATTAGCCCTTTGAAGTTTTGTTGGATCGAATCGGCCAATAAGCGGTGTTTCGCAGGCAAATAAGGCAGATACAGCATTGCTACCGATTGCATCGCACGCACCGATATGGCAGATTCGGCAATTGCGCCGTTGTAACCTGGTGTATCAAACCCCACGATGCCCATGGAAGTAATACGAAAAATGCCAAAACGAATGGCTTCTAACACCTGCCGATCTGTAAAGAGCATATTTTGTTGCGTGGCTTTGATGTCCGGAAAAAGTCGGCGCAAATCTTCGGTCAATTGAAGCAAGGCTTGTTGGTCCGGTTCTTCACCATATATTAAGGAAGCGATGGCTTGCATGCCGCGCGGCGCATATACCACCAATTCGGCAACCACCCGATCAATAGAAGGCAAGGGCGCACCATTGAGAAAATCACGCGCATTGTCGGGGTCGAGGTGCGCGAACAAGAATTCGATTTGTTTGTAAGCCTGGCGCAATCGCTTAAAGGAAGCCTTCCATGCTACCGGATTGGCATCTGATTTTATTTGAATATAAAAATGGTCAATTTGTACACTAAAGGAATCCAGCCCATGGAGGTAAGCGGTGCGCACTGCGGCGACGGTGGGCGTAGGTGCCGGCGCTTCCCGTAAACTGGCCAGCAACATCAAGGTGCAAAAAAGCACGGCAGAAAGTATCAGTTTATACATGGCTTGAAATAAAAAAGAACTACAGCAGACATCCGATTTATCACTTTCTTTTTTGCCGAAAGATCGCAAAAAAAGAAAAAATAAGCCGGTATGCCGCTGTAGCTCGTTTTAGGTATGGTTATTTTCGGTGCCTTTGCAGGCAAGCAATATTATTGTACGATCAATTTAACCACGTCACCTTTTTGGTTTTTCACGATGTAGGTGCCTGGTGTCAAACCAGATACATCGGCCGTTTGGGTATTGCGGAAAACGCGTACCATTTTGCCATTCATATCAAAAATTGCAGCATCTGTTACCTCATTGAAATTCAATTCGCGTGCTACTGGATTTGGCCATACTTTGAATGGGTCATTATCGCCAAATGTTGGCTCGTTGGTAGACGTCAACAAGTTGTTCCAGCCTGTGATAACGTAAGTCAAAGAGTTTGCATACACGCCTGGGTTAGTTGTTGCAGGGTGTTGTACGTTGATCAACATTGATTTGTTATCAGGAGAAGCAATTGCGCCAGTAACCTCCGCGCCAGCAGGTGATGCAGAAATACGGATAAGGTCGTTTACAGTTGGGTTTTGGATCGCCATGTCAAGCAACCAAAGTTCGCAAATGATTGGCTTGCTGTCGGGCATACGGCCATACGTGTTACCATTCATGTCTTCGTTGATGATCATGAAAGATTTACCACCGATGGTGATAAAGTTCAAACCGTCTGGGTTAGACAAATGCTTGCTTGGGTATTGTGCAGCAGGAACGTTGGCAGTGGTAAAGTCTGGACCACCTTCAATGTGAACCGTTACGTTTTCAGTAGCTGGATCATACTCTAATACACGGCCGTAGTAGTCAACGTAGTTCGCAGATACAGGTGTAGTACCGAAAGCAGTTGCGCGTTCTGTGTGGTGTTGTGCAGCAGGAGCGCCCGCAGCAATTGCGTTTTTCCAGCTGCTGCTGTTGCCGAGGTTATCGCGGCCTGTTTCAGCAATATAAACCTTACCAGACAAACGATCTACAGCAACCCATTCCAAACGGTTGAATACTGTAGCGCCCACTGCAATCGCATTGGCATTGAAGCTCAACATTTTAGACAAGTTGGTATTGTCGATTTCAATCCATTTCGGGCTTTTTGTGTGTGCATACACATAGGTTTTACCTTTTGTGAAGTCGCCTGCTACATCAGCAACAAACTTGGTGAAAATGCCAGGTGTAGCATCTTCTCCGAGATAAACTGTTTTGTTATCGTTCGCAATAGCTCCACCTTCAAACTGTTGGCGACCCCAGTTGTATTGTTTACGGATCGCTTTGGCTTGCTTCGGATCAATTTCTACCATCCAGTTCAGGTTTTGGAATTTTTTGATCGTTTGGCCATTCATGGTTGGGAACTCAGGTGCATTGATGGTAAAGTTGGCAGTATCGCGCAAGAAAGAGATTGCCGCTGTATTGTTGGCAACACCCCATTCTTCTGCGGTCCAGATACGACCATCCGGGCCTGTGATACCTGCACAGTTCATACCAGTTTCGCCTACCGTGTTCGCAAAATCAACATTGAAGAATTTGCCGGTACGGCCATCATTCAATGTTTGGTTGATTACCACCAGGGTGTCGGTGTTTGCATCACGACGCACTTTAAAAGCAGTCATACCACCACCGTCGCCGATATGGTCGTCTTTTTGTTGCATTTCGTGGTTTACAGAAACCCAAAATTCACTTGGATTGCTTGGGTCTGGTGTAATACCAATAAAGTCATGCCATTGTTTGGCAGGATAAGTACCAGCAGCATTACCATAAGTAGCCGTGGTTTTAACCTGGTCCACCCCCCCTACAAAAAGTACTTGGTACTTCAAAGGAGAAGGAGGCAATACCACTGTTACCGGCTCGTAGTTCGCCGGAACGCTAGGGTCAAAAGAAAATTGGGCAAAAAGTGCGTTGCTCAGTAGAACAAGCGCAATCAGGGTAATTGTAAATTTTTTCATGTTGATAACAGATTTAATATGTTGGAGATACAAAATAAGAGCATTACTATTAAGGCATTTCTAACTTAATGTTAAGCAAAGTTTAATTTTAAATAGCAGTCTTTTACCTCGTTTTGCAGCGAATAGAACGTGTATACAGTCAACACAAAGTGGTTTTGAAAACAGCTTGCCTCTAATCCAATGAAAATCATTTTTTTATCCATCCATCCTTCAAACCCATTTAAATCTGGGTATATTTTAGCGTATTTTTAACTTTTAAAAACTTGGCATAAAGTCAGTAAGCCCGTAATTTTGAAAAAAAATCGCTATGAAAAAATTACTTTACGTTACGCTTTTACTGCTATGTACCGCCTGCGCCAGACAATACCAATCGGTTACCATTTCGAGTAACCAGGTCAAACTGCGAGAAGATGGCAATTTTGTCTTCGAAAATGATACCGTACGGATTCAGTACGATTTTCACAGCCTGAACGGCGAAATGAAATTTAGTATTTTTAATAAACTCACTAAACCATTATACATCAATTGGAGAGAATCGGCCTTTATTATAGGCCCGCATTTTTCTACCTATTGGCTCGATCAATATGTATCTAATGGGTATGTTTACCAAAAGTTCTTTGATTGGGATGGATACATCAACCTAAGAGGCCCTTATCTGTTTTCTGTGGCCAAACGCGATGACCAAACCTCCTTCATTCCACCCAGTGCAGGTCTGATGCAATTTGAGTTTGTCGTAAAACCAGGCACCGCCTATGGTCCAACTTATGTAAATAACACGCATTTAGAAAAAGACCAATCCCAAAATAAAGCAAAACGTTACCAGTTTACCCAAGAAAATACGCCAACGCTTTTCAGAAACTACCTAACCTTCTCCACCGATGATGTGGCTACCCAAAAATTTGTTATCGACCAACAATTCTGGGTTAGTACGATTATTCAGGGAAGTGGAAAAGCGCTGTTTGGGCCTGGCTTCGACCCAATTATTGGAATTAATCCGATGCTGCGCAGACCACCCGCGCGCAAATCAGACATTACCGGATACAATCGTTTTATCTTGAAAACGGCATCGGATGGAACCACGAAGCCCATGACGCAAACCACACCAATACGTCAGAAAACAACTCCGGTTGACGTATCTAAACAAAAAAACCAGTAGATCTTTATAATTGGCGCTAAAATCCAAATAAATCGGCCAAACCCTTGGTAATGCACAACACCCCAACAGAAGTCAAAATGTACATGAACGTGATCGAAGAACCATCACTTTGAAAGAAGAAAAAGGTAACACAAAAGCTCACCGCCATACACAAAACACCCAGTCCAAACCAGATAAGGCCGCGTTTGAAATGGTCGGGCTGCCCAACTTTCGGCAGTTCACCCGATGCGCTGTCTTGTGGTGTGTTAACAGCTTGATCAGATTCTAAACTTGGGTTATTCATAGGTGCTACTTTGAATACATCGTGATCATTTGGCCATTTTTAAGGCAACCAAAATTACCATTGGCGTTTTACGTACAATAGTAAGAAAGGTTTTGTATAAAGCATAGAATTGTTTTAATTTTTTTAAAACTATATTTGCGACCACAATTATTTTGCAGGTTTTAAGCCTGCACCATTTATTCCATGTTCAATCTTTTGCATACCATTATGAAGCAATTTTTTACCCTGTTTGCACTTGTACTTGCCTGCAGTTTGTCGGCGCAGAAATTATACCCACCGACTCCGGTACAAAACGAAATTTTGCCCGATTGGGCGAAAGAAATGTACAGCGCACAACCGAATGTTTGGCGGGTAGACGATGCCTATGCACAATGGCGCCGCACCCACCCAACCGAAAAAACGACCTATACCCAATATTACAAAAAATGGCGGCGCGCTGCCAGCAATTCCATTAATCAACAAGGGTTTATCCAAAAAAACCAGGCCGTAAATGCCCAACAGCCCTCCACCCAGGATCGCAATGCCGTTTGGTCTTGTATGGGCCCCTTCGAAACATTTAACACCAACAAGGGTCCAAATCCGCTGGCAAATTCATCCCAGGCCAACATTTATTGCATCGACCAATCTCCGTCAAACCCGGAAATTTTGTATTGTGCCTCCGAAGGTGCTGAACTATTTAAAAGTGTCAACCGCGGCCAAACCTGGACCTGTATTTCCCGCAATTTAATCATCTCCTCCGCTACTGCCCTAGAAGTACACCCCAGCAACCCTGACATTGTGTTGGTTGGCGAAGGCAGCAATATCCGCCTAAGTACCGATGGCGGCATCAACTGGCAAACAGTGCTCACAGTAGCCGATTGTTCGCCAAATGAAATTTTATTTAACCCAGCCGATCCTAATATTGTGTTGGCGGCAACCTGGAAAGGACTCTTCCGCAGTACAAATGGCGGTTTAAACTGGCTTCAACTGTTCCCGGAGCCCTGCTATGACATCGATTGGAAAACCGACGACCCAACTTCCGCATTTTTGTTGCGCAATGACCCCGTTGCCCGTATTTGCCGTTTTTATAAATCAACCGACAGCGGTATCAATTGGACAAACAAAGAAAATGGCTGGTATTTCTCGGAAGATTCGGCCCGCAGCGATGGTGGCGCACGTCTCGCCGTTTCCAAAGCCGATCCCAACCGCGTGTATGTGGTATTAATCGGCGAGGCAAAAGCAGGCGATGATGGCTTTATCGGCATTTACCGCTCCGAGGATGCGGGTGAAAACTGGACGCTCCCCAATGCCCCTGCAGGTGGACCGTACAACGACACGGATCACCCAAATATGGCTACGATCGGAACTACCGGAGGGTACCATCAAGGCTATTATAACCTAGGATTGGATGTGTCAGACAGTAATCCAGACGAACTTTTGGCCGGTTTTCTTAAACTTTGGCGCAGCAGGGACGGCGGTAAAACCTTCGAATGCATTGGTGGTTATTGCGGCAATCCGTTCAATTATGTGCATCCCGACTGCCAGGAAATTGAAATCAATGGCGATGATGTATGGATGACCAGCGATGGTGGCATCGAATATTCTACCGACTTCTTTGAAACCCATTATGCCCGAAACAGAGGAATCACCAGTTCCGATTTCTGGGGTTTTGGCACCGGTTGGAACGAAGATGTACTCGTGGGCGGCCGTTACCACAACGGCAACACCGCCTGGTCGGAAGGCTGGGAAGCAGGAGAACATTTGGCTTTAGGCGGTGGAGAAGCATCTACCGGATATGTTAATCCTGGGATTCCAAGAACCGCCTATTTTTCTGATTTAGGGAAAATTACCTTGCCTAAAATTCAAAACGGCTATACTACCTACAGCGGTTTCGGCAAATTCCCTACTGAAAGTTATTATGAAGCCGAAAGCGGCGAAATGGAATGGGATCCGCGCAGTTGGAACACCATTTTCGTGACCCAGGAAAATAACTTTTGGCGCACCGACGACGGCGGAAACACCTGGGAAGTGGTGTACACCTTTGGAACCGATCCCACCAGCCGCACCATGGGCTTCGAAATTAGTCGCAAAAACCCCGATGTGATATATTTGTTTCAACGTGCATCGTATAGTTGGGACCCTGGCACCTTGTGGAAAACGACCGATGGCGGATTAACCTGGTCTACCCTGCCTTTGCCCAGCGGTTATGCACGCCGCATGCTGCTTACCCTCGACCCCGAAAATGAAAACCGGATCTGGGCGGCATACCCCGATGGCAGCAATGGCCAAAAAATATTCCAAAGCACCGATGGCGGTAATACCTGGCAAAACCGCAGCACCAATGCACTCAACGATCAAACCATTACCTATATATTACACCAAGGCGGCACCCAAGGCGGTGTTTACGTGGCAACCTACCGCAGTTTGTATTACCGCAACGATAACCAGCCTGATTGGATCAACTATGCCGATGGCCTGCCTGCCAGTATTTCAACCTGTATTTTACGTCCTTTTTACCGTGACAACAAACTGCGCATCGGTGCGTATGGAAAAGGGATTTGGGAAGCCCCTTGGTACGAATTGGGCCACCCGGTAGCACAACCTATGGTCAATAAACGCTACACAGATTGCCCCGGTGATTTTTTGCAATTCGACGATTACTCCATGTTAAGCCATGAAGGGGCCAGCTGGTTGTGGCAATTTCCAGGCGGGCTACCAACAACCTCCACCCTACGCAACCCAACCGTGTTGTACAAGCAACCCGGCAATTACGACGTTACCCTGACCGTCATCAATGCACTCGGAACAGATACAAAAACCGTACAACATATGGTACAAGTGGGGGCTGCAGTCATCAACAATCCTCCAGTGGAAGTCGATTTTTCCGAAGGCCCTGCACTCCTTACTGTGGTGAATCCCGATGGCGGCATCACCTGGGAGCCTGTGAACTTGACCAGCTGCGAACCGAATGGCGATACCGCTTATTTTGTGAATAATTATGTGTATTCGAGCTACGGACAGGACGAATTGTTGTTCCCCATTAACCTTGATTTGTCCCAGATGGCAACCGCTTTCCTGCGTTTTGATGTCGCTTACGCACCTTATTTTGATGGAAATGCATTTATTGATTCATTGTTGGTACAACTATCAGACGATTGTGGCGCTACCACCCGCACGTTATTCCGCAGTGGTGGAGAAGCATTGAGTACCACAACCAGTGGCATTGGCGCCAATAATTTGTACGAATACGATGCATTTTCGCCCCAATCATGCGAAGAATGGCGCACAATTGAAATAGACCTTTCCGAGTTCCTTGGCCGCATCATTACCTTGCGGGTGGTTAACAAGTCGGGCTATGGCAACAATATGTATATCGATAATATTTCGTTCAACGGAGATTATCTTGTGGGTACACAAACAACCGGCGATCTGTTCATGGCCAGCCTGAGCGTCACGCCAAACCCGGCAAGTGGACAAACCCGTTTAAAAGGAACCGCCCCATTTGCGACCCCGGCAGTGCTGCGTATTTTGGATGCTACCGGACGCACGGTAGATCAACGCAAACTTCAGGTGCCCAGCGGCAACTTTGAACAACAATTGTCGGTCGAAAATTTGCCAGCCGGCGTTTATTGGATCAAACTTTCGGGTGAAAACGGCGCAATTTGGCCTATAACAAAATTAATTATCAATTAATTACGCATAATAAAATTATTGCGGTGGAGCACATTGCCTCACCGCAATAATTTTATGGTTTGTAACATCCTGCTTGCTATTTTGCGGGTAGGCATGCCCTGCATTTGCCCGATTTGCAGCATTCGGCGCGGAGTAAAATAATAGTTAGACTTGTTTTAAATTAGCACAGAAACGTCGTCGCAACTTTTTTTTGCAAATAAGTTGTTTAATCCGTCAGGGTAAAACCCGATTTAAACGTCATGAATTAGAGGTGAAAAACAGCCCACGCAATTTTTTTTTGTCAAAAAAATATGAAAATCCAAAAATAGTACAATTACACACTAATTCTATGCATTTTAATACAACTTTATTTCATTTTCGTTGTTAATGGGAGCGAATAGGATGTTTATCTGCAAAAAGTGGTATAATTGTTTACAAAATTTTCTTCTTCGGACTTCCCCATCTCCGAGAAAAACGGACGTTTAAGACTCAAAAACACCCAGATTGACCGATAAAAACAGCAGTTCCGTCGAACGGAGCGTTCTTATTTTTAGGAGCGCTTGTTATTCTCCCCAAAGAACAATTACCTTTGTCCAGGAAATTTAATTAATCAGTTAAACTAACAAATAAACACATGACTGCCACTAGCAGTACCGAGGATGTGATCGTTGAAGCCGCGCGGGCTGTCTTTATGCAGAAAGGATTTGCTGCAACAAGAATGTGTGATATTGCCCAAACTGCCGGCATTAATCAGGCATTGTTGCATTATTATTTCCGAACAAAGGATAAGTTATTTTCCATTGTTTTTGAAAAGGAAAGCATCAATTTTCGTTCTGATGTGTTGTCTATTCTGAAATCAGATTTGCCTTTTTTTGATAAATTGCGTTTAATGGTGCGAAAAGACATTGAAAAGTTCAAGTCAGCACCTTTCCTACCCATGTTTGTATTGAACGAGATACACAGCAATCCCGAACGAATGTTGCATATTGCGTCCGAAACACACCATGATTTAATCTTTCAAACATTCCGTGAAACCGTAAAGCAAGAGTATGAAGCAGGACGCATCCGAAAAGTTTGTCCAGAACAATTGTTACTCTCTATTATGGGAATTACAATGTTTCCTTATCTTGCTGAACCTATGATTAAAGTGTCGATGAACCTGAACAATTCCGACTTTGCCAAGTTGATGGAAGAAAGGGAGGATCATGCCATTGCACTCATTGAAAATGCACTAAGTGTTCAATAATATGTCATCCATAATCTGCTCATCCTTGAAAACAATCATTTCAAGGATGTGTTTGTGCCATTCAACCGAAAATTAATAATTTACTGAACGCTGTTCAGTAAATTTGCACTGTTTAATCCTTGTGTCTTTTGTGAACCCGTATGTACGTATTTCCGAATGTACGGAAATTTTGGAACCCAATTTAAAGCAAAATTTTGTCGTATGAATCGCAACTTGCAACAAAAAATTCGCGGATACGATGCTCCTGATCAGTTAAAGAGCGCCAATTTGTACCCCTACTTCCGCACAATCGAGTCGGAACAAGATACCGAAGTTATCATTGATGGAAAACCGGTTCTAATGTTTGGCTCGAATAGTTACCTCGGGCTAACGAACCACCCTAAGCTGAAAGAAGCATCTGCACGCGCCACTCAAAAATATGGCACCGGCTGCGCAGGTTCGCGCTTCCTGAACGGAACTTTGAGGATCCACATTGAACTGGAAGAAGCCTTGGCGGAATACCTCAACAAAGAGGCCGTCTTGCTTTATAGTACTGGTTTCCAAGCTAATTTGGGCGCAATCGCTCCTTTGGCTGGGCGAAATGATTATATTTTCATTGACGAATTGGTGCATGCCTCCATCATTGATGGCACACGCCTCTCGTTTGGCAAAGTCATCAAGTACCGCCACAATGATATGCAATCGCTCGAACAGCAACTGCGCCGCGTGGAAGGTGATGGCTCGAAAATCATCATTATGGATGGTATTTTCAGCATGGAAGGTGATATTGCCAACTTACCAGGCATCTCTAAACTCGCTGAAGAATACGATGCAACCGTTATCGTAGACGATGCGCATGCAATCGGCGTAATTGGCCGCCAAGGACGCGGTACCGGCGACCACTTCGGCTTACACCATAAAGTGGATATGATGGTGGGTACGTTCAGCAAATCATTGGCTTCTTTGGGTGGATTTGTAGCGGCAGATAAGGATATGATTAATTATCTGAAACACCACTCACGCGCGCTTATTTTCAGCGCCAGCATGACACCAGCCTCTGCCGCCAGTGCACTCGCTGCCATCGAAATTATTCGGGAAGAACCCGAACGCATCGAAAAATTGTGGCAAAACACCCATTATGCCATGGCACAATTGCGCAATGCAGGATTTGAAATCGGAAAAACCGAATCGCCGATCCTCCCAATTTATATCCGGGATGATATGAAAACGTTCCAGTTTTCTAAAATGATGGCCGATGATGGTGTGTTTGTAAACCCGGTTGTTTCTCCAGCAGTGCGCAGCAACGACTCCCTGATTCGTTTCTCTTTGATGGCAACACACTCTTTCGAGCAAATTGATCGCGCAGTGGAAATCATGTTCCGCAACGCACAAATTCTTGAACTGCACGAGTCTATCAGCTACCAGCACTAATTATGGAAAGCGCCAACTCAACTCAACTGGATCAGGCTGCTACACAAGCTGTACAAATTGAAAAGGTAGACAGTCCCCGTTTGCTCAAACAATTCATTGATTTTCCGCATGATTTGTATGCAAGCGACCCCAATTATGTGCCAGAACTGTACATGTCGCAGGAAGCGCTGTTGAACAAGAAGAAAAGTCCTTTCTTTTTGCATTCTTCCGCCGAATATTTCCTCGCACGAAATACAAGTGGCAAAATTGTAGGCCGCATTGCAGCCATTCGGAACAACAATTACATCGAGTTTTCAAAAGAAAATGCTGGGTTTTTCGGCTTTTTTGATGTAATCAATGATTATTCGGTAGCAAAAGCACTTCTGGATGCCGCTTGTACCTGGCTGCGCAAGGAAAAGCTCGACAGCGTTATCGGTCCATGCAATTTCTCTACCAACGAAACTTGTGGACTGCTGATCGAAAATTTTGACGAGCCCCCTTGTATCCTGACCACCTACAATGCACCTTATTATAGTGCATTCGTTGATCGATATGGCTTTCAAAAACATTCAGATCTGTTGAGTTATTGGCTGAAAACGGGTACACTCGATCCAAAATTGGAAGCATTAAGCGTACAATTAGAAGAACGATTGACCCGGAATGGTATTACGCTGCGTACCATTAACATGAAGGACTTTAAGGCAGAAGTTGAACGCTTTTTGCCCATTTATAACAAGTCATGGAGTGAAAACCTTGGTTTTGTGCCCATGACCGATGCAGAAGTACGCCAAATGGGCGAGGACTTGAAAATGGGTGTTGACCCGGAATTTGTGTATTTCGCTGAAAAAAACGGCGAAGTAATCGGTATCGCCCTGGCAGTTCCAAACCTGAATGAAATTTTTATCAAAATCAAACGCGGTCGCTTGCTGCCTACGGGTTTGTTCAAGTTTTTGTTTGGACGAAAATCGATCAAATCCGTGCGGGTAGTAGCGTTGGGCATTTTGCCAGAATATCGCCGGTTTGGTCTGGATATGGTCATGTACACCAAGTTTTACCAAACCGCCCAGCGTAAAGGGATCAAAGGCGGAGAAGCATCCTGGATTTTGGAGAAAAACGATTTGATGAACAGGGCATTGGTGCAAATAGGCGGTCAAGTCTTTCGTAAACACCGCATTTACCAAAAATATTTTTAAAAATGGCACGCGTACTGATCACTGGCGCAAGTGGGTTCATTGGCGGTTTTTTGGTAGAACAAGCGTTACAACAAGGGCATGAGGTGTGGGCGACAGTACGCAAAAACAGTGATCTAAATCGGCTCTCTGACGCGCGGATTCATCTGATCAGTTTGCCATTGGACCATGCCGAAAAAATGGCGGAGGTGCTGGCCCCATTGGGTCGCTTCGATTGGGTAATCCACAATGCGGGTGTCACGAAAGCAATTTACCGGGATGCCTATTTTGAAGGCAATGCCGGTAATACCCGCCGATTGGTACTTGCCTTGAAACAAGCGCAGGTTGTGCCCGATAAGTTTTTGTTTGTCAGCAGTTTAGCCGCGTTGGGTGCTGCACCGGACAACCAAATGAGGGTGCACGAAGGACAAACACCAAAGCCGCTTACGCCGTATGGTGAAAGCAAACGCAGCGCCGAACAATTCCTGGAATCCGGCAGCGTTGATTTTCCCTGGGTTGCCGTTCAACCAACTGCGGTTTATGGCCCCTGGGAACGCGACATCCTAAGTTTTATTCAGTTGGTGAATAAGGGCCTGGAACTAACCATCGGAACGCAGGTGCAAAAATTGAGTTTCGTGCATGCGCAAGACTTGGCGGCGGCCATATTTAAAATACTTGAACATCCGACGGCAATCCATCGTAAATACATTATTTCAGATGGAAAAGACTACCAAACGGCGGATTTAGGAAATGCTGTTCGGCTGGCACTCGGACGAACATCGACCCTGAAATTTAAAATACCCATCGGTATTATCCGACAAATAGCCCGAATTGCGGAAATGATTGGGCGGTGGCGCAATAAACCAAGTCCGTTAAACCGGGAAAAAATACCCGAATTGACGGCAAAAAACTGGCATTGTGATGTGACTCCCCTACTAGCGGAAATACAGTTTCAACCGGCTTTCGATTTGTACCAAGGCATGCATCAAACCATTCATTGGTACAAAAAACAAGGCTGGATTTAGTGCAAAACAAAAACTACCCATGCTTTTATTGGTTTCAAAAAGCAAAATCATGAATCCTTCAAAATTAAAAATTAAGCTAAATTTTTCCCTGTTTTTGTTGCTTTTGCTTTCAGGCGGCCCGCTTTTTGCCCAAAAAACAACATCCATTCATGGAAAAGTTATAGATGCACAAACAAAGGACGGTCTTTCTTATGCCTCTATTCAAGTACCTGATGCCAATTTAGGTACACGGTCAGATATTGATGGTAATTTTTTGATAGAAGTTCCCCTTTCTGTTAAAAAATTGCGCGTTAGTTATGTTGGCTATACCACGTTGCTGGTTGACATTAAGCCCGGCGAAAACAATGAATTGGAAGTTGCACTTACCGATGCCAGTGTCAATTTGAAAGAAGTGGAGGTACGCCCAGATAAATATCGCCGCAAAAACAACCCTGCCGTCAATTTGATCAACGAGGTTTTTGCCCACAAAGACCAAAATCGCAAGGAAGGCCTGGACTTCTACTCCTTCGATGCTTACGAAAAATTGCAACTTGATCTAAATAATGTGACCGATAAGTTCCGAAACCGCCGGGCACTCCGAAAATTCCAGTTCATTTTTGAAAACGTGGACACCAATAAGGTAAACCTGAAAGTGGCGCTACCGGTGTACTTGCGGGAACGCGTTTTAAATGTCGTGTACCGAAAAGATCCTAAAGAGACCAAAGAATATGTTTTGGGTGAAAAACAGGCTGGTTTGGAAGGATATGTGGATGGCGATGGCGTTTCGGCCTACCTGAATAATATGTATCAAAAAGTGGATATCTACGATTCCAACATCAGCCTCCTCGGCACCCAGTTTGTTGGTCCACTTTCTCCACTTGCACCCACCCTGTACCGTTTTTATATCATGGATACCCTGGTGTACCAAGGGGCTAAATGTGTGGATATTTTCTTTGCGCCTGCCATCAAAAGCGACCTTGCTTTCATGGGAAATATGCTGGTGGCCTTAGATTCTACCTATGCGGTGCGTAAAGTACAAATGGGTATTTCCAAAGAAATCAACCTCAACTGGGTCAGTGATTTGCACCTGGAACAAGAATTCGAGTTTTTTGGGACTGGGAAAAACCGCCGCCTAATGCTGGTAAAAGACGATATTTCGATGGATTTCCAAATCGTCAAATCCGAAAAAGGACGTAGTATTTTGGGACATAAAACCATTTCATACCGCAATTATAGCCTGAATCAGCCTATTGCAGATAGCCTTTTCCGCAATCAATTGGCATCAGTTATGGTTAAAGATGCCACCAACCGGGATGGACAGTTTTGGGACGAGCGCCGCCATAATCCGCTTTCTAAAACTGAAAATGGTATCTACAAAATGGTGGATAGTGTGCAAAATGTGCCCGCTTTCCGCCGCGCCTCCGATATTGCGCTGCTGCTGTTGGCTGGGTACAAAAGTTTTGTCTGGTTCGACCTCGGCCCTGTAAACACTTTTTACAGTTTCAATGACGTAGAAGGATTTCGTATGCGTCTGGGTGGGCGTACCAATACCCGCCTGACCAAAAATATGATGGCCGAATTTTATGGCGCATATGGTACTAAAGATAAAAAATTCAAATATTACGCTGGCCTGACCTATGCCTTTACCCATAAAGTGCCGCGTAATTTCCCCATGAACCAAGTAACGGTATCGGTTCAAAATGAAATTCAAATTCCAGGACAGGAATTGCAATTTGTGCAGGAAGACAATTTCTTGTTGTCGTTCAAGCGCGGGGTTAACAACAAAATGATTTACAACCAGGCCTACCACATAGATTATGTGCGTGAGATGGAAAAAGGCCTGACTTACACCCTTTCAGCACACCGTATTGCGCAAACCCCGGGGGGCGTGTTGCGGTTCGATTATCGGACGAGCAGCGATGGTCCGGTGCAATTCCTCGATCAAATTATTACTTCCGAATTGGGCGGTTCGATTAAATATTCTCCCAACCAGAAATTTTATCAAGGTAAAACCTACCGCATTCCAATTGATAGCAAATACCCGACTTTCCAAATTGGCTTGCGGGCGGGTTTCAAAAACTTGCTGAACGGCGGCTACAACTACCAGGTTGTTACTGCTAAAGTCACTAAAATTTTCTACATCGCCCCATTTGGCATCTCGGATTGGACGCTGGAAGGTGGCCGGATTTTTGGTACCCTACCCTATCCATTGTTGAAAGTACACGCCGCCAACCAAACCTATTCTTATCAGTTGTACGCCTACAACCTGATGAACTTCCTGGAATTTGCCAGTGACAAATTTGTTGCACTGAGCGTTCAGCACAACTTTAATGGCTTGCTGTTTAATAAAATTCCCTTGGTGCGACGCCTTAAATGGCGTGAAGTTGCCAGTTTTAAAGGATTATACGGTGGCATGGACGGGAAAAATCGACCCAGCGACACCAATGGACAACCGCGCTTTCCGGTGGATGAAGAGGGGCGTACCCTTACACGCACCCTGGAAAACAAACCATATATGGAAGCAAGCGTAGGGATCGCCAATATATTCCGCTTATTCCGCGTCGATTATGTACGGCGCCTAACCTACACTGATTCACCCAATATCAGCAAATGGGGGATTCGCGCCCGATTTAAAATTGAATTCTAATATTGTCATGAAAAACTTTGTACTCCTGTTGGCTTTAACATTGATGGCCTGTAGGATTTCGGCACAAGAGGTATATCCGACCCCTCCGCTTTCTAAGCAAAACCTGTTTTACATTCAACGCAGTGGCAATACCAATACCATTGTGTATGATGCCAATGTGGTCGGTAACAACAAAATCAGCACGGCCAAACCGGTTGATATTTATTGGATTCGCTACACCAATGGAGGCGCTAAAGAAGGGCTTACTTTTATTCAGCGCAATTTGGCTTACGGCCTCAGCCTCAAACACTTAGGCGAGAATAAATACGAATTCAACTTTGTTTCCTACTCCAAGAAAAAATTCCTGATGTACATCGACGCCGGTGGGAAACCCTGCGCCAAATTGGAGGTGAACGGAAAACAAATGGTCATTCGCCGTATTTTTATTGCCATTGAAGAAAGCTCCCGCTGGACGCTTGCACCGAAAGTACAATACGTAGAGTTTTTTGGCACCGATCCCTGGAACGGCAAAAACATGTACGAGAAGTTTTATCCGTAGTTTATCTGCCGTAGCCTTGGCGTAGGCAGATATCCGCCGTAGCCTCCGGCGCAGGCGGGCCCTTACAAAGGACGCGTCCGCCGTAGCCTTGGCGTAGGCGGAAGTCCGCCTACGCCAAGGCTATGGCGGACACGTACCCCAAAACCATCCTATCCCAACCAAACGTTTCAAGGGTATAAGTCCGATAAGCAGGGGTATTCGCTGCAAAAGTAGCCGGATCATCAATAATCGCCTGCAATTGATCTATCCAGGCTTGCGCATTGCAAGAAGGCAGCAAAATCCCGTTTTTCCCATCTTGAATCGCTTCAGTGATGCCTTCTAACTGGGCCGCTACCACCGTAGTGCCGCTCAGGGCTGCTTCTAAACAAACGAGCCCGAAGCCTTCCATATCTCCTTTGATCGATATATTCGGCATCACAAAAGCATTGGATGCCGTTAGAATCTGGCGAATATCCTCAAAAGGCAACTTGCCCAAATGGTACACTTTCTCCTGAAAACGCGGTTCGGCTAGTAATGTCCGTAAGTGGTCTTCATCGCTCGGAAAGCCTAGAAACAAAGCGATTTGTTTGCGCAAGCCCCGAGGCAAAAACGATAAAAACCGCGCAAAACCACTGCGTTCCCGATTAAAAGGGCCAATCAACAAGACTACAAATTCGCCCTGCAAGGAAGGAACTACCTGTTCCATCAGCCAGGAAAATCCTTTGCGCTGCACAGCCCGGCCCATTCCTACAAAAATGCGTTTATTCCTTACTGGAATGCTGTATTTTTCTTCAAAAAAGGCTGCAAAATCAGGCACAGGTACCGTTTGGGCCAAATCATGATCCACGCCATTGGGCACCACCACCACTTTTTCCGGCAATAATCCCCGCTCTATACAAGCATCGCGGGTAGCCGCACTTACCGCAATGATCCGGTCAAAGTTATTAAAGCGGGGTAAAATGTATTTTTGGTACCATGGGTTGGGAAAAACAACCTCTAAGCCATGCAAGGTAACCACCCGTTTTAGGTGCTCATATCCTTGATGGCGCGCACAAATCGCCCCAATCAGTCCGTCATTGAAGTGAATCACCGAAATTCCGGGGTTTTCCTGGCATTTCTGAAGGATTTTTTTGCGCAAGGTCCAGAAAAACTGGAATTTCCCTCCTGTGCCCGTGTACACAATCGTATGCACGCGCGCATGGGCCGCCATGCCGTTGATCAGTTCGTAACTCTGTTTTTCCATGCCCCCCACGGAAGGAGGGTATTTATGGCTAACAAACAAGATTTCCATCAGGATTCAGGAGGCGCCTCGCCCGCTTTTTTATACATGAAAAAATAAGTACCTAAGCCAAACAAAATCCAAAACAACTGGCGCGCCCGGCGCAAAACAGATACCGTAATCCAAACATCCGTTCCCGGCACCCCAATTGCCGAAAGCATAATTTTGTTGCCGTACTCCTCCACCCCAATTTGCCCAGGAACAAAAGCACCCGCTACTTTGAAAAACACCACCCCCATATCAACAAAAATGGCCTGCAAAACAGAAATGGGCAACCCTAAAAACTTCAAAATCAGGTAAAATTCCATGGCACCAAAAAACCAGTGCAACGTAAAAAACAAACAGGCGAGCGCCAAGGAACGTTGATTGAACTTGGAAAACTGGACCAGTTCTATCCACAACTCTTTTACATACGTACGCGCAGCCTGGGTGCGTACATCCAGCCATGCTCCCGGCCGGGTAGCCCAAAATGCCTGGCGAATCCAGTTTTGACGCAAAACCCAAACCAGCGCAAGGATCGTAAGTAAAGGCCCTAGCCACTGCCACAGCGATAAATTCCAGTTAAAACTAAAATTATTGCCCACCATAAACACGGCAACCCCGAAAAACAAACCAAATTGGGTGAGGACCATAATTGCGCGGGACAACAGCACCGAATGAATCACCGTTTTGCGATCAATGCCCTTATCCCGCAATAAATAAACTTTCATCGCCTCGCCGCCTACCACACTGGTCGGATTAATTACACTCACCGTTTCACCTACATGCCGAATCAAAAACAAATCCACCAGGTTTAAATGCTTGCCACTTTCCCCCATGCAATATTTCCAACCGATGGTTCCCAGCAGATAAGCCAGGGTTGTTGTTGCAATCAACCAGAAAAAATTGAACCCCACCTCCAGCATCGAACTCTGCACTTTGTCGAGGTCGGTGGCGCGGATAAAAAAGGCAAACGAAGCTAAAATAATGACAACCAGCAGGATACGGAGGTATTTCATGTGCGCGCAACTAAACGTTTTAAATCAGCAAAATAGGTATCTGCCAGTTGCTGCCAATCAAAACCTAGGCTGTACTGTCGCCCAGCTTCCGAGAATTGCCGCCGTAGGGACGCATCGTGCAGCAGTAATTGAATTTTTTCAACATATACCGCGGCATCGTCGGGTGGACATTTAAACCCGGTCACACCTTGTTCCACAAAATCGCGGGAACCACCGCCATCCGCCAATACACAAGGCAAGCCCGAAGCCATCGCTTCTAACACGACATTGCCGTAAGACTCTGATATTGAAGGAAATAAAAACAAATCGGAGGAAGCATACAACACGGAAAGTTCTGCATGATCCACATTTCCATAAAAAATAGCGCCCGGCATGGCTTGTTCGCATGCGGCACGGGCCACCCCATCACCCACCATCAAAAAATTGCAGGAAAGCCCTTGATTCTGAGCCAATTGGTAAATTCGAATCAGGGTTTCCAGATTTTTTTCCCATACAAATCGACTGGCAAAAATGATCGTCGGTAATTGATTGCCCGTAATTCGCTCCATCAACGCCGTGTCTCTTTTCGCCGGGTTGAACAACTGCGTATCCATGCCGCGCTTCCAGATTTGCATACGCGCACCCTCAATTCCAATGGTTTGCATATCCGCCGCGATACTCTCTGCGGGTACATAAATCAGATCGACCTGGTTGTAAAAGCGCTTCTGGCCTTTTTCAATAAAGCCTTTAACGGGCCGGATTAAAAAAGGCAATTTGCGCAGGTAATAATCGATATAGGAGATAAAATGGGTGTGGTAAATGGAAATAATGGGCAAATTTTGTGCTTTCCCATACTTCAACGCATATTCACCCAGCATGGAAGGCGTGGCAATATGCACAATATCGGGCTTAAACGCCGCTAATTTGGTACGCAACCGACGTTTGGCCAATTGCGGCACCGCCATTTTATACGTCCGGTTAATCGGTATCGTAACATTCGGCAATAACACGCATTCAAACCCAAAAATATCCTTCGGTCCCATGCCGGCAATAAACAAAAACTCAAATTGATCCGTCGGAATACGCCGGATCAGTTGAAACATGGTACGGGAAGCGCCATCAAAATCTTCAATGAGGATTTCAGCAAAAAAAGCGACCTTAATTTTAGGCATTGCAGTACTGCGTTGGCAATAAAAGGCGCAAAGGTAATGAAGTGGGCGTACAAGTTGGCGCTAAGTAAGTAGTCTTATAAATCCATGCTTAACCATAAAGTTATGACATTCCGCATCAAAACTCTTTTTAGCGTGGTGCGCTTCCTGATTTTTAATGTAATTCCGCACTTTTTCTACTTGCGATTGACTTACTGAAACGGCGTAATAACCTTCGGCCCATTCAAAATCTATATCAAACAGGTTACAGGTATTGGCAAAGTGTGCGCTTTCGCCTTTTAAGAGCTTTACAATTTGCGCAATATTTTGATCGCATGCCATTGATATTAAGCAATGTACATGATCCGAAACACCATTAATAAAGTCGAGGTAAATTTTTTTCTTTTTCGCATACCCTTTGATATGCTTGAAAAGATCGATGCGTTTGTTTCTATTTTGCATCGTAGGTTGGCGATGTTTTGTACACCACACAATGTGAATCCAAATTCGTACTTGGGCCATAATTTGATTAAAATCCCTTCATTAAAAGGGGTTAGATTAAAAGAATGTTGATTTGAATACAAAGTTATGGGAGAAATATTCTGGAACAAAATGCAAAATAACCAATATGTTTTAATGCTTGTTCAGAACAAGCAACCTAACTTCCCATCAGATGCGTTGAAAACAATCCACGCTTTTGCAAAGAAGATAGATGTGATGGGGAGCGTACCCTTGGGCTCCCGAATAAAATTCGGGAAATGTAAGATGACAGATGTGATCTCGTCTCTTCTTTAAGTGAGACATCTTAATAAACAAACCAGAACATCTAACATCTTGTAACCCCGCACTTCAGTGCGGGGGCCACGACCTGAGTGCCTGGGTACCGCGAACTGAGTGTGGAGCACCACGAGACCACATCTAACATCTTCTAACCCCGCACTTCAGT
>JAIYAP010000020.1 GCA_027488935.1 Saprospiraceae bacterium | reverse complement strand
CCAACTTTTTGCTGAATCATTTGAAGCAAACTTTTCATTGTTAACAAAATTTTGAGTGAAAATGTGAAAATAAAAAAAGCATTGACTGTACCGATCAGTCGGTACGGTCAATGCTTGGAAGGATACTCACAGCATGTAAACCGAGTACAGTTTCTTTTCATAGTGATTAAAAAAGGATATCAAGTGTCCTGTAAAAGGAGTAAAATCGGTCTGAATAGATAGCGATCAAACAACACAAACCCAAATAGATGCTACCACATGGAGCAAGTTTAAACTTGCATCATACTAAAACGGAAATTGTACAGGAGGGAAGAAAAAAGCGCACGATAGGGCTTTTACGATAAAGCAGTCGATCAGATTACGACTTGAATTAAGCTTCACTCATGAGATTTGCAATCCCGGATTAAACTATTTTTTCGAATTGCACGGGCAAATATAAAACAAGTTTTGAAAGTAGGATGCTTTTTACATTCTTTTATTTATAAAAAGTCATGGGAACTTTACAAAAGCACGACAAACTTTTGAAAAAAGCCCCCCTGCAAACTTTTTGCAGAGAGGCCATCCCAAAAACCAATTGTTAAAGACATCTATCGTTTATCCCGTGTTTGGGCGGGAATAATTTTATATTGGGTGCGACCGGTGGGGGCGCTGCTGCGACAGTGCGACCGCAAGGGTCGCGGGGGGGCGACCGCTAGGGTCGCGGCTACTGGGCTGGTGCGGTGCCAGGTGTTGCGATCTCTTTATTTTTGCGTGCGAACGCATACGCAACACTTAACTCATGCGACCCTCCATTGTATTGCTGAAATTTGGAGAACGAAAGATCGTAAGTATAAAACAACTGAAATTGTTTGTATTTCGTACCAATCATGAAGGCTGCCGCACCTTTGTCGCTCGGACGGAAAGTGAATGCCGCGATCAATTTTTCATCCAAAAAACGCCCCTGTACATTCATATCAATTTGATATGGAGTATCCCGAATTTGACGTAATGCTAACGAAGGAATGATTTTAAAATTTTGGCTCGGCACATCAATAATATACCCCAACTGGAATACATAATGCTCAAACAGGTTGGTAGTTTGCGTGGCACCATCTACTGGCACATCATCAAGCCGTGTGCGTACGGTGTTTGGAAGTGCGATGCTAATAAAAAAGCGATCGTCGTACAAAACATTTGCACCAACAGATGCATCAAATATTTGCTGACCACTGGCTAGTCCTTCCAACGTAGCATCGTTTCTGTCGACCAAATCATTGTTTAACAGATCATTATTGATACCTCTGCGCAAAAACTCTGTGGATAAACCCAACCCAATTTTAGCTTTCTGGATCCGAAAACGGAAAGCATAGTTGAGTTGAAGTTTTACCAAACTCATATCGCCTACTTTTTCAGAAAAAATACCGCCACCAAGCGCAAGTTTGTCCGTTACGGGGCCACTATACATGGCCGTATAGGAGGTAGGGTTTCCTTTGAAACCTGCCCATGAATTACGGGTATTCAGAATTAACTGGTGCTGTCCGTCAAAACCGGTGTAAGCAGGATTAATCAAAACGGGCAATACTTGATATTGCGCATAGCTGGCTTGTTCCTGCGCAAATGCTGCAAGGCTACAAAGGCCTAAGATTAAGGTAAAAACTGTCTTTTTCATCGTATTAGGATATGGAAATGATGAAGGTTGATGTGAATGGGATGAGATTAACGGAGCAAATTGAGGTAACCTTTTTGTTGTTTCTGGTTGCCATCTTCGTCCGTATAATTCAGGATGTAGAAGTATGCACCTTCTGCCAGTGGTTGACCACTTTTGGTTGTGCCTTTCCAGTTGTTTGTTAAGTTGTTGTAATTGGTCGTTTCAAAAACCAATTGCCCCCAACGGTTATAGATTTCAATGGTATTTTCAACCGTTTCAATACAAGTTATCAACATATAATCGTTGTTGCCATCTTGCTCACCTGGTGTTAGTACCGGACGGACGCGGATACATCCATCTGGAGGATAGGGCACGGTGTCCATGCCAATTGCTTTACAACCATTTGCATCTACCAAAATAAAGGATACTGGCTCTCCTGCACACAAGGTGGAAGCCCGGTTTCCTGTACCCGAATGTCCAAAGCCTCCAGACCAGGTAACAGCGCTAGGCGCCACTGCCCCTTGGGCAACCAGGATGATTTCGCCATCGCAGGAACTGAAGGAATTTGGCTTAATATTCGTATATGTCAACACAATTGCTTCTGGCTCCGGAACGGTTACACCATACGTAGTGGTAATATTGCTCGCATCGGTAATGGTTACCGAATAGGTCTCTCCGCACAAGTTGATGGCTTGAGAGAAGGCATTGGAATTGGCCAACTGATCTACCTGATTGGTTGACCATTTAATAATATATGGGCCAACGCCACCTAATACCCGCACCCGCGCAATGGCATCACATTCGCCGTTACAAGTAGGCTGGTTGATGATTAATGCATTAACTTGTAGTGGTTGTGGCGCGGTGAGTTCGTCAGACCAAACGGATACACAACCCAGGGCATCTGTTACCGACACCGAATAGACGCCACCACAAAGTGTATTATTCGTAGCGGTGGTAGCGCCGTTGCTCCAAAGAATATTGACGGATCCTGATTGACCACTGAAGAACAAATTCGCTGCACCATCGCAAGAAGTTGCGCCCGAAACCTGGAATCCATTAAACAAGGAGGTTTCATTCACATTGGTGATGGCCAGGTTAGAAATTGCTGTAATCGTCACATTGTACACATCTTCTTGCCCAATTGCATCGGTTACGGTTCCTGAGTAGGCACCTATCGCCAGACCTGTAATTTCCTTGGTGTTGGCCGTAAAGCCATTTGGACCGGTCCATTTATAAGTGTAAGGCAAGGCGCCACCTTCTGCGGTAAATGCAATTTTACCATTGAGCGCATTGAGACAGGTTGCTTTTTCCGTAGAAATATTTGTATTAAACGGCGGATAATACCGGGTTAGCTGGAATGATTGTACGGATGTACAACCAGAAGCCAAGTTGGTAACGGTTACGATATATGTACCAGAATCCAGGCCATTCAGGAAATTAACATTTGCGCCAGTATTCCAAGCATACAAATAACCACTGCCCGGAATAACCGGAGTAAGCGAAATAGAACCATTGGAGGAAGCACCATTTGGCGGCGTTTGTGTAGTACTTAATTGTACCTGCGCCAACTGGGTGATTTGATTGTTACCAAGTACAACAGACAATCCATTTGCAGCAGTAACGGTGATGTTGTATAAACCTGGTGTAAAACCACAAATTTCAGGGTTAAACTCATCTACACCCAGTTCAGAACCACCATTCCAGGTGATACTAAAAGGACTTTGAGCAGATGCCGGGATAGTGAAACTAATACAGCCATCATTATTGCAGGAATTGGTGATCGTATTAATTTTGGTCAACAACATGATATTTGTTTGTTCTACCACATACGTACCGGTCATTGCGCAATTGTTTGCATCCCGTACGATTACTGTGTACGTACCTGCAACCAACCCGGAAATATCCTGTGTCGTTGCCGTAAAGCCACTAGGGCCGGTCCAAACATATTGATAGGTGCCCGTACCACCTGTTACAATCAGATCAATAGCACCATTTACTGCAATACCGCTTTGTTTGGTAATGCTTACCGTATCTACATCAATAGGGGTAGGTTCAGCCACCGCAATTGCGCTAAATACTTTGGTACAGCCTGCCGCATCGGTAACGGTTGGCGCATAACTGCCACCCATCAAACCACAAATCGTAGAACCTTGTAAGGTTGTATTGCTCCATTTTACGGTGTATGGTGCATTGCTACCGCCTGCTGGGGTAATCGAAATACAGCCATTTCCAGTGCCTGCGCAAAGCAAGTTGGTAACATTTGGGGTTCCAATGGTGATATCTGGAGCGCCGCCAACAGTTACCGGTCCAGTTACGGAGCATCCTTTAGCATCTGTAACTGTATACGTATAAGTACCGCCTGGTACGTTTGTCGGATTTGAAATTGGAGGCAATTGAACGGGTCCGGTCCAGGTTGTGGTTGGGCTATTAGCACCCGGCCATCCTCCCGAAAAACTAAGGGTGATAGTGCCATCCGATACCCCGGAACAGGATGCGGGCGTGGTCGTATTGGCAACAGACAATGCTGCGGTAGGCGCTGCGATTGTAACGGCTGTCGTTAAAGTGCGGGTGCACAGGTTAACATCCGAAACGGTCACATTATAAGCACCTGCTGGCAGATTTGTAGGATTTTGATCAACAGAAACCTGTGTATTATTGCCGGTGTTTTTCCAAACAAAAGTATAAGCAGGGTTGGAACCGGGGGTGCCACCCGTTACATTCAATGTAATATTACCCGTGGATGTTCCAAAACATTTCACATCGCCTGTGGCAGAAACCGTTGAGCTAATCACTGGCGGCTCAATTACCTTTAAGGCATTTGGCACTACATAAGTACAACTGCGTGAATCTGTTACAGTGTACAGGTAATCGCCTGCCGATAAAGCCGTAATGGATGCACCAGACCCTGTATAACCACCAGGGCCAGCCCAAGCAACGGTATAATTGGGTGTTCCGCCGGTAGGAGCGATGGCAATTGCCCCATCTTTACCACCAAAACATTTCACATTGGTCACCGGGTTGGGCGTACTAGGCACGGAGAGCGGCTGTGGGGATGACACATTATAAGGTGTCGAAACCAAAGTGCAACTTTTGCTATCCGTAACCGTAACCAGGTAATTTCCGGCAGGGCGGTTGTTAATATCTTTCGTACTGGCAGTGAAACTATTAGGGCCTTGCCACGCATAGGTGTACGGAGCAGTACCACCCGTTGGATTGATGGATACCGAGCCATTGGTACCTCCAAAGCAGGAAACACCTTGTACGGTCACCTGTTGGGCTGGTATTGTAATGGCAGGAGGTGCTGTAATGGTAGTAGTGCTCGTTGCTGTTCCGCCACCACTGAAGGTAACGGTTACAGTGTAGGTACCACTTGCTGTTGGGGTGGTTGGGTTTTGCACGTTTGCAGTATAGCCGCCTGGGCCAGCCCAGGCATAGGAAGATGCAGTACCGCCTACTGGGGCAGCCGACAATGTACCGGTGCCATTCGCACAGTTTGGATTGGTAGAAGATGCAAGCACGGAAATAGAAGGTGCTTTGAAAACAACTTTACCAGTATCGCATTGAAATGGTACGCCCCAGATATTTTTACGCAAAACACCGATGGGGGAACAAGAAGAGCTGGTAAAGATGATGGGTGTTTCACCAGAAGTCAGGGTTGCGTTGTAGCAAACCGAGAAAATCGTAGTATTATTAGGCAAAGAAACTCCATTCACCGCCGAGGTATTGTTCCAGGTAAATTTGATCAAACCGCTGGAAGTGGTGAAATTCGAATTTGCACCAGAAGTGAGCAGGGTCAATGGGTTGGCACCCAACTGAATATTTTGGTAGGCTAATTTTGTCGCATCATAGGAGAGCGAAAATTCTGTATTGGTCATCCAGAAGAAATTATTCACTTTGACATCAATACAAGTAGGTGTATTGGTTACGGTAATCGTATCAATATCGGCTTTGAATACTGGGCCGCAGCCAATATTTGCTGGATCTACCACGAAAACAGTATCAATGATACCAGAGCCCGTTGGTTGCGTTTGAGTATTTACCCAAACATTTGCGCTAGCCGAGTTATAAGCTTCAGGTGTTGTACCAGAAGAAGGGGGCAGGCCAATACCATCAAACCAAATCCTTGATCTTGAGTTGGGATTGCCAATCGCTCTAAAGCACACATCCACCAATTTAGCACCGTCGGCCCTGGTAACACCACTTGCATTTGGGTCATCCCAGCCAACCACGAGGGTATTGGGGGTTGGATTAGTAATTTTTGTAGCTAAATCGGGCAGGTTATGTGCACGAGTGCAATCGAATTGCAACACAGAAGGATCCCAATGGATGGCGAAGGTAAGCGCTAGGATCAAGTCAAAATCATTCACGGTAATTGGTACACAACCATACTGGCCTTTAGGGATATACACCGTATTGGCGATTACTTTAAACCCGGTGTAGCTTGTTGCTGCAGGCGGGTTTCCAGTTCCAGTACAAGCAGCGCCGCCACCACCACCGCTACCAATTACAGTGGAACCGCCAGCGGCATAGTTCACGGTAAGGGTAGTGCCTGCGCTGTTTACCACTTCAATACCAGGTGCCGCCGTACCAATATTGACCACATTGGTACCTGCGCCAACTACGGTAAAGCGCAAGGTGATAATTGCGGTTCCGTTGGAGAGGGTTACCCCGGTAGGATATTGACTGGGATTGGGAAACCAAGTTAAAATTACTTTTCCCGCATTCGGGTGCGAAGTGAGCGTTGTGTCGATGTAACCCGGTAATTTCGGGAAATCAATCGAGTCGAACCTCAAAATCGCTGCATTGTAAACGATTGGTAGTTGAAGCGAACTGATGTTGGTGAAGTTCGTTACCCTCAATTGTAAGGACACACCGTTACCAATCGGAGTGTTAGGAATGCTTGCAGGTGCAAAATTGGTGGTGAGCTGTCCAAAAACGGAGGAGGCGATCAACAACAGACCCGCTGCGAGTAAGCTTGTAATCGGTTTCATCTTTAACACGATGGGATGATGGTGAATAATTGATGTCAAAATTTGTAGAAGGAAAGGACGCCAGCATACTGCTCCGCCCGTATTGTAAGGTAATAACGTCCAAGTGCAAAATGCTCGACATTTGGAAGGCTTATCACGTTTTCACCTTGCGGTAAATCGGATAAGTTCCATTGTTCGAGCACACGGCCCAAAGGATCGGTGATACACAATGCAACATCAGATGGGGTAGGCAAATCCAAACGCAAATGCGCTGTGGATTGGGCGGGATTCGGGAAAAGGACTGCGTTTAGTGCTGATAAGCCAGGTTCTTTCGCGTCGACCGTATAACCGATTGCCACAAAACCCTGGGTTAAACCAGCCTGACTCAGGTTGATTGCTATGAGTCCGCCTGTGGCAGTAGCCTTTATTATTTCAAAATACGTTGGAAAAGATTCTGTTATTTTTACTTGGGAACCAGAAAGCAAGGGGCCTAACACGGAAAATTTAAGTCGGAAAATCTCAGTGCTATCTGGTTTTGTGGTGCCTATAACATTGTTGGGCGATTCCCATGCAAAGCGGATGAGTCCGCTATCAAGCGCATTGGTAATGTTGAATGCCTGACCATTTAGTTCTGGCAGGTTGTATCCACTTACACTAAAAAAACCGAGTATGGAGGGATCCCAACGGATCACAAACTGTGCAGCGAGCACACTGTCAAAATTGACAACCTTGATGGGTAGCGTTACAATGTTTCCGGTAGCCTGTTGATTTATGACAGGTAAAATAAACTGTACCGGTTGTGCATGTAAAACGCTGAGGCATGTCAGTAAAATACTGAACAATGCTCCTCGTAAAAGTGCATTCATGGGTATAACAATTGGATTTGGATTACAAAAATGTCTTTTCAAAAATGATCTCTCTGGAAAAGAGATTACGGAAACCGTTTTACAACGAAAGGATTAAAAACAAATTCAGAATTAAAAGTTTGCAAAAGTACGCTTTCATTCTTACTTATTACTTTTCAAAAAGCGGGCCAAAGTTGATTTTTCCTTTCAAAAAAAATAATTTTAACGCAAAAAACACATCCCAAAGACGCGCAAAGTAAAAAAGTGGATGACGCAGTAGTGCGCCACCCACTTTTTTTATTGGAACCTGATCTAATCGGATCAGGGACATTTAATCTTATTCTACTACAACCATTTTCTTGGTTGCTGCAAAATCAGCAGTTGCCAATTGGTAGAACAACACACCAGCAGCGAGATCAGAGCGATCCAAAGTGATGGTATTCAAACCTTTAGCGTAAGAACCGTTGATTACCTTTACGATACGACCTTCGATGTTCGTGATGGTAAGGGTTGCGTCAGCAGCAACTGGCAAGTTGAAGGATACGTTTGTACGGCCTGCAACTGGGTTTGGTGTGTTTTGGAACAGTTCGAATGCTGCACCAGCCACTACTGCACCGTTGGTACCGTTGAAACGGAAAGCAACGTCGTTACGAGCGCCTGTTTCGTTGTTGTATGCTTCCGCTTTTGTGATGCGGCTGCTTACGCTCAACAAGTTGCTCAATTGACCTGCTTTTGTAGCGCGGAATTTCACAGCGAATGCTTGTGCATCGCCTTCGAATGAAGCAGTGATTGCATCAGCGAATACACCGAAGTTCGAAGCCGCCATGTTTTCGCCAGGAAGTACTTCTACTACTTCCAAACCAGCGAAGTTCATGGTGAACTGGTAAGCAGCCATTTTCTCAGCCGCATTGAAGTCTACTACGAATTCTTCACCAGCAACAACCGCACGGTCGTTTACATTGAAGAAGGTAGTACCAGCAGAACGATCTTCAGTAGCCATTGCTGCATTTGCAATTGCGCTGTTGTTTACGTCACCTACTTTCACAGATACGAAGTCTTCACCGAACATGTTGTTGTTGATGTTCGCGATCGACTTGCTTTCTGGGAATTGTGCTGCGAATGGGTTGTCTGCATTCGGGAACACGAATGATTTGTCAACGAAGCGCCAGCTGGTATTTGCAGGCAATTTGTCGTAGATACCCAGGATCATTTTACGAATCTCAACGATGTCGAATGTAGTGATCGAGCCAGATTTGTTTGCGTCAGCAGCGATCATTTTGTATGGCGTGCTCAATGGCTCGATACCCAAAATGTGCTTAGAGATCAACACCAAGTCATACGTAGACACACCATTCAGTGGGTTGTCATCTTTTTGTGGTGTGATGGTTGCATTCGCTGCCAAAGGAATGGCATTGAAGTTATAAATACCCAGGTTGTTGGTCATGGTCGTGTACGTGAAGTTCGGTGTACCAGGTGCATTACCTGTAATTTGTACATTACCTTCTTCTACGGCATCAATCATTTCTGTTTTCAGCGCACCTGCTACTTTCGCAGCATTACCAACTGGACAGTTGCCCATGTTGTCTTGAACGATTACATAAGTTTCGCAGAAGTCTGCGTTACCTGCTTTGTCGATCGACCACAATTTAACCAACTGTGTGCCCAATTCGCCACATGTGAATGTAACGTTTGTGATTGGGTTGCCTTGTGCGTCTACTGGGAAACCAGGAGTTGGGTCAGATGATTTGCGGATTGCAATTTTCAACTGATCGGCTGGTGTGCAGTTATCTTCTGTGTACTGCAAGAAGTCAGATGCCCACAAGGTGATCATTTGCGTCGGCATGATGTTCACGCTCAAACCGTTCAAACAAACAACTGTTGGTTTTTTGCAGTCTTTCACGACGAAGGTATATTCGCAGATCGTTTCGTTACCGCAACCATCTTCTACGAACCACTT